>NZ_SRUN01000009.1:103756-304079 GCF_004791595.1 Mesorhizobium sp. M8A.F.Ca.ET.202.01.1.1 | reverse complement strand
GTCAAGATCGCCACCGTGATGTCGGTGACGCTGTCGACCGACCATCGTGCGGTTGACGGAGCGCTGGGGGCCGAACTCTTGGTCGCCTTCAAGAAGTTGATCGAGAACCCGATGGGCATGCTGGTCTGAACGGTTTTCCGCGCTGCCTTCGGAGTATGCCGGCAGCGGAAAGCGGGTTGACAGCAGGAGCCCGCCTCCCGCTCCGTTGAGGCTGTTCGTTGCGATGTGCCCGGGGCCTTCCCGGCCCCACTCGAGGCTGCCAGACAGCCTCTCTTTCCTGATGAATGCGATCTGATCCGGACGCTGACACTCAGTGTCATCCACCAGTCATATGGGCCGTGCAGGGAGAATATGGAAACCGGCCAGGATGCCGGTCGCTCATGCACAGACAGGATCAGGAGGTCTCATGAAGACGCTATTCATCAAGCTGCTGGCCAGCCAACTGGCGCTCGCCGCAACTTTGTTTGCCGGCGTGGCAAATGCCGAAACGCTGACGCTCTACACATCCCAACCCGAGGCGGACGCGGCCAAGACCGTGGATGCCTTCAAGAAGGCGCAGCCCGGCATCGACGTTACCATCTATCGCTCGGGAACCAGCGACATCCTGACCAAGATGGCGGCCGAATTCGCCGCGGGCAGCCCGCAGCCCGACGTGCTCCTGATCGCCGACGCGGTCTCGATGGAGCTGCTGAAGAAGGATGACCGGTTGATGGCCTATCCCGGGGCCAAGCTCGACGGTATCGATGCGGATGCCTATGACGCCGACAAGACCTATTTCGGCAGCAAGCTGATCACCACCGGCATCGTCTACAACACCGCGGCCGCGCAAAAGCCGGAGCATTGGGCAGACCTTGCCAAGCCGGCCTATGCCGACGGCCTGGTCATGCCGAGCCCGCTCTATTCGGGCGCTGCCGCCTACCTGCTTTCGGGCTTTGTCGGCGACGCTAACTATGGCTGGGATTTCTTCCGGAAGCTGAAGACCAACAGCACCGTCAGCGTGCGCGGCAATGGCGCGGTGCTGAAGTCGGTGGCATCGGGCGAGAAGCCCTATGGCATCCTCGTCGACTTCATGGCGATGAACGCCAAGAAGAAGGGCTCGCCGGTCGAGTTCGTTTTCCCCAGCGAAGGCGTGCCTGCCGTGACCGAGCCGGTCGCCATCATGAAGACCGCCAAGAACGTCGATGGCGCGAAAAAATTCGTCGACTTCATTTTGTCCGATGAAGGCCAGAAGCTGGCGCTGTCGATGGGCTATCTGCCGGCGCGCGCCTCGGTCGGCCGTCCCGACTGGCTGCCGGAAGGCGTCAAAATCAAGGTGATGCCGTTCGACACCAAGGCCATTGTTGCCAAGACTGACGCCGACAAGGCAAAGTTCTCGGAACTGTTCGGCGGCTGAGCCGACAGTCAGGCGAGATGCCGTTTCCACGGCATCTCGCCAGTTCCGGCGAAACGTGATCGAATCGATCGACCGATCCCAGGAAACCAATCATGTCGGCACGAATCAGGGAAAGCCGGGGCCAGGAAATGGCCCTGACGGCGGCGGTTGCCGTCGTCATTGTGCTGCTTTCGCTGCTGCCCATGCTGCGCCTCGTCAAGGAGATCGCGGCACCCGGCGGCGTCTTGACGACCGTGGCCGTGGAGGCCGGGCTGAGAAGCCCGGCAACCTGGATCGCGACCTGGCACACGCTGGTCGTCGGCATTGGCGGCACTCTTCTGGCTGTGCTGTCGGGCACGCTGGTGGCCGTGCTGGTCTCGCTGACCGACATACGTGGCCGAAGCGCCCTGGTGCTCTGCTACGTCATGCCGCTGCTGATCGCGCCGCAGGTGACGGCGCTGGCCTGGCTGCAACTGTTCGGCCCGGCGAGCCCGTTCCTAAAACTGTTCGGGGCGGCGCCGCCGCTCGGCACGAAGAACCTGCTCTATTCGACCTCGGGCATCATCCTGCTGCTTGGCGTCCAATACGGCCCGCTGGTCTTCCTGCTGGTGCGTGCCGGCCTGCGCAAGCTGCCGCGCGAACTGGTCGAGGCGGCGCGCGCCGGCGGCGCGAACTGGTTCACCGTACTGGTCACCATCGTGCTGCCCTTGATGACGCCGTCGATCATGGCGGCGGCCGCACTTGCCTTCGTCTCCTGTGTCGGCAATTTCGGCATTCCGGCGTTTCTCGGCATTCCCGCCAACTATCTCGTGCTGCCGACGCTCATCTATCAGAAGCTGGCCGGCGGCGGTCCGGCGGTGCTCGGCGAGACCGCGTTTCTGTCGGTGCTGATCGGCATCATCGCCATGGCCGGCATCCTCGCCCAGGAGGGGATGAGCCGTCGCCGCGACTACCGTATTTCCTCGACATCGCTGCCGTCCGAACCTTATGAGCTCGGCCGCTGGCGGCCGGTCGTCCAGGCCGGCATGTGGCTGCTCATCCTGCTGGTGCTGGTCCTGCCGCTGTTCGGGCTGGTGCTGACCTCGCTGGTGCCGGGCTACGGCATCGCGCTCACCGCCAAAACGGCGACGCTCGACAATTACCGTTTCGTGCTGTTCGAGCATGATGCCGCCAATCGCGCCTTCTTCAACAGTTTCTGGCTGTCGATCGTGGGTGCTTTCTTCGCGGTTATCGTTGCCGTGCCGGTCGGCTATCTCATCGCCTGGGGCAAGCAGCGCTGGGTGCGGCTGCTCAACCTGTCGGTCGAACTGCCCTATGCCTTGCCCGGCGTGGTGCTGGCGATCGCCTCGCTGCTGTTGTTTCTCAGGCCGATCCCGCTGACCGGCATCCAGCTCTACAACACCGTCTGGATTATCCTCTACGCTTATCTCGCCCGCTTCCTGGTTTTGGCGCTGCGGCCGACCATCAGCGGCTATCATCAGATCGACCGGGCGCTGGAGGAGGCCGCACAGGTGGCGGGCGCCGGCCTGTTCACGCGTATGCGCACCATCATCTTTCCGCTCGTCGCACCGGCGGCGATCGCCGGCGGCCTCCTGATCTTCATGACGGCGCTCAGCGAACTCACCGTCTCGGCGCTGCTGTGGTCATCGGGGGCCGAAACGATCGGCGTGGTGATGTTTTCCTTCGAGCAGGGCGGTGATTCCAACTACGCGGCGGCGATGTCCGTCATCACGGTCGCGGTCACCTTCGCGCTGATGCTGGTGACCCACCTGCTTGCCCCTCATCTTCCGAGCGGAGTTCTGCCATGGCGCGACTGACCCTGGACCATGTGACCAAGAGCTTCACCGATTTCGATGCCGTGAAGGATGTCTCGATCGATGTCGCTGACGGCGAGTTCCTGGCGGTGCTCGGACCTTCCGGCTGTGGCAAGACGACGTTGTTGCGGCTGGTCGCCGGTTTCGAGAAAGTGACTTCGGGCGAAATCCGCATCGGCGGCGAGGTCGTGTCGGGCAAGGGCGGCAGCGTCGCTCCGGAAAAGCGGCGTGTCGGCATCGTCTTCCAGAACTATGCGCTGTGGCCGCATATGAGCGTCGCCGAGAATGTCGGCTATTCGCTGAAGGTTGCCAGGCTCGACAAGGCGGTTGCGCGCCAGAAGGTCGAAGACGCGCTTGCCTTGGTCAATCTGCAGGGGCTGGGTGAGCGCTGGCCCGCCAATCTTTCCGGCGGCCAGCGCCAGCGCGTGGCGCTCGCACGTTGCCTTGTCGCCGCGCCGTCGCTGGTGCTGTTCGACGAGCCGCTCGCCAATCTCGACGTGCATCTGAGAGCCTCGATGGAGGACGAGTTCGCCGCCTTTCACAAGCGCACGGGCACGACCATCGTCTACATCACCCACGACCAGGCCGAGGCGATGGCGCTGGCCGACCGTATCGCGGTGATGGACCACGGACGCCTGGCGCAGCTTGCGACGCCGCGCGAACTCTATCATGAGCCGGCAAATGAGATGGTGGCCTCCTTCATCTCGCAAGGCATCCTGCTGCCAGCGGATGTGATGACGAGCGAAGACGGCGGCCGTTGCAAGGTCAGGGTTCTCGGAACCGACCTGGTGGTCCGCTGTCGGCCTGGTGAGCGGCCACGCGCCGGCGCCAGGATCTGCTGCCGATCCGCTGATATCGAGCTTTCCGCCGATGCCTCGGGCTTCGACGGTCTTGTCAAGCGGGCGATCTACCAGGGAGGTGCCGCGCGCATAGAATTTACGCCTGCTGCCGGTCCCGACCTGACCTTGCGTTTCGAGCAGCCCGATCCGGTCGTGCTGGAGAACGGTGCGCAGGTCCGGCTGCGCATAAGATCCGGCTGGCTGATCCCTGCCCCGGGAGCCGCCGCATGACTTGCTCGGCGGGGTGAGTCGCGACTCGTAACGCAGGCCCGCGCGTGATCATCCAGATCACCAAGCTGTCAGTGGCCAAATTGCGCCAATCCGATCCCTATGCTTGAAGCCGCCGCTATTTCATTCCACATCGGTCAGGATGAACGAGGCACGAGAACGGCGTCGGAATCTGTTGTGGGGTATCCCCGCATCGCTGATCCTGCACGTGCTTGTCGCGGCGCTGCTGATATATGGTGTGCCCCCACGTCCCCAGCAGCCGCGGGAGGAACAGCCGGTCAATGTCGCGATCGTGCCTCCGCCCGATCAGCCGAAGCCGAAACCTGTTCCCCCACCGCCAACGCAGCCCAAAGCCGAAAAGCCGCCGGAACCCAAGGTTGAAAAACCGCCCGAGCAGCCGCCCAAGCCGGTGAACACTCCGGTACTGAAGCGCGTTTTTCAATATGGCGAAAAGGATACGGGGCCTGAGAAATCTCTCGACGGCGGCAGCGCTCAAGTCAATGCACCGTTGCCGGCCAAGGATGAGGCCGCGAAGCCGCCAGTCGAACCGAAGCCCGCCCCGACCCAATCCGCTGCGCCTGAGCAAGAGGCAGCCTCCGACAGGGCCGACGAGAAGCCGGCAACCGCCGTGCCGGCCGAAAAACCCGCGCAAAGCGAGAAAAAGGAGGAGACTGAAGACACCGACAAACAGCAGGCGACGCCGCAAACCGGCGAAAAGCAAGCGGTCGTGGCGCCAAAGCCATTGGCTGCCGAGGCCGCCGACAAGCCGGCGCCTCCATCCTCGGAAGAAAAGGCAAAGCCTAAACCCGCAAAGCCGATGAAGTTCAAATCCGCAACAGCCTTCAAAGCCCCAGGCGGGAAGGCGGGAAGGTCAAATCCCACCAACACCGAGGCTGCGGGATCGCCGATCTACTCCGGCCTTCCGGGCGTCAGAAAGCTTTACTCGCAAGGCGCAACCGGCAATGCGCTGGCCACAAGCTCCATGGACAACGTGCCGCGCGATCAGCGCGTTGCCAACCTTTGCGGCAACGTTCTGGACCAGGAATTGCAAAGTGCTGATTATTCGCCCAAATGGGTGCCAACCATTCCGCTGAAGCTGGGCAACGTCCTTAACCCTCAGCATGCCGCCTTCAGCACCAGAACCCAATGGTACAGTCTGAACTTCCGGTGCGAGGTCGACGCTGATGCGACGAGGGTCCTGTCTTTCAACTTCCGTGTTGGGTCATTGATCCCGCCCGGCGAATGGGCCAGCCGTGGATTCACTAAGTATCCGCTAAATTAGGCCGGCACGCCGAGCCGGGGCAATCGCCGGTCATCCAGGTCGCCAAGCTGTCGGCGGTTAAATAGCGCCAATCCAGTGCCCGTGCTTGAAGCCGCCGCGATTTCATTCCACATCGAAGGTGATGAAGGACGAGGCACGAGAACGGCGTCGGAATCTGTTGTGGGGCGTGCCCGCATCGCTGATCCTGCACGTGCTCATCGCGGCGATCCTGATATATGGGCTGCCAATCCCTCCCCAACAGCTGCGGGAGGAGCAGCCGGTCAATGTCGCGCTCGTGCCTCCGCCCGATCAGCCAAAGCCGAAACCTGTTCCGCCTCCACCGGAACCAAAGGTAGAAAAACCGCCTGAGCAGAAGGTTGAGAAACAGCCTCCGTCGGAAAAGCAGGCGCAGAAGCCCCCGCCAGTGGAGGTCCTGAAGCCCGTTTTTCAGTTCGGCGACAAGGATACCGGCCCGAGGAAATCCCTGGATGGGACCAGCGCTCAAGACAGCTCGCCATTCCCGGCCAAGAATGAGCCTTCGAAGCCGCCGGTCGAACCGAAGCCGGCGGAAAACCAGCCTGCCACACCACCAGACTCCGATCCAGCCAAGGACGCGCAGAAGCAGGCAGCTTCAACCGAGGACGTGGATAAACAACAGGCAGCCAAACAGGAGGCAGAAAAGCAGGCGGGGCTCGAAGCCGCCAAGCAACAGGGCGCGCTATCAACGCCGTTGGCTGCCGATGGCGACGTCGAGCTTCCCACATCAGCCGAAGCGCCAAAGCCCAAACCAGCAAATGCGCCGAAACCCAAGGTCTCGAAGTCCGCATCGCAGCGCGACTCGGGCCTTCCGGGCGTTCGCAAACTCTACTCGCAGGGTGCCACTGACGCTGCGCTAGCCACGACCTCGATGGGTGGTTTGCCGCGCAGTCAGCGGGGAGCCAAACTTTGTGCCAGTGTGTTGCAGCAGCAATTGCTGGACGCCTCTTACTTTCCCGACCTGATCCCAAGTGTTCCACTTAGAGCGGGCAATGTTGTTGACGGCTCGGATGTAGCCTTCCGCACCACAACTACCTGGTTTCATCTGGGCTTCCGGTGCGAGGTCGACACCAATGCGACGAGGGTCCTGTCCTTTAATTTCCGTGTGGGGCCAGTGATCCCGCGCGACCAATGGGCCCGCCTTAGGCTTTACTAGCTACGCCGGTACACCGAGCCCCGACAATTGCCGGCTCACTTCACTCCAGTCGGCGCAGACGAAATCGGCACCGGCGGCCATCAGCCGTGCAGCATGCTCCGCATAAGTATGTCCGCCACCTGTATAGCCGACCGCCGTCATGCCGGCGGCAACCGCGCCCTGGATGCCGAAAGGCGAATCCTCGATGACGATGCAGTCGGCCGGACTGGCGCCCATCGCCGCCGCGGCGAACAGGAAAATATCAGGCGCGGGCTTGCCGTTCTTCACCATCGAAGAGCTGTAGATCGCATCGCCGAAGAACCGCGCCAGCCCGGTGATGGCCAGGCTGTGGTTGATGCGTTCGACGGAGGACGACGAGGCAACGCAGCGGTCGCCGTCGAGCGTCTCCAGGAATGCGGCGATTCCCGGTGTCGGCTTCAATTCCTGCGAAAACAGGATCTTGGTCTCGGCCCAGATATCGCTGTCGGCGGCCGCGGGAAACTGATGGCCGGTCAATTCCTTGATCCTGACGATGATGTCGGCCTGTTTCATGCCGACGCACTGCGCGATGATGCCGCCGTGAACGCCCGGCATGCCATGCTTTTCATAGACGCGCTCGTAGGCCCTGGCGGCCAGGGGCTCGCTGTCGACGAGAACGCCGTCGCAATCGAAGATGATGGGCCTTGCTCGCGCCACGCGCTTGTCTCCTCAACTCAAATTTCGCACATCGCTATCGGCAAAAAGTCAGATGTTCAATAGCGGTGTTTTTTGGGGACATGCGAAAACCGGCGATGCTCAAAGCTGGCGCAACACGTCGCTGGCGCGGGAGGACCCCAGTGCCCGTTGCATGGCCTGCCGCGACTGCGCGCGGTCGGGCGTGATCCAGTTGGGCTCCGCGCCCAGGAAGCGGTCGAGGAAAGCCACGGCATAGGCCGGGATTTCGGTGACGTTCTCGCGATAGGACCACCAGGTGCGCAGGTCGTCGGCGCATTTGTCGATACTGGGCGCCGAGCCGAACTCCTGCTCGTAGATGGCCGAAATGACCGAGACGCAGTAGTTGGTGTAGAGAAAGCCTTCCGGCCAGAAGCGGATGATGTCCAGCGTGCCGGCATTCTGATCCGTTTCGACGAGCTGGGTAAGACCGGAGATCTCCCTGGCCGGCGCCTGTTTTATCAGTTCGCGCAACACAAGGCCGGCGGCAAAGACGATGAAGTCGGCCCGGTCGATCGCGGCAAACCGCTTCTGCGCTTCCATGACCTCGACCCAGTCGAGAAAAGCCCGCGTCAGCTTCGCCTCGTCGATTTCGAAGCGCACGCCGAATGTGTCCGAGACCACCTTGGCGCTGCCACGGAAAGTGGCGCGGAACCAACGCAACTGCCGCAGCCGGTGGCGCAGGTCGGGCATGAGGGCCAATTCGTCCCTGAAGGGCAGTTCCATTGTATGCATCCCGTTTCACGACAGGCTAGCACAGCCGTGCCGCCGCCGAAATCGGCCGACGGCCCTGTGGATGACCGAGGTCGAGGTCAATATCATACATATTGACATTCGCGGAAACAAATGTTCTCACTTTGCTGTTGTCGCGTGCCGGTCCAAGGTGCGCCTCGACTGAGGCTTCGGGAGGAGAACCGAATGGCGATTTGGCAGTGGGGACTGCTTCTGCTGGTTATTGTGTGGGCGTTGCAGTCGCTCGGCGTCTGGCTGCAGATGCGGCACTATTCGGATGTCTTCCGGGGCGTCACCGACCAATACAAGGACGGCTTCGTCGGCGCAGGCAATTTTCGCGGCCGATTTGCCAAGGGGACCATCGCGCTGGTCGTGGTGACGCCTGACCTGATCGTGCGCCGGATGATGGTGATGAGCGGCCGTTCCGTGTTCACCAAATTCAAACGACATGAAGAATTCGAGGGTGTTCCCCTCGATCGACTCCGGTCCAACCCTGCGATCATGGGGGAGGGGGAACCCGGTGTGGCCGAGGCCGTGAAGCGGGCGATCGAACAGATCGACAAAGCACGGTCGGAGCCGGGGAAGAAGCCGGGCCTGGCCGGCTTGAACGTAGCAAGGGCATAGAGGAGGCCGTGCGCCGACTGGGACCACCCGGCGGGCCGGCATAAGGAGGAGAAATGTCTGTATTTTCGTTGTTGGCGCAGCATGCCGACATGGCCGTGCACAATCTGCATGTCGCGGGTGCCATGGTCTCGGATGCTGCTTTGCATGGCAAGCTTGCGGTAGAGCATGCTTCCGACCATCTCGTTGTCCTGGCGCAGGCCGACAGCGGGCCGATCACCGTCGACCAGTTCAAGGAAAAGCTGAAGGACGTCCAGCAGGAGGAGCAGCTCGGTTGGCTGACCGCCATCGGCAAGTACTTCATCGGCATCTTCCAGAAGGGCGGCGAAGTGTTCGCCGGCTTCGTCACCGGTATCATCCCGACGCTTGTGGTGCTTATGACCGCCTTCTATGCCGTCACCGAACTGGTCGGCGAAGAGCGCGTGCATGGCCTGGCGCGCGGTGCCGGCAGGATCGCGCTGACGCGCTACACGCTGCTGCCGCTGCTGGCTGTGTTCTTCCTCACCAATCCGATGGCCTATACGTTCGGATCGTTTCTGGAAGAGAAGCACAAACCCGCCTTCTATGACGCGGCGGTCTCCTACGTGCATCCGCCGCTCGGCCTGTTCCCGCACATCAACCCCGGCGAATATTTCGTCTGGGGCGGCATTCTGGTCGCGCTGCTGGAGCTGGAAAAGAAGGGCGCCGTCGTCGCCGGTTACCACGTCAAGGTGGCGATCTGGTACGCCATCGTCGGCCTGGTCGTCATTCTGCTCAAGGGCATGCTGACCGAGCGCATCACCGCCATCATGGCACGCCGTCAGGGCGTCGAGCTGTAAGGGCGGGGAGGACATCATGGACAAGACATTCAAAGCCGTAAAGATCTCCCGGGGTAACACAGGCTGGGGCGGCCCGCTCGTCATCGAGCCGACCGCCCAGCGCGACAAGATCGTCTCCGTCACCGGCGGCGGCATCCATCCTGTCGCCCAACTTATCGCCGACATGACCGGCGCCACGGCCGTCGACGGCTTCAAGGCGCCGCCGATCGAAGGTGAGATGGCGGTTGTGGTCGTCGACTGCGGTGGCACCGCACGCTGCGGTGTCTATCCGCGCAAGCGCATCCCGACCGTCAATCTGACGCCGGTCGGACAGGCTGGGCCGCTCGCCCAGTTCATCACGGAGGACATCTACGTTTCGGGCGTGAAGCCGGCCAACGTCGCAATGGCGGACGGATCCGAAGCGGTCACCACTGCGGGGGGAGCAGCGCCGATGAGTTCAAACAACAACACTTCAGCCGCTGCGCCACAGCCGCTGCCGAGCGAAGGCGGGCTTATCGGCCTGATCAGCTCGATCGGCCGCGTCATGGGCCGTGTGGTCGGCATCTTCTTCAATGCCGGCCGCCGCACGATCGACCAGGTGGTTCGCAACGTGCTGCCGTTCATGGCCTTCGTGACCATGCTCATCGGCCTGATCCTGTACACCGGCATCGGCGACGTGCTGGCGCAGCCGATGGGACCGCTGGCCAACAACATCGTCGGCCTGCTGATCATCTCGGCAATCTGCGGACTGCCGTTCCTGTCGCCCATCCTCGGGCCAGGCGCCGTCATCGCGCAGGTCATCGGCGTGGCCATCATCGGCCCGCAGATCGCCAACGGCACGATTTCGCCGGCAATGGCGCTGCCGGCGCTGTTTGCCTACAACACCCAGGTGGGCTGCGACTTCGTCCCGGTCGGCCTGGCGCTCGGCGAAGCCAAGCCGAAAACCATCGAAATCGGCGTGCCTGCGGTGCTCATCAGCCGCCAGATCATGGGTCCGGTCTCGGTGCTGATCGCCTGGGTCGTCTCCCTGATCGTGTTCTAAACACCTGATAACGAGGTTCGCCATATGTCGGTTTTTCTCAAGACACGGGTCACGGCGATAGGACCCGAAGTGGCGGACCTTGCCGAAGGGGGCGTGGTCATCCTGTTCGCGGATGGCTCGCCGCCGGAGCTTGCCGAAGTCTCGGTGCTCCACAAGACGGAGGTCGGACCCAGTGATGGCGCGCCTCAAAAGGGCGCGTCGATCACCCTTGGTCCGGTTACCGCCGTCATAACCGCCGTCGGCTCCAGCGCCTGGAGCAAGGTCCTCGAGATGGGCCACGTCGTCATCTCGTTCAACGGGGCCACCGAGGCCGAAAGGCCGGGCGAGATCTGCGCATCGCAGATCGATCGCCAAGCCCTCGTGGCCGCCCTGAAAACAGACGCGATCATCACCATCGCCGCCTGAAAGCACTCGCGCCCCGCCCAGTCTGGCTTTGGCGCCCAAAAAAGCAGAGTATTTGCCATGGAACGCTCGACCATCGTCAGAGTGCATGAAGGTTTGCACGCCCGCCCCGCCACACGCTTCGTGAAGCTCGCGAAGGGTTTCGAATCCGATGTCGAACTGGTCAAGGACGGCAAGGCGGTCAGCGCCAAGAGCTCGGTCAAGCTGATGCTGCTGGCGGTCAAGGAAAACCAGGAAGTCACCGTGCGGGCGAACGGCGCCGATGCCATCGAGGCGATCGAGGCGCTGATCGGCTATCTCGAGAACCCCAAGGCGGGTCTCGATGACGAAGACACCCACGCCCCGGCGAATGAGGCAGGCAAGGAAGCGGCGCCCGCGCCCCAATCCGCGCCGGCGCCATCAGGCGAGGCGAATGGTTTGCGCGGTGTCGCCGCAAGCGAGGGCGTCGCCATCGGACCCGCCTTCGCGCATTTCCCGCCTGATATCGCGGGACAGGGCCGCATGCTGCAGGCAGAAGAAATCGCCGGCGAAATCGACAGGTTCCGCGCCGCCGTCGCCGCCGTCCAGGCGCGCATGGACCGGGCGCTGGCGCAGGACAGTCTGTCGGCCGGTGACCGGGGCATCGTCGCGGCGCTCAGGGATATCGCCGCCGACGACAGCCTGACCGGCGAGGCCGAGAAGGCGATCAAGGGCGGCAATGACGCGGTGTCGGCCACGATCACCGCCGCTTCCACCATCGCCGCCGATTTCAGCGCCGTCGACGATCATTACCTCAATGCGCGGGCCGACGATGTCCAAGCGGTCGGACGGCAGATCTGCCTGGTGCTGCTGGGCCAAGACGACGTCAGCCTCGAAAATATCCCGCAGGGTGCGATCCTGATCGCCGATGATATCGGCGCCTGGGATCTGGCGCGCGCGCCGCTGAAACGCATCGGCGGCGTGGTGTGCGGCCATGGCGGCGCCACCTCGCACATCGCCATCATCGCCCGCTCGCACGGCATTCCGGCGGTGCTGGGCCTCGGCGACAAGATCAATGCCTTGCGCACGGCGCAAGAGGTGGCGCTCGACGGCAACAGCGGCCAGGTGATCATCGACCCCGATGCGGCCACACGCGCCGATTTCGCCGGCCGCGTCGAAGCGGCGGCCAAGGAGCGTGCCGGCCTGACCGCGTTCAAGACGGTGACGCCGAAGCTGGCGGACGGCAGGACTATCGAGGTCGCGGCCAATATCGGCTCGCTGGAGGAGATCGAGGCTGCGCAGGAAGCCGGCGCCATGGGTGTCGGCCTGTTCCGGACCGAGCTTCTGTTCATGCGCCATATGCACCTGCCGTCGGAAGACATGCAGGCCGAGACCTATGCGGCGCTGGCCAAAGCCTTCGCCCCCTATCCGGTCATCGTGCGCACGCTCGACATCGGCGGCGACAAGCCGATCGCCGGCATCGAGTTTCCCGACGAGGAAAATCCCTTCCTCGGCTGGCGCGGCATCCGCATGTGCCTCGACCGGCCCGATATCTTCAAGCGCCAGCTGAGGGCGCTGCTGAGGGCCGCCGTACACGGCAACATCAAGGTGATGCTGCCGATGGTGTCGGATATTTCCGAAGTGACGCGCAGCCGCGCACTGGTCGATGAATGCGCCGCCGAACTCAAGGCCGAAGGCGTGCCGCACGCCACGTTCGATCTCGGCGTGATGATCGAAACCCCGGCCGCGGTGCTGATCGCACCGGCACTGGCCAGGGAGGTGGCTTTCTTCTCGATCGGCACCAATGATCTCACCCAGTACATCATGGCCGCCGACAGGCTCAACCCGACCGTTGCGAAGCTTAACGACGTCACCAATCCGGCCGTGATGTCGGCGATCGAACTGACGGCCAGGGCCGGGGTCGCCGCCGGCATCATGGTGGGCATGTGCGGCGAGGCGGCAGGTCGGCCGGATCTCATTCCGGCCTTCCTGAAGATGGGCCTGACCGAGCTGTCGATGAGCCCGGCCTCGATCCAGCGCGCCAAGAAGACGATCACGGCGATGGCGGCCGGGGAGTAGTTCCTGCGACCGCTGCTGCTGGAGCTTACGGCAAGTGCGCAAGCAAGGTGGCGAAGACAGGTGTCAGTTCATCGACCGGGCTCGCCTTGGCGCAGGCCTGGACAATGCGCTCATGACGTATATCGGCGGCCAGCATCGCGATCTCCAGCATGTCTGGCTCCGGCGCGCCGTCGCGGCCGGTTGTCGCCAGGCCGCAAGCCAGGACGACCGGCGCCAGGCAGCTTATATCGAGCGCCCGGCCGCCAGCAGCATTCGATTCCGGCGCGGCTTCGCCAAAGCGGACCGGGCGCTGGTTGAGCAATTCGATCAAAAGCGCCGCGCAGGTGGCCGCGATTGCCTGCAGTCCGGCACCCGGCGCGGCCAGCGCGGCCAACAGATCGCCATGGCGCTTGCGCATGGCCGCGTGGACGGCGGCAAAACCGGCTTCATGGATACGGGCATTCTCGATCTTCAGCCCGGCAAGCACGGCCTTGCTCAGATAGTACATGTCGCGCCGGAACAGGCGCTCGGCGTTCAATTGCTGGTCTTCGTCCCCGGCCGGAAAATAGGTGCCGAGACCTTTGACGGTCGTTCCATCGACGCTTATCGGGCGTTCATGCGGGACGAAGGATTCGGCGATCGACAGCGCTTCGTCGACGGCGCTCGCGGCATGGCTGAGCAGGCCTTCGATGCCTTTGCCCGGAAACGGCGGAAGATGGCTGGTGGCTTCGCGCAGGGCGCTGGCGTCGCCGCTGCCGTCATGACGGCTCTGGCGGATGATGTCGCGGACTTCCCGCAGCCGGTCCTTGAGGTTGACGCGGACGTCTTCGGAGATTTGTCGGAGCATCGCGGTTTGCCTCGAATGTGCCGTGCGGGGCCAGCTGCAGTAGGGCGGCCACCGACTCTACATTGTTCCTATCGATTGGTAGATCAATAGGCGATACTAGACCAGCACGCAGAATCGGCGACGGCGCGCGTCCGCCGCCGCGGGGGAGGGATGATTTGGCCAGGGGACGACAAATCGAGGAAAAGGGGGTCGAGGAAAGGGGGGCCACCGAAAGGCGGGCAGGAGCCGAAGCGACCGAGCCGGTCATCAGCGAGAGCCGAACGGACCGCCTCAGGATCCGCGCCGCCTGGATGTATTTCGTCGAGCAGATGACGCAGAACGAGATCGCCGATGTGCTTGGCGTCGGCCGCGTCACCATCGTGCGCATGCTGGCGGAGGCGCGGTCGCGCAACGAGGTCAAGATCACCATCGAGAGCGAGCTTCTGGAGATCGTGCGGCTGGAGCGCGCGCTCGAAAGGACCTTCGGGCTGCAGCAGGCGCTGGTGGCGCCGTTGACCGCGGCCAATGCCGATCCGATCCCGGCGATCGCCGCCAAGACCGGCATGTTCCTGTCCGACGCGATGAAATCCGGCATGCAGGTCGGCGTCGGCTGGGGCAATACGCTGTTCCACACCTTGCCGTTCATCAGCGCCAAATCGCTGACCGATTTCAAGGTGATTTCGCTGCTTGGTGGCGTCGGCGTCGCGCGCCGGGTCAACCCGGCCGAGTTCGCGTGGCGCTTCGCCCAGATTTTCCAGGGCGATGGCTATCTGATGCCGACGCCGGCCGTCGTCGACAGCGTCGAGACCAAGATCGCGCTGGTCGAGCGCTGCGGCCTGCAGGAGGTTTTTGAGATGGCCGACGCGCTCGATGCCGTTCTGCTGAGTGTCGGCGGCATCGCTTCGGCCACCACCTTCTCGCGCGGCGGCTTCCTCAGGGAAGCGGACCGCGAGGCGCTGCTGGCGCGCGGCGCCGTCGGCGACCTTCTGTTCCATTTCTACGACCGCAATGGCGATCTGGTCGACCATCCCGTCAACAACCATGTGATGTCGGTGGATGTCGACCGGCTGCGCAAGGCGCCGATCCGCATTCTGACCTCCGGCGGCGCGGAGAAGACCGACGCGCTGCTCGGCGCCATGAATCTGATTGCGCCGACAATCCTGATCACCGACGAGGAAAGCGCAAGGCGCATGCTGGATGCGGTCAGCGAAAGCTGAACGATCCCGTGATGTAGTCCGGCCAGGCCTTGTGCTCGCCGAAAACAGCGGCGAGGTCAGGCGCGCCGGCCAGGATCCCACCCAATACCAACGCGGTGGCGATGCCGACACCATTGCCGCCTGCAATATCGTGTTCGACGCTGTCGCCGACGCAGACCACGCTGTGGCGGTCCGGCTCGCCTGCCAGTGCAAGTGCGGCATCGAAGATCGCCGGATAGGGCTTGCCGATGCGGGTGACGCCGCCGCCCAGGTTCTCGTAGAGATCGGCGATCTCGCCGGCGCCGAAGCGCGGTCCGACCGCCGTCAGCATGATCCTATCGGGATTGGTACAGAAGCACGGCACTTGCCGCGCCGCTGCCGGGCCCAGCAGCCGGCGATAGTGGTCGAGGTCGTGGCGGTCCCCCTCACTGGCCGAGATCAGCACCAGTTCGGCGTCCTCGCCGGCCTCTGTCAGCGCGAAGGGCAGGCCGTCGATCGCGCTGCGGTCGCCGTCGCGGCTGATCAACAGGCATTTCGTGCCGGACCGCAACACTCCTGCCGCCGCCATGTCATGGAAACGTCGCCACGCTACCTCGCCGGAAGACACAAAATGGTCCCAGCTGCCGACCTCGAAGCCGAGCTTCAGCAGGCGATCCTCGTTGGGCCGGGCGCGCTTGCCGGAATTGGAGATCAGCACCACGGTCTTGCCGGCGCGCTTCAGCGTGGACAATGCCTCCACCGCACCGGGATACGGAGCTTGGCCGTCATGCAGCACGCCGAACTGGTCGAGCAGGAAGACCTGGTAGCGTTGCGCCAGCTTCCCGATGCCGTCGAGACGTTCGACCTTTTTCATAGGAGCCCTGCCTCGCTGGCGCCTTTCAGCGCCAGCCGGGCCGTACCGGCGGCGGCCTCGTCCGACAATGCCGGCAGGAACGCGACGCCGAGCTTGCGCTGCCGGATCGCGCTCCATACCGGATTGGCGGCGCCGCCGCCGACGCTGCGAATGGAGGTCAGGGCCGGCGCGCCGAGTTCGGCCAGCCTGCCGTAACCAAGCGCTTCGATCGCCGCCATGCCCTCGAACATCGCCTTGAGGTAATCGGCATCGTCAGCAGGCCGTGGGGTGAGACGCGGCGGCAAGGCCGGATCGGCGATCGGGAACCGCTCGCCAGCCGTCCCAAGCGGATAGTAGTCGAGGCCGGTCTCGGTCGTGGGGTCGATCATCGCGCTGAGTTCGATGATCCGCGCGAGCGGAAAATGCTGCGCCAGCACCTTGCCGCCGGAGTTCGAGGCGCCGCCTGCCAGCCAGGTGTCGCCAAGACGATGGCTGTAGATGCCAAAGCGCGGCGCCGAGATCGGCCGGTCGGACAGGATCTTGATGGTCAGCGAGGACCCCAGCGCCGTGACACCGTCGCCGGCCGCCGTGGCGCCTGTCGCCAGGAACGAGGCACAGCCGTCCGTGGTGCCGGCAACCACGACCACATCGCGCGGCAGGCCGAAAAGCGCGGCGGCGGCCGCGGTGAGGGTGCCCGTGACGTCGCCCGGCTCGATGACATCAGGCAGCAAATCCATGCGCATGCCGGTGGCCGCGATCCAATCCGGCCAGCGGCGCGCCTCGACGTCGTAACCGGTCTTGAGCGCATTGTTCTCGTCGCTGACGTCGAAGCACCCGGACAGGTTGCCGGCGATCCAGTCGGCCTGGTGCAGCACGGCCGCTATGCCGGGCAGATGCTGGTACCGGAGCGCCTTGGCCAGGCCTGAAGTCGCCCCGTGGGCGGCGCTCGCTTCCGGCGCCGCGCGGGCGATCGCGGCCAGGATGTCGCCGTCATCGACCTTGTCGTTGTACATCAGCGGCTCGGCCAGAGGCCGCCCATCAGCGTCGACCGGCAGCAGGGTGCCCGATGTGCCGTCGATGGCGATGGCGCGGATCGCGGCGCGGTCGACGCCCGAAAGCAGTTCCGTCAGCGCCGCCTGGACCGCCTGCCACCATGCCGAGGGGTCGCGTGGGTTCTGGCCGAATTTGTCGAGCCGGACAGCGGACTGGCCGGCAATGGAAAAATCCTGACGCATGGCGACGGCGCGGGCGCCGGAAGTGCCGATGTCGATGCCGACGACAAGTGGCGTCATGTCGTCCCTCGCTAGGCCGTGCCGGCCGCATTGAGCTTCTGGCGATACTGCTCGGCGTCCCAGTTGACCAGTTCGTCATTCTCGGCGGCGGTGAGATAGTTCAGCCGCGCCTTGCCATCGACGCGCGCGGTCACGTCGGCAAGGCAACGCTGCATGGCGTCGGCACCGGCGCCGGCGTCGCCGCGCATCAGCACGCCGGCGCCGGGAAACAGGATCGCCACGGGTGCCGCGCCGAGCCGCGCGGTGACGCCGGCCACGTTCTCGCCCGGCCTCGCAACGACCGAGCCCTGGCCTAGAAAGATGACGTGGTCCGGATAAAGGCTGCCGCCCTCGGCCATATCCAGGCTTTCCGAATCGAGCGCGACCGCATGCGCTTCGACATCCGCCGGCAATCGGTAGTCGCCGGCGAGCGCCGTCAAGGCGGCGATATCAGGCGGGGCGGTGGCGCGCACCGGCCGCGCCAGCAGCGACCGGACGCAGTGCAGCAAAGCCTCCGCCTCGGCGACGGTTTCGGCAGCAACCACCAGCCCGTGATTGCCAAGGATCAGCACGTCGACCCCGGGCCGCAATTTCGCGGCAATGCCGCGGGCGAGCGGCAGACCCGGCCGGAAATAGGGCACCCAGGCCCATTCGATGCCATCCAGTCGCCTGGCCACCTCGGCCTCGCCATCTGCTTGCACGGCAAGCGAAATCGTGTCGACGCAATGGACATGCAGCACCACGCGTTGCGGCATCAAGGCATGCACGGTGGTCTCGATCGACGGGCGCAGGCCACGCGGATTGAGGTCTTCGATGGCGAAGGCCTGTGGCCTGTCGGCGGTTGGATCGCGCTGTTCGACGGCCTCGAGCAGCGGTGCCATCGCCACCGGCACCATGATGTCGGCGCTGAGCGCATCCTTCAGCCAGGTGCCCGAGGCCTTGATCCACAGCGTGTCGCCGGCCTTCAGCGAGGTGTTGCCGCCCGCCGCCTGCGTCATGTGCGGGTTCAGCCCGATGCTGGCCGAAAGCGCCCGCAAGGCGGCCAGTTCCTGTGCATCAGCTTGGGTTGCCACGGCGCCTTTCCTCCAACGTTTGCATGCGATCCCGTCACCGGGTTGCTGCTGGCGCTGATATCGCAGATATGAGCGATCTGCGTCAACAGTGATCTACTATCATCAAAACAAGCTTGCAATCCGGCTAGTGTTGATTAAGTTGCACCAATTGCCGTGGGAGATGGCGTCAGGGAGGAAGGGTTGAGCGACTTCGGCCGCCAGCGTCAGATCGTCGAACTGCTGCGGGACCGCCCGTTCGCCTCCGTGCGCGAGCTGCAGGAGCGGCTCGGGGTCTCGGCGGCGA
Organism: Mesorhizobium sp. M8A.F.Ca.ET.202.01.1.1; assembly: GCF_004791595.1. NCBI lineage: Bacteria > Pseudomonadati > Pseudomonadota > Alphaproteobacteria > Hyphomicrobiales > Phyllobacteriaceae > Mesorhizobium > Mesorhizobium sp. M8A.F.Ca.ET.202.01.1.1. The sequence continues at coordinate 285,592 of NZ_SRUN01000009.1, read as the reverse complement.
CGGTCCGGCGCGATATCGACCGGATCGACGAGGCCGGTGAAGCCCGCAAGGTCTATGGCGGCATTTCTGCACTCGACGGGGCTTCGCATGCGGGCGTCGCCTATGCCCGGCCCTATGACGAGAACCGTGACCTTGCCGTCGAGGCCAAGCGGCAGATCGCAGCCGCCGCCGCGACCATGGTGCGCGATGGCGATGCGGTCATCGTCCATGGCGGCTCGACCTGTTTCCATCTCGGCGTCAAGCTCGCCGACCGCAACATCCGGCTCTACACCAATTCGATGCCGCTCGCGGCCTATCTCAGCGACCATGGCCATTGCAGCCTGACCGTCGCCGGCGGTGACCTGCACCGCGAGCCCGGCATCATCCATTCACCGACCCAGGCGACGCCCTTCTATGCCTCGAAATTCTTTCTCGGGACGCAAGGCCTCAACCAGGAAGGGCTGCTGGAATCGCATCCGCTGCTGGTGCGCTCCATCGTCGATCTCAGCCTCTGCGCCGATCAGATCGTGGTGCTGGCCGACAGCCGCAAACTGTCGATTCACGCGCGCAATGTCGCGCTGCCGCTGTCGCGCATCGGCACGCTGGTGACCGATGACGGGCTCTCCGATGCCGACGCGCGCATGCTGGAGGACGCCGGCGTCATGGTGCGGATCGCTTCGACCTCGGGAGCCCTCGCGTGAACGTGGCGGTGCTCGACTTCGGCAAGACCAACTCGAAGCTGTTCGTCTTCGGCCAGGACGGGCGCATTCTCGACGAACGGCGGACGCAGCCGAAATGGGTGCAACAAGGCGGCTTCAGCGTACTCGACGAGGCAGCACTCCATGACTGGGCGTTCGGCGCCGTCACCGACGCGGTCGAAAACAATGGTGTGGAAGGGGTGATGGTGTCGGGTCATGGTTGCACCTTCGCCCTTGTCGACGGCAAGGCGCTGACCCATCCGATCCTCGACTACGAGCAGGAGCCGCCGGCCGAAATCGCGGTGCGGATCGACCACCGCATCCCGGATTTCGCCGAAACCTTCTCACCGCGCCTGCCGCTCGGCTTCAACTATGGCCGCCACATGCTGTGGCTGCAGCAGGTCGATCCCGATGCGTTTTCGAACGCGACATCGATTCTGGGCTATCCCCAGTACTGGAGCTGGCGCCTCGGCGGCAGGCCGGTCTCGGAAGTCTCCTATCTCGGCTGCCATTCGCATTTATGGGCACCGCGTGAACGTGATTACTCCTCGCTGGTCGACGCCGAGGGCTGGCGCGGCCAGATGCCGGCTTTCGAACGTGCCGGCGCCGTCATCGGCGAGCGACGCTTCGGCAATACCGAGCGATCGATCGCCATCCACAATGGCGTCCACGACTCCAATGCGGCGCTGTACGCCTATCGCCGGCAAGGGCTTGGACCGCTGACCGTCGTCTCGACCGGCACCTGGGTCGTCGTGCTCAATCCGGACTGTCCGCTCGAGGCACTCGACAGCGAGCGCGACATGCTGGTCAATGTCGACGTCGACGGCGGCCCGGTGCCGACCATACGATTCATGGGTGGGCGCGAGTTCGCCGTCATCAGCGGCGGCTGGCAAGGCGCGATCCCGCATGGCTCGATACAGCAGGCGCTCGACGCCGGTCCCATGGCACTGCCGAGTTTCGCGCCGGGTGGACCGATATCGGACCGTAGCGGCGAAATCATAGGCGGTACGCCCAGCGCCGTGCAACGCGCGGCGGTGGCGTTGCTCTACGTTGCGCTGATGGTCGACCTTTGCCTCGATCTCATCCATTCCGATAACACGGTGATCGTCGATGGCGGGCTGAACACTGGCGGCCTGCTTGCCGGACTGCTGGCGCAGCTGCGCCCCGGCCAGACCTTCCTGCAAGGCGCCTCGTTGGAAGGCAGCGCCACCGGTGCCGCGGCGCTCGCCTTCGAGAGCGTGGGACGCGACTTCGCCGCCGAGCCGCCGGAGCCGGTGCGGGCGACGCAATTCGGCGGTCTTGCCGGCTATCGCGAGGCCTGGCGCGACCGCGTTGCCGGGCACGGTGCCGCCGCCAAGGCAGCGGGTGGTGCGCGATGAGCGCGGCAGTCCAAATGCAGACGACACGCCAGCCGGTGCTGGAGATGCGCCACATCTCGAAGACCTTCGGCGCGATCCGCGCCCTGCAGGACGTCTCGCTCAGCGTCCACGCCGGCGAATTGCACGCGCTGATGGGCGAGAACGGCGCCGGCAAGTCGACGCTGATGAAGGTGCTGTCGGGCGCCTATCGGCCGGACCCCGGCGGCGAGATCCTGATCGATGGCGCGCCCGCCGCGACCGGCGATCCGATCAAGGCTCGCGCGGCCGGCATCGCGGTGATCTACCAGGAGCTGTCGCTGGCGCCGAACCTGACGGTGGCGCAGAACATCTTCCTCGGCAACGAGCCGCGGCGCTTCGGCGTCGTCGACCGGGACCAGTGCAACCGGCGCGCTGCCGAGATCGTCGACCGGCTCGGCGTCGCCTTCTCGGCGCGTGCCCTGGTTTCCAGCCTGTCGCTCGGCGAGCGCCAGCTGGTCGAGATCGCCCGGGCGCTGTCGACGAATGCGCGCATCATCGTCATGGACGAGCCGACCACGTCGCTGACCTCGCGCGAGACCGACCGGCTGTTCGAGGTGATCGCGACGCTGAAGGCGCAAGGCATCGCCATCATCTACATCAGCCATCGCATGGAAGAGGTCTACCAACTCGCCGACCGCGTCAGCGTGCTGCGCGACAGCGGCTATGTCGGTACGCTGGAGCGCGCCGACCTCAACGCCTCGCGGCTGGTGTCGATGATGGTCGGCCGCGATCTCTCCGCCTTCTACAAGAAGGATCATCGCCCGCCGGACGAGAAACGCGCCGTGGCGCTCTCGGTGCGCGGCATGTCCGACGCGCACTTGCTGAAGAACTGTTCGTTCGACCTCCACCACGGCGAGGTTCTGGCGCTGGCCGGCCTCGTCGGCTCGGGCCGCACGGAGCTTGCCAGGCTGATCTTCGGCGCCGACAAGCGCAGCGCCGGCACGATGGAACTCGACGGCAAGGCCGTGACCATCGGCTCGCCGCGCGAGGCGCTCGATGCCGGCATCGCCTACCTTACCGAGGACCGCAAGGAACTCGGCCTGTTCCTCGACATGTCGATTTCCGACAACATCAGCATGGGCGTGCTGGCCAGGGACGCACGAGCCGGCGGATTTCGCGATTTCACCGCCGCCGACAGGAGAGCGGCGAAGGCCATTGCCGACCTCTCCATCCGCACCGGCTCGGCACAGGCCAATGCCGGCTCGCTGTCGGGCGGCAACCAGCAGAAGGTGCTGCTCGCGCGCCTGCTGGAGACGGAGCCGAAGGTCGTCATCCTCGACGAGCCGACCCGCGGCGTCGATGTCGGCGCCAAGTCGGAAATCTACCGGCTGATCGACAACCTCGCCAACAAGGGCATCGCCATCCTGATGATCTCCAGCGAATTGCCCGAGGTGATCGGCGTCGCCGACCGCGTGCTGGTGATGCGCGATGGCGCGATCGCTGGCGAGGTGACGGCATCGGAAGGCAAGCCGCTTCGTCAGGAAGCGATCATGGAACTTGCGACGGGAGCGTCTCAGCGATGACAGACAGGACGACCGGGACGAAGAGTGTGGATCAAGCGGCGGTCAGGAGCCGGCGGCTGCGCACCGCGCTTGCGGCCCTTGGCATGCTGCCGGTGCTGGTGCTGCTGGCCGCTGGCTTCCAGTTCATCAATCCGCGCTTTCTGACCGGCACCAACCTGCTGATCGTCACGCAGCAATCGTCGATCAACATCGTGCTTGCCGCCGGCATGACCTTCGTCATCCTGACCGGCGGCATCGACCTGTCGGTCGGCTCCATCCTTGCCGCCTCCGCGATGGTGGCGGTGCTGGTGTCGCTGGTGCCGGACTGGGGCCTGCTCGGCGTGCCGGCGGCCATCCTGGTCGGCCTTGGCTTCGGGCTCATCAACGGGTTGCTGGTCGCCTATATCAGGCTGCCGCCGTTCATCGTGACGCTCGGTTCGCTGACCGCCGTGCGCGGCGTTGCCCGCCTGCTCGGGCAGGACACGACGGTGTTCAACTCCGACCTGCCGTTCGACTTCATCGGCAACGGTTCGGTGCTCGGTATCCCCTGGCTGGTCATCATCGCGCTGTCGGTGGTGGTGCTGTCCTGGCTGGTGCTCAAACGCACCGTGCTCGGCACCTGGATCTACGCCGTTGGCGGCAACGCCGAGGCTGCGCGGCTGACCGGCATCAAGGTGCCGCTGGTGCTGCTCTTCGTCTATGGCGTTTCCGGTCTGCTCGCCGGCCTTGGCGGCGCCATGTCGGCGGCCCGGCTCTACGCCGCCAACGGCCTGCAACTCGGACAAAGCTATGAACTCGACGCCATCGCCGCCGTCATCCTCGGCGGCACCAGTTTCGTCGGCGGCGTCGGCTCGATCTGGGGCACGCTGATCGGCGGGCTGATCATCGCGGTGCTCTCCAACGGGCTCATCTTGGCCGGTGTCTCGGACATCTGGCAGTACATCATCAAGGGATTGGTCATCATCGTGGCGGTCGCCCTCGACCGCTACCGGCTCCAGGCAGGGGCAAGAACGTGAGTGACCTGGTCGCCGGCATCAACGACCGGCTCGTGCAACGCACCGTGAGAGGCGCGGTGCATCGGAGGAAGTAAGCGTAATGAAGATCATCACCAGACTGCTCTGCGGCGCCGCTTTCGCGGCCGTCGCCATCGCGCCGGCATCGGCCAAGGACCTCAACAAGGTCGGCATCTCGGTCGGCCTGCTCGGCAACCCGTTCTTCGTCGCCACCATCAAGGGCATCGAGGATGCGGCCAAGAAGATCAATCCGAAGGTCGAGGTGACATCGGTATCGGCCGACTACGACCTCAACAAGCAGGTCTCGCAGGTCGATTCCTTCATCGCTGCCGGCGTCGACGTGATCATGCTCAACGCGGTCGATGCCAAGGCGATCGCACCGGCTGTGAAGAAGGCGCAGGCCGCCGGCATCATCGTCGCCGCCTTCGACGTTTCGGCGCCGGGCGCCGATGTCACCGTGATGACCAACAACGTCAAGGCCGGCGAGGAAGCCTGCCAGTACCTGGTAGACCACACGGGCGGCAAGGGCGACTACGTCATCCTCAATGGACCGGCGTCGTCGTCGATCCTGGAACGTGTGAAGGGCTGCAAGAACGTGCTTGCCCAGCATCCCGACATCAAGATCCTGTCCGACGACCAGAACGCCGAAGGTTCGCGCGACGGCGGCCTGAAAGTGTTCCAGTCGCTGCTGACCCGTTTCGACAAGATCGACGCGGTGTTCGCCATCAACGATCCGACGGCGATCGGCGCCGAGCTCGCCGCCAAGCAGCTCAATCGTTCGGAGTTCATCTTCACCGCGGTCGACGGCGCGCCGGATATCGAGAAGGAACTTTCTTCCGGCAAATCGATGATCAAGGCTTCGGCCTCACAGGATCCCTATGTGATGGCCGGCCAGTCGCTGACCATGGCGGCCGATCTGCTGGCTGGCAAGAAGCCGGCGGAGGCCACCGTGCTGCTCGACCCGAAGCTGATCACGGCCGAGAACCTGAAGGACTACAAGGGCTGGACCGCGGCCCGCTAAGCCTCCCAAGGCTGGTGCGGCCGGCGCGATCCGGCCGCACCCATTCTCCCACCTCAATGCCGGAGACGATCATGTCGCGCATCGGAATCCATTCTTTCGTCTGGTCGGCAGGCTCGGCGCAGCACGAACTCGAACGCACGCTGGCCAATACCAAGGAGGCCGGTTTCGACCTGATAGAATTCTCCTATCTCGACCCCGCCGATGTCGATATTGGCGGCCTTGCCAAACGCATCGCCGATCTCGGCCTCGGCGTGGCGATCAGCATCGGGTTGCCTGGTGATGGCGACATATCGAGCGCCGACAAGGCGATCGCCGCGCGCGGCGTCGAGATCCTCAACCAGACCGTCGCGTTGACGCGCGACCTTGGCGGCAGCAAGGTCGCCGGCATTCTGTCGACCGCCCATGGCCTGCAGGTCGAGGCGCCGACACGCGATCAATGGAACCGCAGCGCCGCGGCGCTGGCCAAGGTTGCCGAGACGGCGAAGGCGGCCGGCGTCACGCTCAACCTGGAAATCGTCAACCGCTTCGAAAGCAATCTGCTCAACACCGCCGCGCAGGGCCTGGCGTTCATCAAGGACACCGGGTCGGACAACATCTTCCTGCATCTCGACACCTTCCATATGAACATCGAGGAGGCCGATCTCGGGCTCGCCATCCGTCACGCGGCAGCCAAGATCGGCTATGTCCATATCGGCGAAAGCCATCGTGGCTTCCTCGGCACCGGCAATATCGACTTCGCGGCGATTTTCGATGCGCTGACCGCAATCGGCTACGCCGACGATCTCAGCTTCGAATCCTTCTCCTCGGAGATCGTCGACGAGAACCTGTCGAAGAAGACCGCAATCTGGCGCAATCTGTGGACCGACAATATGGCGCTCGCCAAACACGCGCGCGCCTTCATCGGCCTCGGAATGGAGACGGCGCAACGCAAGGCTGAACTCGTTTCGGCGCCGCATAAACCGTAGCGACTCAAGGTCGGCATGGCAACGGGAGGCATGCCCGGATGCGCGGCCGCGCCTGTTTCGCATGGCGCGGCATTGCTCCCGTCATGTGCATCGGCTATCCGACCTCGAACATATGAAGCAAACGGAGCCCGGCATGACGAACAAGACCATTCTCAAATTCGGCGCGGTCGAGCACGCGGAAGCCGGCGATCTGCCTGGCTGGATCGCGGTCGAGGGCCAGCCGACCATGCAGACCGCCGTCCAGCACACGACCGCGGATGGCAAGGTGATATCGGGCACATGGCGGGCGTCGCCCGGCACCTATCATGCGACCTACACCGATTATGAGTTCGTGCACATGATCGCCGGCCGTATCATCATCACGCCCGACGGGGGCACGCCGATCGAAGTGGGCCCCGGCGACGCCTTCGTAGTGGAAGCCGATTTCAAGGGCACCTGGAAGATCATCGAGCCGGTGACCAAGCATTTTGTCGTCCGGGTCGGCTGAGCCGGCCTGGTCGCATTCGCGCATGAAAAATCCCGCCATGGTTCGCCATGGCGGGATTTTCGTTTGCGGCATTGGTTTCGACGGGTTGTTCCCTCGTTCAATGACCAGATGCATCGTAATGGGCCAGCACGTCTGGCACGGCATTTGCTGCTGTGGCGAGGCGGCCACAAGGCCGTCCCCATCCAACGGTTGGCAACGATGCATTTTCGTCAGTTTCTCATCGGAATGACCGCAACGTCGGCGTCCGTCGCGCTCGCGGCCTATTTCAGGACGGGTTCGCCATGGGTCGCCCTTGCATGGGCCGCCGCCAGCGCAACCCTGCTGCAAGCCGGCTACTTCATGCTGATCGTCAGGGAGATCTGTCGGCCGGCCGTCCCGGAAAGAACAGCGGCAAACCAGGATGCACGCCAGCCCGAGGTTCGGCTGCCGGTGCGCCTGCTTACGCTCGTTGCGATCACCATGCTGGCCAGCGCGGCGATGACGCAGACGACCCTTGCCGATGACGATGATACTTACTTCGACTGCGTCATCGGCAAGGCCGAGGCGATCATGAAACGGCAAACGCACAGGGATGCCGAAGCAGCGCTGGGGAAGGCCTATGCGCTGTGCCAGCCGATGGAACCGTCCCAGGAAGCGTTCTTGTCGCCCGGACCTGCCGCAACTGGTTGAAGTCGTTGACAATCAATGAGGGTTGTTTGCAATACGGTGCGACGTGGTCACCGCGAAAATCAATTCCAACCCTCTGATTTCGTTGGTGATCCCGACAGGAATCGAACCTGTGACCTACAGATTAGGAATCTGCCGCTCTATCCTACTGAGCTACGGGACCACGCGGCCCGACACATAGCCGCTTCGGACCGTTTCGCCAAGAGGCCGGCCGAAGGCAATTCGGCCGGCGCTTTACATGCATCAGGCGGCTAGCGCCGTCTCCGCCAGTTTTACCCAATAGCTCATGCCGTGCGGGATGGCTTCGTCGTTGAAGTCATAGGCCGGGTTGTGGAGACCGGCGGTCTCGCCATTGCCGATGAAGATGAAGGCTCCGGGCCGGGCTTCCAGCATATAGGAGAAGTCCTCGCCGCCCATCACCGGCTGGATCGCGCGGTGCACCTGGGCATCGCCGGCCACGTCGGCGGCCACGTCGCTGGCGAACACCGTCTCATCCGCATGGTTGAACGTCACCGGGTAATTCGCGTCGTAGTCGACCTCGATCGTCGCGCCATAGGCGGTGGCCAGCCCCGCGCAGATCGCGCGGATACGCTCTTCCGATTTCTTGGCCACCTCCTTCTTCAGCGTGCGCACCGTGCCGGCGATCTCGGCCGATTCCGGGATGATGTTGTAGGCGTCGCCCGCGTGGAACTTGGTCACCGACACCACCACGGCCTCGACAGGATCGGTGCTGCGCGAGGCGATCGTCTGCAAGGCGCCGACCAGCTGGCTGGTGATGACGATCGGGTCGATCGTGCCGTGCGGCATCGCCGCATGGCCGCCCCGGCCTTTCACGGTGATGGTGAATTCGGCGGTCGCCGCCATGATCGGGCCTGGACGGATGGCGAACTGGCCGACCGGCAGGCCGGGCATATTGTGCATGCCGAACACTTTGGCGATATCGAAGCGCTCCATCATGCCGTCCTTGACCATCTCGTTGCCGCCGCCACCGCCTTCTTCCGCCGGCTGGAAGATGACCGCCACGGAGCCCGTGAAATTGCGCGTCTCGGCGAGATATTTCGCCGCGCCGAGCAGCATCGCGGTGTGGCCGTCATGGCCGCAGGCATGCATCTTGCCCGGAACGGTCGACGCGTAGGGCTTGCCGGTGATCTCCTTGAGCGGCAGGGCGTCCATGTCGGCGCGCAACCCGATTGTGGGGCCTTCCCCCTGACGGCCGCGGATGATGCCGACGACGCCCGTCTTGCCGAGGCCGGTCACCACATCGTCGCAGCCAAACTCTTTCAGCTTTTCGGTGACGAAGGCCGCCGTCTTGAAGACATCGAAGTTCAGTTCTGGCGTCTGGTGCAGATGCTGTCGCCAGCCAGCGACTTCGTCCTGCATTTCGGCGGCGCGGTTCAGGATTGGCATGATGGTTCCATTTCGTTGTTGGTGCAGCCGGCTTCAGCCCGATGTTTTGGAATTGTGATTGTCAGGCGCTTTGCCATGTTGGCGTCACATAGGGTAAATAGCACCGCAATAATGCGGTCCGGTTTTTGAGGGTCGGATCCTTATGCTGGCGGTCACGTAACGAAATCTTACGGAGCCAGGGGCAATCAGGGCAAGAGGCGATTTCGGATTCGATCATGCGGCACAGGCATTTCCTCAAACTATTCCCGGCTGGCGCAATCATGCTGTCGGTCCTGGCTGGGCCGGCGCTGGCCAATCCGGTGGTGGTCTTCGACCTCAAGAGCGGCCAGATCCTGCAGCATCAGGATGCGTTCAAGCGCTGGTATCCAGCCTCGCTCAGCAAGCTGATGACCGCCTATGTGACCTTCAGGGCGATCGCGGCCGGGGAAGTCCAGCTCGATTCGCCGATCAAGGTGACCAAACATTCCGCCGGCGAACCGCCGAGCAAGATGGGTTTCAAGCCCGGCTCGGTGATGCGGCTCGACAATGCGCTGAAGATGATGCTGGTCAAATCGGCCAATGACATCGCCATGGCGGTCGGCGAGAATGTCGGCGGCTCGCAGGCAGCCTTTGCCGAAAGGATGAACGCCGAGGCGGCCCGGCTCGGCATGAACGGCACCCATTTCGTCAACCCGAACGGGCTTTACTCGCCCGACCAGTATACGACGGCGCGCGATCTCTCGATCCTGGTGATGGCGATCCGCCGCGAGTTTCCGCAATATGCGCCGTGGTTCTCGATCGAGGGGCTCGCGGTCGGCAAGAAGGCCATTTCCAACTACAATCTCCTGATCGGCCGCTATCCCGGCGCCGACGGCATGAAGACCGGCTTTGTCTGCCCGTCCGGCTTCAACATGATCGGTTCGGCGACCCGCAACGGGCGTACGCTGGTGGCGGTGGTGCTTGGCGAGAAGTCGGCGATCAGCCGTGCCGAAACCGCGGCCAAACTGCTCGATCAAGGCTTTGACGCGCCTGCCGCCGGGTCGACCACCGTCACCACGCTGGCGCCCTACGGCGATCTGATCTCGCCCAACGACATGCATGACGAGGTCTGCAAGAAGAAGACGAAGGCGGAGCAGTCCGAGGCGCCGCCAGCCGTCGCCGCCAAGGACGTGCCGAAATCGCCCTATCGGGAGAAGCTCGACCATGTGCCGACACTGGTTGCCGTCGGCCTCGGCGGCGCCACCGGTCCGGCGCCGAAAGCGATCCTCGACGAGGGCGCGCAGGAATATGCCGACGTGCCGATTCCGCCTTGGCGGCCCGACAAACCCGTACCGGCCGGCACCGGTCCGAAAGTCGTGGGTGCCGCCGCGCAAGGCGACCAGCCGACCAAAGCCGCGAATTAACCCGATGAGCGGTTTCCCGATACCCGTCTCGGTGCTGACCGGCTTTCTCGGCGCCGGCAAGACGACATTGCTCAACCGGCTCCTGAAGGATCCGGCCTTGGCCGACACCGCGGTCATCATCAACGAGTATGGCGAGGTGGCGATCGACCACCTGCTGGTCGAGCAGGCCTCCGACGGCATCATCCAGCTTTCCGACGGCTGCCTGTGCTGCACGGTGCGCGGCGAACTTGTCGACACGCTGGCCGACCTGGTCGACCGGCTGCAGACCGGCCGTATTGCCCGGCTTGCCCGCGTCATCGTCGAGACCACGGGACTGGCCGACCCGGCGCCGGTGCTGCAGTCGATCATGGCCCATCCGGCGCTGGTCCAGGCTTTTCGGCTCGACGGCGTCATCACCCTGGTCGATGCGGTCAACGGTGGGGCGACACTCGATGCGCATGTCGAGGCGGTCAAGCAGGTTGCGGTGGCCGACCGTATCGTGCTCTCCAAGGCCGATCTGGTCGCTGATCCCGGCGATCTCGAAACGCTGCGGGCGCGCTTGCGCCAGATCAATCCCGGAGCTCAACTGCTCGATGTCGGGGAGACGAAGACCGGCGTGGCGGCGCTGTTCGACTGCGGCCTCTACAATCCTGCCACCAAGTCCGCCGACGTGCGGCGCTGGCTTGGTGAAGAGGCTGCGCATCACGACCATGTTGACCATCATGGCCATGATGATCACAAGCATGCCCATGCCCATGCCCATGCCCATCGCCACGATCAGCGCGTAAAAACCCATTCGCTGGTGCATGACGGCCCGGTGCCGTTTTCAGCCATCGAGATGTTTCTCGATCTCCTGCGTTCCACGCATGGCGATCACCTGCTGCGCATGAAGGGCGTCATCGAATTGCAGGAGGATTCGTCGCGGCCCTTGGTCGTGCATGGCGTGCAGAAGATCCTGCATCCGCCGGTGCGATTGCCGTCCTGGCCGGACAGCCAGCGCGGCACGCGGCTGGTGCTGATCACGCTCGACATGCCGGAAGACTATGTGCGCCGGCTGTTCGCCGCCTTCACCAACCGGCCGTCGGTCGATACGCCCGACCGCGCGGCGCTGGAAAACAACCCGTTGGCGATCGCCGGACTGTAAATCTTTCGATTATTGCTCGCCGCGCTCGACCAGAAAGCGATGGCCGCCTGAAACCGACGCTGTTTCAATCAGCTGGTGGCCGGCATCCGAGCAGAAGGCGGGGATGTCGATGACGGCCAGCGGGTCGGTGGTTTCCAGCCAGAGCCGGCTGCCCGGCTGCATGCCGGCCAGCCGCTTCTTCGCCTTCAGAACGGGCAGAGGGCAATTCAGCCCCTTCAGATCATAGACGGTGTCGCTGGCCACGGCGATCAGCCGCCGAACATGCCGAGCAGCTTGTTCTTCAGCTTCGTCACCCGGCTCTCGTCCGCGCTGGCGGCCTGCGTTTCGGCCGGCTGGGCTTCCGTCGGAGCAGCAATGGTCGCAGTGGCGACGGGAGCTTCCTTGGCGGCCTTGGCCGCATCCTTTGCAGCCACGGCTTGCGCCTTGGCGGCTTCCTTTTCTGCCAACGCCTGCGCCTTGGCGGCTTCCTTGGCCTGTTTGGCGGCCTCGATGGCTGCCAGCCTCTGCTCCTCGGCCTTCTTCTTGGCCGCTTTTTCCGCGTCGAGCGCCGCCATCTTGCGGCCGGCGGGCGAATCGATGCGGCCCATGCGCGCCGTCTCGGTCACCGAACCGTCGGTGTTGAGCGATGGCGGCTCGATCGGCACGCGTTCGCCGCGCGCCCGGCGCTTCGACCAGTCGGAGACGATGCTGGCTTCCTTGATGCCGGCAATGGTTGGCTTCGGCGGCGGCACGCTAGCCTTGAGCGCGCCGTTGAACGCTGCATCGTAAGTGCTCTGATAGGCGTTGTAGGCGCTCTTCAAGGAATCCGGCTGCGTGGTCGCCGGGCAGGCGCCGGTCGGATCGAAGGTCTGGCCGTCGGCGGCAACCTGGTTGAAGACGTAGCGCTTCTCGCAGACGTCGACCTTCGGCGGCACCTTGGTGACTTCGAAATTGTCGTAGCCGACCTTCAGCATCTTCCAGAACTCATAGTTCGGGTCGTTGCGGTAGCGCGCCATGTTGGCCGCGGTCATGCGGAACGGAAAAGCCTGGATCTGGAACTCGGTCTGGCCACCCTGAAAGGCGTCGCGGCCGAAGGCATAGATCTGCTCGATCTGTGCGTCGGTCATCGAATAGCAGCCCGACGACGAGCAGGCGCCATGCACCATCAGGTTCTGGCCGGTGCGGCCATTGGCGCGGTCATAGGCGTTGGGGAAGCCGATGTTGAAGGACAGATGGTAGTTCGAGCGCGGGTTCATCTGCGATGGCCGAACCGTATAGAAACCTTCCGGCGCCTGGCGGTCGCCCTCGGTGTATTTCGGCCCGAGCTTGCCCGACCATTTGCAGATATCGTAGCTCGCCACCATGTCGTAGCGGCCATTGGTCTTGGCCTTCCAGATTTCGAGCTTGCCTTCTTCCTTGAAGATACGGGCCATCACCGAGGAGGTACGGATCATGCCCTTGGCCTTCATGTCGGCCAGGATCTTGTCGGGCAGCGGCTTGTTGGCTTCCGGGGCAAAATCCTTCATCGACGAATCATTGCAGCCGGCAACGACTATCGAGGCAATGAGGACTCCGGTGCGGGCAAACTTGGCAAACATGGATACGGCTATGTCTTTTTCCTCGGTCCATGGCCTCAAAGCGGCTGGACCCGTATGCTGAACACCGACGGACCGTAAGCCCGTTAACCTTGAAAATTCCTTACCGCAAGCTTCGACAAACCCCTCACGGCAATTTCATTGAACCGAATCCGGCGGCATTTTTGTGGCGAAAGCGCTCATTGCCGCCACATTGCCGTGGGCACGGGGCTTCGATGGTCCCATTGTGCCGTCAGACGGTCAGAGGCTGCGGCCCATCGCCAGGTATTTCTCGCGGCGCTGTTCACGGAAATCGGTGTTGGCGCCGGCGAATTCCTTCATCGTCTTGGCGATGAGGTCGCCGGTCGCGGCTATCACCGTTTCGGGCGCGCGCTGGGCGCCGCCCATCGGCTCGGGGATGATGGCGTCGATGATCTTCAGTTCGAGAAGATCCTGCGCGGTGATCTTCATGTTGGTCGCCGCGTCCTTGGAGCGCGTCGTGTCGCGCCACAGGATGGAGGCGGCACCCTCGGGCGAAATCACCGAATAGATGGCGTGTTCGAGCATGTAGACGCGGTTGGCGGTGGCGATCGCGATGGCGCCGCCCGAACCGCCTTCGCCGATGACGACCGAGATCGACGGCACTTTCAGGCCAAGGCAGGCCGAGGTCGAGCGGGCGATGGCTTCGGCCTGGCCGCGCTCCTCGGCGCCGACACCGGGATAGGCGCCGGCCGTGTCGACCAGCGTCAGCAGTGGAATCTTGAAGCGGTCGGCAAGTTCCATCAGCCGCACCGCCTTGCGATACCCTTCAGGACGCACCGAGCCGAAATTGTGCTTCAGCCGGCTCGCCGTGTCCGAGCCCTTTTCCTGGCCGAGGATGGCGACAGGTTCGCCGCGGAAACGGGCAAAGCCGCCGACGATCGCCTGGTCCTCGCCGAAATTGCGGTCGCCGGCGAGCGGCGTGAAGTCGCTGAACAGACCCTTGATGTAGTCGACGCAGTGCGGCCTGTCGGAATGGCGCGCCACCTGAACCTTCTGCCATGGCGTCAGTGCCTTGTAGAGTTCGCGCAGCGCGTCGCGCGAACGCTTCTCGAGCCTGGTGATCTCGTCGGCGACATCGACCGCCTCGCCGTTCTCGGCAAGCTTCTTGAGCTCGAGGATCTTGAGCTCAAGATCCTGCACCGGCTTTTCGAAATCGAGGTAATTGTACATGCTTGAGCGGACCGATGCGTCGGAAGGCAAGGACTGCGGAACCGTTGAAACCAAGGCTCCGGGCGGTGAAATGTCGTCCTCACATAGCGATATGAGGCCTAGTCGGCAAGCGGATGATGATCGTTGACCAGCCGCACCAGCCGCTCCTCAAGCACGTGGGTGTAAATCTGTGTCGTCGATATGTCGGCGTGGCCAAGCAGTTGCTGCACGGCCCTGAGATCGGCGCCGTTCTGCAGGAGATGGCTGGCGAAAGCATGGCGCAGCACATGCGGCGATATTTTCGCCGAGGCGATGCCGGCCCTTGCTGCCAGCCCTTTCAGGTCACGGGCAAAGACCTGGCGCGAGAGATAGCCGCTGTCCGATGCCGCCGGAAACAGGAACGGGCTGTCGCCGAAGGCAGGCACCTTGGCCCGGGCGTCAAGCCAGCTCCGCATCGCCGAGCGCGCCTTGGCCGACAGCGGCACCATGCGTTCCTTGTCGCCCTTGCCGCGCACCATGAAGAAACGGTCGTCGCGCTGCGCCACCGTCACCGGCAGGCCGACCAGTTCGGAAACGCGCAGACCCGTGGCGTAGAGCACTTCGACCAGCGCATGCAGGCGCAAGGCCGCCAACCTGTCGGCATGACCGAGCCCGGCATCGCCGGCTTCGTGCGCGGCGCGGTCGATCAGCCGGCCGGTTTCGGCCTCGCTCATCGTCTTGGGCAGTGGCCGACCCTTCTTAGGGCTGTCCAGCGTGCCGGTCGGGTCGTCGGCGCGCAGGCCTTCGGCATAAAGGAACTTGAAGAACTGGCGGATTGCCGACAGTTTGCGCGCCTGCGACGTCGGCGCGAAGCCGCGCCCGGCGATGTCGTCGAGATAGGCGCGGATGTCGGCGGCACCTGCGCGGGCAAGTCCGCCGTCGATCCCGTCGGAAGCATCCTCCAGATCGCGGCGATAGGAGGAAAGCGTGTTCTCGGCCGCTCCCCGCTCGGCGCTCATCATTTCCAGGAAGGCCTCGATACGGGCGGCGCTGTTCATTTCCTTGAGGCGGTTCCGAGACAGTTTTGCTGTTCAGTTTTTCTTGGGATTGAGCTTTTCGGGCGGAATACGCACGCTCATTTCCGCTCTTTTCGGCTCGACGAACATCACCAGCGCGAACATCGTACCATAGGCAATGCCGGCCAGAATCGCGAGGGTCACGACAAAGCGAAACAGTGTCGGCATCAATTCTCGCCCGTCTTTTTGTTCTGCGTTTCCAAACCCTGTGCCCTTATGGGACGCCAATCCGACCAATTCAAGGAGGAAGCGGGGGCGTGTTGGCAACTTCTGATGCGAGCGTCCCTCTGTCCATATCGAGCCCACGGCACTCGGCACGCTTGACGCAAACCGGCTTTTCATGTCGATACGCCGGCAAAGAGGGCCCAAGAAACAGCTGATGAACGCGCTACAGGCAAATCCTCCAGGCGAGACCCATGCCGCGCTGCTTGGCAGGCTGGGCGGCCGGTCCATTGTCTTTGTCGGCCTGATGGGCGCCGGCAAGACGGCGATCGGCCGCAAGGTGTCGACGATGCTTTCGCTGCCCTTCATCGACAGCGACCAGGAGATCGAGAGCGTGTCGCGGATGACCGTTCCGGAGCTGTTCGAGCGCTATGGCGAAACCGAGTTCAGGGCCCTGGAGCAGCGTGTCATCCTGCGCGTGCTTGAAAACGGCCCTCAGGTTCTGTCGACCGGCGGCGGCGCCTTCATGAACGCGCAGACGCGCGAGGCCATCGCCGCCCACGGCGTCTCGGTGTGGCTGAAGGCCGAGCTCGACCTTTTGATGGACCGCGTTTCCAAGAAGCAGAACCGGCCACTTTTGAAAAGCGCCGATCCGCGCGCCGTGCTGGAGCGGCTGATGGAGGAACGCTATCCGGTCTATGCCACCTCCGACGTCACCGTGCCGACCCGCGACGACCGCAAGGAGATCATCGCCGCCGAGGTGCTTGAGGCGCTGTGCCGGCATTTCGGCATCGATACGATAGAAGCGACGGGCGAGGTCGAATCATGAGCGCGGATCAGCCTGTCATCGTCGAAGTCGGTCTCGGTGACCGGGCCTACGACATATTGATCGGCGCCGGCCTGCTGTCGCGCGCCGGTGCTGAGATTTCGCGCCGGCTGCCGGGCACACGCGCCGCCGTCGTAACCGACGAGAACGTCGCCGCGGCGCATCTCGATACGCTGAAGGCCGGGCTCGAGAAGGGTGGCATCCAGCCCACCGTCATCACGATGCCGCCCGGCGAGAAGACCAAGAGCTTTGCCCATCTCGAAGAGGTGGTCGATGGCGTCCTGGCCGCCAGGCTGGAGCGCGGCGACGTCGTCATCGCGCTTGGCGGCGGCGTCATCGGCGATCTCACCGGTTTTGCCGCAGGCATCGTGCGGCGCGGCATGAATTTCGTCCAGGTTCCGACCTCGCTGCTGGCGCAGGTCGATTCCTCGGTCGGCGGCAAGACCGGCATCAACAGCCCGCGCGGCAAGAACCTCGTCGGCGTCTTCCTCCAGCCCAGGCTGGTGCTGGCCGACACCGAAGTGCTCGACACGCTGCCGATCCGGGAATTTCGCGCCGGCTATGCCGAGCTCGCCAAATACGGGCTGATCGACCGGCCGGAATTCTTCGCCTGGCTGGAAGCGAACTGGGAAAAGGTGTTCGCCGGCGGACCGGAGCGGGCCGAGGCCATTGCCGAGGCCTGCCGCGCCAAGGCCGACGTCGTTGCCCGCGACGAGTTCGAAACGGGCGACCGCGCCCTGCTCAATCTCGGCCACACCTTCGGACACGCGCTCGAAGCCGCCACGCAGTATGACGGCGCTCGGCTTGTCCATGGCGAGGGGGTCGCCATCGGCATGGCGCTGGCGCACCGGTTCTCGTCGCGGCTCAATCTCGCCAGCCCCGACGATGCGGCCCGCGTCGAGGCGCATCTGCGTGCCGTCGGGCTGCCGTGGCGGATGGCCGATATCCCGGGCCATTTGCCCGATGCGGATACCCTGCTTTCATTCATCACGCAGGACAAGAAGGTGTCGCGCGGCGCGCTGACCTTCATTCTGACGCGCGGCATCGGCCAGGCCTTCATCGCCAAGGATGTACCGGCCTCGGAAGTGCTGTCGTTCCTCAGGGAAAGCCATCCAGCCAGCCGGAAAGCCGGCTGAGATGGACAATGGCTGGATCGTCGTCGCCGTCCTTGCCATCATCGTCCTGCTGGTCGTTGCCGTGCGCAAGCGTCTCCTCGCAATGTTCGGCTATGAACTGTCGCGCATCGAGCCGCAGCGCTCGAGCCAGGACGAATTGCGCGGCGCGGTCGACGATTTCCGCCGTGACGGGCAGGTGGTGCGCGAGGACCGCGACCGCATCGGCGGCCTGTTCGACCTCGAAGAGCTCGAAGTTTCCGACGTCATGGTCCACCGCACGAATATGCGCTCGGTCAACGCCGACAATGCGCCGGAGGCAGTGGTGCGCGAGATCCTGCAGAGCCCGCACACCCGCATGCCGCTCTGGAAAGGCTCGCTCGACAACATCGTCGGCGTGCTGCACGCCAAGGATCTGCTGCGCGCGCTGAACGAAGTCGGCAACGATTTCTCGCAAATCGACGTGATGAAGATCGCCTCAAAACCCTGGTTCGTGCCCGACACCACGACCTTGCAGGAACAGCTCAACGCCTTCCTGCGCCGCAAGGCGCATTTCGCCGTCGTCGTCGACGAATATGGCGAGGTCGAGGGGCTGGTGACGCTGGAGGACATCATCGAGGAGATCGTCGGCGAGATCGCTGACGAGCACGATGTCGACATCCAGGGCGTCAAGCAGGAGGCAGACGGCTCCATCGTGGTCGATGGCACGGTGCCGATCCGCGACCTCAACCGGGCGCTCGACTGGAACCTGCCCGACGAGGAGGCGACCACCCTTGCCGGCCTCGTCATCCACGAGGCGCAATCGATCCCCGAGGAGAAGCAGGCTTTTACGTTCCACGGCAAGCGCTTCGTCGTGATGAAGCGCGACAAGAACCGCATTGCCAGGGTCAGGATCCGGCCGGCCGGCGACGCCTGAAGCCTGTCTTTATGCTAGTTGCCCCAAGGCCGCTGCGCACTTTTTGATCGATATGCGCCGGGCCTGAGCCACGGCATCGGTGCAACAACCAAGCCTCATTCCGCGATCTGGCTCGTCGACCGTTCATTGACCGTCAGGCCCGTCTCAGCGTCGACGGCGGCCAGGCTGACCTCATAGCCCCAAAGCCTCCGGATGTGACGAAGCGTGGCGTCGCGGCTGGTGTCCTCAAGAAGGATGCCCTGTTTCACCTTGTGCTGCAGTCGCAAATGCCGATCGCCGAGCAGATCGACATCCACCACCTGGATGTCCGGTCGGTTCGCGCCGACGTCGTAGTTGTGAGCGAGCGCGGCGCGTATCTTTTCATAGCCGCGCTCGTTGTGGATCGAGGCGACCTCACAATGTGGCTGGTCGGCAGCGTCGCCGAGCACAAAAAACCGCCATTTCCGGATCAAGGCCGGGCTGAGGTACTGGCGGATAAAGGACTCGTCGCGGTGGTCTGCCCAGGCGTCGAGGAGGACCTCGCGCCAGTTGCCGTGGCCGGCGATGTCGGGAAACCAGTCTCGATCCTCGGCCGTCGGCTTGGTCGAAATGCGCCTGATGTCCTGCATCATGTCGAGGCCGAGAGCGTATGGATTGATGCCCGAAAAACGCGGATCATCGAACGCCGGCTGGAAGACCACGTTGGAATGATTGCGCAGGATTTCGAGCATGGCGCCCTCGCTGATCCGGCCGCGGTCGAACAGCGTGTTCATCACGGTGTAGTGCACGAAGGTGGCGCAGCCCTCGTTCATCACCTGTGTTTGCCGTTGCGGATAAAAATATTGCGCTATGACGCGAACGATCCTGATGATCTCGCGCTGCCAGGGCTCCAGGACCAGACTGTTCTTTTCCAGGAAATAAAGGAGGTTTTCTTCGGGCAGGTTGAGCGACTTCTTCCACTCCGGGTCCTGGACCTTGACGTCGGCCCTTTGCTGCGAAGGCGGCAGCGTGCGCCACAAATCATTGTAGGAGCGCTCTTCGTATTCGAGACGCTCGCGAAGCCCTTCGCGCAGTCGTTCCGACGACAGCTTCGGCGGCCGCTGATAGCGGAATACACCCTGTTCCATCAGCGCGTGGGCGGAATCGAGAACGGCCTCGACGGCAGCGAGGCCGTGCCGCTCCTCGCAACGGACAATGTAGCTCTTGGCGAAGTCCAGGTAGCCGAGGATCGCTCCAGCGTCCGTCCACTGCTTGAACAGATGGTTATTCTTGAAGAAATGGTTGTGCCCGAGCGCGGCGTGAGCCGTCACCAAGGCCTGCAGGGCCATGGTGTTCTCCTCCATCAGATAGACGATGCAGGGATTGGAATTGATGACCAGTTCATAGGCAAGTCCGCGCCCGCCTTTGCGATAGAGCAGATCCTGGTGGAGGAAGTGTTTGCCGAAAGACCAATGTCGGTACATCAGCGGCATACCGACTGACGAGTAGGCGTCGAGCATCTGCTGGGAGGAGATGATCTCCATCTGCACGGGATAGATATCGAGATGGAGCTCTTCGACAGCGATCGCCTCGATCGCATCATAGACCCGCGACAATTTCGTAAAATCCCAGTCGGATCCGGAAAAAAGCAGTTCGGAATTAGCGGCTTGTGTGGTCATCAGCTCCCTCACGCTCTCTTGAGGAGAGTCGGCTGTCTGCCGAAGAGCTGGCGAAAGACCGGGTAGATATCGGCGGGCGTGGCGATGCGGCTCATCTGGAAGTTCGGCCATTTCAGGTCGATCGCGCTATAGGCACGCCATAGCGATGTCCCGTTCTCGGTCGTGCCGAATATATGGGCTTCGCGCTCGTCGATGATCTCGACATAGGCAAAATACTGGCACAGCCGCATGAGCTTGCCGTCGAGCAGGGCTATGCAGCGCTCGGAATCGGTGATGGAATTGTCTCCGTCCGAGGCCTGGGCGGCATAGATGTTCCACTGGCTGGCCGGATATCGCTGCCCGATGATGCGATGCATTTCCTCGAGCGCGGTGGAAACGACGGTACCGCCGCTTTGGGTGCAATTGAAGAATGTCTCCTCGTCAACCTCCTGCGCCTCGTGGGTATGGCGAATGAAGACGATTTCGATCCGGTCATAACGCCGTTTCAAAAACAGGTGCAGCAGCACGAAGAAGCGCTTGGCCAAATCCTTTTCGCGCTCACCCATGGACCCGGACACATCCATCAGACAGAACATGACGGCATTGGCGTTCGGCACGGGCTGGGGATCGAAGCGGTTGAATCGAATGTCGACAGGATCGACATAGGCAATTCGCCTGCGCCGCCGCTCCAACCGGTCCAGCTCCTCGCGCAAAGCGGCAATGCGCTGGCGCGTTGCCGCGCTGGATTGCACCAACTCGAGCATGGCGATCTCCTCGAGGATCGCGTCCAACTCGCCCTGCTTGGGGCGCCTCAGCGCAATACGCCGGCCATGACTGTTACGCATCGTGCGCCCAACATTGATGTTGGTCGGTGAGCCGGTAGCGGCGAAGCCGGCCCGGCGCGGCTTGAAGGCAAGGATTTCCTTGAGGTTGAGCTTGACCATATCCGGGAGTTCGAGATCCTCGAAAAAAAGATCGAGCACCTCTTCGCGTGACAGCACAAAACGAAAGTCGTCTTCAGACACGGTGTCTCCCGGGGACGACGCCCCGGCGCCGCCGCGCTGGCCGGGCTTGGGGATCAGATCTCCAGGAGAGAAATGCCTGTTGCCCGGCAGGATGTACTGGCGCCTGCCGCTGTTCCTGGCGTTGTTGAAGGTCGGCTCGCCCGTGCCTCTGTCGGGCATGGGCACTGCGTGCTCGGCATCCACGTCGGCGATCCTGCCGATGCGGATCTGATCGCGTAGGCTTCGCTTGAGTTCTTCCCGAGCGCGCCTGAGGAACCGCTGGCGATTGCCCAGGCTCTTGTCCTTCGGATTCAGGCGGCGGTCGATGAAAATAGGCATGGAACCATTCGGGCCTCTCTTAACCCGCCTTGTTCACCCGCATGTACCAGTCGACAAGCCGGCGCACCTGCCGCTCGGTGTAGCCGCGTTCCACCATGCGCTGCACGAATTCATTGTGCCGCTTTTCCGTGACGCTGTCCTGCTTGGAGCCGAAACTGATCACCGGCAAGAGGTCTTCGACCTGGCCGAACATCCGCTTCTCGATGACCTCGCGAAGTTTCTCATAACCTGTCCAGGACGGGTTGCGGCCGTGGTTTCGCGCCCGGGCACGCAGCGTGAATTTGACCACTTCATTGCGGAAGTCCTTGGGATTGGCGATGCCGGCCGGTTTCTCGACCTGCGACAATTCCTTGTCCAATACCTCGCGATTGAGAATCTGGCCCGTGTCGGGATCCTTGTAGTCCTGGTCCTCAATCCAGGCATCGGCATAGGCGATGTAGCGGTCGAAGAGGTTCTGGCCATATTCGCTGTATGATTCCAGATAGGCTTTCTGAATCTCGTGGCCGATGAACTCGGCATAGCGCGTTGCCAGTTCCGACTTGATGAAGTCGAGATAGGCGCCTTCCGTTTCCTTTGGAAACTGCTCGCGCTTGATCGCCTCTTCCAGGATGTACATCAGGTGCACGGGATCGGCAGCCACCTCCTTGGTGTCGTAGTTGAATGTCTGGGACAAGATCTTGAAGGCGAAGCGTGTGCTTACGCCGGTCATGCCTTCGTCGACGCCGGCGGCATCGCGATATTCCTGGACCGACTTCGCCTTGGGATCGACTTCCTTGAGGTTCTCACCGTCATAGGCGCGCATCTTGGTGTAGAGCGGCGAATTGTCGTGCTCGGCAAGGCGGGTCGAGACCGTGAATCGGCTGAGAATGTCCATCACTTCAGGTGCGCAGGGGCTTGCGGCCAGGTCGCTCTCGCGCAGCAGCTTTTCATAGATCTGCCGCTCTTCGGTGATCCGCAGGCAATACGGTACCTTGACCACGAGGATGCGGTCGAGAAAGGCCTCGTTGTTCTTGTTGTTTTTGAACTGTTGCCATTCCGATTCGTTGGAATGGGCAATGATGATGCCCTGGTATGGAAAGGCGCCGAAATTCTCGGTACCGTTGTAGCTGCCTTCCTGGGTCGCCGTCAGCAACGGGTGCAGGACCTTGATGGGCGCCTTGAACATCTCGACGAATTCGAGCAGGCCCTGCGTGGTCCGGTTCAGTCCGCCGCTGTAGGAATAGGCGTCCGGGTCGGACTGACTGAAATTTTCCAGCTGTCTGATGTCGACCTTGCCGACCAGGGCCGAGACATCCTGATTGTTTTCGTCGCCAGGCTCTGTCTTGGCAATGCCGATCTGGCGCAGCCGGGAAGGCATCAACTTGACCACGCTGAATTTGGAAATATCGCCGGACAGTTCGTCGAGTCGCTTGGCCGCCCATGGTGAGATGAGCCCATTCAGCCGGCGTCGGGCTATGCCGTATTTATCCTCCAGCAGGTCGCCCATGCGATCGGGGTGGAAAAGGCCAAGTGGCGATTCGAAAACCGGGCTGATCTGGTTGCCGACCTTCAGCGTGTAAATCGGGCGCTGTTCCATCAATTTCTTCAGCCGTTCGGCCAGGGAGGATTTGCCGCCGCCGACAGGGCCAAGGAGGTAGAGGATTTGCTTGCGCTCCTCGAGTCCCTGGGAGGCATAGCGAAAATACCCGGCGATACGCTCGATCGTTTCCTCCATGCCGTAGAAGTCGGAGAAGGAGGGATAGATCTTAAGGGTGCGGTTCGAAAAAATGCGGCCGAGCCGTTCGTCCTTGCTGGTGTCGACCAGGTCGGGTTCGCCGATCGCCTCGACCATCCGTTCAGGCGCCGAGGCATACATTGATTTGTCCTCTCGGCAGGCAAGGAGATACTGCTGGAGGCTGGTTTCTTCCTGGGCGGCGTTGGCATAAATCTCCGAAAAAAGGTCGAAGACGTCGGACTGATTGTCGCGCATAGTGCTTTGCCCTCAGAGCCGTGCTGGCTACCTAATGGCTCATCACATATTCAACTGCCGGAACGCATGGTGGTTCCCTTTATTAGGAGCGCGCGTGCATTTGGCATTGAAACCCGAGACGCCAGCCATCTGGCCGAAATGCTTACCCAATACTTAGGTGGTGATGGCCAGACGAGGTCGTCAAGGGGCAGATATTGATTTCGTGATCTGCACGGTATTGAAGCGCGTTGATGCGGCCTGAGGCGGCGAGAGTTGCGACCCGGTTCTGGACGCGCGTAGCGCCCGCGAGCACTGTTGGACCTGCACAGCCGGGAGACTACGATGATCGATCGACGAAACCTCATCCTGACCTCCCTGGCGGCGATGCTGCCCTTGGAAGCATGGACCGTGCCGCGCCAGCCCGCGCCAGAAACGTTTGACTACGGACCGGCTCGACTCGACCTTTATGCACCGGAGGACGCAAGCGGGCTGCCGGTGGTGTTTTTCGTTCATGGCGGCGCCTGGCGGCTCGGCAAACGCAGCCAGGTGGGCGCCAAGCCGGCCTTCCTGCTTGCCAACCGCTTCTGCTTCGTCTCCATCGACTACCGTATGCTGCCGCAGGCCGATGTCGCCACCCAGGCGGGCGACGTCGAGAAGGCCTATGCCTATGTCAGGGCCAACATCGCCCGGCATGGTGGCGACCCCAACCGCATCGTCGGCATGGGCCATTCGGCCGGCTGCCACCTGATTGCTCTGACCGGCATGCGCGGTGGATTGCCCGGCGTCGCCGGGCTGCTTCTCGATGATACCCGGGCCTATGATCTCGCCGCGCTCGCCGAAAATGGCGGCATGGTGCGGGCCTATGCGCGCGTGTTTTCCGATGCTTCGCAATGGGCGGCGCTTTCGCCGGCGAGCTATGTGGACGGCCGCAAGCATCCGCCGACCTTCATCGCCTATTCTCGTGCCGACGGTCGCGGCGAGCAGTCCACGACCTTTGCCGAGCGCCTGCGCGCCACAGGCACCGAGGTGACGCTGTTCGATGGCAGCGCGTATACGCATATGTCGATCAACCGCGATTTCGGCAGGGATGGCGATGCGCTGACCGCCGCCGCGCTGACGTTCCTGAAATCGGTGGTCGGTTGACTCAGCCGATTGTCGCTCGCCCATTCCGTCGCTGGATCATGCCAAAAGCGTCGGCGGAATATTGCGGCGCGGACATGCGCGGGTGCAATTGCTCCTCGTTAACGGGAGAAAATTTGCATGAATGGCGCCGATGTCCTGTGCGACGTGCTGCTGGCCAATGATGTGACGGTGTGCTTCGCCAACCCCGGCACATCCGAAATGCATTTCGTCGCCGCGCTCGACCGCAAGCCGCGGATGCGTTGTGTGCTTGGCCTGTTCGAGGGCGTGGTGACCGGTGCGGCCGACGGCTATGCGCGCATGACCGATCGCCCCGCAGCGACGCTGCTTCACACAGGGCCGGGGCTGGCCAACGGTCTTGCCAACATGCACAACGCAAGGCGCGCCAGGAGTTCGATGATCAACATCGTCGGCGACCATGCCTCATACCATCTGCCGCTCGACGCGCCCCTGACCAGCGATATCGAAGGCCTGGCGGCGCCGATGTCCAACTGGGTGCGCCGCATCGAAGGGCCTGCCGATGTCCAGCCGGCCACGGAGGCGGCCTTTCGCGCCTCGCTGACGCCGCCGGGGGTCACGACGCTGATCCTGCCGGCGGACGCGGCCTGGGGGGAGGCTGACGCGGTTTCGCCCGGCAAGGTTGTCCTTTCACCGCCGCCGGTGCTTGACGTGGATGCGGTGCGTCAGGTTGCCGCGGCGATCCGCTCCGCGCCCGGCCGTGTTGGCATGATCGTTCGCGGGCGGGCGGCGCGCGCCGATGCGCTCGAGATCGCCGGCCAGATTTCGGCGGCCTGCGATGTCAGGCTGTTCAGCGAGGTCCTGATCGCCAGGATGCAGCGCGGGCGCGGACGTGTCGCGCCGACGCGCATCCCCTATCCGGTCGACGCGGCGACGGCAGCGCTCAGGGATATCGATGTCCTGGTGCTGGTCGGCGGAAAGGAGCCGGTCGCCTTCTTTGCCTATCCGGGAAAGCCGGGACGGCTTGTCCGTGACGACTGCCAGGTGCTGACGCTCGCCGGCCACGGCCAGGACCTGCATGCGGCGCTGGAAGCGCTTCGCGGTGAACTTGGCGTCAAGCTGTCGCAACGGACGGTGGTTGCCAGCGCCTTTCCCGACGAGGCGACGCCGAACGGCCCGCTGACGGAAGACGCCATCGCACTGTCTGTCGCGAGAAAGCTGCCGGCCGACGCGATCGTCTGCGACGAGGCCGTCACCTCGGCGCGGCGCTTCTTCGCGCTGTCGGCCTTTGCCGCGCCGCACGATTACATGATGGGCACGGGCGGGTCGATCGGCGGCGGCATCCCGCTGGCGACGGGTGCGGCGATCGCCTGTCCCGGCCGCAAGGTGATCAATCTCGAGGCCGACGGCAGCGGCATGTACACGGTGCAGGGCCTGTGGACGCAGGCGCGGGAACGTCTCGACGTGGTGACGATTGTCTTTTCCAACCGTACCTACGCGATCCTGCATGGCGAGATGAAGAATGTCGGCGTGAATGCGATCGGCGAGAATGCGCGGCGCATGCTCGATCTCGATCATCCGGCGCTGGACTGGGTTTCGCTGGCCAAAGGCATGGGCGTGGAGGCTGCGCGTGCGGATACCTGCGAGCGGTTCGACGCGCTGCTCGCCGCTGCCTTGTCTCGCCCGGGGCCGTTTCTGATCGAAGCGGTAATCTGACCGGTTCTTACCAGCGCGTCTGTTCGCCCGGCGCCGCCGGCTCGATCGCCAGCGCGTGCACGCCGGCCTTCAACTCGTCGGCCAGCAGTTCGTTGACGGCGCGGTGACGGTCGATGCGGCTCATGCCGGCGAAATTCGGCGAGACGATGCGGACACGGAAATGCGTCTCGCCGGTGCCGTCGAACTCGGCGTGGTGGCCGGATTCCACGTGATGATGGCCGGCGTGCAGATGGCTTTCGTTGAGGATGACCAGCCGGTCCGGCGAAAATGCCTTGTTGAGCTTGTCTTCCATGGTCGCCTGTATGGACATCGTTTTCTCCCTTCACCACATATGGTTGGCGCTGCCGTGAAAACCGGAAATCGGTCTCACCAGGCCGCTGGCGCGCAACAAAATCAGTCATTCGCCTGCTTTAAGCCGCGATTCAGCGGTTAGGGCGATGATCGCGAAAATGTCAATTCTTGTTTCGCATCTGCGAACGCCCCATAAATGGGTGAGATGAAGCCGTATCCCAAATATTTCGAGAAGATTCGCGTTCGCCCCGACAAGGACGCGGAGGTGAAGTCGCACGCGCCGATCTGCCAGTGGGATGGCTGCAAGGAGGCGGGCACGCATCGCGCGCCGGTCGGGCGCATGAAGGAGGGCGAGTATTTCCGGTTCTGCTTCGACCACGTGCGCGAGTACAAC
Organism: Mesorhizobium sp. M8A.F.Ca.ET.202.01.1.1; assembly: GCF_004791595.1. NCBI lineage: Bacteria > Pseudomonadati > Pseudomonadota > Alphaproteobacteria > Hyphomicrobiales > Phyllobacteriaceae > Mesorhizobium > Mesorhizobium sp. M8A.F.Ca.ET.202.01.1.1. Next base: position 258,731 of record NZ_SRUN01000009.1, on the reverse strand, counting down.
AAGGGCTTCAACTACTTCTCCGGCGTGCCGGACACCGAGGTCGCGCGCTTCCAGAAGGAAGCCATGACCGGCCACCGGCCGACCTGGAAGATGGGCGTCAACGGCGCCTCGACACGCTCCTCGCCCGATATGGCGCAGATGCGCTCCGGCCGCGCCGGCTACTACAACCGCATGCGCGACCCGTTCGACCTGTTCAAGGGGCCGAAGGATCCGCGCGAGGCGCGGGAGCGCAAGGCCAAGCCGCTTGAGGCCAAGGCGCTGGAAACGCTTGGCCTTGATACAAAGGCGACTGGCAAGGACATCAAGGCGCGCTATAAGGAACTGGTGAAGCGTCACCATCCGGATGCGAATGGCGGCGACAGAGGTTCGGAAGACCGGTTCCGCGATGTGCTTCAGGCCTATCGCGTGCTCAAACAGGCGGGCCTGTGCTGAGCGACCCTACGGTTCGTGTCGTTTTCCAACTTTCATAAGGTTGGAAAAGGCTTTAAGACCGCCCCCGAACAAAATCGATTGCCGGCGAAACGCGACGTTTCGCTTGTGGAGACGTTGAGAGATATGAACAAGGTCGATCGCGATATCGCCAACCTGCCCGACACGACGGTGTCGGTGAAGGAGAAATTCGGCTTCGAGTCCAAGATGGTGGTGCCGGCCTATTCGGTGACATCAGAGCATGTGCCCGACATTGATCCCGACTATCTGTTCGACAAGGCGACGACCTTGGCGATCCTCGCCGGCTTTGCCTACAACCGCCGCGTCATGGTGTCGGGCTATCACGGCACCGGCAAGTCGACCCATATCGAACAGGTTGCCGCCCGCCTCAGCTGGCCTTGCGTGCGCGTCAACCTCGACAGCCATGTCAGCCGTATCGACCTCGTCGGCAAGGACGCGATCGTGGTCAAGGACGGCTTGCAGATCACCGAATTCCGCGACGGCATCCTGCCCTGGGCCTATCAGCACAATGTGGCGCTGTGCTTCGACGAATACGATGCCGGCCGTCCCGACGTGATGTTCGTCATCCAGCGCGTGCTGGAATCGTCCGGCCGCCTGACGCTGCTCGACCAGAGCCGGGTTATCCGCCCGCATCCGGCGTTCCGGCTGTTCTCGACCGCCAACACGGTCGGTCTGGGCGACACCACCGGCCTCTATCACGGCACCCAGCAGATCAACCAGGCGCAGATGGACCGCTGGTCGATCGTCACCACGCTGAACTATCTGCCGCATGACAATGAAGTGAACATCGTGCTGGCCAAGGCCAAGCACTATCGCGACACCAAGGGCAAGGACATCGTCAACAAGATGGTGCGCGTCGCCGACATGACGCGCTCGGCCTTTATCAATGGCGACCTGTCGACGGTGATGAGCCCGCGTACCGTCATCACCTGGGCCGAGAATGCCGAGATCTTCGGCGATGTCGGCATGGCGTTCCGGCTGACCTTCCTCAACAAGTGCGACGAGCTGGAACGCTCGGTGGTTGCCGAGTTCTACCAGCGCGCCTTCGGCCAGGATCTGCCCGAGAGCGCAGCCAACGTGGTGCTGGGCTAAGCAGAGCGTCGATGGCGGGTCCGGGCGACAATACGCGCAACAAGTCGAAGACGGGGTCTGAAGCCGATAGCTTCAAGCGCGCCGTCACCGTCTGCATGCGCGCCATCGCCGGCGATAAGGAGATGGAAGTCGGCTTCGCCAAGGACAGGCCGGCGCTGGCCGGTAGCCGCGCGCGGCTGCCTGAACTGCCCAAGAAGGCATCGAAGACCGACATCGCGATCACCCGCGGGCTCGGCGATTCCATGGCGCTGAAGCGCGCCTGCCACGACGTGCGCATCCACAGCAAGCTGGCGCCCGAAGGCAAGGCAGCCCGCGCCATCTACGACGCGGTCGAACAGGCCCGCGTCGAGGCGATCGGCAGCCGCGCCATGCAAGGCGTCGCCGACAATATCGGCTCGATGCTGGAGGACAAGTACGCCAAGGCCAACCTCGTCGACGTCAAGGACAAGGCCGACGCGCCCATCGAGGAGGCGCTGGCGCTGATGGTGCGCGAAAAGCTGACCGGCCGGCCGGTGCCGAAGAGCGGCGAGCGGCTGGTCGAACTCTGGCGCCCGTGGGTCGAGGAGAAGGCAAAGGCGGACCTCGACGGCCTGTCGGAGAAACTCGAGGACCAGCAGGCCTTCGCCCGCGTCGTGCGCGAGATGCTCGCCTCCATGGAAATGGCCGAGGAACTCGGCGACGACCAGGAGACCGAAGACTCCGAGGACAATGACGACAACCAGCCGCAAGGCGAGGAACAGAGCGAGGAGGGCGGCGAAGACGATTCCGGCTCCGAGCAGTCGCAATCCGAGGACGCCGAGGCATCGGCGGACGACGAGCAGTCGGCCGAGACCGAAGCCTCCGACGCGACGGCCGACGATCTGTCGGATGACGACGATGCCGACGCCGAAACCCCCGGCGAGGCGCGCCGCAACGACAATCCCTTCACCAATCTGCCGAAGGAAATCGACTACAAGGTCTACACGTCAGCATTCGACGAGACGGTCGGCGCCGAGGAGCTCTGCGAAGAGGAAGAGCTCGACCGGCTGCGCGCCTTCCTCGACAAGCAGCTCGCCAACCTGTCGGGCGTCGTCGGACGGCTCGCCAACCGGCTGCAGCGCCGCCTGATGGCGCAGCAGAACCGGTCCTGGGATTTCGACCTGGAAGAGGGCTATCTCGATCCGGCGCGGCTGGTGCGCGTGGTTATCGATCCGATGCAGCCGCTGTCGTTCAAGCAGGAACGCGATACCAAATTCCGTGACACGGTGGTGACGCTGGTGCTCGACAATTCCGGTTCGATGCGCGGCCGGCCGATCACGGTCGCCGCCACCTGCGCCGACATTCTGGCGCGCACGCTGGAGCGCTGCGGCGTGTCGGTCGAGATCCTCGGCTTCACCACGCGGGCCTGGAAGGGTGGGCAGGCGCGCGAGAAATGGCTGAAGGACGGCAAGCCGCCGAACCCCGGTCGGCTCAACGACCTGCGCCATATCATCTACAAGTCGGCCGACCACCCGTGGCGGCGGGCGCGGCGCAATCTCGGCCTGATGATGCGCGAAGGCCTGCTCAAGGAAAACATCGACGGCGAGGCGCTCTTGTGGGCGCACAACCGGCTGATTGCCCGGCCCGAACAGCGCAAGATCCTGATGATGATCTCGGACGGCGCGCCCGTCGACGATTCGACGCTGTCGGTCAATCCCGGCAATTATCTCGAACGCCATCTGCGCGCCGTCATCGAACTGATCGAGACGCGTTCGCCGGTGGAGTTGCTGGCCATCGGCATCGGCCATGACGTCACGCGCTATTACCGGCGCGCCGTCACCATCGTCGATGCCGAGGAACTGGCCGGCGCCATGACCGAGCAACTGGCTTCGCTGTTTGCCGAGGAAAGCGCGAAGGATACGCGTCGCGGCGGCATGCGGCGCGCCGGATGATCTTTTTCCGAGGCGGGTTTCGGCACACGCTTTTCGCCGCCTTCGCCTTGCTTGCCGGCATGGCTTCGGCGCCAGCCGGTTCGGCCGACCCGGCTCCGGTTGAGCCTGTCGCGGTCTCGGCCCGCCCGATCACCGAATTCCATATTGGCCGTACCGACAAGCAGTTTGGCCAGCTCGAATTCGTCGGCGGGCTGGAAACGACCTCGCCATCACGTGATTTCGGGGCGCTGTCGGCCTTCCGGTTTCTGAAAGCCGGCAGTGATTTCATCGGCGTGGCCGACACCGGTTACTGGTTCTTCGGCTCGGTGGCCCGCGACGCTGACAGGCGGCCCGTTGGCATCCAGAATTTTCGCATGCAGCAGATGGTCGACCAGAACGGCCAGCCGATCGACGAAAAATGGGAAGTCGACGCCGAGGGCCTTGCGGTCAAGGACGGCATCGCCACCGTTGGTTTCGAGCGCAACCATCGCGTCGCCCAGTTCAAGATTGACCAAGACAATATGAAGGGGTCGTTCCGGCAGTTGGATTTCCTGGTGCCGGCGCGGGAGCTGCGGCAGAATCGCGGCTTCGAGACCGTCACCCATGCCAATGCCAACGGCCAGCATCAGGGCGGCCTGGTCGTGGTCTCGGAGAAGAGCCTCGACAAGGCCGGCAATATCTACGCCGCCATCATCGAAGGCCCGCACAAGGGCGTCTTCACCGTCAAGCGCAACGACGATTTCGACATCACCGATGGCGCCTTCCTGCCGGATGGCGATCTTTTGCTGCTGGAGCGCAGTTTCACCATGGCGGGCGGCCTCAAGATGCGGCTGCGGCGCATTTATGGAGAGAGCGTCGAGAAGGGCGCCGTCGCCGATGGGCCGGTGCTGCTGCAGGCCGACATGGGCTACCAGATCGACAATATGGAAGGTCTCGACGTCTGGACCCGCGATGACGGCGCGCTGATGGTGTCGCTGATCTCCGACGATAACCACTCGATCCTGCAGCGCAATCTCTACCTGGAATTCATCCTGCACCAGGATTGACTGGCACTCTGCCTGCTTGAAGTAGGGTCGACTGTCCGTCACTCGATCTACGCTGATCAAAACACTTTAGCACAGACTTGACTATTCGTGCGATCGGCGCAATACTCAAGTCCATGCTTAACCATTCCGAGATCGACAGCATCCTTCGCGCTCTCGTCGAACCCACCCGCCGGCAGATCCTGGAACGGTTGAGCAGCGGACCGGCCACCGTCAGCCAGCTGGCGGAGCCGTTCGGCATGACCTTCGCCGCCGTGCTGCAGCATCTCCAGGCGCTGGAGGCCTGCGGGCTGATCCGCAGTGAAAAGATTGGGCGGGTGCGCACCTGCCGGATCGAACCGGGCGGGCTCGCCCCGCTCGCCGACTGGATTGCCGAACGCCGCATACCGGCGGAACGCCATCTCGACCGTCTTGGCCAGATTCTGGCCGAGCCAGAGCCATCCCCAAAAGGCCAATCCTCCGAGAAAAGTCAGGATCAGGAAAAGGACAAACAGCAATGAACCAGATAGCCCCCGTCAAGGACGAGCATTCCGTCATCCATTCCACCTTCACCATCGAGCGCACCTATCCGCAATCGCCGTCGCGGGTCTTCCATGCCTTCGCCGACAAGGCGACGGTGCGGCGCTGGCGCATCGAAGGCGATGGTTTTGCCGTTGCCGAGTTCAGCTTCGACTTTCGTGTCGGCGGCGGCGAGGTGTCGAGGTTCAGCTATGGCGGCGGTCCGGAGGTCAGGCTCGACGCGCAATTCCAGGACATCGTCGCCGACCAGCGCATCGTGTTTTCCTACAGAATGGCGGTCGGATCGCAGCCCATGTCGGCATCCCTCACCACCGTGGGGCTGACGCCGTTGAGCGACGGCACAAGGCTGACCTATACCGAGCAGGGCGTCTTTTTTGATGGTGTCGATTCCGCCCAGGGGCGGGAAGAGGGGACCCGTGGCCTGCTGGAGGCCCTTGGCGCGGAACTTCAGAAGTCAAAGTAAGCGCGGACGCCGCTGGCGGCCTCGGTCAGGACCGTGAGCCGTTGGTGGCGATCCAGATGACATGGCGCGCGCCGCGCTTGCCGTTGGCGCGCGTGTTGACCTCCTCAAAGGCGAAGCCGGCCTGTTTCAGCCGCCGCGTGAAGCCGGCATCCGGGCCTTGCGACCACACCGCCAGCACGCCGCCCGGCTTGAGGGCGCTACGCGCGTCGCCGAGCCCTGCCAGGCTGTAGAGAGCGTCATTGCCCTTGTGGACGATGCCTTCGGGGCCATTGTCGAGGTCGAGCAGGATTGCGTCCCAGGCTGCGGGCTCGGACCGTATCAACTTGCCGACATCGGCCTCGCGGATGGTGACGCGGGAATCGCCGAGCGAGCCGGCGAAAATCTCGGCCATCGGGCCGCGCGCCCAGGCGACGACGGCCGGCACCAGTTCCGCGACAACGATTTCGGCATTTCTGCCCAGTTCGGCGAGAGCAGCGCGCAGCGTAAAACCCATGCCAAGTCCGCCGATCAGCACCCTCGGCTGCCGATGGCCCGCGATCCTCTGGCAGGATAGTTTCGCCAGCGCCTCCTCGGATCCGCTGAGGCGGCTGTTCATCAACTCGTTGGTGCCGAGCATGATCGAGAATTCGGAACCGCGCCGTTTCAGCCGCAGTTCCTGTTGGCCATCAGGCGTTTTCGCGGAGTCCAGCTGGATCCAGGGAATCACGGCTTAGGCCGCGGCAACGGCCGGCTGGCTCCAGCGGGCGGCGAGCAGCCGGTAAGGGATCAGTGCCACGACAGCGATGATCAGTTTCACGCTGAGGTCGCCGAGCGCCCAGGACACCCAACGTATGGCCTCGACATGAAACACGCCCATCAACGGGGCGCTCTCCAGCGCGAAGCTGTCGCTTGGGCCGGCGAAGGCAAAGGCGGCCGAAAAGGCCACGCCGAAGAACACGACGGTGTCGAACACCGATCCGACCAGCGTGCCGACGATCGGCGCCCGCCACCAGCTCTGCCGGCGCAGCCGGTTGAACACGGAGACGTCGAGCAATTGCGCGGTCAGGAAGGCAGCGCCCGAAGCGGCCGCGATACGCACCAGCCGGTCGGCCGACGTCTCGAATTCGATGAAGCCGTGGCGAAACAGGAAGGGTGGGATCAGGATCGAGCACACTACCGCCGTCATGAAGCCGACAAAGACGATGCGGCGCGCCACGGCAGGTCCGTAGCGCCGGTTGGCAAGGTCGGTGACCAGGAAGGAGAAGGGGTAGGTGAACGCGCCCCAGGTCAAAACGTCGGCGAGCGACAGGCCGCCAATCTGGCCCTGCATGGGAAACTGCACGAGGATGTTCGATGCCACGACGACAAGCGCCATGGCGGCCACGAAAGGCAGGTATCGCGAAAAAGAAGACATTTTTTTATCCTGGGTAATGGAACCAGCGGAGCATCATGCCGATCGGGCGGTGCCCGCTTCGCAGTTGGGCATCGGATTGTCGAGCCTTGCGGATCTATCCGATGCTCAGTGGCCAACAAAAGATTGGCCAGAGGCCAACAAGAGGTTGGCCGGGGCGGTCGTCCCCCGCCTTATCTGATGTTACGCAGCGACCTGCTCGGCGAGCTTCTTGGCGATCTGCTTCTTCAGCAGGCGCGCGCGCTGCGACAGTTCCTTGACGTCGGCCTTGGCCAGGAAAGCGTCGAGACCGCCACGATGTTCGACCGAACGCAGCGCGTTGGCTGAGATGCGCAGGCGCACGTTCTGGTTCAGCGCTTCCGAAATCAGCGTCACATTGACGAGGTTCGGCAGGAAGCGACGCTTGGTCTTGTTGTTGGCGTGGCTCACATTGTTGCCGGTCTGGACTGCTTTGGCAGTGAGTTCGCAGGTGCGGGACATGGGTTCTAACCTTCAGTTCTTTCGTGACCTGCCAAACCTTTGTGCCCACGCCGGGTGGCGCGCGGTTCTGGTCAGGCGGCCTTATGGAAAAAGTTGGCGTTCCATAGTTGCATTTCACCGGGGCGTCAAGCTCCGGCTTCGCCACGGAACCGCCCGGCATTTCATATTAAGGCCGGATTTCCCCCTATAAGCGGTCTCATAGGGACATGCCAGACCGGAGTCGCCCGCCTCCGGCCCAAAATCAAGGATCCGATCCGCCATGCCTCGTTTGTCTCACGCGCTCGTCACCGCGCTTGCCATCGCCTTGCCGTCCGCCGCGTCGGCTGCGTCCCCGCAATCCTTCAAGGGCGAATACACGGTGTCGTTCCTGGGGCTCTCGATCGCGAGATCGACTTTCTCCAGCAGCTATCAGAGTGGCGTTTATGCGATCAATGGCACCGTCTCCGCAGCGGGTCTGGCCAAGCTGTTCGACGACACGCGTGGCACAATCTCGTCCAAGGGTACGATCTCCGGGCAGAAAATGGTGCCGCAGGCATTCCGTGCCGATTACACTTCCGGCAAGAAGGCATCCTCGATCGACATTCGCTTTGCCAATGGCAACGTGGCGTCGACGCAGGTCATCCCCGCGCCGGGCAAGCGCGACCCCAAGGCCTGGGTACCGCTCGGTGCCGGCGATCTGGCATCGGTACTCGATCCGATGGCCGCCACCGTCATCCATGCCGACAGCCCCGACCAGGTCTGCGGCCGCAAGGTCAAGTTCTATGATGGTGAGATGCGCGCCGACCTGACGCTGACCTACGCCTCGAAAGGAACGATCTCGGTGCCGGGCTACAAGGGCGACACAGTCACCTGCCAGATGGGTTTCGAGCCGGTGGCAGGCTACCGCAAGGGCCGCAAGGCGCTCAATTATCTCAAGAGCAAGAGCCGCATGATGGTGACGTTTGCACCGCTTGGCCAAACCGGCGTATATGCGCCGATCCACGCTACGGTCGGAACGCAGATCGGCACCTTGACCATCAGCGCCGGACGTTTCGAAGCGGTACAATAAGGCAGGCCACCGGGGACAGAATGGGGCGCGCCACTGGAGACAAAATGGGGCGCGCAACACTGATCGGCTTTTCGGCGGTCGCCATGTGGGCGTTGCTGGCGTTGCTGACGGACGCATCCGGCAAGGTGCCGCCATTCCTGTTGTCGGCGATCACCTTCTCGATCGGCACCGGTGTCGGGCTAGTCGCACGGCTGTTCATGCCGGCTGCCGACAGGGGCCAGAAAATCCCACCCCAGGTGTGGGTGATCGGCATTGCCGGCCTGTTCGGCTACCACTTCTTCTACTTCACCGCGCTGCGCAACGCGCCGGCGGTGGAGGCGAGCCTGATTGCTTATCTCTGGCCACTGCTGATCGTGCTCGGCTCGGCGCTGATGCCGGGCGAAAAACTGGCGTGGCACCATGTCGTCGGCGCGCTGCTCGGCCTTGCCGGCACCGTGCTGATCGTCACCAAGGGTGGCGGCCTGGCCTTCGATGCTCGCTATACCTTCGGCTATGCCATGGCCGCCGTCTGCGCCTTGCTATGGTCGTCCTATTCACTGCTGTCGCGACGTTTCCCGTCGGTGCCGACCAGCATCGTCACCTGGTTCTGCGCGGCAACCGCCGTGCTGTCGCTCGCCTGCCACCTGGCGCTCGAGGAAACAGTGCTGCCGGTCGGCGCCGGCCAGTGGCTGGCCGTGCTCGGCCTTGGCCTGATGCCGGTGGGCGCGGCCTTCTATGCCTGGGACATCGGCGTCAAGCGCGGCAACATCCAGGTGTTGGGTGCGGTAAGCTACGCGGCGCCGCTTTTGTCGACGCTGGTGCTGATCGCGGCTGGCGTCGCCGAGCCTTCGTTGCGCATTCTGGCCGCCTGCGTGCTCATCACCGGCGGCGCGGCGCTGGCGGCAAAGTCGCTGTTTCTGCGCATGTCCATTGCTATCGAGAGCGGAGCCGGGGCATCCGAAGACGGAGCCAGGGTATCCGAAGGTGGAGCCCGGGCATCCGAAGACGGAGCCAGGGCGTGACGATGCCGTTTGCCGGCGGCATCGACGCCAACGCCAATGCAACGCTGATCTTTTCGATGGTGGCGGCGGTGATCTATGCCTTCACATCAGGCATGCCGCCGACGCTGGCCCGCTCGGCGGGAAAGACGCTCTCTGTGGCCATGCTCGCCGCACTCGCCGCAATGCAGGGCGGCCCGCTGCTGCTGGTTGCCGCCCTTGCGCTGAGCGCGATCGGCGACGCCTTCCTGTCGCGCGACGGGGAAAGGGCATTTCTCGGCGGGCTGGCGAGCTTTCTCGTCGCCCACATCGTCTATGTCGCGCTGTTCCTGCGTAGCGGTGGCGGATTGGAGCTGCTTTCCGCCGAATCCTGGCGAGGCGCGATTGCACTGGCCATGGCGGTGTTCGCGATCGTGATGCTGGCAGCGCTCTGGCGCCGTGTCGGCCCCGGCCTGCGTATCCCGATCGCCGTCTATGTCCTTGCGATCCTGGCGATGGGCATGTCGGCGCTGACGACAAACAGTATCTGGGTGATCGGCGGCGCCGTGCTGTTCATGGCATCGGACGGGCTGCTTGCCACGGAGAAATTCCTGGTACCCGCCATCTCGCCGCATCGCGCCTGGATGCGCCTCGCCGTCTGGGTGCTGTACTACGCCGCCCAGCTCGCCATTACCCTGGGTTTCCTGCTGGGTTAGGGCTGCCAGCCCGGCTCGGCCAGTTCGAAGGCGGCGAAATCGAAACCCGGCGCGACGGTACAGCCGACCAGCGTCCACTCGCCCAGGCTGCGCGCCGATTGCCACCAGCCTGCCGGCACGACGATTTGCGGCCGTTCGCCCGCCGCGAGGTCGATGCCGAGAACCTGCTCGATAACGGCGCCGCCTTCTTCCCACATCGACAATGCCAACGGGGCGCCGGCATGGAAATGCCAGACCTCTGCGGCATCCTTGACCCGATGCCAGGCTGAAAGCTGGTGCCGTTCCAGCAGGAAATAGATTGCGGTCGAATGGCCGCGCGCACCGCCGGCTTCGTCGCGAAAGGTTTCCGCATACCAGCCGCCTTCCGGATGCGGCTTCAGTGCGAGCGTTGCTATGATTTGCGCGGAACTGGTCATTGGCAGGAAGCTCGCATGGCGCTCAGAAATTGTCCTTGCGCTTGCGGATCTCGGCGAAGACCTCGGCATCCCCGGCCCTTTCCATGCCCAGATGCTTGCGGATTGCCGGATCGTGCCAGCGCAGGAAGGGATTGGTCGACAGTTCCTCGCCGATCGTCGTCGGCAGTGTCGGCTTGTTGTCGACCCGCAGCGCCTCGATCCGCGCGGCGCGTTCCTTCAATGCCGAATTGGTGGGGTCGACGCTCAGCGCGAAACGGGCATTGGCGAGCGTGTATTCGTGGCCGCAATAGATTGTCGTCTCGGCCGGAAGGGCTGCGAGCTTCTTCAGCGATTCGTACATGACCGGCGGCTTGCATTCGAACAGCCGCCCGCAACCCAGCGCGAACAGCGTATCCGCGGTGAACGCGACTTTCGATGCCGGCAGATGGTAGGAGACATGGCCGGCGGTATGCCCGGGCGTGGCGATCACCTCGATGCGCTCATCGCCGAGATGAAGGACGGAGCCTTCTTCGACCGTTTCGTCGATGCCAGGGATTTTCGCCTTCTCCACCTCCGGGCCGACGATGCGCAGCTTGAAGCGCTCCTTCAGCGCCAGGTTGGCCTCGACGTGATCCATATGATGATGCGTGGTCAGGATGACAGTCGGCGTCCAGCCGGTGCGCTTGATGGCGGCCAGGATCGGCGCTTCCTCGGGCGCGTCGATGATCGCGGTCTGGCCGCTATTGGGATCATGCACTAAGACGCCGAAATTGTCGGTGCGGCACATGAACTGTTCGATTTCGACCGGCATCGCGTCTCTCCATTAGAGCGCCGTGCGTCCAGCTGGACGCACAAGGACGCTCTAACATTTTTTTGCTGCTGCATCGTGCTTTCCGAAATCGAAACCGATTTCGGGCCGATGCAGTACCGCCGCAGACATAGGGCGCCGCTTCGTGAATGTCATCCCGGGTGACAAAGCGAATAGTCATCCCGGGATGTCAAAATGACGTCCGCCGCGCCGACCACTTGGGCCTTTTGTTGAATCCGGCTGATATCACGGCTACATCCCTGACATGCATTCCGACATCGTCGACCTTCGCTCCTTCTATTCGACAACGCTCGGTCGGTTCGCCGAGCGCTCGATCACCATGGCGCTGTCGTCGATATGGGCCGCGGTGCCCAATGAGCGGCTGGTCGGCCTCGGCTATACCTTGCCCTGGCTGGAGCGCTTCGGCTCCGATGCCGAGCGGGTCTTCGCCTTCATGCCGGCGACACAGGGCGCCGTGGTCTGGCCGGCGACCGGGCCGACGGCAACGGCACTGGTCTTCGACGAGGAGCTGCCGCTGGTCGATTCCTGCATCGACCGCATGCTGCTCGTCCATTCGCTCGAACATGTCGAGAACCCGCGCGAAACGCTGAACGAGATCTGGCGGGTCCTGTCGCCGGCGGGGCGCGTCGTCATCGTGGTACCCAACCGGCGCGGTGTCTGGGCGCGCTTCGAGCATACGCCGTTCGGCAACGGGCGGCCGTTCTCACGCGGGCAGCTCACCGAACTGCTGCGCGAGGCGAATTTCACGCCGGCCGCCTGGTCCGATGCCCTGTTCTTCCCGCCATCGCGGCGGCACTTCATGATGCGCTTCCACAATGTGCTGGAGCGTGCCGGCCGGCGGCTGTGGCCGATCTTCTCCGGCGTCATCGTGGTGGAAGCGCAGAAGCGGCTTTATCAAGGCGTTCCGGTGGCCCAGCGCGCATCTCGCCGCGTCTTCATGCCGGTGCTGTCGCCGCATGGCGCGACGCGGCTCGGCCGCCGGGCCGAGGGAAGGGGTGCAGCATCGTCGGCTCGGCAAGTGACACCTTCGTGATCGCGATGGAAACTTGCATCGCGCGGCATCTTTCCGACCTATCTGTCGTGCTGGGCTCGCGGAGTGCTGAGGGCTGCCGCCGTCGGCTCTCTTCATCCGGTTTCAGCTTCGCTACTGAATGCAAGGATCTCGGCCATGGCTGATCAACTGGACAATCAGGCCACCGTTCAACCGGTCGCCGTGGCCAGCAGCCTGCGCGATCAGGTGGCGACGATCAAACGGGCGCTCATCGGATCGCCGGTTCGCAAATGGTTGCTGTGGACGTCGGCCGGCATCATGGCCGTCATCGTCGCGACGTCGATCGGCCAGGTTCTGCTCAATCGCTGGAACCAACCCTTTTACGATGCGCTCGCGCGCCGCGACATGGCCGCCTTCCTGCATCAGCTTCTCGTCTTTGCCATGATCGCCGGCGGGCTGCTGGTGCTCAACATCGGCCAGACATGGCTCAACCAGATGATCCGGCTGAAGCTGCGCGAGGTGCTGACGCTGGATTTGATCGACCAGTGGATGCGGCCGGCGCGTGCTTTCCGGCTGGCCAATGCCGGCGCCATCGGCGTCAATCCCGATCAGCGCATGCAGCAGGATGCCGCGCATCTGTCGGACCTGTCGACCGATCTTGGTGTCGGCCTGCTGCAGTCGTTCATCCTGCTCGTGTCTTTCGTCGGCGTGCTGTGGGAGCTGTCCTCGGGCTTTGTGTTCCACATTGGTGGCTTGTCGCTGGCGATACCGGGCTACATGGTCTGGGCGGCGTTCCTCTATGCCGGCACCGCCTCCTGGCTGAGCTGGCTGGTCGGCCGGCCGCTCATCCGTCTCAACAGCGACCGCTATACGCGCGAAGCGGAGCTGCGCTCCTCGATGGTGCGCGTCAACGAGAACGTCGATGCCATCGCGCTGTACCGGGGCGAGGATGACGCCAGGCGACGGCTCGAACTCGACCTTGGCACGGTGCTGGGTGCCATGCGGCGCATCTACACCGCCCAGATCAACCTGTCCTGGGTAACCGACACCTATGGCTGGATCACCGTCGTGGCCCCGATCCTGGTTGCCTCGCCGGTCTATTTCTCGGGCGATATCAGCTTTGGCGGGCTGATGATGGCGGTCGGCGCCTTCAACCAGGTGCATTCATCGTTGCGCTGGTTCATCAACAACATCGGCAGCATCGCCGACTGGCGTGCCACGCTGATGCGTGTCGCCGACTTCCGCATCGCGCTCGATGAAACCGATGTGCTGCACGACAAGGAGAAGCGTATCTCCTTCGATGAAAACGCCAATGGCAGCCTGACGTTCGAGAAACTCCAGGTGGCCTCGCCGGAGGGTTGTACGAAGCTCTCCGACCAGCATGTCGAAATCCATGTCGGCGAGCGCGTGATGATCACCGGCGAGCCCGGCGCCGGCAAGACGCTGTTCTTCCGCGCCATTGCCGGCCTGTGGCCATGGGGGGGCGGAAAGATCGGCATGCCGGCGGGAGAAGCCCCCATCTTCGTGCCTCGTGTCCCTTACTTCCCCGCCGGTACGCTGCGCGAGGTGCTCGACCATCCCTATGGTGTCGCTCCGGCAAGCGATGCCGATATTTCGGCGGTGCTTGCCGAAGTCGGCCTCGATCGGCTGTCATCCTCGCTCGACCGGTCGGCCCGCTGGGAGCGTGAGTTGGGCGATGACGAACAGCGATCGCTCGCCTTCGCCAGGCTTGCCTTGCGGAAGCCGAAATGGGTGATCATCGATGAAGCGATGGATGCGTTCGACGGCCCGTCGCTGAGGCGTGTGCTGTCGCTCATGGATAAGCATCTGAAAGGTGCCGCGATCATCAATATCGGGCGCGGCCTGCACAACAATCAGTTCTTCCCGCGTTCCCTGACGATCGTGAAGGATACCGGCGTGCCCCCGCTGAAACCCGCCCGTGTCAGGGCGGGCGCCATCGAACCGCCGCCAGTCGCCGCTCGGCGCAAGACATAGAACGGCCGGCATTCGGACCGGGCGGCCACGCCTGCCACAAGCTTTATTTCGCCGTGATCGCGAGCGAATGTCGCGATCGAAACATCGCTCGTGCTGGCCATGCTTGAGATAATGAGCCTGCTTGCCTGCCTGGCTTGCGCCGAGGCCGCCCCGGTTCCTTCGGCGCCAAATACGCTGGCTGTCGACGTCGAACTGGTGCTGGCGGTCGATATCTCGCTGTCGATGGACGAGACCGAGTTCGCCCTTCAACGCGCCGGCTATGTCGAGGCGCTGCGGCACGCCGATTTCATCCAGGCGGTCCGTTCCGGCCATACTGGGCGCATTGCGCTCGCCTATTTCGAGTGGGCCGGCACGGTGCGCGATGACGCGGTCATCGGCTGGCAGATCATCGACAGTGCGCAGAGCGCCAACGATTTTGCCGACAAGCTTGCGGCCCGCCCTTTCCGGAGTTTCCGCGGCACCTCGATTTCAAGCGCGCTTGCTTTCGGCGCCGAGCTTTTCGACGGCACCAATTTCGCGAGCGAACGCAGCGTCATCGACATATCTGGCGACGGCCCCAACAATATCGGGCCGCCGGTCACTGTGACGCGCGATGCGGCCATTGCCAAGGGCATCGTCATCAACGGCCTGCCGATCCTGATCAAGCCATCACCGACCTTCAGCCATCTCGATCAGTATTATGCGCAGTGCGTGACCGGCGGACCTGGTTCCTTCGTGCTGCCGATCCATGCGGCCGCCGAATTCTCAACGGCGATCCGGCGCAAGCTGATTCTCGAAGTCAGCGGCATTCAGGACAAGCCCAAAATCGTGCCCGCCGAGATGGACGCGCCGATCGACTGCCTTCTGGGAGAACGGGACAGGCGGTTCCTGTCGGATCCCTATTTCCCGGAACTGGACCGATAGGCCTGGCCGTGGGCCAGGCAGGCCCCTGCAACGCGCCGTACTCGATCGCTGAGCTGCCGCCAGGTCAGGCCGGTGGAATTCCAAACTTCCCGCGAACCTCGTCGTAGAGGCCGCGCCGCCAGCGGCGGCCGTAGAGATAACCGGCGATCAGTTCCGGCAATGAATAACCAAGCGCGTCGGACGAGCGGTTGGCCATGTATCCAGCAAATGCCTGTGGTATCCGCCCCCGGAGAATATCGGCGATGATCTGCCGCGTGATCATAAAGGGTGGGACATGGGGGTAAGAGCGAGCGATGTGCGGGTGCTTACTCATCAGGATCGCATAGGCTTCGACATAGCCGTCCCGGCGGCCCGAAATCGAGTTCTGCGAATTGTGCTTCGTCCAGTCGATATCTTCCGATAATTGCGCGCCGAAGCGCTGTGCGAAGCGCAGCAGAAGCTCCCGGTCCTGCATCCGGGGAATGTCGCTGTCATAGCCGCCGATGGCCAGCAAGGCTTCCCGCCTCGCCGTTATCGCCGACCCGGCGATGAAGGCCGTCTGCGCAACCACCGCCCGCTCCAGCATCGCCGGATTGAGGAAAGCACGGCGGTTGACGCAGGCGGTGCCACGGCCAGCCTTCACCGAGACATACGAGGAGAGCAGGACTTCGAGCGCCGGATTGTCGTCGAACCATGCCAGCGTCCGTTCGAGCCGGTGTGGCAGGAAGAGATCGTCCGAATCAAGAAAAGTCACCACGGGCGCCCTCGCCAGCTCGATGCCGGCATTCCTGGCGGCATTGGCGCCGCGCCATTTCGCGCCGACATAGATCAGCCGAGGGTCGCGAATGCGCGCAAGCGCCGCTTCCGTCCCGTCGGTCGAGCCATCGTCGACGACGATATGCTCAAACCGCGCCATGCTCTGAGAAAGCACGCTTTCCACCGCGCGGAGCACCGTTTGGCGCCGGTTGTGAGTCGGGGTGATGACCGTGATGAGGGGCAAATGCTCCACGTCAGCTGTTTCCAGCGCGAAAATGCACTTTCCGATAGCTCTTCAGGATGGTTGAATGGATCGGACTTCCCCCTGGCTGGCCCTCATCGGGATTAAGTGCGACGCTACAAAAAACAACCTGTTATGTCACCCATTGTGCCGTCGTTCTGACGACAAGGGAATGGTGAATTCCGGCGCCTAGCGCTTCAACCGCAACACTTTTGCCACCGCTGAAATTGGCGGAAGCTCTTCGCGGTTGCGTCCATGTGGTGTTGGCCGACGGCGTGGAACATCCGCACAAGCCCACGGATGTCCTCGCATAGGAGGCCGACGGCAGCCTTATCGCTTCAACAAAAACACCGCCTGCTGGCCAAAGAAATTCCAGAACCACCAGGGCATCGACAGGCCGATCTTCTGGCCGTTGGCGTCGAGCGCGGTCGCCTTTTCCACCGTCGCGCCAAGCTCCTCGCACAGATTGACGAAGTCGCGGATGGTGCAGAAGTGGATGTTGGGCGTGTCGTACCAGGAGTAGGGCAGATCCTTGGTCACCGGCATGCGGCCCTTGACGAACAGCGACAGGCGCACCCGCCAATGGCCGAAATTGGGGAAGGACACGATCGCCCGATTGCCGATCCGGAGCAGTTCGTCGAGCACCAGCTTCGGGTTGCGGGTGGCCTGCAGGGTCTGCGACAGGACGACGAAGTCAAAACCCTTGTCGGGATAGAATTCGAGATCCTTGTCGGCATCGCCCTGGATGACCGAGAGGCCGCGCGCCACGCATTCGTTGACGCCGCGCTGCGAAAGCTCAAGGCCGCGACCGTCGACCTGCTTGGTTTCCTGCAGCAATTCGAGCAGCGAGCCGTCGCCGGAGCCTACGTCAAGCACGCGCGATTGCGGCGGGATGAGGTTGGCGACGACCTCAAGGTCGACACGCTGGCTGCCATTGACGCTCATGGCTTCGCCTCCTGAGTGGCGCATGACGATGGTCCGAAAAGTCCGCAATTTTTCTGGGTCATGGCTTCGCCTTTCCGTCTGACGCATGACCGTGGTCCGAAAAGTCTGCAACGTTTCGGGGTCATGCACCGAGCCCCCTGGCGCGCGCGGCCGAACCGATAAAGCCGTTGATGGCGGCAAACAGTTCCGGTTCGTCGAGCAGGAAGGCGTCGTGGCCGCGGTCGGTCTCGATCTCGACGAAGGAAACCGAGGCACCGGCGGCGTTGAGCGCGTGCACGATCGAGCGGCTCTCTTCGGTCGGGAACAGCCAATCCGACGTGAAGGACACCAGGCAGAAGCGGGTCTTGGTGCCGGCAAAGGCGTCCGCCAGCCGGCCGCCATGGTCGGCGGCAAGGTCGAAATAATCCATCGACCGTGTCATGTAGAGGTAGGAGTTGGCGTCGAAGCGGTCGACGAAGGTCATGCCCTGGTGGCGCAGATAGCTCTCGATCTGGAAATCGGCATCGAAGCCGAAGGTCAGCGCTTCGCGGTCCTGCAGGTTGCGGCCGAATTTGCGGTGCAGGGCGGCTTCCGACAGATAGGTGATGTGGGCGGCCATGCGCGCCACCGCCAGCCCCTTTTCCGGGCGCTTGCCGTGCTCGAAATATTTGCCGCCATGCCAGTCCGGATCGGCCATCACGGCCTGCCGCCCGACCTCGTGGAAGGCGATGTTCTGTGACGAATGGCGCGCGCCGGTGGCGATCGGCAGTGCCGAGAACACCCGCTCGGGATAGCTCGACGCCCATTGCAGCACCTGCATGCCGCCCATCGAGCCGCCCAGCACGCAGAACAGCTTCTCGATGCCGAAATGGTCGACCAGCATCTGCTGCGCACGCACCATGTCGCGGATGGTGATGACAGGAAGGTCGAGCCCATAGGGCTTTCCCGTGGCGGGGTTGGTCGAAGCCGGCCCGGTGGAACCAAGGCAGCCGCCGATGACGTTGGAACAGATGACGAAGAAACGGTTGGTGTCGATGATCTTGCCGGGGCCGATCAGCACTTCCCACCAGCCTGGCTTGCCGGTCACCGGATTGGTGTTGGCGACATGCTGGTCGCCGGTCAGTGCATGGCAGACGAGGATGGCATTGGAACGGGCATCGTTCAGAACGCCATAGGTCTGATAGGCGATCTGGAACGGCGACAGCACCGTGCCGGCATCGAGCTTGAGCGGCTTGTCGGGTCCGAAACGCAACACCAGGCTCGACGGATTGTCGACCTCGTTGTTGGTCCTTGCTGCGCGCAGAGCGGCCATTCCTAATCTCTCTTGCTGCATCGTTTCTTGCGAAAATCTCCGCTGATTTTCGCGGCGCCGATGCGGTCGTCCGGGCCGGTAGCGGACAATAAAAAACCGGCATTGCCTTCGCAAAGCCGGTTACGTCACGCAAACGGCCCTTTAGCGAATTGTTTAACGTGGCTGCAAGCCGACCGGCCAAATCACCACGGAACTGTCACCGCCCTTCTAGAACCCGCCCGCCTCGCCGTCAATGGCGGCGGCTGGCACTAGTGCCGCCTCTCGACATTGCCGGCCATGGCTTGTATTTCCGCAGCGGCTTCCGGATGGAGGCATTTTCGACGGATTTTGCAAGACATGAACCAGACACCGGATCAGGCACGTCCAACCCCCCGCGCGGGCATCATGGACATAGACGCCTATGTGCCCGGCAAGAGCACGGCGCCGGCCGGGGTCGCCAAGGTCTACAAGTTGTCGTCGAACGAGAACCCGCTTGGGCCGTCGCCGAAGGCGATCGAGGCCGCGCGTGAGGTCGCCGGCAAACTCGACATCTATCCCGACGGCACCGCCAGGCGGTTGCGCGAGGCGATCGCCGAGGTGCATGGCCTCAACGCGCAGAACATCATCTGCTCCAACGGTTCCGACGAGATCCTTGGCCTGTTGGCACAGACCTATCTCGCGCCCGGCGACGAGGCCATGTTCACCGAACACGCCTTCATGGTCTACAAGATCTACATCCAGTCGGCCGGCGCCACCCCGGTCGTGGTCAAGGAGACCGACGAGCGCGCCGACATCGATGCGATGCTGGCGGCTGTGACGCCGCGCACGAAAATCGTGTTCCTGGCCAATCCCAACAATCCGACCGGCACCTATGTGCCGTTCCAGGAGGTGCGTCGCCTGCATGCCGGACTGCCGAAAAACGTGCTGCTGGTGCTGGACGCGGCCTATGCCGAATATGTCCGCCGCAACGATTACGAAGCCGGCATCGAGCTGGCCGGCAGCGCCGAGAACGTGGTGATGACCCGCACCTTCTCCAAGATCGGTCTCGGCGGAGCGCGTATCGGCTGGATGTATGGTCCGATGCACATTGTCGATGCGATCAACCGCGTGCGCGGCCCCTTCAACGTCAATGCGACCGCGATCGAGGCCGGCATCGCCGCGATCCGCGACCGCGCCCATGTCGAGCGCAGCGTGGCGCATAACGAGACCTGGCTCGCCTGGCTGAGCGAGGAGATGACTGGACTCGGACTGCGCGTGACGCCCAGCGTCGGCAATTTCCTGCTCATTCATTTTCCCGACGACCAGAGGCATTCGGCGGCTGCGGCGGATGATTATCTGAGCGCGCGCGGCTATATTCTGCGGCGCGTTTCAGGCTACGGCTTTCCCAACGCGCTGCGAATGACCGTCGGTACCGAAGAGGCCAATCGCGGCGTTGTCGCCGCGCTCAAGACATTCCTGAAAAGCTAGAACGCCTGAAAAGTTACACACCATGGCATCACCGATGTTCGAAAAAATCGCGCTGGTCGGCATCGGCCTGATCGGCTCGTCGCTGGCCCGCGTCATTCGCCGCGAAGGCCTGGCTCGCCATGTCGCGATCTCGACGCGCAGTGTGGCAACGCTCAAGCGAGCCGAGGAACTGGGACTAGGCGATTCCTACACCACCGATTCCAGGGAAGCTGTGCGTGATGCCGATCTGGTCATCGTCTCGGTGCCGGTGGGCTCATCCGGTGCGGTGGCGCAGGAGATTGCGCCGGCGCTAAAAAAAGGTGCGATCCTCACCGATGTCGGCTCAACCAAGGCCTCAGTCATCGCGCAGATGCAGCCGCATGTGCCTGAGGGCGTCCATTTCATTCCCGGCCATCCGCTGGCGGGTACCGAAAAATCCGGCCCGGATGCCGGATTTGCCGACCTGTTCGACAATCGCTGGTGCATCTTCACGCCGGTGCCGGGCACCGATCCGGAGGCGCTGGAACGGCTGTCGGAATTCTGGCGCCGCTGCGGCGCCAACATCGACACGATGGATCCGCAGCATCACGACATGACGCTGGCCATCGTCTCGCATCTGCCGCACATCATCGCCTACAACATCGTCGGCACCGCCGACGACCTGGAATCGGTGACCAAGACGGAAGTGATCAAATATTCCGCCTCCGGCTTTCGCGATTTCACGCGTCTGGCCGCCTCCGATCCGACCATGTGGCGGGACGTGTGCCTGCACAACAAGGATGCCATCCTGGAAATGCTGGCGCGCTTCTCGGAAGATCTGGCGTTCCTGCAGCGCGCGATCCGCTGGGGCGATGGCGACAAACTCTTCGACCTGTTCACCCGCACCCGCGCCGTGCGCCGCTCGATCATCGAGGCGGGCCAGGATATCGACGCGCCGGACTTTGGCCGCCAGGCGGTCGAGCATCCGGCAAAGAGCTAAGCTGTTTCAGGCCAGGTCGCTGCCATCATGGCGAGCGTTTCCGCCCGATCCGGCGCGCCCAGCCTGCCGCCGAAGCGCAGGCATTTGAGCGCGGCGGCGGCACTCGCAAAGCGCAGTGCGTGCTCGATCGCCATGGCTTCCGCCAGCCCAACGGCAAAGGCGCCATGAAAGACATCGCCGGCGGCCAGCGTGTCGACCGCCTTGATCCTCGGCGCCTCGACATGGCGGGATGATCCGGCGCTTCGATCGAACCACCAGGTACCCGCCGCGCCGCCGGTGACCGCGACGAAGGCGTCGGTGCTGGAGGCGAGATCCTCGCAAGCGGTCTCCAGATCCAACGCGTGGCCGCAGATGATACGCACTGCCGGTTCGGAGGCGACGATGTGCGAGGCCAGCGGCAACAGTTGCTCCAGCACCGCCAGCGGCGCGGTATCGGCATCGAGGATAGCCGGCCTGCCCGCGGCGCGCGCCGCGTTCAGGGCAAGTGCCGCTGCACCCGGCCAGCGCACGTCGGCCAGCACGGCATCGAACGCCGTGATGTCGGGAAACGGCAAGGCTTCGGGATCAGCCTGCGCGCGCGTGTCGTAGAACGGCACGATGATACGCTCGCCATGCGCATCGACCAGGATCGAGGCCAGCGCCGAGCGTGCGCCGCTGACGCGGCGCACATGGCTGCAATCGACGCCCTCGGCCTCGATTCCAGCGATCAGCTGATCGCCGACAGGATCGTCGCCAGCACTCGCCCATAGCGATATCTCGGCGCCGAGACGACGTGCGGCGCAGGCCGCGCTCGTGGCCATGCCCGAGGCGATCTGGACGCCGTCCGAGGCGATGAATTTTCCCTGATGCGTCGGAAGCGACTCGACGCGCAGGATGGTGTCCAGCGTCAGCGCTCCAACACTCAAGAGCCTCACGGGTCTTGCCATGGGTGCTATTGCACCGGCTTGATCTTGCCCAGCGGGATAAAGCCGAGCGAGGCCTTGCCCTTGACCACCTTCAGCGGCATCGACGGCTCGCTGCCGAGTAGAGCCAGGGCGCCAAAACCTTGCTCGATCGCATTCTTCTGCTCGGGCACGGCGCCGGCAAGGATAGATGCCACGGCCTTCGGATCCTTGATCCTGATCATCAGATCGGCATCGACCAGGCCTTCTGCATCGACCGACAGCGGTCCGGAAACGGTGACACGCGCCGTCCCCGACGACAGATCGAGATTACGGATTTCGATCCTCTGGCCGCGCAGGCTTTTCACCTGCGTGCCGACCAGCGCCACGCCGTTCTTCAGTGTCACGTCGCCGCTGGCATCGAGCGCCGGCAGCACGCGCCCGCCGATCGTGTCGGGATCGATTTCAAGATCGCCAAAGCTGCCGACATAGTCGATATCCGCGCCATTCGGCTGCAACTGGCCTGATGCCTTGCCGGCACTGAACAGCTCGACTGGATCGGTATCGTCGGCCGGATCGGTCTGGCCCGACAGGCCCTCGGCCTGCAGCGCTATACGTCGCGGCAGCGGATACCACAGTTTGACGTTGGCCTGCAGATTGTCCCAGTCGATCCAGAGCGGCATCATGCCCGGGACGGAGGTTCGGAGCGGACCGCGCAGATTGGCAACCGGCGACAAGGGCTGGGCGATCTGGGCGGTGGCATTGAAGGAGCCGGCCGAGGCGGCAATGTTCTTGGCATCGTCCTCGTAGGCGAGATTGTCGCAAGAGACGGCAAAGCTCAGCGGATAGCCACTGACCTCGAGGTTGGCGCAGCCAGCCTGGATGCCGCTCTTATTGAGCGTGGCAACCGCCTTGTCGGCCTCCGACCTGACCCTGTTGGCCAGATAGAACCATCCGGCGCTGTATATGGCGAACAGCACCAGGATGAACGCGGCAAGCCACCATAGGCGGCGACGGTTACCCGGTCGGCGTTCGTCACTTGACGTCATGCTTTGGCTCTCATTAACGCATGGATGGTGTGAACGGATTCTCGATTCCGGGAACACCAGTGGACAGAGACGATAGGTAGACGGACACGGGCGGAAAAAACACCGGTTTCCGGTGCGGTGTTGCCATTCTTTTGCAATCAGGCGCGGTGATATGGGCGATTTTTGGGTGTTCGGCTACGGTTCGCTGATCTGGCGGCCCGGTTTCGCGCATGTCGAGACACGGCGTGCGCGCCTGCATGGCTACCGCCGCTCGCTTTGCGTCTATTCCTTCGTGCACCGCGGCACGCGCCAGCGGCCGGGACTGGTGCTTGGCCTCGACCATGGCGGGTCCTGCGTCGGCCTCGCCTTCCGCGTGCCCGGCGAACTGCGCGACGAGGTCATTGCCTATCTGCGTGAGCGCGAGCTTGTCACCAGCGTCTATCTCGAGCGGACGCTCAAGGTTCGTCTCGACGGCGGCGGCGCGGTCGAGGCCGTGGCCTACATCGTCGACCGCAAGCATGAGCAATATGCCGGGGCGATGGACGCGGCGGATGCAGCGGCCGTGGTGCGTGGCGCGGTCGGCCGATCGGGCAACAACGAGGACTATGTGCTGAGTACGCTGAAGCATCTGGAAGCACTGGGCATCCGCGACCACTGGCTGGAGGAGGTGAAACGGGGGATAGCGTCTTTGTGAAGCGCTGGCTCTGCGGAAAACGGTGGCCAGGGCCTTTGACCTCGATGCGGCAAGACCTAGGTTAGGCTCCGAACCCAGCCAGCGGGCGGCATCGCCCGGCCCCAATCATCACGGAGATCCGTCTTGCAGAAACGCCGTCTCGGTCGCACCGACCTTTCCATCGCGCCGCTGGTTCTGGGCGGCAATGTCTTCGGCTGGACCGCTGACGAGAAGACCTCCTTCGATCTGCTCGACCGCTTCGTCGGCGCGGGCCTCAATGCCATCGATACGGCCGACGCCTATTCGCGTTGGGTTCCCGGCAACAAGGGCGGTGAATCGGAAACCATCATCGGCAAATGGATGAAGGACCGCGGCAATCGCGACAAGGTCGTGGTGGTCACCAAGGTCGGCTCGGATATGGGGCAGGGCCACAAGGATCTGTCCGCCGCCTATATTGAAAAGGCCGTCGATGCATCGCTGAAGCGGCTGCAGACCGAATTCATCGATCTTTATCTGTCGCACTGGCCGGATCCGACGACGCCCTATGAGGAAACGCTCGGCGCCTATGAGAAACTGCTCGCCAAGGGCAAGATCCGCTATGCCGGCTGTTCCAACCTCGATGCCGGCCAGTTGCGTGCTGCACTTGACGTGGCAAGCCTGCGCGGCCTGCCGCGCTACGAGGTGCTGCAGCCGGAATACAATCTCTACGACCGCTCCTCCTTCGATGGCCCGCTGCGCGACCTCTGCGTGGCCGAGGATGTCGGCGTCATCACCTATTTCAGCCTGGCCAAAGGTTTCTTGAGCGGCAAGTACCGCACGGAAGCCGATCTTGGCCAGAGCGAGCGCGGGGAGGATGTCGGCGGCTATCTCAATCCACGCGGCACGCGCATTCTGGCGGCGCTCGACGCCGTATCCGCCAGGCATTCGGCCAAGCAGGCGGAAGTGGCGCTTGCCTGGGCCATGGCGCGGCCGGGCGTCACCGCGCCGATCGCCAGTGCCACCAAGCCAAGCCAGATGGACAGCCTGATCAGGGCGGTGTCGTTGAAGTTGAGCGCCGACGATATGGCCGAGCTCGACAAAGCCAGCGCCTGAGGGCTGCCGGCAAGACGGGACGCACGAACGTCCAAGACGATCCTCATGCCTTGCCATACCGTCCTTCGCACGGGCTCAGGGCGGAGGACCAGATGGACGGATCGCTTCTTTCGCAGCCGGAGCCTTGGCGCCAATTGCTTGCGCTGTTGCTGGCCGCCACCGTCGTCATGGGCAGCCCTGGGCCGGCGACGATAAGCGTTACCGCCGTCGGCGCCGCCTTCGGCCTGCGCGATTCGCTTCGCTACACCGGCGGCATCGTCCTAGGCACGATCGCCGTGCTGCTGGTTGTGGCGACCGGGGTTATGGCGGTGCTTGGGTCGATGCCGAAGCTGGCGCCGTTGCTGGTTGTCGCGTCGGCGGCCTACATTCTCTATCTCGCCTTCAAGATCGCCACCGCGCCGGCGCTGGCCGCACGTGCCGCCGAGGCTTCGCGCCCAACCTGGCTGGCTGGATTTCTCCTGGCGGTCGCCAACCCCAAGGCCTATGTGGCGATCGCTGCCGTGTTCGCCGGCACCTCGTCGAGAAAGGGCGATGTCGAGCTCGGCCTGTGGACGAAACTGACTGTTCTGGCGGTGATGATCGTCGTCATCCACGCCGTGTGGCTTGTTGCCGGCGCGGCGTTCGCACGCTTCCTGCGCAGGCCTGTCGCCTCGCGGATCATCAATCTGGTCTTTGCCGCGACGCTGCTGTTGACCACGGTGCTGGCTGTGTACGGTTGACGATCAGGCCGCGGAGCCGTCAAGCTTCGCGCCGAGTTCCCGCAACCGCTTTGCCGCCGTTGTCGGCAGGGCCGGCGGGTTGGGCGCGCGTGATGCCTCGACAAGAAGCTGGTCACAGGCGGCTTCCGTCTCGCCGATCAGCCGCGCCATGAACTCTTCCTTGCCAAGACCCGGCGGTATGGGCGGCAGGAAGCGTGCCTTGATGGTTCCGGGATAGCGGAGGAACTTGCGGCGCGGCCAGTAGAGGCCGGCGACATGGGCGACCGGCACCACCGGAACGCCAAGCTGCGAATAGATTTCAACGATACCGTATTTGTAGGCCGGCTCGTCGCCCGGAGCCCGGCGGGTGCCCTCGGGATAGATGATCAACTGGCGCGGGTTGCGTGCCATTTCTTCCTTGGTCGCGGCGACCACCGCCTTCAAGGCCTTGGAGCGGCTGCCGCGATGCACCGGGATCATGCGCATCTTCAAGATGTACCAGCCGAAAAACGGGATCCAGGTCAGCTCGCGCTTCAGGATGTAGAGCGGGTCCTGGAGGTAAGGGAAGAAGGCGATAGCGTCCCAGAACGACTGGTGCTTGGGCGCCAGGATGAACGAACCCTCGGGCAGGTTTTCCTGCCCGGTGATGTCATTCTTCGTTCCGGCGATCTTGTCATAGAGCCACATCGAGGTGCGCGACCAGAATTTCGGCACGAACCAGGCACGGTGACGCGGCGACAGGAAATAGTAGGGGGTCCAGAGGATCATCTGGACGATCAGATTGACGTAGAAGACGAAATTGAACGCCAGCGATCTGACATAGAGCATGGGGGAGGTCCGGTGAGGAAGTGTGCGTTGGTTACACCAAGCGCGGGGAAAAAGGAAACGGTGCGATGCTGCCCGTCCTACCAGGTTGCCTGCGCCAGGCGTTCCCTCAGGCGTGGGGCGGCAAAGTCCAGGAAGGCGCGCAGTTTCACCGGCAGCCGGCCCTGGCCCGCATGCACCAGGTTTACCGGCCAAGGCTCGGGTTCGAAATCCCCGAGCACGGGGCGCAGTGTTCCTGATCGTGCGGCGGCAACGATCTGGTAGGAAAGCACCCGCGTCAATCCGACACCGGCGATCGCCGCATCGATCGCCGCCTCGGCGGTGTTGACCCGGAGCCTCGAGCGGACCGGTACGATAAAATCAGCCTTGTCCACGCTGAAGGTCCAGGTGGCAAGCGAGCCAAGGCCCTCGAAGGTGATGCAGCTGTGCGTCTCGAGCTCTCCCGGGGTCCGTGGAATGCCGTGCGCGGCCAGATAGGCCGGGCTTGCGCAGACAACATGACCGATCGAGCCGACCCTGATGGCGACCAAGCGCGAATCCGGCAGCCTGCCGATGCGGATGGCGAGGTCGATATGGTCCTCGGCCAACTGGCTTATCCTGTCGCCGAGCGTGAGGCGGATATCCACCAGGGGATAGGCGGCCAGGAAGTCGGTGACGACGGGCAGAACGTGAAGGCGGCCGAAGACAATCGGCGCGGTGATGATCAATTCCCCTGTCGGGGCGCTGTATTCGCCGCCGGCGGTGCGTTCGGCATCGCCGACCTCGTCCAAAATGCGGCGGCAGGCCGCGAGATAGGCATGGCCCGCATCGGTCAGTGTGAGCCGCCGCGTCGAGCGGTTCAACAGCCGTGTCTTCAGGTGCCGCTCCAGCTCGGAGACCTTGCGGCTGACCGTTGCTAGCGGAACGTCCGAACGGCGCGCGGCGGCGGAAAGGCTGCCGCCTTCCGCCGCCGCGACGAAAAGGGACATGGCTTCAAGACGATCCATCATTTCTTCCAGAAAATGGAAGGGTTGATTGCAAATATGGCATCTACATCCGCAACATGGAAGGCTGCATATAAGCGAGGCATCTCAACAAGGAAATCTTCATGCCCCGCATTGCCACGCCTTCGTCGATCGCAACCGCTCCCGCCGCCGCGCAGCCGATGCTGCAGGCCGTGGAAAAACAGCTCGGTGTCGTGCCGAACCTGTTTCGGATGGTCGCCAACAGTCCGGCCGCGCTGGAAGGTTATCTCGGCATGATGGGAGCTTTGGCCAAGGGCCGGCTTGCGGCGCCGACGCGCGAGCGCATCGCGCTGGCGATCGCCGAGATCAATGGCTGCAACTATTGTCTGTCCGCGCACAGCTATCTCGGCAAGACGCTCGCCAGGCTCGACGATGCCGAGATGATCGCCAACCGCCACGGCGGCTCCTCGGACCCCAAGGCAGCTGCGGCGGTGCGTTTTGCCGCCAGCGTTGCGCAAAGCCGAGGACAGGTCGGCCAGGAGGATCTCGCCGCTGTCAGGCTCGCAGGCTATGACGATGGGGAGATCATCGAGATCGTCCAGCATGTCGCCCTGAACGTCTGGACCAACTATATCAATGAGGTTGCCCAGACCGACATTGATTTTCCGGTTGTTTGCGCCCGAGATGCTGCCTGAATCCGGATAGGAGTGGCGGTGCCCGTCGGTCCCCACCCTTCATGCCGCAGAGGAATCCCATGTCTGAGAGCCGCCCGCCGCTTCCACCCTTCACCGCCGAGACGTCAGCCCAGAAGGCGCACATGGCGGAGGATGCCTGGAACTCGCGCGACCCGGCGCGGGTGGCGCTTGCCTATACGGCGGACAGCCGCTGGCGCAACCGCGCCGAATTCCTGCAAGGGCGCGATGCTATCCAGGCCTTCCTGACCCGCAAATGGAGCCGCGAACTCGACTACCGGCTGATCAAGGAGGTGTGGGCCTTCCACGGCAACCGCATCGCCGTGCGCTTCGCCTATGAATGGCACGACGACAACGGTTCATGGTTCCGCAGTTATGGCAACGAGAACTGGGAATTCGATGAGCACGGGCTGATGCGCCTGCGCATCGCCAGCATCAACGACCTGCCGATTGCCGAGGCCGAGCGCAAATATCACTGGCCGCTCGGCCGGCGGCCGGACGACCACCCGACGCTGTCGGAGCTCGGGCTCTAGAAACATGCAAGGAGGTCTCGATGAACGCACACGCTTTTACGAGCGATGTCGCCTTCACGCCAACAGTCAAGGCGATCCAGGCGCGCAAGGGTTCGCGCCAGTCCTATGCCCGCGTCGAGGAGCGCGGCGGCTGGCAATCGGCGATCACACCGGACCTTGCCGCTTTCATCAGAATGCAGACCAGCGTCTTCCTGTCGACTGCCAATGGCGATGGCCAGCCCTATATCCAACACCGCGGCGGCCCTGCCGGCTTTCTCAAGGTGCTCGAGGAGAAGACGATCGGCTTCGCGGATTTTCTGGGCAATAAGCAGTTCATCACGCAGGGCAATCTGGCCGACAATCCGAGGGCCTTCCTGTTCCTGATCGACTACATGATGCGCCAGCGCATCAAGATCTGGGGTACGGCACGCATTGTCGAAGACGATGCCGAGTTGACAGCGAGGCTGATGCCGCCGGACTACAAGGCGCGTCCCGAGCAGGTCATCCTGTTCACCGTCTCGGCGTGGGACGCCAATTGCCCGCAACATATACCGCAGCGCTTCGAGGCGGCTGATGTGGCGGCGGCGCTTGCCGAGCGCGACCGGCGCATCCAGAACCTTGAACAGGAGATCGCGCGCCTCAAGGGCGTTTCAGGGGCTGGCGCCAAGGAATGACGCGGGCTCAGCCGCCGGCGGCGGTTTCGGCCAGCGCGATGCCTTCGGGCGTCGGCTTCACCGGGATAATACCACGTGCCAGCGCCAGCAGATATTTGGTGTATTCGGTGAACAGCACCCGCAACGCCCGCGGCTTGGTCAGCCAGCCGCCATTGTCGAGATTGGAATTGACCACCGGATAGGGCTCAAGCTTGGCGCCATGCAACAGCCGTCCCATCTCCAGCAGGCTGCGTGGCATGTGATAGTTGTTGGTGACCAGGATGACCGTGCCATAGGCATGGTTTTCCACCCATTTGGCGCTCTCCTCGGCATTGCCGATCGTGTCGAGCGCGGCCCGATCGATGTCGACGCAGCAGGAAAACAGTTTCTTGTCGCCGCCGGTCGCCGCCTGAAGCTGGCGACGGCTGGCCGAGGGATGGACGCCGCTGATCAAGAGCCGCTCGCCCTTACCGGACGCGAGCAGTTCCATCGCGGCGTCGAGCCGCGATTGGCCGCCGGTCAACACGATGATGGCATCGGCCTTGGCTGGGTTGGCGGGCGTGGTCAGGTGACTGACCTTGCTGGCAAACCAGCCGAAGCCGCCAGCGAACACCATTGCGAGCATAAGCAGCGAGAGAGCGGAGAGACGCAGGGCGGTCCTTAAACGGCTAACCTTGCTATGGCCGCGCCAACGGGCAACCACCACTGGCAGCTGTCCAGCCGTCCCGGTCGAATCCCGCACGTCCATAGCCATATGGTTAATCCCGAAATGCGGCGTTTGGTAGGTAAAAGACGCACTTTGCGTTACGCAAATTCTCCATCCGTGATCGCGCTCGTTCCATCCACGCCAAGACGAACTCCTTTCATGCGTCGGGTTGGCGAACGTCGATGTCGCTGAGATAGGCGACGACGGTGGCGTGTGAGGTCGCCGCCGTCAGCGCGCCAATCACCAGCACCATCAGGACGACACCCAGGTAACCCGCCGAGCCGATGGCGAAGTTGCCGAACAAAGCGGTTGCCTGATCGGCCTGTGGTGTTGCCATGTTGCGCGACGACCACCAGGAGAAAACGATGAAGACGAGCACCGCCGCCGCTCCGCCGGCAGCCGCGCCCTTCATGCCTGTGACCAGGAAATGCCGGCGGAATTCGCGCGCGATGAATTGCGCCTCGGCGCCGACGAAATGTAGCACCTCGATGATGTGGCCGTTGCCGGCCATGGCGCCGCGGGTGGCAAAGACCACCGTCAGCACGGTTGCCGACAGCATCAGGGCCAGAACGGCGATGCCGATGGTCACCGTGGTGCGGGCCATGGCTACCAGCCGGTCGACCCAGGTGCGGTGGTCGTCGAGCGATGCGCTCGGCAGTTTCGGCGCGATCGCGGCGCGCATGGCGGCGAAGTCTGGCGGGCTGTTCTCGTCGATGGTGACGATGATCAGGCGCGGCACCGGCAGGTCGTCGATATTGAGGCCCGAACCTAGCCAGGGCTCCAGCAGCCTGGCGGTCGCTTCGCGGTCGATGATCCGGGTCGACTTCACGCCGGGGAATTCGCTGGCGATCTGCGAAGCCTGGGTAAGCGCTGCCTCCATGTCGAGGCCTTCGGCCGGTTTGATCTGGATGGTCGCCTCGCGCGAAATCTGGTTTTCCCATACCGAGGCCGTATCGCGCACCAGCGTCACCGCGCCGAAGGTCAGGCAGGACAGGAAGGTCATGATGGCGATGACCAGCACCAAGGCGCGGCCGGCAATGTTCTGCGCCGGCACGATCGGCGCCATCTTGCGCTGGGCGCGCGGTCTTGCGACGGCTGCCTCGGCGTCCTGCTCTTCGAAATGCTCGGCGGACAGATCAGTCATAGATATCCAGCCTTCCGCCGGCCAGGATCATGCGGCGCGCGTCGACCTGTTCCATCAAGCCGAGATCGTGGGTAGCGATCACCACCGCGGTGCCGAGGCGATTGAGCTCGATGAACAGCCGCAGCAGGCGCCGCGCCAGCGGCGGATCGACATTGCCGGTCGGCTCGTCGGCGAGCAGGATTTCCGGCTGTTCGATCAGGGCGCGCGCGATCGCGGCGCGCTGCTTCTCGCCGCCTGACAGGACCGGCGGCAGCACATGCATGCGCTCGCCGAGCCCCACCCATTTCAAGAGCTCGGTGACGTCGGTGCGGTAGCTCGCCTCCTCGCGCCCGCGCACGCGCAATGGCAAAGCGACGTTTTCGTAAGTGGTCATGTGGTCGAGCAGGCGAAAATCCTGGAACACCACGCCGATGCGCCGGCGCAGGTGCGGCAGCTCGGTGCGTGAGATGCGGGAGCGGTCCTTGCCGAAGATGGTGATCAGCCCACGCGTCGGCTTCAGCGACATGAACAAAAGGCGCAGCAACGTCGTCTTGCCGGCGCCCGAAGGCCCGCTCAGGAATTGGAAGGAGCGCTCCGGTATATGCAGGGAGATGTCGCGGAGGATTTCCGGACCCATGCCATAGCGGAGGCCGACATTTTCGAAGCGAATCAATTTCGACGACCTGAGGTTCCTGGCCGCGGCGAGCCAGCCTGTTCTGTGAAAAGACCATCGGCCGGCATGGTTAACCGGCGGTTAATTCCTGGCTTGTTTCGGCTCTTCAAGAGGGCTCCGGTGGGGAAGCGTTAACCATTTGTGTTTACGCAAAAGAAACGAAAAGCGAACGTGCCGCAATGCTGGGGCCATGATGGCTGAGGAACGAACCGCGCGCCCGGTTTCCGGCGAAATCATGACCGAACCGCCGGCAATTGCCATGGCGGACCGGATCGTGCGCGGTCCGGCGGCAGATATCGTCGATGCGGACTATGTTGTGGTGTCGCGGCCCGTCTCACCGGTCGAAAACGTTTCGCCGCTGCCGCGCCTGATTGTCACCCCGCCCATCGAGGGCATGGACATGCTGCGCAAGCCGGAAGCGCCGGCGGAGCGGCGGCCGGCCTCGCGCGGCGGTCCGATCTTCTGGATCGCCGGCATCGGTGCAGCCCTTGCCGCGTTCTGGGTTTCCGGCGGCCACGCACTGGTGCGCCAGGCGCCGTTCCTGGCCGGCGCGCAAGCGTCGGCGCTGACCATTTCAGGCGTCACCTCACGCGTCGACGTCTCGGGCGCCAATCCGGTGCTGTTCGTCGATGGGGAGGCGGCCAATGACGGAACAAGCCCCGCGACCCTGCCGCCGCTCGAAATCCGGGTGACGGGCAATGACGGGCGCACGACCCGCTATACGTTGGGGACATCCGGCCATTCGCTGGCATCGGGCGAAAGATTCGGCTTTGCCAGCCGGCTCGACGTGCCTAAGAACGGCGTAAGAACCGTTTTGGTTACTTTCGCCGAGTAGGCGACACCGGGGAAGATCAACAATGCCCATCGTACGCGGCAAGGACATCGAAGTCCTGTTTTCGGCATCGGCGATCGCGCGGCGCAATCTCGAACTCGCCAAGGAGATCGCCGGGCACGACTATCACGATCTCTTGGTGATTTCGGTGCTGAAAGGCTCGTTCATCTTCGCCGCCGACCTGATCCGGGCCATGCACGATGTCGGCCTGTCGCCGGAAGTCGAGTTCATCTTCATCTCCAGCTATGGCGCCGGCACCAGCAGCGGCGAGGTGAGGGTGCTGCGCGACATCGACAACGAGGTTGCCGGCCGCGACGTGCTGTTGATCGACGACATTCTGGAATCGGGCAAGACGCTGAGCTTCACCCGCGACCTGATGCTGTCGCGTGGCGCGAAAAGCTGTTCCATCGCCGTGCTGCTCGACAAGCGCATGCGCCGCCAGACCGCGCTCAATGCCGACTATGTCGGCTTCGACTGCCCCGACTATTTCGTCGTCGGCTATGGCATGGACGTTGCGCACGCCTTTCGTGAATTGCCGTTCGTGGGTGTCGTCAAAGGCGACGTTTGAGCCACTCCCCAAAAAGACTTGCTGACCCGTCCCGCCTTCAGGAAAAGTCAACTTTTCACCGCCAAATATGCCGGCCATGGCAAAGCTTCTGATCGTCGAGGACGATGAGTCCGTCCGCACCCTGGCAGCCCGCGCGCTCGAACGCGCCGGCCACGCAATCGATATCGCCGCCGATGGCGCGCAGGGGCTTTCGCTGATCCGCGCCGCAAACGGCGGCTACGATCTCGTCGTCTCCGACATCCGCATGCCGGAGATGGACGGCATCGAGATGGCGGTTGCGGCCGCGGCGCTTTTCCCGGCGATGAAGATCATGCTGATGACCGGCTATGCCGACCAGCGCGAGCGCGCCGAGGAATTGAACGGCATCATCCTCGATGTCGTGCAAAAGCCCTTTACGCTGGCCGAGATCCGTTCGCGCGTCGAACGGGCGCTGATCTGCTTCGCCTGATCAGGCTGGATCCCTGGCGACAAGCGCCGGTGCCGGAGCGGTCCGCCGCTCGGTGTTGAGCGCCAGCAGGCCGGCGCCGATGATGAGCGCCGCGCCGATCACGGTTGTCGAGCGTGGTACCTCGGCGAAGAACAGGAAACCCCACAGCGGCGACCACAGGATGCCGGTATATTCGAAGGTGGCGACGCGGTTGGCCGGTGCCAGCCGATAGCCTTGCGAGAGCAGGATCATGCCGGCCGAGGCGACGAACCCGCACGCCGCCATTTTCAGGAAATCCGGCAGTGTCGGCCAGGTCCACGGCCGCACCAGGAATTCGAGGCTCGGATGGACGGCGTGGGTTATGCCGGCGAGGTGGAACGTGCCGGCGACCACGGCGGCGCCGACGAGATAGGCGCCGTTCTGGTAGAAGGCCATGACGGTAGACGATTCGGTGTCGCCGATCTTGCGGGCCATCAATTGCGAGAAGCCGTAGAGCGCCGCCGAGCCCAGCGACAGCAAGGCCGCCCAATCGAACAGCCCAGCGCCTGGACGCACCATCACGACCACGCCGAGCAATCCGATCAGCACGGTCGCCAGCGTCCGCCAGGAAACGCGTTCGCCAAGATACGGCCCGGCCAGTGCCATGATGAACAGCGGCGCCATGAAATAGAGCGCCACGGCGTCGGCCAGCGGCAGGGCGGCGATGGCCAGGTAATAGACCGTGTAGGAGGTGAACTGGATGAAGGCGCGTATGGTCAGCAGGCCGAAGCGCCGCGACAGGATGGCCCGCAAGCCAACATCGGCGTGGACGAGAACGATCAGGATCGGCAAGGCGACGATCGAGCGGATCGCCATCACCTCGGTCACCGGATAGCCGCTCGACACGGCTTTGACGAGCGGGTCCTGCAGCGAGAACACCAGCACGCCCAGGCACAGGCTCAGGATGCCGCGCACCATCCTATTGTGCATCCGTGTTCAGGCTCCCGCGCATACGATCCGGCCCCCCTGTCCAGATCAAAAAGAACCCGCCACCGTTTTCGGGCAGCGGGCACGAGTGAGGACTCTTCGATTGGTCCGCAGCCGATTTCGCGGCTGCATATCCAATGGGTGAGGCGACTATCGGTCGACGTTTGACATGTTGCAAACGAATTGGAATGATGCCAGCAATCAAATTTACTTATGATGGATGCCATGCGGCCAACCCTCGACAGCGATCTCCTGCGTACCTTCGTGGCCATCGCCGAGGCCGGCAATTTCACGAGGGCCGCCGAACAGGCCGGCCGCACCCAGTCGGCCGTGTCGATGCAGATGAAGAAGCTCGAGGAGTTGGTCGGCGACACCTTGTTCGAGCGCGGTTCACGTGGCGTCGCACTGACGCGGCGTGGCGGCGAACTCATCGTCAATGCCCGCCGCATCGTCTCGCTGCTCGACGAGACGGCTGCGTCGATGGCGGCGGCGCCGCTGGGCGGGCCGGTGCGCATCGGCATTCCGGAGGAATATGGCCACGCCATCCTGTCGCGCGCGCTCGGCGCATTCTCGAAGCGCCATCCAAAGGTCGAAGTCACGGTGCGCTACGCCCATTCGTGGGCGCAGGTCGCGGCGCTCGCCGCGGGCGAGCTCGATCTCGCCGTGGTCTTCGAGTGGCAGGACCTTTCCGGCGGCGAGGTGCTGATGCACGACCCGACCGTGTGGGTGACGTCGAACCTGCACCACATGCATGAGGAACAGCCGCTGCCGATCGCGCTCTACAACCGCGCCGGCTGGTGCAAGGACTTCGCCATCAAATCGCTGGAGCAGCGCGGCCTTGCCTATCGCGTCGCCTATACCAGTGACACCAATGGCGGCCTGAAGCTTGCCGTCACCTCAGGGTTGGCGATCGCGCCGATTTCGCGCAGCAACATTCCGGCGGACTGCCGCGAACTGACGTCCGCGGATGGGTTCGGCGACATCGATTCCTCCAATGTGGTGATGCACCGCAACCCGAACGCTTCCGGTGAAGCGATCGACGGCATGCAGGAGGCGATCCGCGAGGCGTTCGTCAACAGGCAGGTCCAACCGGCGTCATAGACGTCTTCGGTTGCTCCGCCGTTTACTATTTCAGTTCCAGCAACCGTTCCAGATAGCTGCGCTCGATATCGGGGCTGAGCGCGTTGCCGAGCCGCTTGCGGATCGCTTCCAGGATCTGGCGCGCGCGCTGCACGTCGATCTCATCGGGCACTTTCACCGAATCGCCGAAATCGGGACCCTGGCTGGCGCGCGGCCGGCCGAGCGGGTCACGGTCGGCGTCCTGCTGACGGCCACCTTCCTGGCTGCCGCCCTGGTCGCCCTGCATGGCCTGCATCTGCTTCATCATGTCCTTGGCGCCCTTGCGCAGCGCCTCGAGCGCCCGGCCCTGGTGGCCGACGGCCTCGTCGCCCTGACCCTCGCCAAGCGCCTGCTCGGCGCTGCCCATGGACTTGCCGGCTTCGCCAAATCCTTCATTGGGCTCCATGCCCATGCCTTCGAGGCCCTTCTTCAGCTGTTCGAGATCGCTTTTCAGCTGCCCCTGGCCTTCTTGCAACTGCTTCAGCGCATCGGCGAATTCCTGCGGCGTCATCGGCTTTTGCCTGGCGAGCGGATCGCGGTCCTCGCCAACCCCTGGCTTGTCCTGGTTCTCGCCGCTGCCTTCGCCGAGCTGCTCGTCGCGATTCTTGCCACGCTGTCGCTCGCCGCGCTGCATCTGGTCCATGCGGAACGTGTCGTTCATCATCTCCTGCTGGCGCCGCAAAATCTCGCCGAGCTTGTCCATCTGCTGGCGCATCTGGCTGTCCTGCTCACCGCCCTGCTGCTGGCGGCCGGCCTGGAGGTTGTTCATCATGTCCTGCAGTTGCGACAGCAATTGCTGCGCCTTGTCGCGGTCGCCCGACTTCGCCAGGTTCTCGATCTGGTCCATCATGCGGTCGATGTCGCTCTGGCGCAGTTCCTGGCCGTTCTGCTGCATCTGCGGCGCATTCGGGTTCTGCTTGGCGCGTTCGGCGAATTCCTGCAGGAACTGGTTCATCGCCTCGCGCAGTTCCTTCATCGCCTTCTCGATCTCGGCGTCGCTGGCGCCGTTCTTGATGGCGTCCTGGAGCGCCTGCTGCGCCTGGCGCAGCCGCTTTTCGGCGGCCGATAGATTGCCCTCCTCGATGCCGAGCGCGATTTCCCAGAGATAGGCGACCTCGCCGCGCAGCTGATCATCGTTCCCGGCCAGTTTCAGCCGGCTCATCGCGCTCATGATGGCGAGGTAGTGGGACATGTTGTCGAACGTGTCTTCAGGCCGCAGCGTGATGGCGTCCATCAGGTCGAGCACGCGCGGCTTGGCATTGGCGTCGAGCGCGAGCAGGCGGCGCTGTTCGATCACGGCGCGCGCCAGCGGGTTGGCGAATGGCCGCTCGGGCATCACGAGCGTCTTGGTCTCGCTGGACGCGGTGTGTCCGGCGTCGTCGGTGGCGACCAGCGTCAGCTTGATGCTGCCGCCGGCCCAGACATGCTCGGTCAGGTCCTTCGTGGTCCGGGCGGCATTCGACTTGCCGCCGCGGCGCGGCAGCGTCAGCGGCATGTCGGGCGGACCATAGAGCGGATGCGCACCCGGCGCCTGCGGATCGGCCAGCGCGAAGACCGCCTTGGCGGTGGCGGCGCCATAGTCATCGTCGATCTGGTAGTTGAGCTCGAAGGCGCCGTTGGCGGCGCGCTTGGGCTCGCCGACGAAGCGGATCTGCGGCGGCTTGTCAGGGATCACGGCGAAGGCCCAGCGGCCAAGCTGGTCGTCGCCCGATTTCAGCGTCAGCGTGCCATCGCCAGTCAGCTTGCCGGTGAATTGGCGCACCTTGGACGGTGCCGGGCTTGCGGCCGGTTTGGCCGTGGCGGCGGCTTGCGGGCTGGCCGGGTCGATGGCGCGGGCGTTGCCGTCCTGGTCAGCATAGGCAAGCGTTTCCTCGCCCGAGCCTCCGGTGACGCGCAAGGAGACGTCGCTACCCTCGGGGACGTGGAAAGTTGGCGTCGCCTGGTTGGCGTCGGCGGTCAGGAAGATCGGCGGCTTGCCGGTATAGGCTGGCGGCGTCACCCAGGCGTCGATGCGCGGCGGCACGGCGTCGAGCGTGCCATGTGCGCTGAAACCGTCTGCTATCCTGCCGCCGGTCGGCCCGAAGGAGAAGGCAAAGGCGGTGACGAGCAGCAGCGCCGCCACGGCGCGAAGTCCCCAGGGGTCGCGCTCCGGCACGCGCGTGCGCGGCAGGTCGGCGCCGAGACTGTCGAGCTTTCCAGCCATGCGCTTCTGGTGCTCTCGCCAGAGCGCCTGCGAAAAGCTGCTTTCCTGGCCGCTGGGCCGGTCGCTCTGCACCTGTACGGGGCTGTGCAGCAGTTTGTTGGCGGCCTCGATGCGGCGATCGACCTCGGCGGCGCCAGGCATGCGGAAAAAGCGCAGCGGATAGAGCGCGGCCAGCCCTGCCAGGCCGAACAGGGCGACAAGGCCGACGCGCACCACATCCGGCAGCCGGGGGAAAATGCCGAACCAGGAGGCGCTGAGGAAGAGAGCGACGACAATGATGAGCGGGAGCAGCAGCGGCCAGCCACGCTCGACCATTATCGCGATCCGCGTCGCCAGCCGGCTCAAGGCAAGGCGTCCGGCCAGGCCGCGATCGTTGCTGAAGATGGGTCGTTGCGTCATCGGCCCTTCCTAGAGCTCTGTTCCGTCCTGAAAGGACCGGTATGGGCTCTATCTCCTTGAGCATGATCTGTTCCGAAAACCGGATTCGAGTTTTCGGGACCATGCCATCGGGCGGGGCAGGATAGCCCAAGCCTCACGACTCGAAGAATACCAGCAAACACGGCAAAGGCGAGGCGGTTTGAGAAAACGTGAAGCCGGCCGAATTGGTTGCGATCAGAAATTGGCGGGGTTTGCGTTGGCGCCACAGACCAGCACGGCCACCCGTTCGCCCGGCGTCGGCGCGTAGCGGCCGGACAGGATCGCGGCGAAGGCGGCGGCCCCACCTGGTTCCGAGATGATGCGCACGCGGTTCCAGAGCGCTTTCTGGGCGGCGATGATGTCGTCATCGCTGACCAGGATGGAGCGTTCCACGAAGGCTTCGGCGATCGGGAACATCATTTCGCCGACGCGCTTTGGCGCAAGCGAATCGGCGGCGATGCCTTCGGCCGGCGCGTCGACCGGACGGCCGGCCTCGAAGGCGCGATGAAGCGTCGGCGCGCCCTCGGGCTCGACGGCGACGATGCGGATGCGGCCGGCATACCAGGCGGCGATACCGCCGATCAGGCCGCCGCCGCCGACGGCGACCAGCAGCGTGTCGATCTCAGGCAGATCGTTTTCGATCTCGAGCCCGAGCGTGCCCTGGCCGATCAACGTTTCCTCCTGGTTGAAGGCGTGGATCTGCAGGGCGCCGGTTTCCTCGGCGAAACGTTCGCTGGCGGCCAGCGCTTCGGCATAGCGGGCACCGCCGACGACGAGGTCGGCGCCATAGCCGCGAATGCGGTCCAGCTTGGCCTGCGGGCTCACTTCGGGAACGAAGATGGTCGCCTTGTGCCCAAGCCGCATGGCGGCGTAGGCGACAGCGGCGCCATGGTTGCCGCCCGACGCGGCAACGACGCCGGCGTTGGGAACCGGCCGCTCCAGAAGGTTGGTGAAGGCGCCACGCGCCTTGAACGAGCCGGAATGCTGCAGGCATTCGAGCTTGAGGTCGACCGCCAGTGGCGGCCGGTCGAAGTCGGCCATGTCGATGCGCAGCACCGGCGTGTGCCTGACA
The DNA here is from genome assembly GCF_004791595.1 of Mesorhizobium sp. M8A.F.Ca.ET.202.01.1.1. Classification (NCBI taxonomy): domain Bacteria; kingdom Pseudomonadati; phylum Pseudomonadota; class Alphaproteobacteria; order Hyphomicrobiales; family Phyllobacteriaceae; genus Mesorhizobium; species Mesorhizobium sp. M8A.F.Ca.ET.202.01.1.1. The sequence continues at coordinate 219,852 of NZ_SRUN01000009.1, read as the reverse complement.
TAAGGGCGGATACGCGGTTCCATCGCGGCAATGCGTTCGCGTGTGACGATGTTGCCCTGCGACATCCAAAATCTCCTCGGGATTGACAGTGATTAGTAACTTGGCAAAATGGCTAAATGCAAGAGGTTGATGTCTTCAAGGCGATCGCCAACGAACGCAGGCTGCAGATTCTCGACTGGCTGAAGGATCCGCGTGCGCATTTCCGGGCACAGGCGGATGGCGATCTGGTCGAGGACGGCGTCTGCGCGCTGCTGATCGCCGAGAAGCTCGGCATCACGCAGGCGACGCTTTCAGAGCATATGCGTGTGCTTACCCAGGCCGGCCTGCTCAGAACCAAGCGCATCAAGCAATGGACCTTCTACCGCCGCGACGAGGACAGGATCGCCGACACAAGGGCGCTCATCCAGAACCGGCTATAGCGTCGCGGCCAGGGCGGCTTCTATGCAAGCCAGTCCGGCACCGAATCCAGCCCTATCAGCGCGTCATAGGTCAGGCGCGGACGAACGACATGGAAACGGTCGCCGTCGACCAGCACCTCCGGCACCAGCAGGCGGGTGTTGTAGGTGCCGGCCTGGACCGCGCCATAGGCGCCGGCAGTGGAAACGGCGACGAGATCGCCCGCCTTCAGCCTCGGCAGGTCGCGGTCGAGGCCGAGATAGTCACCGGTCTCGCAGACCTGGCCGACCACATCGACCATCATGCGCGGCGTGTCGGCCGGCGGCTGCACGACCGGCCTGATCTCGTGAAAAGCATCGTAGAGCGTCGGCCTGATCAGGTCATTCATGGCGGCGTCGACGACGAGGAAGTTCTTGGCGGCGCCTTCCTTCACGAAAATCACTTCCGAGACCAGGATGCCGGCATTGCCAACGATCAGCCGGCCCGGCTCGAACATCACCTTCATGCCCAACTTGGTGACATGCTTGCGGACGATCTGGGCATAGGCGTCGGGCAAGGGGGGAGGGTTGTTGTCGACGCGATAGGGAATGCCGAGGCCGCCGCCGAGATCGACATGCTCTATCGCATGTCCGTCGGCGCGCAGCGCGCCGACCAGGTCGACCAGCAAGGCGAAGGCGTCGTCGAAAGGCTGCAGTTCGGTGATCTGGCTGCCGATATGGGTATCGATGCCGGTGATCTTGATGCCGGGAAGCGTTGCCGCGCGGGCATAGACCTGGCGCGCCCGCTGCCACGGAATGCCGAACTTGTTCTCGGCCTTGCCGGTTGAGATCTTCTTGTGGGTCCTGGCGTCGACATCGGGATTGATGCGCAGCGACACCGGCGCCACCTTGCCGAGAGCCGAGGCGCGGGCCGACAAGAGTTCGAGCTCCGGCTCGGATTCGACGTTGAAGCAAAGGATGCTGGCTTCGAGCGCAAAGTCCATTTCACGCGCCGTCTTGCCGACACCGGAAAACAGGATCTTGCTGGCCGGGACGCCGGCGGCCAGTGCCCGGCGCAATTCGCCTTCCGAGACCACGTCGGCGCCGGCGCCGAGCTTGGCCAGGGTCCGCAGCACGGCCTGGTTGGAATTGGCCTTCATGGCGTAGCAGACCAGCGCGTCGAGCCCGGCAAAGGCCTTGACGAAGACACGGTAGTGCCTGGTCAGGGTCGCCGTCGAATAACAGTAGAACGGCGTGCCGACCTGTGCGGCGATATCAGGGATTGCCACGTCCTCGGCATGCAGCACGCCGTCGCGGTAGTCGAAATGGTTCACGAGAGCGGTTCCGGAAGTTGGCGGGTGCTAGATCAGCGGGTCGAGGATGAACTTCTTGTCCACGACCGGTTTTTCCGGTTCCGGCGGCACGGGCTGGTGGGCCTTCTCGGCATCCTTGCGCGCCTGGACAGCCGCCTCGTACGGCGTATCGAGGCCGGCCTTGCGGCCGCAGGCGGTCACGGAGGCAAGCGCCGCAAGCAGCGTCAGCGTTACCAAAATCCTGCTTCCGGTCATCGATCCATCCGTCCGAAACGTTTGCCAGCCGCCGCTTTTAGCCGAGTTCTCAACGTATTGCACCCCGGATATTGCCGATCGCAACATCGGGATATTTCTGGTCGCAACATCGGGATATTTCTGGTCGCAACATCGGGATATTGCTGATCGCAATATCCGGGATCACGCCTTGGCGATACGCTTTTTCCAGGCGCGGATCTGCTTCCTCACTTCCGACGGCGCGGTGCCGCCGAAGCTGGTGCGGCTCTTGACCGAGTTCTGCACCGCCAGCACCGAGAATATGTCGGAAGTGATGCCCGGGTTGATCGATTGCAGATCCTCCAGCGCAAGCTTCTCCAGGCTCACCTTCTTCTCTTCGGCCAGCGCCACTGCGCGGCCGGTGACATGATGGGCTTCGCGGAACGGCAGGCCCAAAGTGCGCACCAGCCAGTCGGCAAGGTCGGTGGCGGTGGCGTGGCCGGAGCCGGCGGCCTTCTTCATCGCGGCCGCATTGACCGTCATGTCCGAGACCATGCCGGTCATCGCGGCCAGCATCAGGTCGAGCGTCTCGGCGGCGTCGAAGACCGATTCCTTGTCTTCCTGCATGTCCTTGCCATAGGTCAAAGGCATGCCCTTCATGACCGTCAGCAGGCCGACCAGATGGCCATTGACGCGGCCGGTCTTGCCGCGCACCAGTTCGGCGGCGTCGGGGTTCTTCTTCTGCGGCATGATCGAAGAGCCGGTGGAAAAGCTATCCGACAGCCTGATGAAGCCGAATTGCGGCGTCGACCAGATGATGATCTCTTCCGCCAGCCGTGACAGATGGGTGGCGCAGATCGCGGCCATGGCGAGGAACTCCAGCGCGAAATCGCGGTCGGAGACGCTGTCCAGCGAATTGCGCATCGGCTCGCGGAAACCGAGCGCCCTGGCGGTCTGGTGGCGGTCGATCGGGAAGCTGGTGCCGGCAAGGGCGGCGGCGCCGAGCGGGCTTTCGTCCATCCGTTCGATGGCGTCGCGCACGCGCGACAGGTCGCGCGAAAACATCTCGACATAGGCCATGCAATGGTGGCCGAAGGTCACCGGCTGTGCTGCCTGCATATGGGTAAAGCCCGGCATCACGGTCGCCGCATGTTCCCCGGCCCGTTCCAGCAGCGCCCCGATCAACCCCTTCAACGCCTCGGCGACGCGAAAACACTCGTCCTTGACCCAGAGCCTCAGATCGACCGCCACCTGGTCGTTGCGCGAGCGGGCGGTATGCAACCGGCCGGCCGCCGAGCCGATCAGGTCGGCGAGCCGGGCCTCGACATTCATGTGGATGTCTTCCAGCCTGGTCGAGAACTCGAACGTGCCAGCTTCGATCTCTTTCAGGATCGTGTTCAGGCCGTGAGCGATTTTTTCTTGATCGGCAGCCGAAATAATGCCCGTCTGCGCCAGCATCTCGCTATGGGCGATCGAACCGCGAATATCCTGCGCGTAGAGTTTGCGGTCGAACGAGATCGACGCGTTGATGGCTTCCATGATCGCGGCCGGACCCGAGGCAAATCGTCCGCCCCACATCTGGTTGCTGGTCTTCTTGTCGCTCATCGCTATAAAACCCGTGCTTCGGAGCAGTTTTGAGAAAATGGCAGACGGAAACAGATTTTTCCCGGCCCCGCGCCTGATCCTCGCCGCCCTGGTGGCGGGAGCGCTGGCCGGTGCGGTCGCGGTATATGTCAGCGAGAGCCGGTCTGGCAACAACGCACCGGCGCAGGTGGCCGCCGGCGACAGCAAGGACGACGTCGCCTGCGCCGCCAAGAGCGATCGTGCCAAGAAGGTGGCGGCCGCGGCCACCGGTGAGGTCGCGGCACTTTTGCCGGCCGATCCGCCGCAGTCGATGAGAAGCCTCGCCTTCAACGGGCCGGACGGCAAGCCGATGACGATCGCCGACCATGCCGGCAAGACGGTGCTGCTCAATCTCTGGGCGACATGGTGCGCGCCATGCCGTGCCGAAATGCCGGCGCTCGATGCGCTGCAAAAGGAGAAAAGCAGCGACGCCTTTCAGGTCGTCGCCGTCAACGTCGATGCCGGCGACGATGTGAAGCCGAAGAAGTTTCTCGCCGATACCGGTGTGCACACGCTCGGCTACTACCGGGATTCGACGATGACACTGTTCAACGACCTCAAGACGCGCGGTCTGGCGCTCGGCCTGCCCGTCACCATGCTGATCGACGGCGAAGGCTGCCTGATCGCCCATATGAACGGTCCGGCCGAATGGTCCGGGCCGGACGCCAAGCGGTTGGTCGAGACGGCGCTCGGGTCGTGAGCCAACGCATGTCGCGCTTTAAGCCGACCGCACGCTCGGCTTGAGCAGCACGAGGCTGCCATCCCGGCGGCCGGCACGCACCGGAGCGGGTTTGCCGTGGCCGGTCAGGTCGTCGAACGCCTCGATCGGCGCCGGCTTGCCGAGATAGTAGCCCTGGCCGATCTCACAGGCCTCGGCGTCAAGGAACTTCAACTCGCCAAGCGTCTCGACGCCTTCGGCCAGAACCGGCAGGCCAAGGCCGCGCCCCAGCCCCAGCACCGCGCGCACGATCGCCGCGACCTGGCCGTTCGTGTCGACCGCCTTGATGAAGGAGGAATCGATCTTGATCTTGTCGAAGGGGAAGGCGCGCAGGTTGGAAAGAGAGGAATAGCCGGTACCGAAATCATCCATGGCCACGCGCACGCCGAGCGCCTTGACCTGCCGCAGGGTTGCCAGCGCACGCGGCATGTCCTTCACCAGCGCGGTTTCGGTGATCTCGAGTTCGAGCCTGGTCGGGGCAAGGCCAGTCTTCAGCAAGGTTTCGTGGACCTTGCGGCTGAAATTGGGGTTGTGGAGTTGCACCGCGGAGACGTTGACGGCGACCGTCAGCGGGTTTTCCCAGCGTGCGGCTTCCTCGCAGGCCGCCTCGAGCACCCAATCCCCGATCTGGCCAATCGCGCCGCTGTCCTCGGCCACCGGAATGAAAGTTGCCGGGGAAACCTCGCCACGCTCAGGATGGCGCCAGCGGATCAGGGCCTCGAAGCCAACCATCTTGCCGCTGCTGATCTCCTTCTGGGGCTGGTAGACGAGGTAGAATTCACCGCGCACGACGGCCTGGCGCAATTCGTGCTCCATCACGCGCTTGTCGCGAGCCTCGGCGCCCATCGAGGCTTCGAAATAGCGAAACGTGTCCCTGCCTTCGGTCTTGGCGCGATAGAGTGCCGTATCGGCATGGCTGATCAGGCTGGTCTGGTCCTCGGCATCGAGCGGATAGATCGCGATGCCGATGCTGGCCGAGACCAGCCCGCCACCGACCGCTGCCCGGTTTTCCTCACGCATGGCGGCGAGCACCGTATTGGCGATGCGGCCCGCCGCCTGCGGGTCGGGCAAATTGGGGGCTATGATGGCGAATTCGTCGCCGCCCAGGCGCGCAAGCATCTGGCCGTGGCGCAGAACGCCGGACGCGCAGCTTGCCACTTTCTGCAACATGGCATCGCCGGCGCCGTGCCCGTAGAGGTCGTTCACCTCCTTGAAGCGGTCGAGGTCGAGCAGCAAGAGCGCAAGATGCCGGCCCTTGATGTTTGCGTCGGCAGTCGCGACGCGGTTCATCGATGCGATTTCCGCGTCGAGACGGCTGGAGAAACTGCGGCGATTGGCAAGCCCCGTCAGCGGATCGAAATGGGCAAGGCGAAGGATCTCCTGCTCCGCCTTCCTGCGTTCGCGTATGTCGCGTACGGCGATGACATTGTGGGGCTTGCCGCAATAATCGATGCTCCTGGCGATCAGTTCGACGGGTATTCTCGTCCCATCGCGGCTCCTCAACTCCGCTTCCTGCGGCTGGCCCTCCAGGCTGGTCGCATCGGATGCTGCGCGTTCGTCGAAAAGTTCGCCCAGTTGCATGCCGTTCAGGGTCGTAGCCGGCGCGCCGGTCAGCTTGCCCATGCTGTCATTGGCGCTGACGATGCGACTGCCATCGCAGACGATCAGGCCTTCCACGGCTGCATTGGCCAGGCCATGCATGCGGTCGACCTCGAGTTTCTGGCGACGGAAGCGCAGGTCGATCCACAACGCCGATGCCGACAGAACCAGGATCACCAGGGTGGCGGCCGCGGCCGCGAAAGCCTGCGAGGTCGGCGCGATCGTGTACTGCGATATGACAATCGAGGAATCGGGAAAGATCGAGACGGCGCCCATGCCGATGAAATGCAAGGTGCAGATAGCCAGCGTCAGCAGCACGGCGCCGGCGGATGTCGCTGACAAGGAAGGGCGGCGCAGAACGACATGCAGCGCCAGTGCCGCAAGCGTTATACCGGCCAGCAGGGAAACGGCGACAAGCATCAGGTTCCATTCGATCCGCCCCTGGACCTCGAACGCCGCCATGCCGACGTAGTGCATGGCTGCGATGCCGCCGCCCAGGATGGCGCCGCCGACGAGATGGTAATCGATCTCGTCCCGCAAGGTGGCGATCCACATGCCGGCCGCCGTCAATGCGACCGAGGCGGCGAGCGAGATCACGGAGAGCCCCGGATCGTAAGCGCTGGGGATGCCCGGCGTGAAGGCGAGCATGGCAATGAAATGCGTTGCCCAGATGCCGAACCCCGTCGAAGTCGCCGATATCATCAGCCAGACCAGCCGGTTACGGTCCCCCGAGCGGCTGATGTGGTGAAGCAGGTTTACAGCAGAGAAACAGGAAATTCCGCAGATCAGCGCTGCCAGTGCGACCAGTCGCAGATCGTGCTGGTGCACGATGCAGTTATAGACCTTCAGCATCTTATTTCCCCCTAGCCACAGGAAATAAAAAAAGAAATATGACTGATTAATGCTTGGCTGTTGAAGGATCGATAAAGTCGCCTGCAACCATAGCGTGCCTTCGTGGCGCAGGCTGGCCGCAAAGGCACCGACCGGTTCAGCCGCATCGACTTGAAGATGGCGGCTATTTCAGGCGAACGGTCACGGTCAGGGCTTCATGATCCGAGCTCGGGCTGCCGTCCGGCAACACCGCCGGAAGGACCGCTGGCGCGCTGGCCGCGAGGCCGCGTGTGAAGAACCAGTCGATGCGGCCGACCGGCATGCCGGCAGGCCGGCGCTGGGTGGGCAGGTCCATGTCGTTGGCCGCCTGCCAATCATAGCCGCGTTCGGCAAGGGCCGCGAACAGCGGCTCATGGCGCTTGCTTCACCAGCATTTCATCATCCCTTTAGCCGGATAACCATGACGGCCTTTACGTCCCTGACAGCCGCCCTAGCTACCTAAGGCGCCGGTGTGACGTTTTCATGCCGGCGCAACCGCCGAGGGGGAGGAAAGACCGGCTGTCCACAGGCCCGGGAGGCCACAACAGAACTGTCACATACCTTCTCTAAGAGAGCGGGCAAGGACTTGCGCAGACCCTTGTCAACAGTCATTCAAGAGGGAAGAAATCATGACGATCATCAAGCGGGGCCTCGCTGCCCTTGCCGCAGGCGTGCTCAGCACGGCGGTGGCGGTTCCTGCCTTCGCGGAACCGGTAAAATTCGATTTCTGGTTCGGCCTTTCTGGCGATCTTGCCCGCGTCGTCGATACGCTGTGCAAGAACTTCAACGCCTCGCAGAAGGATTATGAAGTCACCTGCACCAGCCAGGGCAATTACGACGCGACGCTGCAGAACACCATCGCCGCCTTCCGCGCCGGAAAGCAGCCCGCCGTCGTCCAGGTCTACGACGTCGGCACCGCCACCATGATGCTGTCGGGCGCCTACAAGCCCGCCGACAAGCTGATGGAAGAAAACGGCTACAAGATCGACTACGCCGACTATTTCCCCGGCATCGCGCGCTACTACGCGACGTCGAAGGGCGAGATGCTGTCCTTTCCGTTCAATTCCTCGACCCCGCTGATGTACTGGAACAAGGATGCTTTCGCCAAGATCGGCAAGACCGAAGCGCCCAAGACATGGGAAGATGTCGCCACCGATCTCCAGGCCTTGAAGGACGCCGGCTATGAATGCCCGATGGCGATCAACATCTCGGCCAATGAAAGCTGGCAGCTGATGGAGCAGTTCTCGGCGCTGCACAACCAGCCGATCGCCACCAAGAACAATGGCTATGACGGTCTCGATGCCCGTCTGGAGGTCAACAAGACCAAATTCGTCCAGTACGTCACCGATCTGAAGAAGTGGTATGACGCCGGCCTGATCAAGATCAAGTCGAAGGATCTCGGCCAGGACATGGTGCAGGCCTTCGCCACCGGCACCTGCCAGGTCATTCTGACTTCGGTCGGCGACCACGGCACGGTCGGCCGCACGCAGAAGGAAGGCATGAAGTGGGATGTCGCCGAACTGCCGGTCTATGCCGGCACCGAGCGCAAGAACTCGCTGGTCGGCGGCGCTTCACTGTGGGTGCTGTCCGGCAAGTCGGACGCGGAATACAAGGGCGCGGCCGCCTTCCTCAACTTCATCCATGACCCCAAGACCGCCCTGTTCTGGTCGACCAACACCGGCTACATCCCGGTGACCAAGTCGGGCTTCGAATACCTGAAGTCGCAAGGGTTCTACGACAAGGCGCCCTACAAGGGTCGTGAAGTCGCGATCGCCAGCCTGACCGCGTCGGAGCCGACAGAGATCACCCGTGGCGTGCGCCTGGGCAACTTCACCCAGATCCGCGCCGAGTTCGGCACGCAGATGCAGGCGATCTTCGCCAACAAGGTCAGCGTCCAGGAGGGTCTCGACACGCTGGTCAAGAACGGCGACGCCATCCTCGACCGCTTCCAGCAGACCTATCCGGGCAAGACGCTGCCCTGATCCGCTGAAATGCACTGGCCCGTCCGGCGACTCCCGTTGAGCATGATCGCGAAACCGGTTTCCAGTTTCCGGGATCATGCTTGGGTCGACGGGCGGCCATTTCGTTATTAGTCTCACCTTGCACCAAGCGAGCCGCTTGAGCGGCGTCGGCGGACCGATGGAAAAACGCGTCACTTTCAGCAGATGGACGATCGGTATCCTGTTCGCGGTGCCGCAGCTGTTCCTGATCTTCACCTTCTTCTACTGGCCGGCCGGCCAGGCGGTATACTGGTCGCTGACGCTGCAGCAGCCTTGGGGCGGCGGCAACATCTGGGTCGGCCTCGACAATTTCCGCTCGATCCTGTCCAACGCCGACTACTGGAACTCGATCACCGCCAGCCTGATTTTCGCGGCCATCAGCACCGGCCTGGCGATGTTCATCGCGCTGGTGTTGGCCGCCTTGACCGACCGGCAGCTTGCCGGCTCGTGGCTGTATCGCGTGGTGCTCATCTGGCCCTACGGCATCGCCGCGCCAGCGCTGGCGCTGGCATTTCGGTTCATCCTGGCGCCGGAAGCCGGCTTCATGGCCGTCGTCAACCAGGTCTGGCCCGGCTTCTGGGATCCCGGCCTCGACGGCGCTGATGCCATGGCCTCGATCATCGTCGCCTTTTCCTGGAAATATGTCGGCTACAACTTCATCTTCTTCCTCGCGGCCTTCCAAGCAATCCCGCGATCCCTGATCGAGGCGGCGGCGATGGACGGCTCCGGTGTCCTCAGGCGCTTCTGGGACATCCAGTTCCCGCTGATCACGCCGACCATCTTCTTCCTGCTCGTCATCAATATCACCGAGAGCTTCCAGGACTCCTTCGGCATCGTCGACATCATGACATCAGGCGGACCGGCGAACGCCACCAACCTGATGGTCTACAAGATCTACTCGGACGGCTTCAAAGGCCTCGACTATTCGGGCGCGGCCGCGCAGAGCATTATCCTGATGGTGCTGATCGTCGCCCTCACCATTGTCCAGTTCCGCTTCATTGAGCGGCGCGTGCACTACAGGTGAGATGATCATGGTCGAACGCACCCCGTTCCTCAATTTCTTCACGCATCTGATCCTGTTCGTCGGCTTCGTTTTCTGTGTCGCGCCGTTCGCCATCGTGGCGATCGCCGCGTCGCACAATCTCAAGGACGTCAACGATGTGCCGATGTCGCTGTTGCCGGGCAGTGACTTCTGGGTCAACATCAAGACGGCCTGGGTGACGGCCGATCTCGGCCCCAAGCTGCTCAACAGCTTCATCATGGCGTTCGGCGTCGCGGCGGGCAAAGTGATCATCTCGGCGCTCACCGCCTTCTCGATCGTGTACTTCCGCTATCCTGGCCGCATGCTGATCTTCTGGCTGATCTTCATCACGCTGATGCTGCCGCTCGAAGTGCGCATCGTGCCGACCTACGCCGTGGTCGCCAACGTGCTCGAGCCCTATCAGACGATCCTGGACCTGACCGGGCTGTCCTCGCTGATCGAGAAAGTATCGGGCGTGCGGGTTGCACTGAGCCTGGGGCTGCTCAATTCCTATAGCGGCCTGATCCTGCCGCTGGTCGCCACCGCGACCGGAACGTTCCTCTACCGGCAGTTCTTCCTGACCGTGCCGGACGAGTTGACCGAGGCCGCGCGCATGGACGGTGCCGGGCCGCTGCGGTTCTTCATCGACGTGCTGCTGCCGCTGTCGCGCAACAATATGGCCGCGCTCGGCACCATCATGTTCCTGTGGGCCTGGAACCAGTATCTGTGGCCGCTGCTCATCACCACCGACCAGTCGCATGCGATGGCGGTGACCGAGCTCAAGCAGCTGATCCCCAATGTCGGTGGCGCCCCGGAATGGCACATCGCCATGGCCGGAACACTCATCATCATGCTGCCGCCGATGATTGTCGTGGTGTTGATGCAGCGCTGGTTCGTGCGCGGCCTGATCGCCACCGAGAAGTAACAAGGAGACAAAGATGGCCTCCATCGCAATACGCGGCGTCAAGAAGAATTATGCCAAGACGCAGGTCGTGCATGGCGTCGACCTCGACTTCGCATCGGGCGAGTTCGTCGTCATCCTCGGCCCGTCCGGCTGTGGCAAGTCCACCTTGCTGCGCATGATCGCCGGGCTGGAAGAGATTTCCGACGGCACGATCGCCATCGACGGGACCGTCGTCAACAAGCTCGAGCCGCGTGAGCGCGGCTGCGCCATGGTGTTCCAGAACTACGCACTCTATCCGCATATGAGCGTGGCGCAGAACATCGGCTATTCGCTGAAGGTATCAGGTGTTCCCTCGGCCGAGCGCAACCAGCGGATCCAGGCGGTGGCCCGCACGCTTGAGCTCGAGCATCTGCTCGACCGCAAGCCGATGGCGCTTTCGGGCGGTCAGAGGCAGCGCGTCGCCATGGGCCGGGCCATGATCCGCGAACCGAAAGTCTTCCTGTTCGACGAACCGCTGTCCAATCTCGATGCCAAGCTGCGCGTGCAGATGCGCTCGGAAATCCGCAAACTGCATCGCCGGCTGAACGCCACCTCCGTCTTCGTCACCCACGATCAGGTCGAGGCGATGACGCTGGCCGACCGGCTGGTGGTGATGAATGGCGGACGGGTCGAACAGGTCGGCACGCCAGGTGAGATCTACACCCGCCCGGCCAGCCGCTTCGTCGCTACCTTCGTCGGCGCGCCGGCCATGAACATTCTTGAAGGCACCGTCGAACTCGACGGGCTGTCGCTGCTCGGCGGCAGCCGGCGCCTGGGCATGGCTCGCGCCGGCCTGCCGGTCGGTACGAAGGTGGCGATGGGCATCCGGCCGGAAGCCGTCCGGCTGGTGGCGCCGGGAACGCCGGGCGCGCTCGATGCGACTGTCGACCTGGTCGAGGAACTGGGTGCGGGGCGGGTGATCTATGTCGACCTCGACGGCGCGCCGTTTTCGGTGATGACCTCGGAGGCCGTTCATCCCGAACCCGGTAGCACCGTCGGCCTGAAGATCTCGCCGGACGACATGCACTTCTTCTCGTCGGAGACAGGGACCCGTCTCGATGTCTTCAAGGCTTCCGTGCCCGAGCCGGCGCTTTGATTTCCCAAACGCTCAGCCAAGAGACGCGCATGAAAATCATCCAGGTCACCGACGTGCATCTTGGCCGGCGAGGTGAGCGCCGCTATGGGGCGGACCTGCATCAGCGGCTGGATCGGTGCATCGCGCACATCAATGCGCATCACCCCGACGCCGCGCTTTGCGTCTTCACCGGCGACCTGACGGAGACCGGTGCGCCGCAGAGCTATGCCGATCTGCGCGTTGCGCTTGGCACACTGTCCATGCCGTACAGGCTGCTGCCGGGCAACCATGACCGGCGGGCCAATCTCGTCGCCGCGTTTCCCGAAATTGCGGTCGACGAAAACGGCTTCGTGCAGTCGGTCCACGATACCGGCAACGAGGGTGCTGTTGTTTCTCGACTGCCTGGCGGAAGGACGCATAGAAGGCGAACTGTGCGACAGCCGGCTCGCCTGGCTCGAAGCCCGGCTGGGACAATCCGGCGGCAGGCCAGCCTACGTTTTCCTGCATCATCCGCCGGTCGCGCTCGGCCTGCCGCAGCTCGATCCGCTGGCGCTCGAACAGCCCGAGCGGTTGCTCGGCCTGCTGCGGGGCCATGGCAACGTTCGCCACATCTTCTTCGGCCATGTCCATCGCGACATTGCCGGCACCGTTGCCGGCATTCCGTTCTCGGCGCAGCGCGGCCTACATGCCCGGTTCGAGCTTGCCCTCGACCGATCGAGCGAGATCGTCGAACAGGCGCCGCCTTCCTACGCCGTCATCCTCGTCGACAGCGCCAACGAGTGCGTGGTGGTGCACAGTTGCGATTTTCTCGAGCAATGGCCGATCTATTCAGCGGAAACAGGCGAACGCATCACGGCGTGAGCTGGCCACTTCGCTGGGGTTCAACTCGTTCAGCCGTCGCTCTCAAGTGAAGACATGCGCCTTGCCCGATACAGTCAGCCGTACGATCTCGCCGACCGCCGGTGCGTCCATGCCGGGTTTGCGCAGGATCAGCGGCGTGCCGCCGATGGCGGCGGCGTCCGGCGGATCGGAATTGTTCAGGAGCCGCACCGCGACCGTGCATGTCGAGCCGGCGAACTCCGATTCCGTCACCTCGCCGAACAGCATGTCCGATGTGCCCGACATGCCCTCGCGCGAGGTGCGTTTCAGCCCGATCTGTTCCGGCCGCAGCATGATGCGGACGATATCGCGGCTGTCCGGCGTATCGACCGCGATGCGGCCGAGCGGGGAGCTGGCGAAGCCGCCCGAGACGCTGGCCGGCAGGATGATGGCATCGCCGAGGAACTCGGCGATCATCCTGTCCTTCGGCTTGAGATAAAGTTCGCGCGGCGTGCCGACCTGGGAAAATTTTCCATCCCGCATCACCGCCACCTGGCTGGCGAAGGACAGCGCCTCGGCCTGGTCGTGCGTCACCAGGATGGTGGTGATGCCGGCCGCCTCCAGAAGTTCGGCCACAGCCTTGCGCATCGAGGCGCGCAGGCCGGTGTCGAGGGCCGAGAACGGCTCGTCGAGCAGCATCAGCCGCGGCTTCATCGCCATGGCGCGGGCCAGCGCCACGCGCTGCTGCTGACCGCCGGAGAGCTCGTGCGGGCGGCGTTTCAGGATCGCCTTGTCCAGTCCAACGATATAGGCAAGTTCGACGATGCGCTCGGCGCGCTTGTCATCGTCCCGTCCCATACCGAAGCCGATATTGTCCGAGATGGTCAGATGCGGGAACAGGGCGCCGTCCTGCGCCACCACGCCGATGCCGCGGCGATGCGCCGGAACGGCGGCGCCGCCATTGGCCAGCACCTGCCCGTCGAGCACGATGCGGCCCTGATCGGGCGCCTCGAAGCCGGCGATCAGCCGCAGCAAGGTCGTCTTGCCGCAGCCGGAAGGTCCTACGATCGCCGTGCGGCTGCCGCTGGCGACGTTCAGGTCGACGCCGGCCAGTGCAGCGACCGGGCCGTAATGCTTGTGCAGATTGCGGAGTTCAAGAAAGCTCATCGTCCGGCCATCCGCTTCGACTGGACATAGAGCAGCCAGGTCAGGGGCAGCGACATCGCCACCATGATGAAGGCGTAAGGAGCGGCCGAGGCGTAATCGATCTCGCTGCTGTAGGACCAGAACGCCATCGCCAGCGTGCGGGTGCCGTTCGGCGCCAGCATCTGGGTCGCGGTCAATTCGTTCATGATGCCGAGCGCCACCAGCGCCATGCCGGCCGCCGCACCCGGCGCCGACAGGCGGATTGTCGTCGACCACAGCGCGTTGAGGGGCCGCCGGCCGAGGCTCGACGCGGCGCGCTCGAGCTCGACCGGCGCCTGGGCGATCGACGCGCGCAGGCTGACCAGGGCACGCGGCAGGAACATCAAGGCATATGCGACCAGGATGGTGAACAGGGTCTGGTAGAGCGGCAGGGCGATGCGCACGGTGATGGTGACCAGCGCCAGCGCAATGACGACACCCGGCAGCGAGCCGACAATGTAATTGCATCCCTCCAGAAGGCGCTGCAGCGGTCCCGGCGCGCGGATCGAGATCCAGGCCATCGGCATCGCCGCGACAGTGGCAAGCAGCGCCCCGGCAAGGGACAGGAACAGCGTCTGGCCGAGCGCCAGTCCAATTTCGTCGAGACGCCAGACATCGGCGCCGCCGGCGAGGAGCCAGCGCCCGATGGTGACGAACGGCACGCCAAGCGCCAGCAGCGTGGTGACGACGAGCAAGGCAAGGCTCGGGATGGTGGCGCGGCCTAGGCCGATGCGTTGCTGATACCGCGCGGCACCAGAGCCGACACGGGCATAACGTTCCTCGCCGCGCACCAACACTTCGAGGCCGAGCAGCACGAAGCAGCAGGTCACCAGCACGCCGGCCAGCATGTTGGCGGCCGGGCCGTTGAAGGTCGACTGGAACTGGTCGACGATCGCGGTGGTGAAGGTGTCGAAGCGGATGAAGACGTAGAGGCCATATTCGGCCAGCAGATGCAGGCCGACCAGCAGCGAGCCGCCGCATATTGCGAGCCTGAGCTGCGGCAACACGACACGCCAGAACACGCGCCAGGGTCCGAGACCAAGTGCCGCCGCCGCATCCTCCAGGGCGGGATCGAGGCGGCGCAGCGCCGCCGATACCGGCAGGTAAAGGAAGGGAAAATAGGCGATGACGGACACCAGCACGCCTGCCCACAGGCCGTGCAGCCCGGGCACCATGGTGATCCAGGCATAGGAGTGCACGAAAGCGGGGATCGCGAGCGGCGCCACGCAGAGCCAGGCCCAGAGCCGGGCACCGGGCAGGTCGCTGCGTTCGGTCAGCCAGGCCAGCGTCACCGACAAGATGATGGCGATCGGTACGGCCAGCAGCACCAGCAGGCCGGTGTTGACCAGCAGTTCGCCGACACGTGGCCTGAAGATCAGTGCCGAGACGGCCTCCCAGCCGGTCTGCACCGCGATCCCTATGATGAAAGCGAGCGGCAGCAGCGCCAGCAGGGAGACAGATATGGCGGCGGCGACAAGCCAGGGCGCCGCCCGCCGTTGCGCCCGCCGGCGCATCTTGGGCGGCAGGCCCGGGCGCGCGAGATGGACCGCGGACTGCATCAGCTCACACGCCGCGCCATTGCCGCCCGGCGGCGGCAATTGAAGGACCACGGTCGCGGTCGGATAGGCAACGTGTCGTCATCGACGAATGCAATCTCGAAAAACAAAACGCTCCCGCGGAAAGAGAGTCCGCGGGAGCACGGTCTGACGTTCTTATTAGGACGAACGCCAACTAAAGCAAGCCGGCTGCCGTCATCAGGTCGGTGACCTTCTTGGAGTTGAGCGTCGTGGCGTCGACCTTCGGCGCCTGCAGGTCGGCCAGGGGCACCAGCTTCGGATTGGACTGGGCGTCCTTGCCGACCGCATATTCGAAGGAGGTTCCGTTCTTTAGCACGTCCTGGCCACCCTTGCCGGTCACCCATTTCAGGAAGGCCTGGGCTTCCTTCTGGTGCTTGCTCGAGGCGAGCACGCCGCCACCGGAGACCGACACGAAAGCGCCCGGATCCTGGTTCTTGAAATAGTGCAGCGCGACGTTCTTGGAGTTTTCGCCGGTCTTGGCCTGATCGCCAAAGTAGTAATAGTGGTAGATCACGCCGCCTTCGATCTCGCCGGCATTGACCGCCTTCATCACCGTGCTGTTGCCCTTGTAGGCGGTGAAATTCTCCTTCATCGCCTTCAGCCAGTCGGCCGTGGCGGCCTCGCCCTTGAGTTGCAGCAGCGCGCTGACGATGGCCTGGAAATCGGCGCCGGAAGGCGAAGCCGCCCAGCGGCCTTTCCAGCTCGGATCGGCGAGATCGAGCATCGACTTGGGCAACTGATCAGCCTTGAGCTTGGTCGTGTTGTAGGCAAAAACGGTGCTGCGCGCGGCCACGCCCACCCATTTGCCGCTGGCCGCCTGATAGTCCTGCGGGACCTGAGCCAGCGTGTCGGCGTCGACCGGCGCGAACAGGCCGGCATTCTCCACCAGCGCCATGGCCGGCGAATTCTCCGTCAAAAACACGTCGGCGGGCGAGGCGGCGCCTTCGGAGACGATCTGGTTGGAGAAGTCGCTGTCGCCGCCGTTTCGCAAGGTGACCTTGATGCCGGTTTCCTTGGTGAACCCTTCGGCCCATTCCTTGGTCAGGCTTTCATGCTGGGCATTATAGACGATGATGCCGGCATCTTCGGCCGTTGCCGGACCGGCGGCCAGGCTGATTGCAAGCACCGCTACGCTGGCCAGGGCAAGAAGGGGGGATTTCATAAGGTACTCCTCGGGTTGCCCGCACTGCGGGTGCGTCCGAGTATCAATTCATGAATGGGTTAGTCAAGATTGAAAGCCAATCGGCATCATCACGGTTTCGCGTGTCGGACGCATTTGACATCACCCGATATGCGGTGCCGGTGGCTGCTCCTGCGGAATGCAGCCATCGACCATGGGATGAATGGTCCAGCGCTGATCCAGGCCCTGCTGTGTTCGTTTGGTCTCCGGATCGAACGCGTCGTTCAGCATGGCGCACCAGGTTCTGCGCAGGTTCTCGCAGCGTGTCCTGAATGCCGTGCTGCCAAGCCCGTCACGCATATCCTGCGCGGTGAGGTCGGTGGCCTCGCCCGGCGGTTTGGGCGGGACTGTGCCCATGTCGGGAAAGTCCGGGTTCCACTGAAGATAGTGTTTTGCGTCGACACCCGCGGCCGCATCGAATTTGACCACCGCCATCAGCGGATGAAACTCGTGCCAGCCCTGGTGATAGCCGTCATAGACATGTTCGCCGAGGACGGCGACATGATCGCCCATCCTGATGGGGCCGAGCGCCTTGTCGCCGACATTGGCGTCCTCGACATTGCCGGGGTTCCAGTTGAACAGCCCCTGCAGGACCGGCTTGACCCCGCCGAAGTAGGACGCCGCGCCGCCGATCGCGCCGCCAATGGCCGCCCCGAGCAATCCTCCCAGGAACGAGCCGATGGCGCAGCCCAGCGCACCCAGGAAAAACGACCCTATGGCGCAGCCGACGGCCGCCCCGACACCGGCGCCGGCGGCCGCCGCGGCCGCCGTGACGACCAGAGCCGCCGTCAGCAGGATGACGATGGCCGGCGCCCATTGGCGCATCTTGATCCAGAAGTCGCCCTCGGCCTCGCAGTGCAGGCCCCAGCGGGCATGGTCGTCGGTGGGTGCGTAGCCGAGGTCGGTCTTAAGATCATCGCGCGGCAACAGCAGCTCATGACCCTGAAAGCCGTCATTGAGAATGTCGTTGGCCGGATGGGCCGCGATGCTGGCGGCGAATTCCGCGACGACGCTGCCGTCGGCATTGTAGCGATTGGCGGCCGCCAAAGCCGCCTCGTTGGTCTCGGCGTTGAGGATCTCGGCCGTCGGATGCGGCATCAGGATGACGTCGAAATACTGGTCGTTGTCGAAGGCGCCGAGATCGCTGCGGAACGGATTGTAGGAGACGATGCCGACCGCGCATTTCGGATTGTCCTTGTCGAGGCAGACCAGGCGATGGTTGAGCCATTCCCCGGCGGCCTTGTCGATCGTGGCGGTGGCGGACGCCAGAAATGCGATTGCCGCGGCAAGTGCCGCACCGACCGGCCCCAGCAGCAACCCGAAGGCGGCTGCCAGCCCGGTGATAACGATGATCTGCAGCGCCTGGCCGGCGAGGAAAGCCAGCCGGTCGTCCTCGTTGTAGGGCTTGCCACCGGCGGGATAGAGGAAGCAGCTCGTATAGTGCCTGTAGGCCATCGGAACGTTCAGCCTTTCGTGGCGGTGAGCGTCACACCGCCGGTCATGGTGCGCGATCCGCTTTCGCCAATCGTGAACACATGGACATTGAAGGTCTTCGAGCCACGGAAGGCGGCGTCCTTCGCTTCGATCTCGACGGCGATCTCGGTGATCTGGCGCGGCTGCAGTGAAAGCGTTCTTGGAACGATCCTGACCGACCAGTCGTCCGGGATGGGAAACCGGCCATAGGCCTGGTCCTCGAGGGCCCTGGCCCAGCGTGCCTTGCTCTCGGCGAGCCGCGGCTGCGGGGTGTCGGTGCTCTCGCCCCGACCTTGGCCGCGTGGCGGGGCACATGGCTGCAGCTTCGGCAGGCCGTAGCAGTCCGCCTCGATCTGGAAACGCCGGACGACCGAGGCCTCGTTGCGTACGCTGAAGACGAACCTTGCCGGTGAGCGCATCTCGGCAATGTTGACGTTCTTCTGGCCTAGGTTGTTGCCGGGGTTGGCGTCATCGCCCCAGGAGAGCTGTGCCTGCAGGCAATAGTGGCCGCTGGTGGCGGGCGTGGTCCAACTGAACTCGGCATAGGCAGGGCAATCGATCGTGCCCTTGGCCCCGAGATTGACGGCGGTGCTGGCGATCGGACGGGAAACGGTCTGTGCGCCGAAGGACAGGTAGGACAGCGCCACTCCGACGCCGATGGCCGGGGCGTCGTAAGACCCGTTCCAGACACGCACGCGAACGCGATATGTGTGTGCTGGCTGGAGCGCGCCGGTGACTGGCGCGGCGCCGTCGAAAATGTCGATGTCGGGATTGTCCCAGGTGACCGCGAGGCCCTGCGCCATCAGATAGTACTGGGCATAAAGAAGAGGATCGGCGCGCTTGTAGATGTCGGGCGGCAGCTGGATACAGCAATCGTTCTGCGCCGGGCTTGGCAGCCGCTGGCCCTTGGCCAGCCGGCATAGCAGCATGCGGATCGTCGCAAACAGCACTTTCAGCCCGGTGGCAAGACGCTTCCAGAATTCGGCGGCGAACAACAGCAGGGCCGCGGTTCTGATGTGGTTGACCAGAGATCCTGCCATGTCGTGTTTCCCACGCTGAGAGGACGCAACGGTAATGTTTTTCCTGGCGGACGTGTCCCCGCCGATTTTCCAGCGGCTATTTCTTCAGTGATCTCTGTCTCCGGTAGAAGTAGATGGCGGCGACAAGGACCATGGCCGCAATGACAAGGCTGCCCTCGAAAGTTCCCGAGCCATTGTCCGGAGAAAATCCAAAAATGCGTTCAATGAAATCCATTTCGGCCGCCCTCCGATCCTTTGACGCTACAGAAGGGTTTACCCTACGTCAACAAAGCTTGGTCCGTGCTGTCCTCGCCCCTGGACTGGAAACCAGAGAACCCATCCGGGAATTTCGCGGACCATCCCGCAAACTTTCGTGATTTGCCGGTAGTTTGGCTTGGACATTATTTCGCGGGCCACGTAACAAATCAGTGCCGAGGCGCGAAGATCGGGGAGTGAACTCTTGTGAGCGGCAAAGACGAGGCCGAGCTTTCCCGGCTGATGCGGGCCGCGATCGCGGGAGATGAAAAGGCCTATGCCGACTTTCTCCACCGGATTGCCGCGCTCATCCGCGGCTTTGTCAGGCGCAAGATCGTGCAGGGCGGGGTCGATCCCGAGGACGTCGTGCAGGAAACCTTGCTGGCAATTCATGTGAAGCGACACACCTGGCGCCAGGACGCGCCGGTCCTGCCTTGGGTCTATGCGATTGCCCGTTTCAAGCTGATCGACGCGTTCCGGCGGCGCGGACGGCGCATCGAGATCGATGTCGACGACATCGCCGAGACTTTTGCCGAGCCGGAGACCGATACGGTCAGCGAACGCGACATCAACCGGGCGCTCGACGGCCTGCCGCCGGCACAGCGTTCCGTGGTTTCGGCCGTGTCCGTGGAGGGTCGCTCGATCGGCGAGACGGCGGCGAAGTTCGGCATCAGCGAGACGGCGGTGCGTGTATCGCTGCATCGGGGACTTGCCGCCATAGCCAAGCGATTCGGACAGGGGCGGTTCGGACGGGAATGACATGAAGACCGACGATCTCATCAAGGCGCTCGACGCCGATGCCCGCAGCAAGGCGATGCCGTTGCGCCTGGCTTGGTGGCTGGCGGCCGGCGCGGCCGTCGTCGTCGCGGCCGCTGTTTTCATGATGACGATCGGGCCGCGCCCCGACTTCATGGTTGCCGCGCACACGATGCGCTTCCTGTCCAAGTTTGTTTTCACCATCGTGCTCGCCATCAGCGCCTTCGCCCTGATCCGAGCCCTGTCGACTCCGGGTGCGGCGACAGGCCGGGCAATGGCGGCGATGATCGCCGCGCCGCTGCTGGTCGCGGTGGCCGTGGTGCTGGAGCTCTTCATGGTACCGCAGGCGCTGTGGGGCACGCGCATGATCGGTTCGAACATGATGATCTGCATGACCTTCATCCCGCTGATCGGCATCGGTCCGCTGGCCATCTTCCTGTGGATGCTGCGCTATGGCGCGCCGACACGGCCGGTGCTTGCCGGCGCGGCCGCGGGGCTGCTTGCCGGCGGGCTGGCGGCGACTTTCTATGCGGCGCACTGCTTCGACGATTCGCCGCTTTTCGTTGCCACCTGGTACACGATCGCCATCGCGGCCCTTGCCTTGCTTGGCGCGCTCGGCGGTCGGTTTTTCGTGCGTTGGTAGCAGGATACCGCGCCCAGACCCCGTGAATACCGATCCTTAATCATGCCGGCAATTGTTTGCCGGTTGTCCATATCGCCGATGCCCCGGACGCAACCTTTCCTTAAAATCGATCCTTCAGGGTTTCGATGGAAAAAAAGCGATTGCCCACGGGGGTGGCATAAATCGTGACATTGCGAAGTATCATCGGGCCGGGACGGTACAAGCATGCAGCGCTGGCGCTGCTTGTGGCCGGTCTTGCCGTGGTGGCCGCCTCGCTTGTGCCGTCAAGGCTGGACGTCGGCGCGGAAGCACTCAGACTTTGCCTTCAAATATCGGTCGCCGTGACGGTCTGCGCGCTTTTCCTGGCATATCTGTTCATCGGTCGAATCTCGGAGGATCGACGGCAGATCACGGAGAGCGAGCAGCGGTTCCGCCGGGCCATGGAGGACTCGGCCATCGGCATCGCCATCGTCAGCCTCGACGGGCGTATTCTCCAGACCAACCCCGCCTTCGCCACCATGCTTGGCTACAGCCGCGAGGAAATCGAGGCGTTGACCTTCTTCCAGATCACGCATCCCGACGATCTGCAGATCGGACGCGAAACGATGGCCGGCCTGAGGGCGGGCACCGTCGATACTTTCCACTTCGAGAAGCGTTATCTCAAGAAGGACGGTACACCCGTCTGGGCTAATCTTGCCGGCTCCGTCATTCGCGATGGGAGGAGTGGGCGCCCGCTTTATCTCGTCTCGCAGATCGAGGATATCGACGCGCGCAAGCAGGCCGAAGCGCGCATCACCGAGGCCGAAACGCGCTGGAACTTCGCGCTCGCCGGCGCCGGTCAAGGTGTCTGGGATTTCGACATGCGCAAGGGGGGCACGACCTATTCCGCCACCTGGGTCAAGATGCTGGGCTATGGGGATGGCGAGCTCGATGGCGACCCCGACCGCTGGCTGACGATGATCCATCCAGACGACCGCGCCACGGTCGCGGAGGCCGATCGCGCCCATCTCGACGGCCAGACGGAATTCTTCGAGGCCGAGTTCAGGATGCGCCACAAGGACGGCCGCTGGATCTGGATCCTCGACCGTGGCAAGGCAATCGAGCGCGATGCCGACGGACAGCTGGTCAGAGCGATCGGCAGCTTGACCGACATCACCTTGCGCAAGCAGGCCGAAGAACGGCTCATCGTCGCGGCGGCGATGCTGGCCGACGAGAAGGAGCGGCTTAAGGTGACGCTGCAATCGATCGGCGATGCGGTCATCTGCACCGATGCCGCGAACCGCGTCACCTTCATGAATCCGGTGGCCGAAAAGCTGACCGGCGTTTCCAGCGACGACGCGCTGGGCAAGACGCTGAGCCATGTCTACTGGGCTGTCGACGAGGAGACGGGCCACAGGATCGGCATGACGCGGCCGGCGACAGGCGAAGAGGCGCGCTCCGACCAGAACAGCCGCGCGGTCCTCATCCGTCGCGACGACACACGCTGCAGCATCCGCCAGGTCGTGTCGCCGATCATCAACGAACGCAACGAATTCGGCGGTCTGGTGATCGTCTTCCAGGATTTCACCGATGCGCGCGCCCTGCAGCGCCAGCTTGCCCATGCCGCCGCCCATGATGCGCTGACCGGGCTTGCCAACCGCTCGAGCTTCATCCGCGCCATGGAGGGACTGGTCGATCAGGCACGCAAGGACGGCACGACGGCTGGGGGCCACCATCAGTTCATGTTCATCGACCTTGACCATTTCAAGCTGGTCAACGACACGGGCGGTCACGCGGCGGGAGACGCCCTGCTGAAGCGGGTCGCCGAGGCGGTGCGCGGCGTGCTTGGTCCTGAAGACATCGTCGCGCGCCTGGGCGGCGACGAATTCGCTGTCATCCTGAAGTCGGGTTCCGCACCCGGCGCGAGGATCGCGGCGCGCTCCATCATCGATGCGATAGCCGGCCTGAACTTCACCTGGGATGGCCGGCCGCACGCGATCGGCGCCAGCATCGGGCTGACGGCGATCTGCGCCAATTGCGGCGAAGTCGACGAGATCATCGCAAGGGCCGACGCCGCCTGCTATGCGGCCAAGGCGGCCGGGCGCGGATGCGTTTCCGTGGCGCCGGACGGCAAGATCGGCGACGACAGGTCAGAACCGCCCAAGCCGCTCGCCGCGGCCTCGTGAGCGGACGCGTCAGCGTGTCGGAACGGGGTGCTCGCCGCGATAGTCGTAGAAGCCGCGTCCGGTCTTGCGGCCGAGCCAGCCGGCCTCGACATATTTGACCAGCAGCGGGCAGGGGCGATACTTCGAATCCGACAGGCCGTCATGCAGCACCTGCATGATCGACAGGCAGGTGTCGAGGCCGATGAAATCGGCAAGCTGCAGCGGTCCCATCGGATGGTTGGCGCCGAGCCGCATGGCGGTGTCGATGGCATCGACCGATCCGACGCCCTCATAGAGGGTGTAGATCGCCTCGTTGATCATCGGCAGAAGGATGCGGTTGACGATGAAGGCCGGGAAATCCTCCGAGACCGTGATCGTCTTGTCGAGCTGCTTCACATAGGTCTTCGCCGCCTCGAAGGTCTGGTCCTCGGTGGCGATACCGCGCACCAGTTCGACCAGCTTCATCAGCGGAACCGGGTTCATGAAATGAATGCCGATGAAGCGCTCCGGCCGGTCGGTCTGCGCGGCTAGCCTTGTGATCGAAATCGACGAGGTGTTGGTCGCCAGGATCGCTTCGGGGTTGAGCTGCGGGCAGAGCTGCGCATAGATCTTGCGCTTGACGGTTTCGTCCTCGGTCGCTGCCTCGATCACCAGATCGGCGCCGGCAAGATCGGCCATCGCCGGTGCCGACGCGATGCGTGCCATGGCCTGGTTGCGGAGTTTCTCGTCGAGCTTGCCGGACCCCACCTGACGGGCCATGTTGCCGCTGATGGTGGCGATGCCCTTCTCGATACGGTCGGGCGATATATCGTAGATCAGCACCTTGTAGCCCGAAAGCGCGGAGACGTGGGCGATGCCGCCGCCCATCTGGCCCGCACCAATGATGCCGATCGTCTCGATCTTGCTCATTACCCGATCCCGTCCGGAGCGTTTTTCGCCACAATCGCGAACCGCCCCATCTCTTTGTTTTCCCGCAATTCCCGGCGCAAAAACCCCTGCGCACTGCCGCTGGAATTGCTCTCAGCCTTGTGGCCTGCTTATTGTGCGGTGCAAACTAAAAGGGTGGGGCGACTTCGTCTACCCCACCCCTCGTAATTTAATACGGTTGCGCGGAAGCGTCAAAGCGCCTTCTGCAACTCCGGCAAGATGACGAAGAGATCGCCGACGAGGCCGTAGTCGGCAACCTGGAAGATCGGCGCTTCCTCGTCCTTGTTGATGGCGACGATGACCTTGCTATCCTTCATGCCGGCGAGGTGCTGAATGGCGCCGGAGATGCCGACCGCAATGTAGAGATCGGGGGCGACGACCTTGCCGGTCTGGCCGACCTGCCAGTCGTTCGGCGCATAGCCCGCATCGACGGCGGCGCGGGAAGCACCGACGGCGGCACCGAGCTTGTCGGCGACCGGCAGGATGACTTCCTGGAATTTTTCCGAGGAACCGAGCGCGCGGCCGCCAGAGATGATGATCTTGGCCGAGGTCAGCTCCGGACGGTCGGTCTCCGACAGCTTGTTCTCGACGAAGGTCGAGAGGCCGGGATTGGCCGCCGCATGAATCGTCTCGACCGAAGCCGAACCACCCTCGGGTGCCGCCTGGAAGGAAGCGGTGCGCACGGTGATCACCTTCTTTGCATCGGTCGACTGTACCGTCTGGATGGCGTTACCGGCGTAGATCGGCCGCTTGAAGGTGTCAGGCGACACCACTTCGATGATCTCGGAAACCTGCGCAACATCGAGCAGGGCCGCAACGCGCGGCGCGATGTTCTTGCCAGCGGACGTCGCCGGCGCGATGATCGTGTCGTAAGCGCCAGCCAGCGAGACGACCAGTGCCGCCGTCGGCTCGGCCAGGCGCTCGGCGAGTTCGTCGGCCTCGGCGAGCAGCACCTTGCCGACGC
Source organism: Mesorhizobium sp. M8A.F.Ca.ET.202.01.1.1 (assembly GCF_004791595.1). Taxonomy (NCBI): domain Bacteria; kingdom Pseudomonadati; phylum Pseudomonadota; class Alphaproteobacteria; order Hyphomicrobiales; family Phyllobacteriaceae; genus Mesorhizobium; species Mesorhizobium sp. M8A.F.Ca.ET.202.01.1.1. The sequence goes on along the minus strand of NZ_SRUN01000009.1, from coordinate 195,182 downwards.
CCTTCAGTTTCGCGGCTGCATCGGCAGCGGCCTTGGCGCCTTTGCCGGCCACCAGCACATGAACGTCCGAGCCGATTTGCAGGGCGGCCGAAAGCGCCTTGGCGGTCTGGTCGGAAAGGGTGGCGTTGTCGTGTTCGGCGATGAGGAGAATTGCCATTTTATCTGTTCCTTTCCCGATCGCTTACAAAACGCCGGCTTCGTTCTTGAGCTTGTCGACCAGTTCGGCGACGCTCTTGACCTTGACGCCGGCCTTGCGGCCACCCGGCTCCTCGGTCTTGATGACCTTCAGGCGCGGCTTGACGTCGGCGCCGTAGTCGGCCGGGCTCTTCTCGTCCAGCGGCTTCTTCTTGGCCTTCATGATGTTGGGCAGCGAGGCATAGCGCGGCTGGTTGAGGCGAAGGTCGGCGGTGACGATCACCGGCAGCTTCAGCTCCACCGTCTGCAAGCCGCCGTCGACCTCCCGCGTCACCTTGGCCTTGTCGCCTTCGAGCACGACCTTGGAGGCGAACGTGCCCTGGGCCCAGCCAAGCAGGGCGGCCAGCATCTGGCCGGTCTGGTTGGAATCGTCGTCGATCGCCTGCTTGCCGAGAATGACAAGGCCTGGCTTCTCCGCATCGACCACGCCCTTCAGCACCTTGGCGACACCGAGCGGCTCGGTCTGCTCGTCGGTCTTGACCAGGATGGCGCGGTCGGCGCCCATGGCGAGCGCGGTGCGCAGTGTTTCCTGCGCCTGCTGCGGGCCGATCGACACGACGATGATCTCCTCGGCCTTGCCGGCTTCCTTGATCCGGATCGCTTCCTCGACCGCGATCTCGTCGAACGGGTTCATCGCCATCTTGACGTTGGCGAGTTCCACAGCCGAACCATCGGCCTTCACGCGAACCTTCACATTCGCGTCCACAACCCGCTTCACGGGCACAAGGATCTTCATTTGCCTGTCACCTCTTCACGCTAGTTGGGCGCGCTATAGCAGCCTGCGCCCTTTCTGAGTTGTCGAAAGCCGACATTCCTGACTGAATTCCGGCCAGACGGAATTCTGGCCGGATGGAAATTCTGGTCTTTGCCCGCCTTGGGCTGCGACGGAGACGTTTCCGTAATTGTGGCAACCCTTGCCGTCAATACGCTGGAAGCTGCTCAAATCGGTTCAGTTTGGGCCAGAAGGGTTTCCCCGGCCCCAGCGCGCCGTGGTGGCGGACGTTTGGGGCGTCGCTGGTTCGCCAACGGCCGGCGGCTGTTCGGGGGTCGGAACCACGGCATCCTCGTCGGCGGGGGCAAACAGCGGCACGCCGCGACTGCGCAGGACCAGCACCAGGACCGCGCCGGCAATGATGCCGCCGATGTGGCAGGCCCAGGAGATCCGATCCTCGCCGCCGGCCGCGAACATGACGACCTGGAACGCCACCCACAGTATGAGCGGGATGAAGGCTGGAATGCGCAAAGGGATGCGGGCAAAGGCAAGCACCCACACCTTCACCCTGGGATAGAGGATCAGGTAGGCGACGACCACGCCCGCAATGGCGCCCGAGGCGCCGATTAGGGGCACTTGTGAATCCCAGGCGATGAGCCCCTGGAAAGCGGCTCCGGCGATGGCGCACAGGAAATAGAAGATCAGGTATCTGATATGGCCGAGCGCGTCCTCGACATTGTCGCCGAACACCCAAAGGAACAGCATGTTGCCGCCGAGATGGAAAATGTCGGCGTGCAGGAAAGAGTAGGTGAGGTAGCTCAGGCTCTCGGGGATGATGACAAAGCGGGGGTCGAGTTCGGCCGTGTCGTGAACGACGGAGGGGATGAAGCCGAGGCCAAGCACGGCGGCATTGGTGAAGTCCTTGCCGCCGAGCGCCGTGGCGCAATAGATCACGGCGTTGGCGACGATCAGCCCGATCGTTACATATTGCAGCCTGATATGGCGCAGCCTGTTGGTGTCGTAAAGCGGGATGAACATCGGTCGTCGGCCCCTCCCGCCCTCCGGTCCGTTTCAGCGGTTCTTGCCGGGAACCCATAGCACGTCGGCATTTCCATTGTCATTGACCACCCGAGCGGCGACAAACAGGAAATCCGAGACGCGGTTGATGTACTTCAGCCCGTCGCGATTGACGTGTTCGGCCGGGTCCTGCGCCAGGGCCACCATCAGCCGCTCGGCTCGCCTGGCCACGGTGCGGGCGAGATGGAGGGCGGCCGCCGCCGGCGTGCCGCCGTTCAGCACGAAGGATTTCAGCGGCTGGAGGTCTTTGTTGAGGAGGTCGATGTCGTGCTCGACACGGTCGGTCTGGGCGGCAACGATGCGCAGCGGCTCGTAGCCGAGCGGCTTGCCGTCATCAGGCACGGCGAGGTCGGCGCCGAGGTCGAAAAGGTCGTTCTGGATGCGACCAAGCATGGCGTCGATCGCCTGATGGCTCTGTGCGGTATGCACGCGGGCCATGCCGATACAGGCATTGGCTTCGTCGACCGTGCCATAGGCGTCCACCCGGAGATCGGATTTCAGCCGCCGCTCGCCCGTGCCGAGGCCGGTTGTGCCGTCGTCTCCGGTGCGGGTGTAGATCTTGTTGAGCTTGACCACATCGCCTCCGAAAGGCCCTTACTTGCGGGTGAAATACACGGCCAGCAGGATCAGCGCCAGCGCCACGGCCTGCAGCAGAACGCGGGCCTGCATCAGCTTGTTGGACGTCACGCCGGAGCCGCCGCGCATCATGTTGATGAGGCCCCTGATCAGCACGACCACCACGGCGGCCATGACCAGAATGGCAAGGATGTTGAAGACGGTGGCCATTTTTTGCGTTTCCAGTTCTCTGCTTGTTCAGGCGCGCCTGGCAAGCAGGCGGTGGAGCATTGGGGCCGGCAGGATGCGTTTGAGCACGGCCCCGATCCTGGCCGACATTGTTACCACATAGTGTGGGCGCGGGTGCCGCGACAGAAGTGCATGGCGAAGCGCCTTGTGGACCACTTCCGGCCCGGGCTTCAGGGCCGATTGGCTGCCGCCGGCGCGCATGCGCTCCAGTTGCGCGGCATAGTCGGCGCGATGCACGGAATTCTCGTGATCGATATTCCTGAGGAACCAGGGCAAGCCATTGCTGGCGATCTTCGATTTCACCGGCCCCGGCTCGATCAGCGAGACATGGATGCCACTGCCGGTTAGTTCCTGGCGCTGGCAGAGCATCAAGGCTTCCAAGGCGTGCTTGGATGCCGAATAGGCGCCACGGAAGCGCACCGGCACGAGACCCAGGATCGACGAGCAATGGACGAGGCGGCCGTGGCCCTGGCGGCGCATCACCGGAACCAGACGGCGGGTCAGGTCGTGCCAGCCGAAGAAATTGGCCTCGAACTGCTCTTTGAGCGCCGCGACGGACAGATCCTCGACGGCGCCGGCCTGGGCGTAAGCGCCGTTGTTGAACAGGGCATCGAGCTTGCCGCCGGTGCGCTCGAGTACGGCCGATGCCAGGGCGGCGATGGATCCCGGTTCCGTGTAGTCGAGATAGAAAGCCTCAATTCCGTCCGCTTCGAGCGCGGCGATGTCTTGCGGCTTGCGCGCCGTCGCGAACACCCGCCAGCCCTCGGCCTTCAATGCGCGGGCGCAATAGGCGCCTATGCCGGAAGACGCACCGGTGACGATGATGGTGCGCAACTCTGCCGCTGGAGAATTCGGAGTTTGACGAAGGGTTGCCATTTGCCGCATTCCCTTCCCATATTCGCGGCGTCGAGACAATCGAAGGGAGCGCGCCTTCTTGCTGCGGAATATTGTCGCCCTGCGTCGCGTGCTCTACGACGCGCTCGGCCATTTCAACACCGATGACGGCTGGGCGATGGCCAGCCATCTGGCGATCACCTCGCTGATGGCGCTGTTTCCGTTCCTGATCTTCGCCACGACGCTGGGCAGCTTCCTCGGCGCCCAGGCCTTTGCCGACACGGCGGTGCATCTGGTCTTCGACACGTGGCCCGAGCAGATCGCCAAACCGATCGCGCATGAAGTGCTCAACGTGCTGACCGTCAGGCGCAGCGACCTGTTGACCTATGGCGTGCTGCTTGCCGCCTATTTCGCCTCGAACGGCATCGAGGCGCTGCGCACGTCGCTCAATCGCGCTTATCGGGTCACCGAGACGCGCGGCATCATCTACCGCCGGGTGCAGAGCATCTTCTTCGTGCTGATCGCGACCGCCGGGTTCCTGGCGATCAGCGTGCTTCTGGTGTTCGCGCCCCTGTTGGCGCGGCTGGCTGAAGCCCATTTCGAGTGGATCAAACCCTATACGGGCACGATCACGCTGTGGCGTTACGTCATTGCCTCGACCGTCATCATCGGCGGGCTCTTCGCCGTTCACTACTGGCTGCCGGCCGGCAAGCGCCGTTTCGTCTCGCTGGTGCCGGGCATCATCTTCACGCTGGCGGCATGGCTTATCGGCTCGACGATGTTTGCCACCTATCTCGACCATTTCTCGTCCTATGTGACGACCTATGCCGGTCTCGCCTCGATCATGATCGCGGTGGTTTTCCTCTACATCGTCTCGGCGATCTTCATCCTCGGCGGCGAGCTCAACGCCGCGATCAGCCGTTATCTGGAGGCGCGTGCCCGGGTGGGTTGACCGGCGGAATTGAAGAAATGAAGAATTGAGGAGTTGAAGAACTGAGGAATTGGAGAAAAAGGCGCCATATCCGGCGCCGTGCACTTCTTCTTCAATTCTTCAATTCCTCAGTTCTGCAATTCCTCAATTCCTCGCCTGGCCGGTCGCGCCGTTGCCAGGCCCACGCCAAAGGTGGTGATCGCCATGCCGACGATTTGAAGTGCGTTGAGCTGTTCGTTGAACAGGGCCCAGGCGATGATGGCCGTCACCGCCGGCACGAGGTAGAACAACGACGCCACTTTCGACATCTCGCCGTCGCGGATCATCACCATCAACAGGAAGATTGCGCCGAGCGACAGCACCAGCACCAGCCAGGCCATGGCGAAGATCAGTTCGCCGTTGATGACGACGGCGTGAGTTTCGAAGGCGAGCGCGGCCACGATCATCAGCGAGGCGCCGCCGACATATTGCCACATGGTGGCCGCGACGAGGTCGCCGCCGGAGGCAAAGCGCTTCTGCCAGATGGTTCCGGCGCTCATGCCGAGCACCGAGACTAGCGAGGCGGTCAGCGTCGCCACCGTTACGCCACCGCCGAGCGCGCCGAGTTTTGGCCACAGCACAATGACGATACCGATCAGACCGATGCCAAGGCCAAGCCAGTGGCGCGGCAGAATGGCTTCACCGAGAAATTTGCCGGCAAGCACGGCCGTGATCAGCGGCTGCAAGCCGACGATAAGGGCCGAAAATCCGGCGGGCATACCCCTGTGGATGGCCCAGAAGACGGCGCCGAGATAGACGCCATGCATCAGCACGCCCGCACCGGTGGCATGCAGCGCCTCCTCGCGGGTGGCTCGCTTCGAGCCCAGCACAAGCATCAGCACTGCCAGCAGGATGGCGGCTATGACGAAACGCGCCGCGAGGAAGGTGAATGGCTCCGCCCACGGCATGGCGTAGCGGGCGCCGATGAAGCCGGTTGCCCACAAGACAACGAAGGTGGCGGGGATGAACCGCTTGATGCTGTGCATTTTTCCGGAGACCGCCGTACTGGTGAGAATTGACCGTGGCGATGCTCTAACCCTGTTCAACCTGGCGCGCAAAACCAAACCGTTGATCCATACATCACCGGAATTCAACGGGTGAAGGGCTCAAAAAGGTGTCTCCCAAGGATTGCTGGGCTCAGAGCCCGACCATCCTTCTGACATCGTCCGGCGAAGCGCCGGCATCACGCAAGGCGGCAAGGCCGGTATCCCTGAGGCTCTTCGACAGTTTTCGCCCGTCCGGCCCTAGGACCAGCCGATGGTGGAAATAGGCGGGTGGCTGCAATCCCAGAATCTCCTGAAGCAGTCGCTGCACGCCGGTCGCGGAAAACAGGTCCTGTCCGCGCACGACATGGCTGACGCCTTGCAGCGCGTCGTCGACGATGACGGCGAGGTGGTAGCTGGTCGGGATGTCGCGGCGCGCCACGATCACGTCGCCCCAGTCCTGCGGACGGGCCTCGACCAGGTGCGTCGCGGATAGCGTCTCATCGGTGAATTCGGCCCATGCGAGGTCCTTGCCGGCACGCGCCATGGCGGCGCCGACGTCCAGCCGCCAGGCGAAGGGTGTATTCTCGGCAATCCGCCGCCTGCGTTCCTTCATCGGCAATGCCTTGTCGGCTGGCGGATAGAGCGGCACACCGTCGGGATCGCGCGGCCAGTCGCGCCCGCGCATTTCGCTGTCGGCGATGAAAGCCCTGATCTCGCCACGGCTCATGAAGGCGGGATAGACCAGTTCCTCGCGGATCAGGCGCTCGAGCACCGTCCGGTATTCCGCGAAATGCTCGGACTGGCGGCGCACGGGCTCTTGCCAGCCAAGCCCCAGCCATTTCAGGTCGGCAAGCATGCCCGCCTCGAACTCCGGCGTGCAGCGTGTGGTGTCGATATCCTCGATACGCAGCAGCAGACGGCCGCCTGACGCCTTTGCGAGCTTCTGGTTGAGCAACGCCGAATAGGCGTGGCCCAGATGCAGTTCGCCATTGGGGCTGGGCGCGAAGCGGAATGTCAGGAGCGTCATGTCTCGGGCGGCAATCGGGTTGTGCTGCGGTTTTGGCGGTTGCTACTTTGCGGCACATTCGCGGACAAGGATACCATGCAGCGCATCGCGACACTGGACGACGTTGAACGGGGACTGGATGCGCTTTGCATCATCGATCCGCGCCTGGAAAAAGTGCGCGGCATGGCCGGCGAGGTGCCGCTCAGGCTTTCGGAGCCCGGGTTCAGGAGCCTCGCCTCGATCATCGTGTCGCAGCAAGTTTCCCGGGCGAGTGCCGATGCCATCTTCGGCCGGCTGACGAAACTGGTCGATCCGCTAACGCCGCGGGCTATCCTTGCCGCCGGCGAGGACATGTTTCGCGAGGCCGGCCTGTCGCGGCCCAAGCAGCGTGGTCTTGTCGCGGCCGCCCAAGCGGTGGCCGACGGCCTCGACCTGCATCATCTCTGTTCGCTCGACGCCGGGGAAGCGATCGCGGCAATGACAGCGGTGCCTGGTATCGGCCCCTGGACGGCGGAAGTGTATCTGTTGTTTGCCGCCGGACACCCCGATATTTTCCCGGCGCGTGACGTCGCCCTGCAGAGCGCCGTCGGCCACGCGCTCGGCATCGACCCGCGCCCGCCTGAGAAAACACTGATCGCCTTGGCCGAATCATGGAGCCCGTGGCGAGGTGTCGCATCGCGGCTTTTCTGGTCCTATTATCGCGAAACCAGGGGCCGGGACGCCGCACCGCCGGCCTGAATCCGCAAAAAAGCATAAAAATCATGTGTTTTTGGCACGCCGCGCCCGCGACAATCCGCTTCACATCCCTGTCATGTCAGGCTTACAGTATCCGCGCCGAACGGTCGGGCTTTTGAAGCAGCACGTGACCCTTTCCGAAAGTCGAATTCGATTTTCGGGATCATGTGCGAACCAAGGAGGTCAACAAGGTGACGGTTGCCGTATCTCCGGATGGGCTTCCAGCGCTGGTGCTGAATGCGGATTACCGTCCGCTCAGCTATTACCCCTTGTCGCTCTGGTCCTGGCAGGACGCCATCAAGGCGGTATTCCTCGACCGGGTGAACATCGTCGCCGAATACGAGCATGCGGTGTCCTCGCCGACCTTCTCGATGAAGCTGCCGAGCGTGGTCAGCCTGAAGGCCTATGTGAAGCCGTCGAGGCACCCGGCGTTCACCCGCTTCAACGTCTTCCTGCGCGACCGCTTCCAGTGCCAGTATTGCGGCACGCCCGAGGACCTGACCTTCGACCACGTCATCCCCCGTCATCGCGGCGGCGCGACGACATGGGAGAACGTCGTCGCCGCCTGTTCGCCTTGCAATCTTAGGAAGGGCGGCATGATGCCGGCGCATGCCAAGATGTTTCCTCTGCAGAAGCCCTACCAGCCGACGGTGCATGATCTGCACAACAACGGCCGGCTGTTCCCGCCCAACCATCTGCATGAAAGCTGGATGGATTATCTCTACTGGGACGTCGAACTGGAGCCTTGAGTTCGTTCGAGAATCCGGAAGGCTGGCCGCCTGACGCAGCTTTCTGCGCTTCCGGCGCTCACGTACTTAAGCACGCTCCGCTCCGGTTCTCGAGAGCCGCGCGATCCGACTCAGCCCGCCGAATTTCTGGGCCTGCCGAATTTCTGGACGAACTCTGCGTCGCGCTGGTTCAGTCGCGGGAAAATGCGCCGCGGAAGGCGACTGCGGCGAGGATCAGGCTGGCGATGGCGTTCCAGCCGGCCAGTGACAGGCCAAGGATGCGCAGCGCCGCCTTGTCGCAAGAGGGCGGCACGAATTTGTCGAGCGCGTCGAGCACGCCTTTGCCGCCGGTGTCGACCGGGCCGGCGCCCGCCGTGCAATCGGCCGGACCCTGCCACCAGGCCCATTCGACGCCGGAGTGATAGACGCCGAGATAAAGGCCGTAGAGCATCAGGAGGCCGCCGATGGCCAGCAGGCCGCGCGTCACCCATGCCGGTGCGCGCAGCATCGATGCGATCACCGCCAGCACCATCAAGGGCACGCCGATGTAGTATGGCGTGCGCTGTTCCAGACAGAGATGGCAGGGGATGTAGCCGCCGATGTGCTGGAAGCCGAGCGCCGAGCCAACGGTCGCGGCCATCGCGACCGCGAGAAACAGGGCAGCGCGTGTCCGCTGGCGTCCGGTATCGGCATTCATGGTCGCTGTCATGGTTCTATCGTCCGTTGTGTTCGCCGCCCGCCAGGTCCGCCTGCCACTCTCAAAACCGGTTTTGAGAGGGCCTCAGACGACGTATTTGATCAGGATATAGAGCAAAATCAGGGCAACCGCGGCGGCGCCGGCGATCAGGCCCAGGCGCTTTTCGATGAATTCGCGGATTGGCTCGCCATAACGGCGCAAAAGCCACGCCAGGAGCAGGAAGCGGCCGCCACGCGCGATAATGGCCAGCACGATGAACAGCGCCAGGTTGACGCCCAGGGCGCCGGACAGGATCGTCACCACCTTGATCGGCGGCAGATGCGCGGCACCCGAGGTGACCAGCATCAGGGCGATGAACTCGATGCTTACGCCCGCGGAGGAGCGCAACTGCTCGAACTCGTCATACTTGCCATAGAATTCGAGGATAGGCCGCGCCACCGCGTCATAGGCGTAGTGGCCGATGAACCAGCCGGCAATGCCGCCCAGCACCGAAGCGACGGTGGCGATGAAGGCATAGCGATAGGCCCGGTCCGGCCGCGACAATGCCATCGGCAGATAGAGCACGTCGGCCGGCACCAGGAATACCGAGCTTTCGACGAAGGCGATGAAGGCCAGCCACCATTCGGCGGATTTGCGGGCCGCCAGTGACAAGGTCCAGTCGTACAGTCCGCGAAGCATCGGCTCTCCTAGTGGATGTCGTGCACGCTGCGGTTCTCGGATACCGGCATGCATGAGACAAGGGCCTAAAGCGCCGCAGCCATCGCTTTCGCGGACATTTGAACGCGAGCCTGTCTAGAAAGATTTTCCGTGCCGCACAATGGCAGCGCTGTTTACGAAATCGTAAGGCGCGGGTTCAAGCGCGCCGACATCGGCAAATCTGCAACAGGCCAGTTGACGAACAGTCCTCCGACCGTATAGTCCGCGCCCATCCAGGCCGCCCGGCCTGAGCCCCTATGGCGGAATTGGTAGACGCGCTCGACTCAAAATCGAGTTCCGCAAGGAGTGCTGGTTCGATCCCGGCTAGGGGCACCACCACCTTTATGCAGGTGTTGAGTCATCAGGATTTTTTCGGATTTTTGTCCCACCTGTGGCCCGTGCCTTTTTCGGTGGGACAATTTTGTCCTGATTTTGTTCTGGGATGACCAGTAGATGGGCGGCATGCTCAGCCATCCGGCGGCGCTGCGCCTTCTTGGTGTAGTGCGTCGTTTGCTGCTTGGTGGTCCAGCCGAAGATCGCCATGAGCTGCTCGTCGGTGGCCCCGTTCTCGGCCGCGATGGTGGCTCCTGCCTTTCGGAGCCCGTGGAGGGTGCAATGGGGCAACTCGGCCTGGTCGCACCAGTCCCGCATTTTGTTACCAAGTGAATTAACAGTGAACGGTCTTCCCCACTCCGACGTCAAGAAGGTCAGGTCACCGCAGGCACTGGCGTCGATGGTCGCCTTCAACTGGGGGAGGATTGGGAGCTCCACCTCCACGCCCGACGATTGACTGGTCTTCTGAGGGCGGATGTGGAGCCACCCGTTCTTGACGTGCTGGCGCCCAAGGATCGCGAGATCCTGGCGACGCAGCCCTGTGAACAGTCCCAGGTGGAGTGCCAGGCGTGCCTTGCTGCCGATTGGGTGGCGGGCCTCGAACTGGCGCACCTCTTCGACTGACCATGTGTGAAATCCATCGCCAGACTTCAGGCGCTTGATGCCGAGGGCTGGGTTGCTCCGAAGGATATCGTTCTCAATGGCCCACCCGTACATGGCCGAGATGACCTTGACGACCTCGTTCTGGGCGCCTGGCGTCGAGCGGAGATCGTCACGGATTTCGAGGACGTGCCTCCGCTCCAGGAGGTCAAAGGGTAGCGTACCCCGCTTGTTGCCGCTCTTGTGCTCGCTGTTGCAGATTTCATCGAGAACCGATGACCGCCGGGCCAGAATTTTGGGGGAGAGCCTTACGCGTCCCTTGTACTCCTGACACAGCCAGCGGAAGGACCTCTGGGACACCACTTCAGGTCGATCCACAGTGGCGCCGGTCTTGAGGGGTGAGTACGCGACGTTAAGCCGAGCGCAGGCCACCTCGGCCTCGAACTCCTTCGTCCCGGGCCGTTCCCGAAGTCGAACTTTCGACCGGCCATGGGTGCGAAAATACAAGCGCACGTTTCCATGCCGGTCACGATCGTGGGTAACGCCTTTTGGTAGTTTTCTCGGCATCAGTTCCAGGGGTTGTTGGGCGGGGAAGATGGCCCTGTTCTGCTGGTCTCGCCTCGATGTGGGATCGCCCGAAAGGCGGCTACAACCTCATCCACGTCCCAAAGAAGGCGTGAAGCGATCGGCCGAGGCTCTGGCATCTGACCGGCGGTCACTAGCTGAGTGAACAGCGACGTGCCGATCCCGATGAGCGCGGCAGCTTGGTCAAGGTTGACCCCAACAGGTGGGAGGTTGTCTGGCAGTCGGCTTGACGGTCGTCTCATGCAGTGCGGGCTCAATCATTTGGAAGGCCCTCGATCTAATTCCGCCCGTGTCTTGGTTCTATGGGTCATCTGCGCGGTACTCTAGGGGAAGTCCCTTTTGTCAGCCGGAGGGGCTTGCTGCGGCGACTGCTATTACCTGAAAACGCAAAATTTTTTCGCGCCGTGGGTAGGTCTATTCCCGCCCCAACTCGGCCCCTCCCCACGAAAAGGGTGTACTCCTTCCGCGCGCCGGCTCGAGGCGCGCGGGTGATCGAAAGATCCGCGGCCGAGCCGGTTCCAAAACGTTCGGGCCGGCAATCGACCGGCAAGTGCGAAGGACCCGACAAGAGCCATGGGCGAAAGGGGGGCGGAGACGAGGACCATTGGACGATCACGGGCTGCTTGAGCTGGAAGGGCGAAGCGTAGCTGAGCGTCGTGCGGGTCATTCAGGATCAAGTTTCGGCACGATGCGCTCCACGGCCTCCCGAAGCCTAGCTGTCGTCCGACGGCCGCGTTCGTTGATCATCTCCTGCAGCAGGTCATGCGGAATGGTCGGCGCGAAGTCCGCCGACGTGACTGCGCCATCCTGATAGGTGAAGTTGACGGCCATCGCCCCGACTAGGCTCACGTGGCGGGCGAGGTACCACGCAAGCTGGTTGAGACTGGCGGCATGCGCGTATAGCAGAGCCGTGGCGGCGGGGGATTGGTGAAGGGTGACATCGCCCAGCAGCAGCTCATAGCCCCTCCACCACATCAGTTCGCCAAGGCCCCGCCAAGGAACAGAGTCGGCGGACCGGGCGGCGCCCACATACCGTTTCAGAAAGTCTTCGTCATAAAGGACTTCCGGTTCCCCTTTCGCCCAGCCGATCTGCGCGTTGCCCTTTTGATTAACCTGGGTCCGGAGGTACACCCGGGCCTTTCTGTTCTCGTCGCGAACGCCGGCACTCCAGTTGCGAGGGTCGATCAAGATCTCGACGTGTTCCTTGTTGAGCCCGCAGTCGTAGGTCTCGTCGTCCAGCATCCAGGCTAGTTCCTCGTTCAGCCTGGACGTCCCGGCCCGGTGTCGTTCACGGGCCAGGGTCAGGTAGTCAGCGCTCGAGATCGAGCGGTCAAACGGTGCTGTCATTTTTTTCGAAAGTCCTGTGGAGGAGGGAGGCTGCGCGCCGTGAAAATCCGCTGTCGGATCGCTATGTTAAGAACGAGTCGCCCGTTCGAAGCGGCGCATGACATGGTGGTAGACTTCAGGGGTCTTAAGGCCGGCGTCCGTCATCAGGGCAGCAGCCCGTTGCAGCGTTTCGATCGTCGGCTTAAGGGCTCGGAACTCCCCATCATCGTGGTGAAGATCCAGCTCCGAGGAGAGTTCGCGCAGGAGGTCGGTCAGCACTTTTGCCGTTGTCTGGTCGATGGTCATGTGTGAGTTCCTTAGGGGTTAGTCGTTGATCAAAAACAGTGCGTGTGCACTGTATACGATACATAAGTGGCGTAAAGATGTCTTCAATAGGCCGCCAAAAATTTTTGCGGGAGAATGTCTGGATGACTGAGAGCGAGTGGGAGCGGCTGGTAAGTGGCGTGTTGAAGGCCGAGCTAAAGCTTCAGGGTCTGAGCTACGCCGATTTGGCCGAGAAGTTGGCTGCCATCGGCGTCGAGGAGAAGGTGCCCAATATCCGCAACAAGCTCTCGCGCGGACGGTTCAGCGCGGTTTTCTTCGCCCAGTGCCTTCGGGCGATAGGGTCGAAGAGACTAAAGCTCGACTAACGTTGTAGAGGCGCCTGCGCCTCGTCCGGGTCGAAGAGACTGAAGCTTGGCTGACAATTGTGGGACGCCGGCGCCTTGGCCTGGTCCACATGTCGATCTAGACGCAGCAGCAGCGGAACTGGCAGAACAATCCGGATTTTGGCCCTTGGATCTGGGCCAGGGTTTGGCGCGGGTGGACAGGGCACCACCTGACACGCCCATCCAAGATTAACCTGACGTGTCGTTCACGCCGCTCTAGTCGCTAGGCTACGCTTCAACATTGTGCCGCCTGGCCTGCTGCCAGCCAGGCATGTCTTGGGTAAAAGGCAAGGCCCCACTTGCCATTCTCCCTGAAATTTTGGAGGCGTGATCACCCACAATGACAGAGCTAGGCCATAGACCATGACGAAGTGGATCACGACGACGCAACTCGCAAAAGAACTCCAGGTCTCGGACCGGACAATCAGGTATTGGGCGAGGAGTGGTGAAATCCCCGCCCACCGATTGGGCCGGCAATTGCGATTTCACTGGGATGAAATAGACGCTTGGTTGTCCAGCAAAAAGATCTCGCGGCCAGAGGTCTTTCGGCCGCCGGCCGAGCCACAACCTCAAAGGACCATAGGCCGCGGTAAGGATATCTCCGGCCACGGGCTAGAAGCCGCGGTGCTTAGGCTCCTTGAGAAAAGAAGGCAGAGGGCCGAGAAGGAAGCTAACGGCAAACGTTAGGCGTAGTTCACCCGGAGCGCCCTCCCATGGAACGGGAGTAGACCGAGGGGACGACCTAGTGGGAGATACCCCGCAGTGCCGCAGTAGGTGGGGGCAGTTCCTAGTTCTGAGTTATCGAGCCTTAGAATAACTTTTAGCTCTAACCTATCAGATGGAAAGTTTCTTAAAATCTGAGAACTCAGGAACTAGGAACCGAGCGGTTGTCAGATGTTCTGTAGTCGAGCCGTTTCCTCGACCAATCCGAGGACGATGCCAGAAGGAGCAACCACCCCCTCGTAGTGAGCCTTGCGCTCCGCGTGGGTGGCTGGCAGCCACCGTTGCGTGTTGCGCAGCGCCCAGAGATCGACCGTAGAGCCGTTTGAGAGCTTAGTCTTTTGCAGTTTCCTGGCGCCCAGTTCCTGGAGTCCCTTGGTGACTTTGGAAGACGACGGGCCACCGGCAATGGACATGGGGGGTGTGAGCAGGGAGACGATCTCCTGCACGGTCACCAGGTCTTTTCGGATACGGTAGGTTCGGAGGAGCTCTTGAATATCCGCCGCAACAGGCGTCCTGCTGGCCTCGATAATCTCGGTCTTTGCCTCGGTCACAGGCGGGCGAGCATTCGGAGACCAAGCCGAAATGTCACGCTGCAGCAATCTTGCTTTGAAGGCGGGGAACTGCTGAACACCCGTGCTGAAAAGTCGATCGTAGTAGGCTTGGTCGCGCGCAGGAGCGTCGACTCGAAAGACGGCGTTCCGTCGTTCACCCGGCTCAAACACGGCCGGGACAGCGTGGTTGGTGTGGATGAAGATACCCCGCGGCGATCTCACTTCATGCGCTCTGATGTACTTCTCGTTGGCCACAACCTTTTCGCTCGTGAACCACGGCTTCAGCGCGTTCGTAACTTCCCATTTGGATGATGTTGCCATCTCCTCAATGATGAGGACCTGCTTGTTGCCGAGCGCACGTTTGTAGTCGCTTGCGTGGATCGCCGCATCATCGACCTTGACGTTCTGCTCGCCAAAGACACCCATCAGCAGGTCGTTGATGAACGATTTTCCAACCCCAGGCTCCCCTATAAGCATTATCGCGTGTTTGATTTTGATGGCCGGATGCTGAAGCAGGTGAGCGAGATAATCCAACACCCAATTTCGTTCGTGATCCTTCGGAAGCAGAAGCGCGAAGTGCTCATCAATGATCTCGGCACTGCCCTCCCTTGCCTCCAGTCCCCCGGGTCTCCACTCGTTCAGCACGGCTGTCCCTTCGGGACGCCGGATGATCAGCCGCTGATCACCGGCGATGTAATCCGTCCCAATGACTTTTGGCGACCGAGCGTCGTGGATGAAAAGGCTGTGGATCCTTTCGAGGCGGTGAGCGAAATGATTGTTGAAGGATTGGGCGGGCAACGCCGGCATATCTCCAGAGACCGGATGGTAGGAGTCCGTCTGAGCAGAGAGGACATACTGAGCCTGCAATTCGAGGAGCTTGTCGTCTCCGAAGGCCAGCTTATAGGGAGACATCATGTCAGCTGCCTTGAACGGGCACCGCGCGCATGCCGATGAGCCGAGGCTGGTCTCGATATCGAAGCATGTCCGCGGCTTGACCTTTCTAGCATGCCGCAGCTTTGCGGCGGTGTCGTCTTCGCGGTAGCGAGAACTGTCCAAGCCCGACAGCCGGTGAAAACTATCTTCTCCGTCTTCACAATGTGCGGCGAGCGTCGCCACCGCGTACCATTCGGGTTCGCTGACGTCTTCTGGTGTCTCAGAGAGCTGACGCACAAAACCGCAGTGCTTTTCGATCAACGCAAACTCGCCACCCTTGCGCTCGACTTCCACCGCTGATGTCGCCGGCATTCTCTCGGCCGTTCGTCGAAGGGCTCCGGCACCAATCAACATCTCGTAGTCCGCGACAGTAAGGCGTTCCTGTGTTTCTGACACCAACTCGACGACGCGGAGGTCATCGTACTTCCAGTTCCGGGTGCCGATCGGACGAGCGATCCGGGCCAAGTCTGACACATTGTCGAGCGCCCAGCCTTGGGTCTGCAGGGCGGTCCGGATGATCGCAGTGACACCTTCCGTGACTGCGGCCGCCCTAGCTCGGTCAGCCTGTCCTGTGAGGATCAGCGGTTCGTCGAACAGATAATGGAGATACAGACCACCGCCGCTCGAGATAATCCTCGACGGCTCGGGGAGGGCGGTTTGTCGGAGGACTGCGAGCGCGTCCGTTGCACTCGGAGCATAGTTCTTTTTGGCGTGATTGCCGCTGGCCAGATCGAGATCGATGAGGATGCCGGGCAGCACACTGGCCCTGTCCGCCGCCCTCGACGGCTCGGAGAAAAGGCACCAACCGACGTAGGCGCTCTGACGGTTGTTTTGGGCGTACAACCAAGCCTCGAGCTGGGGTCGCTGCTCAGGCCATCGAAAGAATTGCTGCTGCCTGTTTGCGAACCCGCATGCAAACCCGGTGGCACCTTTCCAGCCATCGGCGAAAACCTCCAGATCCGGCTTCTTCGGTTGTTGATCAGTCGCGTTCATTGCGGCGTCCTCGCGGCGGAGGCGAGCGTCGGCAAGTCGCAGAGGCGCACTTCGGGAACGTCAGTGTCTTCGCAAGAAAGGAACACCGGCTCGTGGTCTGGCAGATCGGCGACAACGTAGCTGATCCACGGCCGCAAATGCAGTGACCCGTCTTTCAGCTCGAACACGGCGTAACGGGGACCCAGATCCACCACCGCGTATTGTGCACTTACGATCTCGAGGTAGATGGAACCAGAGCTGGTCCCGAGCGTGAAACCCACGCAAGGAGCGTCTTCCGCTCTCAAGAACCTCTCGATTTCATCTTCCGCGTAGCGCGGCTTGCCACCAATCAGATGAGGCTTCGGCAATCTGCCGTCACTGGCCATTCGTGCGACGGTCTTCTCCGAGACGTTCAGCCGGCTCGCGACCTGTGCTGGTGTCAATAGTCTTCTCATTGCAACCCCTTACGTTTGTATCTTGCCCGACAGTGGTGGGCACCAGGGTGTAAGTGGGCTCACGGCAGAAAATCTGCCATCCGGCACTGCATCAAACTGCAGCACAACGCATCATCACACTGCATTGGAGCTAGCTAAGTGGTGGAAGCAGGTGAGATTGCAGACCTATGTACTGTCCACTAGTGGCTGCCATGCCGATACAATCTCAAAGCGGGTAAATTGCGTCGCGACATTTCTGGAGATGCTGCAGATGAAAGACTTAAACTGTGTTGTTGAGTACGAGGCCACTAAATGGGCACCCCAGGGCATCGCCACTAGGATCGATATTACAAGGTTTGTCATGGTCGCGATGACAACGAGCCTTCCTCCGTGGAGGCCGATACCGTCTCGCCTTGCAGCACAGTTTCTGGGCACCTCCCTCCAGTCACTGGCGAACTGGCGAATGCGGGATCTGGGCCCTGCAACCGAACCGATGCGGCGGGGGCAGGGCAACCGCATATACTATCGCCCGGACAAGATCGCCGAGTGGCTCTCGGGCGGGCAATGTTCCGATTGGCAGTTCTCGGCGCTCTGGCTCCAGCAGATGGGTATGGCGCTCGATGAGGTCAGCGAGAACGCCGTAGGCGATCGTATCGCCCAGCTGGAGGGGGTGTACAACTTGTTCCCTGCCGTCAACCGGCTGTGGCGAACCTTCCGCGAGGTCGAGGCGCCCTAAGCCAGTGAAATAATTGTGCGGTCATTTCGCCGCCGCTTGAGCTCTCGGTAGAGGCCACAGTGGCCACGAACCCAAGGGTCCCAGCTCGATACTCTAGGACAAGCGAATTATCCGTTTGCGTCCTGGCGAACCTTCCCCACATCAGGCCGGCCGCAGCCCCTCGCTGGATCCCGAAGCCTTCCCGGGTGCTGTAGCGCCCGAGTAACCGCAATAAGGCACACGAAATGAAAATTACTTCGAAATTCCCCAGGGTGGATGGGTCCGATCGGCTCAGGGCTCACCTCGAAAAGGAGGAGGAAGAGGCGCCGCGGTGCGAGCCCGCAAATCTCGTTCCGATCATCATCCACGGCTACATCGACAGCGTCATCGGGGATGATGGCGTGGCGACAGGGATGTCCATCATGGTCACAAAGGTTGAGGCCGATTGGGAGGCAGAACCATCGAGCTGGGAAGTCGAGCTGTCGTGCGGGTCGGAGACGAACCATTAACCGTTTGGTTCCGGCTGAAGACTAGAACGCAGTGGTGGGGCGCAGACCCAGACGATCTTTAGAGGCCGACCGGTCAGGATTCGGATGGTCGTGAAGGTTGTACCCTTTAGGGCATCACGGGTCTGTAGTCACTATGATCTCCCCGTTGTTCCCAAGGCGGCGCCCGACCAAACATTGCGAGGGCCCTTCGCCAAGTTACGATCCCTCTTGTGTATGGGATAATAGTGATGGCCACAGGACACCCCCGTAAGTGACGGGGTGTTGAACATCCTCGGCCGATGCCGCGCCCTTGGTATGGCTACCCTTGGTGATACCAGGTACGATGAAAACGGGATGGCCAAGGCGCGGCATCGGTTATGATCCCATGTGCGCGCAGGATGCCATCCCGCCTCTGGAAATCGGCGCGCAGCAGCGCCCCGATGCCATCTGCCCTGTCGGGGATGAAGGTCGCCTTTTCGACGACGTTCCCGATAGTCCCAAGCGCGAACTGCGACGGGAATCCGTCACCGCGCTTCGCGCATTCAATTATTGCACAGTCTACCGGGCGGCATTCGTCATCAACCATCATTCTCATCGCAATGGCCACCGCTCCCGGCGAAGACATCCATGTGGTCTGGTAA
Organism: Mesorhizobium sp. M8A.F.Ca.ET.202.01.1.1; assembly: GCF_004791595.1. Lineage (NCBI taxonomy): Bacteria > Pseudomonadati > Pseudomonadota > Alphaproteobacteria > Hyphomicrobiales > Phyllobacteriaceae > Mesorhizobium > Mesorhizobium sp. M8A.F.Ca.ET.202.01.1.1. The sequence continues at coordinate 176,773 of NZ_SRUN01000009.1, read as the reverse complement.
CTGGTGTCGTCCGAGAAGCGGCGGTCCGAAAGAGCGGCGGGATTATCTGGCCTGAACCACGTCAAGTCATCTGCGGCACTTAGCAGGAGTGGCACCCGTGGGGTTTCCCCGATCGGACGCGTGAAGGGAGACCTGAGAGGTATGGGATTCCCTCCACGGTCGGCGAGCGAGACCTTAGGGACGAATGCGAGGCATGGAAGGATGCCGCCTGCGCTGCAGGGCAGCAGCTGCAGCGTTACCTCTCGCCAGAACCTGATCCTTGCCAGGGATGGCGAGCGAGCCCTGCCGTCGGTGTCCGTCAGCCGCCCGGTCGCGCTGCGCGTTTCGACCATGAAAAGGCGAACCGCAGGGGCCAGCGCTTCGTCGTGCGGACTGCGCATGAAGTTGTACTCTTCGAGATCGGCGGGTTCAGGGCCCGAGATGTAGCGTGGTTCCTCGAATGACTCTGCATCGAGATCTTCGCCGACGAGCGCCGGCGGTAGCGCGGCGGTTTCGGCCCCGAGCAGCTCGGCCACGACACCTCCCGGGTCGGCGACTGGTTCCTCGCATAGCGCGAACCAGGAGGAGAGTCCCAGCTCCTCGTCCAGGGCATGCGCTATCTCAAGCCATGCGTCAGACAACATCTTGCCGCTGTCGAGCAGGGTTTCGGACTCCATGCTGTACCTGACGTATGAGATGGAGGACGGGCCGAGAATCCGCAGCAGCGCCGAATCGGCATCGAAGTCAGGGACGCGTTCCCGTATCAGGGCGCAGGCCGCGCCCGCAAGTCTGAGCCTCGCGTTGAGGTCCAGGGGCCCGGGCTGCCGGGGATGCGCGTAGCGGTGGCGGTCCCGGCGATAGGCTTCCAATGGAAGGCGATCTCCGTTTCCGGCATATGCCAACGCTACCGCATCCCTTCCGGCGGCAGTTTCCGCTCGTTCAAGAAGGTGCAGGAGTTCGGACTGCACCGCCAGGATGTCGCCCGCGGCGATCGAGATGCGTTTGGAAGGCTGCCCGCCTTTGAGGAAGCGAGCGACCTCGCGCCGGAGATCGCCGACAGAAAGCCGCTCCGGTTTCAGCGTTTCCGGAACCTCGCTTCCGAACAGCAAGGATGCCATGTAGTCGTCGAATTCCCTGAACATGTTCGTCATGCCTCCCGCCGTCCTCGCGAGTGGCAGCGGCCATATGAGCGTCGCCCGCGCCGTAAGGCCGTGACCACCGCACCGTCGCCCGACACGACCAGTACCACGTTGCGGGCACGTTCAGCATCGCTGCCGATCGAAATCCGCAGCCAGTCTGCCTTCTTCCTGCTGATCTGAACAGCGGTACAGCCGCCACCGCAAGGGGCCAGCCTGTCCGCCTCCGTGTAGACGAGGTGAATCAAGCTGTCGGTAATCCCGCGCTGGCGCATCCTTTTCATAGCGTGTTCTGTCAAGACCATCGTGACATCTCCCGTGTCCGGGTTGGCCCTGCCCTTGAACCATGATTTTCAGAGGAATTCCGTCGCAGTCCGATTGCGAGACGCTGCAGAGGACTGCGACGGATCTCCGCCCGCCTTCTGTCAATGGTGTGAGCTAGCGCAAGCGCAATACACTCGTTCGTCTGCCTGTCTCCGTTGGCTGGTGGCAGAGTTTTTCAAGGAGGACGTCTGAGGGCGGAAATGCTAGCTTTCCCGCGGATTGGGGAATCATGAACAAGCGGATTGCTATTTGCAGCGGTTCGGCCGTTGCCCTGCTGGGAGTCGGTGCCTTCGTCCTGCCGAAAGGTTGGCAGGCCACTCACGCATTCTTTAGCGAGGAAGCCTCGGTCCAATATCAGATCGACCACATTCCCGCGAATGACTACCTGGCGGGCGTCAATGATGCCTTGAATAAGAAGGACACCGAACTCGCCCAGAGCATTGTCGCTTTAGCGAGTGACCAAGGCATCCAGATGCCTCCTGACGTGAATGGCAGGATCAAGGAAGCAGAGGAAAACACACCGTCGGTTTGGGAAGACATTTGGGAAGGCACGACGACCGGAGAGGCTGACACCACGGCAGGCTCAATCGCGGCTGGGATAACTGACCTCTTAGTCATCGGAGATATCAGAGACCTACATGAGCAGTATCAGCTCTATCCGAAATATGACCCGCTTACCGTCGCGCTGGCGGCCGGAGGAATCGCTATCACGGGTGCAACTGTTGCCACCGCAGGCGGCGCCTTGCCTGCGCGTGCCGGCGTGACGCTTCTTAAGTCGGCAAGGAAGGCTGGTGGTTTAAACACGGAACTGGTCGTCGTTCTGGAAAAGACAGTCGCCAAAACGATCGACAAGGACGCTCTTCAAACCGTTGCCAAGAACGCCTTTCCTCCCAATCTCAAGGTAATCAGAGAAGCGGCTCCCAAGATCGTGTCGTCGGAGTCGATCACGATGCTGAAATCGATGGGGTCGGCTGTCTACACGATCGGCAAAGATCACGGCAAGAAGGCAGCAATGCAGACATTGAGTGTCGCTGAAAGTGCCGCTGACCTTGATCGTTGGGCGCGCATCGCCAAATCCGCTCCCAAGAAAACATTCAGGGCTATGGTCAGACTTGCACCGACAGCAGGCAAGGGTCTTCTGCATCTGGGGACACTAGGAATTGAGGCCTCCGCCTGGACAGCCACCCTGGTGCTATGGCTGCTTTCGACCCTCTATTTCGGATTCAAGGTGTTGCGGTTTGGATTTCGGATGCTTCTGACAACTGGAAGATGCGGAATCCGGACCGTTAAGCCATGACGACCCCCCCTTGTCGGCCTTCATCTATCAACCCGGGGCGAGATGGAGCGAGCCAACCCTTCAGGACAATGAGCGGAGCCGTGGCCGCCTCGGTCTGCTTACACCTGTCGAAGGATACCTGCTCGCGAGAGCAGCTCCAGCAGGGTGGGTCTCCATCGAACCGAGGAGAAGGCGGACGACGGGTGTTTCATCCGCGCAGCAACCGCCGGCCCAATTTTCTGAAACGGTACGCTCGCCGGGTCGCCATTGAAACCATTGGGCCTTCCCTTCAAAACCCACCACCAGAGCTCATATCCGCAGACCAGGATGGCATCGGGGCGCAATTGCTCAAGCACGAGTTCAAACGGCACTCGGCCAAGAGCGAACCTGTCACCGGGACGAATTCGCGACTCCGTTCCCACATAGACGGGAACATAATTATAGAACGCAATCGAATGCCAGATTGCGGCAACATCGCCACGTGACATCTGCCACTTGGGTTTTCCGCTGATGACCTGCGTGATCCCGGTAAAGAACCGATGGGAGCCTTCAATTGCGTATTGCCGCACCACGTAGCTTGTCACGTCCGGCTCACAAAGGCCCACCAGCTCCGGCTTTGCACGATCACAGTAATGAGATTCTCCCAACACCAGCAGGCGGCTACCTTGAAGGGCATTGTCCTGGTGCCCCCAATCATCTCCGAGCCATGGCTTGAACATCAGAAGCCCTTTTGCGCCCGGGCAGCCTGATAAGCAGCGTTGAGACGCTTCGTTTCGCGCTCTGCAAGTTCCTGGAGCTTTGTCCCCAATCCGGAGACGCGGTCGGGGTGGTAGTTTTTCACGGCAGCTCGATAGGCGCTCTTGATCTCATCAGGCGAAGCCGAAGGGGCAACATTCAGTACTACATGCCAGTCGCTGGGCTCCTCCGCAGCATGCTGGTCTTCCTCGGCATTGGCCTCGTCAAATCCTTCGACGAACAGCCTTTCGAACTCAGCTTCACTCCATTTGCGCTCCAGTTCGGACCATTGGGCGAGCGCCGCTCCATCGAGCCGCCCGGATACGGCCTGCCGATGGCTTCTGAAGCGCAGAGGAAAGACAACCGCGGCGACCAGCATCGACACCAGGAATGGGCTCACCAATACACCCGGATAAGGCTGCCAGACGATCACCCCCTGCAAAGCCCAGAACCTGTCCGCATAGGCGAAGGCAAGCACATAGCAAACAACAACGGAGACGAAAAAAATGCGGACCGTGTCGGAGAACGCCGCGCTGGCATCCTGCCAGGTCTTCCATTCATCAAACGCTATATGCCAAAAAAGGATCGGAAATTTCTCTCTTACTTGGCGCCTCTTGGACTCAATAAAATCAGTCGCTGAAACAACCCGCTCTTCATTCGCTTTGATTTTGCCGTTGAGTTCCCGCCCCAGTTTCGATCGCGTGTCGAACCGACTTTCGCCGCTTCCCTTTGTTAAATAGAGCCCATTCCTCGCGCCAATCGCATAGCTATTCTGGATATCGGTGATCAGGTGCGACCGTTCGATGATCAGACGTTTGACCTCTTTTGAAATTTCGGCCGAATCGTATTTCGAAGCATCCGGAATTTCCGGATATTCAACGTTGTGTTTCCGTACGTATAAATAGGTCGCCAGAGAAATGAGGGGAAATAGATAAAAAATTGCAGTTATCGTCAGGGTTATCATCACGGACAGAGCGTGAATGATGAGCCCAAATGCATAGAAAATCGCTATGCCAACGAATATGAGAATGCCACCGCCGTCGCCACTTTTCTTCTTTCTTCTGGCCATGGTTATCGGCCAATAAATAAACTAACTATGCATCCCGCGACAAACAAATAGAATGCCGCGCTGAATATGTAGGTCATAACTGGGCTGCGGGCATGCCGCGTAGCCCGGACTACCGAGCCATAATTTCCTGACGGAAACATGTAAATGAACCACTGGAAAAAGAAGCCTGGCGCCAGAAGCCACTTCCATCGGCGATCAAACTTCAGACCGGGAATGTTCTCCCGTTGCCAGCCCATTCCACTCCCCCAAAAAGATACGCCCCGATGGCATGATCATTTTTCGATTCCTGGTGTCAACAGAAACAATGCGCCGCGTACGGCAAACCGACAGAGACTACTGACAAATACTTCTTGGCCCCCAGCCATTCGGAAATGGTCAATGCGGCAGGCGGAGTTTGTCGGACCGCAGGAGGCCGGGGGGAGGCGCCTGAGGATACTGAGGCTCGCAGTCGCCGATCAGAGGTATTGACCGTCGTGCAAATAGCCACACGTGTCCCTGAAGCATCGCGCCAGTTCGTGTCTCGATCCGGCTCGGCAGGTCCCGACCACGGGATCTGTCGCTTGGAACGCGATGGACGGTTCACTTCCCTGCAGTCCCGGTTTTCAGAGAACGCCTTGGCCAGATCACAAAGGTAGACGTAGAAGTTCGCATCTGTGCCCCTGCAGTCTGCTCGATCGACGTCGCCGACGGTGGGAGAAAAGCTGAGAATGTCATCGTCTCTTCCGGAAGCTGTAGCCAAGTTCATGATCTGGATGTCCACGCCGTTCTTCCTGAAGAACAGGTAACAGATTGACGATGTATTCCGAGCCGAGCACGCGAATTTGTACGTCCTGCTGCTGGTTCGGTGAAGGCGCCAGCCGAACTCCCTGATGACGTTCCAGACGTCAACGGGCCGATTGACGCCTTGGTGCAGCCTAGGCGGATTTGGCGGAAAAATCCCGTGCAACGTGAATTCCGCTTCGCTTGCCAGGCACTCGATTGTATTGGCGCAATTCCAGTTGAGGTAGGCAAGGTAAGCAATCTCAGCGCGCTTAAGAATGTCGCCTCGAGTCTTCATGCGGACTACGACGGCGTCCCCTTCTTTCACGTCCGATCGCCAGCAATTGACAGGGTATAGGGTTTCCTCGGGCGCAAAACGAACGAAGGCAACAATGTAACTCAACGTCAGATATCCTTGGCACAGTGCAACTACCATCTAGGAAGCACGCATCGCGTGGTACGGCAAGTTGAACAGTGCGATGTGCACGCGGGGCACTGCGCGGCCGCATCGGAGTCAGATAAGGCAACCGACAGATCGCCTCGTACAAAGACTTACCGGGGAGGCCGTCGTTAGAGCCGATGGTGAGGAAGAAGAGCCCACCGGTTCGAAGACTAGGGGGCGTCCGGCTGAGCGATGACCTCATTCGGATAAACGACCCGGTTGAGCCGAAACACAAGGTTCCTCACGAAGGCCGCGATTTTGGACGCATGCTGCGGCTGGATGTGCCTGACTGCGCCGCTGGCCTCACGATCGCCTTCATGAGCGATCTGGTTGCGGCGCTTCACATAGCCGGCGAGAGTTCGCTTCAGGTCATCGGTCGTGCTGTTTGGGCCGGGCCATAGGGCAGACACCGAGTCAAATATTCCAGCGTGTCCGATCATGTCATAGCCGGCGTCGATCTTCTCGGGGGCTTGGTATGAGAGGAATGTCAGCGAGCGGTCCCGCAGTCGATTGGCTAGTTCCTGATGTAGATTCGCCGCCGCGATGACAGGCATTGCATCCCGGAAGTTCTGGGCGTTCCGTATCGGCACGATGTTGACCATCGCCTCAGCCAATGAGTTCGGTATCGGGTTCGTTTGCAGGACGTGAGGTATCCGATCGTACAAGACGGCATGTACATACGCGTCCAGGGCCGAGAGGCTCGCGACGATCGCGGACCGTGGTAGCCACAACAGATCTTCATTTTCGGCCGTAAGGCTCCCTCGCTGGCCCAGTCCGCGTGCACGGCGAAGCTCTTTGTACATGGCGATGAGGTTGTTCGCGGCCGCAATCGCGTTCTGAAAGTCCGTGTAAGCCGTCACATTCTCCTCCTGGGTCGCCGCTGCCGCTTCAATGTCGTCGGCCGTACTTCACCCTTTAGCGTCATATCTCCGATCGTCTCACCCCAGAATCCCTCAGTTTGGAATCTGCGATCGGAAAACGTCAGATCCTATTAAATTCGGTTATCCTAATAACCGCCCAACATGTCTTGGTGCCAAAAGGCGCTTCCCGACAGGCGGCAGAAGGAAGCATCCGGCGTGTCAAGTTCATACCGATAGCAGAGCAGAACGGCCGCGATGCATTGGGCTGAGGCCCTAGTATGCGACCGCGCATTAACACATAACTCAAATCGGGACGTCCCTACATGGAATCTGTAGCCGAGGCCGCCATGCCGTCGAGGTTAAGAGGCACCGCTCGACAGGTGGTCTCTCGGCTGCGACACTCAGCGTTCTTGGAATCCACTCCGCTAACCTTCCTCGACCTGTTGCTGGGCTGCGGCGGAAAGTCCCCGCTTGGCGCCCGCCTTTGAGTGGAACAGATCTTGCTGATGCTGACGCGCGCCGATAAGTATTCCTGACGAATCCAGAAAATAGACCCACATAGTTTTCGTGTGGACTGGCTGGATGGGGGCATGGGTGGGACGCGGCCAGCAAGAGCTGAGTTGGAGTGTCCAGCAGCGCCTCGAGTTCATTGAGTACCGCCTGTTCTGGGCGGGACGTGTGAACCGAGGCGGTTTGATGGGCCAAATCGGATTTTCGGTGAACCAGGCGTCCACCGACGTGAACCGCTATGTCGGCTTGGCTGCCAACATAGTCTACGAGATCGCCCCCCACGGTACTCTGCCCGAAACGCAGGCCAAGGCAATCGCGCTCGACTACGGGATGGTCGGCGGCAAGGCAAAGATGAAGGTGCGGCAAGCGCGGGCTCGATACCGATGGAACCCGCAGGATCAGCAGATCGTGCTTTTGAACCGGGAGAATATCCATGGCGATCATGGATAGATTTTCCCTCCTTCTGGGCGGGCAGGGGAAGACGGCGATCGAGCCGGGGCTCCACCCGCTCGACGTGGCCGAAATCCGGATGATTGCGGATGCTCGTACGGAGCGGCTCGCCGGATTTGCCTCTTCGCCACGTCTGCATGCCAGAGATCCCAAGGGTGATACTCCCCTGCATATCGCGGCACGGATGGGCAACCTGGTCCTGTGCGATTTGTTCATTCGTGCGGGCTCCGATCCGCTAGCGCGGAACCATGAGCGCCAGACGCCCGCTGATGTTGCGTTTGCCGAGGGCCATCTTCTCGCGGCTCAACTCCTCTTTTCGCTCCCCGGCGAGCCGCAGGTCGAGACGTCACGCGATACCTTCGTTGATATGCCGCAGGGCGACGTCGAGACTGAAGAGGGACAGTCGCCGCCCGCCGGGTCAGCGCCGCTCGAAGGAAGCGAAGACCGGATTGACTTGCTGACGTTCGAACCCGAGGAAGACCCAGAATACTTCTTCGATCGATCAGTCGGCAATTCGGCCTCAGGCACCTTCGTAGCGCTGCTCACCAGTCCACCGACAGGTTTAGCCGAAGCGGATGTCGATTGGGCGGTTGACCTTTCCCCGGCATCGATCTCTGGCGATGGCATCGGCTCCGACGCTGCAATAGCGCCCGATCAGGGCGGCGATCATGACTTCCTCAAGGTCCGCAACCGGGGTCGGCAATCGGCGAAGCGCGCCGTGTTGCAGTCGGGCACGCGTCTTTCCATTGATCCCGACATCTGCCTGGCTTGGTCGACGGAGATCCTCGAAAAGCGGTGGTTCAGTTCTTACGACGTGGACGCCCTGATCTTGCTCTGCGAGGGCAACGGCGACCCCGATGAGCTACGCGTCAATCTGCTCCGAACCCTGGAGGTGGCGGGTCTCGAGTTGTTCGATGGGGAGAACGAAAATAGCGATGTACTTTGGGACATCAGATCGGAAGTTTCGGCCGACGAATTGGCCGAAGCAATAGAAGCGAATTTCACGCGAGCAACCCGCCTGCCAGGAACCCGGCGCTTCGACATGGACAAATCCAATGAAGCAAGGCTGCTCGACCCGATGGTTCGAGCGAAACAGGAGCTCCAGTTGGGAATTCTCTCCTCCGAGCCAGCAGTCAAAGGCATCACGGGCGCGATTGACAAGGTCCTTGACGGCACTTGGAAGCCACAAATGGTGACGACGAGAACAATCGTCCCCTCGCGACCTGAAAGTTCCGAAACAGCGGCATTTTCAAACGCGGGTCAGGTCCTGCGCAAATGGAATGCTACGGGTCGCGTGATGGATGGCAAGCGTCGGAGGGAAGCCTTGCAGGCGCTGGAAGCACTCGATCTCTCACCGGCATTCCAAGGGGCGATCGTAACGGTCCTTGCCGAGCAACCGTCGTTTGTCCGGGCGTCTCGTGAGTTGACTGGCTTGATCTCTGTTTTTGAGACAGCTGTCGAACGCCTGGTCATCGAACACCTTCCTTATGCACGTCGATTTGCTGCCCGCAATGCTGAAGACAGGGAAGATCCTGAGGACGTATTTCAAGTCGCGTTCATCGGTCTACAGCGGGCCACCCGACGCTTCGACGCAGAACACGGCCATCGTTTCGTCCACTATTCGACATTCTGGATGAAGCAGTTTCTGACGCGATGGCGCGGGGATGAGGGGGCGCTCATACGGGTCCCCGTTCATCGGCACCAAAGGCTCGCTGACCTCGATCGGGCGATCGAGAGGCTGGACGCAAGAAACGGATGCCCCCCGACGGATGACGAACTGGCCATAGAACTTGCATGGCCCTTGGAGAGCGTCCGACAATTTCTACGAATTCCTCGTCAATGCTTCGATCTGGGCTGTCTCGACGACTGGGAGGGCGTCGGTTCTGAAGCTGATCAGGAGCATTTCCTTGGTCGGGCTGAAATGGCACGAATTGCATCGGAAGCGCTCGTAGAACTCCCGGAACGTCAAGCGGACGTGATCCGGATGCGGTTTGGCATCGGACGCGACGATGAGATGACGCTGGAAGAGATCGGTCAGATCTACGGTGTGACACGTGAGCGTATTCGACAAATCGAAGCGAAGGGGCTCAAGTACCTTTCGCATCCCGCCCGCAAGCGACCTCTGCAGGCATTGCTGGGGATCTGACGCATGGGTGTCCGCAACGCTCCACCACATGCCGGCTCAATGCTCGAGTCCCTTCGGGGGCTGGGCTATGTCCCTGCCACCGCGCTGGCCGATCTGGTCGACAATTCCGTCACGGCAAATGCATCCGAGGTCGGCATCCATCTCGAGTGGAGAGGTGCAGACAGTTGGGTGAGGATCGTCGATGACGGCGATGGCATGGACGACTCGGCCCTTGAAGCAGGAATGAGGCTTGGCGCGCGTGATCCAAGGGGGGATCGCGCCACCAGCGATCTCGGCCGGTTCGGCCTCGGCCTCAAGACGGCGAGCTTTTCACAGGCCCGACGGCTAACGGTTGCCAGTCGTCGCAAGGGAGGCTCGATTGTCTGCCTGCGCTGGGACCTTGATCTCATGGGCCAGGAACACGGCGCCGAATGGCCACTTTTCGAAGGCCCTGCGCCTGGATCAGAGCACCTGCTCGAACCTCTCGATAGAATGGAGCACGGTACCGTCGTCCTGTGGGAGACGCTCGACCGCATCGTGACGCATGGCTTTACAGCCAATGACATGATCGAGCTGGCTGACCGTGTCGAAGCGCACCTCGCCATGACCTTCCATCGATTGATCGATGGCCCACAGCCCGAATTCAAGCTCCTACTCAACGGCCGGGTCGTGAAGCCATGGGACCCGTTTCTTATGGGACATCCTGGCAAAGCCCTCGAGAGCCTCGACTATCGCCTGCTCCACACCACCGGCGTGACCGTTCAGTGCCACGTGCTACCGCATCGCGACATGCTCAAGCCTGCCGAACAGGAAGCCGCCGCCGGACCAAACGGGTGGACCCAGCAGGAAGGGTTCTATGTCTATCGCAATCGACGACTTCTGCTTGCCGGCGGCTGGCTAGGCCTCGGCGACGGTGGCAAACCTTGGCCCCGGGATGAAGCGCACCGGCTTGCGCGGATCCGATTGGACATTCCAAACAGCGCGGATGCTGAATGGAAGATCAACGTTCTGAAGTCCATGGCCAGCCCGCCTGTCCGGCTGCGGTACCAACTTCATCGTCTGGCGTCGGAGACGCGGGACACTGCCAAGCGGGTCTTCGCACATCGCGGGCACGTCACATCGGCCTCCAGCGGTCGGTCGAACGCGCTAGCCGAAGCATGGCAGGTCCGGCGATCGACCCAAGGCACCTCCTATCGCATCGCCCGGGACCACGATCTTGTCGCCTCCATCCTTGATCGCGCGGGCCCGCTCAAGGCGGACATCCTCGCCCTTCTTCGGCTGATCGAGGAAACGGTTCCTGTTCAGCGGATCTGGCTGGACACCGCCGAGGACAAGGAAACGCCTCGGACCTGCTTCGCGGGTGCCCCCGAACACGAGGTACAGGGAACGCTGTCCTCAATGTTCGAAGCGCTTGTCAGATACCGCGGTCAAAGTCCGGACGAAGCCCGCGAACGGCTCGGTCGCACCCCGCCATTCGATCGCTACCTCGAACTTGTTGCTGCTCTTGAAATGAAGGATTCGGAATGACGGTCTCCGATCAAAAGGCATTCGATTCAATACTATCGATGGCGCAAAACATGCTCCGTCTCGCCGCAGAGCGTGCACAGAGCGCGGTCACGCCGGAGATGATCGAAAAGGAACTGAAAAAGCTCGCAGTCCTGATGGAAGAGGATTTCGATCTGATCGATCGGGAAGCGCTCGTGGATGAATTGATCCGCCGTTCGAGCCGCACTGTTGGCGAGAATGCAACCCTCTCCAGTGGCGAGGATCACGTTCCTTGGCTCGATGCAGAACGCAAGAAAGGCTGGACCTACTGGCGACGCTATTCCGAGTACATGGAGACGCGCATCCCTTGGACTGCACTCGACGCCCTCGATGTGGCGACAGACGAAGTTCTGTCCCAACTCGAGGATCCGAGACGCGAGGGTGCCTGGGATCGGCGCGGTCTCGTCGTCGGTCACGTCCAATCGGGCAAGACCGGAAACTACACTGGCCTGATCTGCAAGGCGGCGGATGCCGGGTACAAGATAATCATCGTCCTCGCCGGCCTGCACAACAATCTCAGGGCGCAGACACAGATCCGACTCGACGAGGGCTTTCTGGGTTTCGCGACCATAGCCGATGCTGACGAGCTGCCGGCAGTCGGCGTCGGACTGATCGACAGCGACACATCCGTCCGCCCCAACGCCGCGACCAATCGCAGTGACAAGGGCGACTTCAACACATCGGTTGCGGCCAAGATGAATGTCAGCCCGGAGCAGCGGCCTTGGCTATTCGTGGTCAAGAAGAACAAGACGGTGCTAGAACGCCTGCTCCACTGGATCCGGAATCGCGTCGTTAACCACGTGGATCCGGAAACCGGTCACAAGCTGGTTACCAACCTGCCTCTGCTCGTCATTGACGACGAGTCCGATCACGGGTCGGTAGACACCGGCGAGGATGTCGTGGACGAGTTCGGCAATCCGGATCTGGAGCATCAGCCGAAGACTATCAACAGGCTGATCCGGTCGGTCCTGCATCATTTCTCACGGAAGGCTTATGTCGGCTATACGGCGACGCCCTTCGCGAACATCTTCATCCATGACCGTGGCGAGACGCAGGAACATGGGCCAGATCTGTTCCCTGCTGCCTTCATAACCAATCTTGCCGCCCCCTCGAACTATGTCGGGCCTGGGCGGGTCTTCGGCTCGGCCTCAAGTACGGCCCATGACTTGCCGCTGGTCCGCCCGTTGGCTGACGATGATTTCCAGAGCTGGATGCCGCAAGGCCACAAGAACGGCTACCGTCCGCGCTGGAAGGGGGAAGATCGAATCCCAGACTCGCTTGCGGAGGCCATCCGTTGCTTTGTCTACGCCTGCGCCGTTCGCAAGCTGCGTGGCCAGGGGAGCAGGCACTCCTCCATGCTAATCCATGTCACACGATTCACCTCTGTGCAGAACGTGGTGGTCAGCCAGGTTGCAGAATACGTGCGTGATCTGAAAGGGCGCTACACGCGTGATATCGACCTTGCCGCTCTCGAAGCCTCTATGGGGCTAGAGTACGAGACGGTTTTCGTGCCGGAAATGCAGCGGATCCGCAGTGCCCTCGTCGAGGGCGAAATTCTCAACGACTTCGACTGGATCGACGTGCGAGCCGTCTTGCCCGATATCCTTTCGGACATTCGTGTGCGGGAGATCAATGGCACAGCGAAGGATGCACTGGACTACGCGGAGAACGAAGGCACGGGCCTCAAGGTCATCGCAATCGGCGGTGACAAGTTGGCACGTGGCCTTACGCTCGAAGGGCTCTGCACGAGCTATTTTCTGCGAACTGCCCGCATGTACGACACCCTGATGCAGATGGGGCGCTGGTTCGGCTACCGCGACGGATACCTTGACGTCTGCCGACTCTACACCTCGACGGAAATGGTGGAGTGGTTCGGTCACATCGCCGATGCCGCCGAAGAACTGCGTCAGGAGTTCGACAACATGGTCGCGGCTGGCGCGACCCCGAAGCAGTTCGGCCTCCGCGTAAAGTCTCATTCCGTGTTGACTGTCACGTCTCGCGCGAAGATGCGCAACGCGCGCGCGATGCAGCTGACCTACTCCGGCGATCTGCTGCAGACGATCGTGTTTCCAAATCGCAAGGATGACATTGCCGCCAACTTCCGGGCGACCGATCGCTTCATCAAGGCCCTAGGCCCCTCCCTGGACCTGAACCAGCAGCATTTCGCTCAGGGCCAGCGTTGGAACGGCCGTCTCTGGAGGGACGTGCCCGCCCTCAGCGTGATCTCCTTTCTTCGCGAATACCGGACTCACCCGGCCAGCTTTCGTATCATGAGTCCGCTGATCGCCGACTTCATCGAAGAGATGAACAAGGACCGTGAGCTCACACGTTGGACCGTGGCCCTGATCGGAAAGGACAGCGGTCCAGATGACAAGCATCGGAGCGTCGGCGGTTGCTCCGTCAACATGCTCCAGCGCAAGCGCACGACCGAGCACTCCGACCGTTATTCCATCAAGACGCTGATCTCGCCTCGCGACCAGGCCATCGATCTTACGGAGACGGAATGGACGGCTGCCCTTGAGCTCAGCCGGAAGACCTGGCGCAACGACACGGACCGCAACGAAGGCAGAGACCCTCCATCGGAACCTCGTGGCCCGCAGATCCGCCGAATCCTGGGAGAGGGGGTCAAGGACGCCGGAGTCCCGCATCGCCGCGATCGGGGTCTGCTGATGCTTTACCTGCTTGATCCGGCGGAAGCTGGTGAAACGCTTGCAGACGCCGACCCGGTTGTCGCATGGGCGATCAGCTTCCCGGGAAGCACTTCTGAACGCAGGGTCTCGAACGCGAGCTACGTTGCCAACAGCGTCCTGTGGGGAGGCCTCAATGACTGGGTGGACTGAGGAAGGGCTCATCCGGGCATGGCGAGCTCTCGTCCACCAGGAGGCAGGCGAAGACTGGCGTTTCGTTCACCTGACGGGAATGGACGAAGTCTCGGTCGAAGCGGGTTGCCATTTTCCCGCAGGTCGGGAGGCACTTATCGTTTCATTTCCGGGATCATGGCCCGTCAGTCCGGCGCGTCTGCCCGAGGGCAAAGGATTCGATGTTGTCTGCATCGAAGGACAGAAAGTCTTCGCCGGACGAACGGCCATCGCCCTCGTCCGTCGAGCCGAGGGATCGTCGGACATCTTTGCAATCATGGCCGTCGATGTGCTTCGTGCGCTGGAGGCGGCAGTCTCGGCAGCACAGCGTGACGTGATGGATGCATTCCTTGAGAGGGTCAGGGAGTGGCAAGACTTCATGGCGCGCAAACACCGCCCTTTGTCGCCCGATGCGCAGGTCGGCCTGATGGGCGAACTATGTTTGCTTCGGCTGCTTGTGGATTCTCCGCTTGGAGTGGGCGCTCTTGACTGCTGGCAAGGACCATTGCGGGCGGCGCAGGACTTTCATGTTCGTGGAGGCGCCATCGAAGTGAAGAGTACGACGCGGGCGGGGGCCTTCCTCGCGCGCATCAACAGTATCGAGCAGCTTGACGGTGACCGGTCACCGATCTTCCTTTCTGCACTTCGATTCGAAGAAAACACAGACGGCACATCGCTCGTCGACCTGGTTGCGGATCTGCGTGCAAGGTTCACGAAAGTTGGTGTTCATCGCGCGTTCGAAGCACTTCTGATGGTAATGGGATTCCTCGACGAGCATGCGCAGCTCTATGGGCGTCCACTCACGCTCAAGGAGGCCAGAGTGTTCCTCTCGGAAGGCGAAATGCCACGTCTTGTCCGTTCCGCGCTGCCGGCCGCCGTGCGCTCAGCCACTTACGTTCTCGATCTCGACGCCCTTGGGGTCCCTTCGACAGGGCTCCCGGAGCTACTGAAGGCATTTGGACTGAATTGAAATGAGCCTTGAAGATTTTCACCGTAATTTCCGCTCCGACATGCAGACAATCATCGCCGAGCGGGTCGAAGCCGGCGAGGGACAGTTTCCTTCCGAGGAGCTGATCTTTGCGGAAATGGTCATGGAGCATGTCGCGGAGGCGGGTATCTGCGAGACTCCGACGGTCTGCCATTGGAATGGCCAGGTTGGTAACGCAAGGCTTCGCATCACGGGCTACGCACTCAGTCCCGATGAAACGGCGTTGGATCTGTTCGTCACGCATTACTTCGGCGCCGAAGAACTGAACGATCTGCGAGACTCGGATGCGGCTGCGACCGCCAGTGAAGGCGTACGATTCCTCTTCCGTGCCGCGGGCGGCAACCTGGAAACACGGATAGATCCCACGCATCCCGTTCGAGACCTTGTGGCGACAATTCGATCTCGCTGGGCGGATATCGACCGACTTCGAGTCTTCGTGATCACCGACGGCCGTACCAAGACCAAGCGGTTCTCGAACAAGGAAGTTCATCAGAAGATGGTGGCTGTAGAAGCCATGGATATGGAACGGCTGTTCCGCCACACCGAGGGCAAGCCGCGAGATGAACTTGCTCTCAGCCTTGTTCAAACGATTGGACGCCCGCTGCCTTGCGTCCACGTCCCAGACCCTGATGCGGATTACGAGTACGCCTTGACCGCCATTCCGGGGCAGCTCATTCGGGACCTCTACCTGCGCTTCGGATCTCGCCTGCTCGAAGCCAACGTGCGGACATTTCTCGGCTCGAAAAAGACCGTCAACAAGGGCATCGTGGAGACACTCAAAACGGAACCTGAGCACTTCCTTGCGTTCAACAACGGTCTCGTCCTCGTCTGCGATGAGGCTGCGTTTGAACGATCCGACGATGGCAATATCGGCCTTTCCTTCCTCAAGGGTCTGCAGATCGTCAACGGCGGTCAGACCACCTCGACGATCTACTTCGTCTCCCGGGACGATCGCACCATTGATCTGAGCCACGTGATGGTGCCCGCGAAGGTCATCATTCTCAAGGGTTCCCAAGACGAGGCAAGAGAGCGGCTGATCAGCAACGTCTCGCGCTATGCGAACAGCCAGAACGCCGTGAAGATGTCCGACCTGTCTGCGAACCGCCCGTTCCATGTCCAGCTCGAGAAACTGGCAAACGAGACTTGGTGTCCTGACGGTGCCACGCGGTGGTTCTACGAGCGCGCTGCCGGGGCATACAACGTGATGCTGCTGCGCGAAGGAACAACTCCTGCTCGTCGTCGCAAGCTGAAGGAAACGGTTTCGCCGAAACGCAAGCTGACGAAGAACGACATCGCCAAGTTTCATGAGGCATGGCGCGGCAAGCCGAACCAGGTGGCGATGGCCGGCGAAAAGAACTTCGCCGCGTTCATGGCCGCGCTGGACGAAGACTCCACGATCGTTCCGAGCCCGCTTGATGTGCGCTGGTACCGTGCGATGATCGCCAAGGTCATTCTCTTCAAGGCCATCGAGAGCATGATCAAGACAAAGGACGCGAAGGAGGTATTCCGACAGGGTTGGGTCAACATCGCCACATACGTTGTTGCGGTCATGTCGGACCGGCTCGGGGACAGGCTCGACCTCGAGCAGGTGTGGCTCAGGCAGGGGATTTCTGCCGGCCTGCGGGATCTGCTGTGGGACTGGGCCGTTGTCGTGAACTCCGAGTTCAATCGGATCGCGCCTGGACAGCAGTTCTCGGAAGTAGCAAAGCGCGCCGAAACCTGGAACAAGGTAAGAGCAGCCGACTTTCCGGCACCACGGGGGCATGTTCAAGAGCTGCGCGGTGCATAGGTGCAGGCCGCGGTGCGAAGGACAGATCCACTCCGCAATTTCGCGGGACTCCAAGATCGAGCGGCACTGGAAGGCCCGAGGCGTTGCACCGGCGGAGTGACCGCCCCAATGCTGAACGTCTGGGAAGGCTGCTCGTTGGGGGAGCCCGTTGATCCCCGTTTGACATTGGCCTGTCATCCATGATCAGGCACCTGCTGTTGCTCTTGCGCAAGACTTTCAGTGTGGGTCCGAAAGCCGCACGGACCGAAAGCAAGGGGCTTTCTTCAGGTGCCATTCCTGCGATACACGACTCGTCTCCAGACGATCTGTCCCGGCTGGAGCTGGACGCCGAAGTGAGTGCCGAGGAATACTTCATTCAGGTACAGGGCGAAACGGCTGTCGGGTTCTTCGAGCCGACAAACAATGTCAGCTTCGCCTACGAAGAGACCGAATGGGACGTCGCGGATTTGCTGTCCGACACGCAATTGCCTGCACCCCAGGCGATCGGCCCGGCATCGTCGCTGAGCACTCTTCGCATTTCCGTCGATCGGCTGCGCATGGAGGCGGAAACTCGACGATGGCTATCCCCCAAATCCCGTTCCGCGCTCGAAAAGCTCGGCCGCAGGGACGCAAATCTCGCAAGATCTGAACTGAATGCTCTGGATTACCTTCTTGCGCGGGCAACGGGAACTTCCCGGCTGGCAACCGACATTGAGAGAATACAAGACCATATTACCAATTGGCTGGACGGTATCCGCTGACGTAGAGACTCGACACTTGATACCCGAAGACAATAGCCTCCTTAGCTCGATAGCGGGATCGGTAGCAAGTCATCCAGGATGACCGCGACGAGCAGGCAACGGACTGCCTTATATCGGGAGGCAGTTGGTTGAAGCGGACCTTCCATGGCTCAAAGCAACACCATAAGCGGATCGTCAGGAATGAACCTGGCATGACCGCGTAGGCCGTCTCGCTGGCTAGTGGGCCGACCGCTGACAAACAAACAGCTGCCGCCGGACTTTACTCCCTGAAAGAAACAGCCCGACCCCACAAGGTGGGGAGCCGGGCTAGCTTGCAAGAAGACCTCTTGGGCGGAGATCAAATTGCTTGGCCGAGCCGAGCCTCGAGGTTGATCATCTGCGCGTGTTATGAAGCCGCCCGACTCGTTTTTGGAGGAATGTATTCTTCAGCGTAAACCCGGGGCTCATGCACGCCCTGAATAGAGAGGTCTTCGCCTGACGCAGGCAACTCATCGGCGGCCATGATTGCTGCACATCGGGTTAAGCACTCGAAGCAGATGTGCGACGTGCCATGATTGTTCGCGACAAACTTTTCGAGCGGCTTACCTGATACGGGATGCGGCTTTCCTTCATCCGTCTCACACATGAAGCATCTTGCTATTTCGCTCATCACTTTCCTCCTTTGGTAATGAGTTACATCAACGAACCAGGATTTCGTCGTTCAAAGGCATTGTCACCAACACATTCTGAGTCATCACTTTTTGGTGGCGGAAACGTCACGAGGTCTTCGCGGGCGGCCTGGTTCAGTGCCCGGATGGCATGGTTGTTTGCTATGCCATGCCGCGATGCGCGCTCCAAAATTTCTTCGAGAGAATTCGTTCCGTTACAGCATTCAAGCAGCCAAAGAAGTCGTGGCTTCAGAGTGAGAAGTTTCCCATTGCTGGGATTGTAGATCAGTGTGCTTCCGTTAGCCTCTGACTCGAGCTCCACAAAATCTGTTTTGATCGGGATGTCGGGATTGCCCGACGGAAGCTCAACTGCGCGGCCACGAAGCGAATTAAACGACGGACCATGGTGACTTAGATATGCGAGCGCGTGGCTGTTCCACGGCGGAACGCCTTCTCGACAAACGTAGTTGCCGGGATACAGCTGGAACGGGCCACCAGCCTTGGTAATGCGCTCATAAGTAAACTGCGTGAGTTCCGTCGCAAGCGATTTAACCTCGTCTATGTCCATGCCGCCGCGAACGCGATACGGATGATCGAAAGCGTCTCCCTCAGGGGCGCGTGTCCGCGTCGATTTCAAACCGAACGAATCCGCCTTGGCGTACATCTCCGCAAAAGTCAGCAACGCGAAGGCGCCAATATTGAAAGACCCAATGGTCTGGTGATGGGCGACAAAGAAATCCGCCGTCAAAGTCGCCTCTTCGCGTGTCTCTCCCGGGAAACCGACGAAGCTAAAGAGATGAGGCGAAATTCCAGCCGCCCAGCATGCATCTAGGATACCTGGCACCACAGAAATCTGCGTTCCCTTCCGCATGAGTTTCAAAATGCGTTGGCTTGCGCTCTCGAAGCCAAAGTGGATACGTCGGCAGCCAGCACGGGCCAGCTTTGTGCAAAGCTGAAGATCCATTCGCCGGGTAAGTCGAGCGTAACACGACCATGTCACTTCAATCCGTCGCTGGATCAGAAGATCAGCCAGCGCCGACAAGCGGTCGGGCGGAATGTCGACGTCTGCGAAAGTAATACAAGTCGCACCGTGCTCGTGAACCAACGTCTCGATTGCTTTGATTACGAGCTCTATTGACTGAGGCGCATAGTCCTTTGTAAACGACTCCGAGCAGAAAAGGCACTGAGCATATTGGCAACCTTTCCCGCTTAGAAGGGGCATAACTTTTGGTGGCGCGAAATACTCCTTCATCGGTAAGTCGCCAAAATCGGGCGTGCCAAACGAATCGATGCTTTCGAGCGGTAGAGGCATCTTCGAAATTGGTTTCGAAGCGCCTCTCGTAATAACTCCGGGGATTTCATCGAGTGGCGCTCCCTCGCACAATGCGAGAAGCGGGGTTCGACCGTCATCGAGAACGATCCCGTCGATGAACTCGAACAATTGAGTCATCCGGACCTCCGGCAATCGCACCATCTTTGAGAAGACTTCGCCTCCGACAATAACTGGAAGAAGTGGGGCAGCCGCCTTAAGGACGCGTGCGAGCGTGAGTGCAGGGATAATTTGATGAGAGTAGACGACGGAGACGCCTATCACATCGAGTTGCTGTCCAACCAATTCAGGGACGAGGTGCTCCGCGAACACCGCTGCGAAGGGGTTGCTTTTGTCAGATTTGGCCAACTCAAGGAGATCAGAGATCGACTCCGGTTCACAACCCACCCTGAAAGAAACTGGAGTGATTCGGGACGGCGGAAAAACAGCTGAGAGCATGTCGCAGCCCCGATGGATAAGTCGGAAGTTTCGCGCGTAGCGCTTGGGGTCAAAGAAAGCAATCTGGTCGCGCAGTTCAGCTTTGGCGTTGTCAATCTCGTTTGCAATAAACGGACCGAGTGTCAGCGCACGACTAAGTAGGTTCTGCCATTCCGGATCTGAGTCTAAGATATCCCCTCGCTTCGCGATATCGAGAGCGGCTTGATGCGCCTTGAGGAGATAGGACTTACTGAGGACATGGTTGTAAAAGGCGACGTTCAGATCGCGCACAACAACATTATTTCCGCGACGTCTCAAAAAGCTCGCCAACATAGGCAAGCTTAAGTACGGCTGCGTTAGGTCAAATGGCGGCGGAAAAACGAGACCAATATTCATATAAACGACCCGTGACTAGAGCTTATATGGTCGAAAACATGTACTCTTAGTCGGCGTTACCTCAGGACTTTTCCTGTAAATTGTTAATGTCCCATGCCTTGACTAAATTGTCAACGGTACTTAACGATTATTTCTGTATGCCGGCGAGGGGCCGAGAACTCCTTGGCTTCATACGGAATACCATTCCAGTTGAAGTAAACGATGCGACCACGCCATTGGCTGGTATGCTTCTTGGATGAAAGCGGCCTCAAGCGAGGTCATCAACGATGGCCAAATGCAGGATGCGGACGTGGCCAGCGCAATGACCGAGATGCGGCGCTTTGCTGCTCGGCAGCCTTGGTCCGTGTCCGGATCGCGATAGTGGACGCACTGCTTGGTCGAAAACGCAAAGAAACTCGGGATGTTCGGCTAGGCCGCTCCGTTACCCCCGGGAACTGCACTGGCGCTCTTATCTCCAGAGGGCGTGATGATCTCGTCCGACGCGGCAGGACGGATGCGGTAGGAAAGACCTGGCAAGTGATAGCTGTCCTGCAGGTCATAGGCGTATCCGCTTGCCATCTTATGCGACATGAAGCGCTGCAATATATCGAACAGGCCCCGCAGGGACTGCGGTCCTCCCCCGCTCCGCTGGCGGTTGAGTGCATCAAGCAGCTGCACCCAGGTTGCATACGCAGCATCGTCGCGTAGGTCGGCCGTCGACAGAAAATGCGCGAAGTGCTTTGCGATCACTACGAGATGTACCTGCCCACGTTTCACGCCGCTGCCTAGACGCAGCGCTCGACGGAGGGCTCCGGGTTCTTCTGCAAGCCACGTCCGCGTGGCTCCCAGCCAGTGTGCCACTTCAGCGCGAAGACGCTTGGCCCGGTTTGACCGCCGCCGCATGTCACCACCGTATGGATCCTGATGTTTAAGCTGGAAAAGCACAACCACCCCATCCTCCGGGTCGACCGCGGCAAAGTCGATATCCGTGACCCGTCTTCCATTTCGTGTAACGCCAACATTGTCCACCAGGACCAGTCCCGGAAGATACTCATCAAGGAAGCGGCGCAGTGCCCTCTGCATCGACCGTTCACGCGTCTGCTGATTCCTATCGTAGTCGGCCGGGAAGCAGTGCCGTAAGGAGTTCAGCAGGAAGGAATAGGCGCCGGTCAGAACCGAGGCGACGGATGTAACCCAAGCGCTGTCCGAATATTCAATCAGAAATGGTATCGGCGCCATGGTTGGCGACATGATCGCCAGATTGTCACGCCGCAGGGATAGTACCCGCAGAATAATACGTGCTTCCTCGCGGGTCAGGAGCTCGTATCCTTCGTATGAGGGGCCATATTTGTTGAGCGCATCGATCAGATGGTCCTCGAATTCCTGCCGGGTCTCGTGATGGTCAGAATGTCCCGCAGACGGATATGCGGCGCTTTTTCTATGAGCGTCTCGGCAAACTTCTCGTGCTTGAGAGCAAGCGACAGGAAGTACGTCACGGCTAGTGTGTACTTCTGCATGGTCACACCACCGAACTCCAGTCGCCAGTTGAAGGTGTCGAATCCCTCTTGGTTCTGAATCTCGAGACTTGCCTGTCCAAAAAAGAAATCATCCAGATCAGGGTGAGCGTCGTATCCGATGAACTTCTCTCCGAACACGTAGACATTGTCGCGGAGCAAGCCGTTGATCTCGTCCATCACCCCGCCAAAGGTCTCTTGGACCATCACATCGGTGCGCTTGCGGTGCTGCCGCATGTAGTGCCGTTCTACGTGCGCTTCGTGCTGCTCCATGTTGTATACCGTGTTGGGCATGACAATGTCATACTGACGCTCGCTGAAGCGCTCGATCCCGCACTCCCCTGCCATCGCTGCGTGCGCGAGGCGCCGTCCCTGTTCGATGAAGCCGTAGCCGCCAACAAGATCGAGCGCGGCAAGGATCAGGGTCTCGTCACTTCTGAAAGTCACCACCGGATAGATGAAGCACGGAACCGCCGACAGCACCGCGGTAATCACTTTCGGAAGACCCATCTGCAGCAGGTGCATGTGAACGTCGGTCGCTTCCGTCTGCTCCTTCCGGGAGTAGTTGTAATAGTAGTAATCGAACTCCTTGATGGCCGTGAGCATGCCAATCCCGGCATTGTCGCGCTCAAGCGACACCCTAAGGCTGGCTTCTTCAGCCCCCAGCCGTTCCAGAAACTCACGGGCTACGTCTTTCATGCTGCTAGCCTGGCACATTCCTACCGCGTGTCAGGCTTCACCATTAGCTGCCGGAGCCATTCAGTGACGCTTGGAGCAGACGCGCGATCTGCCTTGCGAGGAATGGGGGCACCGCGTTGCCGACCTGAACATACTGCTGGGTTCGGTTGCCCAAGAAAAGATAGTCGTCGGGAAATGTCTGCAGCCTCGCAGCCTCGCGTACGGTCAGGCTGCGGCATTGGCCTGGATCTGGATGAATGAAATAGTGACCGTCCTTCGAGATGTGGCTGGTCACGGTCGTCGAAGGCTCATGCGCGAGCTGCACGCGGAAACGGTCGGCGAACGCTCCGGTATGCCAATTGCGGTGGTCCGGACTGAGTGCCTGCGGAAAATCTGTGGCCTTGGGGCTGCAGCCCCGCACTTTTCCGAACACCGCTGCGAACATGTAGCGCCCGAGGTCGGAGGTCATATGCCCGCGGGTTTCGTGCTGGGCTACGGCGCGAAGCTCGGGACGCTCGAGCCAACGCATGAGATCGTCATTCGAATTCCCGTAGCTATCCGGCAAGGCAGATGACGAGCGCTCGGAAGGCGGTGCATTGCGCAAGCGCTGCGCGAGATCGGTGAAGGTTTCGCGGAGCTCGCCATCGCTCTCCCCGCAATGAATATCGGCCAGAAAGCTCGCAGCATCGGTGACCGCACCGCGCCACACCTCTGCACTGTCGCTTGCACGACTAAGGCCACTGCGCAGTGCAGGAAGATCGCCGATGACCTCGTCCACCGTGCGTATCGTTTCCGGAGTGTCGACGGTCGCTTGCGTCACTCCCGCAACGAGATCCGACCGGAGGCCGACTATGATCACACGGTGCCGCTTCTGCGGGACGCCGAACTCCTCGGCCTGCACAATGAAGTCTGATGGTTGCCGCGCTTCTGCGAAGCTGACCTTTCCGTCCTCGACCCGGATTGCGCGCAGCTCATAGAGATGACCGTTCTGGGTGCCCAGCGAAGACAAATCCTCCATCAGCAACTCGAATACCAAGCGGCTTTCGACCGTCGAAGAGAGCATCCCCTTGACGTTCTCCATCACGAAAGCGGCAGGCCTCAGCCGGTCGAGGACGCGAATGTATTCTCGAAAGAGATAGTGCCGTTCGTCGTTTTCGGGGACGTAGCCGCGCTTCCCCTTTGCCCGTGCTCGGCCGACGAGAGAGTACGCCTGACAGGGTGGCCCACCGATCAGGATGGTGTCGTCGGATTCGCTCCGCACCTTCCTGATCGCGTCTTCAAGCGCCGCGGCGGCGGCGCCGGTCCCCAGTTCCAGGCGGCGCGCCTCTGCACTAGCCATACTCCAAGCGTCCGTGTCCACGGCGGTCCAATCCGGTTCCGGGATAAGTCCCGCGTGGAATTCGACGAATTCCTTCGGCAAGGTGTGGTATCGCGCTCGATATTCCCGCAGAAATGCACGCAACGTCAGAGTACGATGTGCGGATGTCTCCTTCTCGACCGAGATGCCGATGTGAAATGGCGCATGGCCATTCTCGACGAAAGAGGCAAAGCCTTCGCCCAACCCGCCCGGACCGGCAAAGAGATCAACAACGCCGAAAGTGGCAGGCAAATCAGGCTCCTGATGAATTCTGTTTGAACCGTGTATATCAATTGCGGAAGTGAACGCCAGGACGCCGTGACAGATATCGTGGACAAACAGACCCGCTCCCGGATGATGGCCGGGATCAGGGGCAAGGACACGAAGCCAGAGCTGGCGCTTCGCCGAGCGCTGCATTCGTGCGGTTTCCGGTATCGACTTCACTCAAAAGGGATACCTGGGCGGCCGGACTTGATCTTCCCCAGATTCAGGGCCGCCATCTTCGTACATGGATGCTTCTGGCATCGCCACTTGGGATGCCGCTACACCACGACCCCGGCAACGCGCCCCGAATTCTGGCAGTCCAAGTTCGAGTCAAACGTCAAACGAGACGGCTTTGTCCGTTCAGCGCTTCTTGATGGTGGATGGCGCGTCGCGACGATCTGGGAGTGCGCATTGCGCAGACCCGATCAGGTTGCAAAGGCGACCAAACTTCTCGACGTCTGGCTGCGCTCCGGAGGTGCCTTGGCCGAAATTGGTGAAATGGACCTTCTCGAGAAGTGTACGAACACGACATCGCGAGATCGCACGTGACCTGCACCCAACATTAGCAATTACGCCCCGCCAACCGACATCGCTGAAGTCCAAAGAGTTTGAAGGCAGTCACCTGGGCGGACCTTATCAGTCGGAGCTACAAACGAACAGGCGGTACAAAAGGCAAAACCGGCTCCGCTTATCTGCCTGAGCAATAAGTCTCAAAATCTGATCTGCTGACTGGCCGTCGACATCAAGGGCGAGCCGGCGCGCATATGCGGTTGTCCGACCAAGGATAACCGAATGAAAGACTGACCGAGGGGCTACAGCTTCTTTATCTGATCGACCAAGGCGCGTGCCGCCGCTTTCCACGTCAAGACCGGCGATATAGCCTTCCTAAAATGATCGGCCCGCTGGAACGCAGCGTCGCGATCGCTTAGGACAACCCTCACCTGTTTTGCCCATTCGGCAACTATGTCGGCTTCGGATTTGCCGTCCACGATGCAGACTACGGCTTGGGCGCTGGTCAAACCGATCGCCGCGACGACTTCTTCATCCTTATGGAGCATCTCGGCAAGGCCACTCGCCGTCGATATTAGGACCGGAACGCCAGCGGCGATCGCCTCAAGCGCGACCAACCCAAATCCCTCCTTTTTCGATGGCATCAGCAGGAGCGACGCTTCGCTAAGGTCAGCAGCCAGCGAGACCCCATCGGTGGTATAAAAACGGGTCTTGACGAACGTCTTGAGGCTTTCCTGTTCGATAAAGCTGCATTGCTCCTTGAGCTTTTCTTCTTCGAAACCGCGCATGGTCAAGGTCGGCTTCGTCCACTCATCGAACGAAGGATCGTTCCTTACGAGCGTTGTCGCGTCGACCGCCAGCTTCGCCCCCTTAAGCTCGGCGTGCTCCAGCCGTCCCTGAAAGAGTAATACGGTCGACAGCGGTTTCGTGGTGCTGGTTGGCGATATCACGAGGCCGGGCCGCAATTGGCCAACGGGCGGGGATCCGCCCAGTTTGTCGGCAATCTCTCGATAGATGCGCGGCCCGACCCCTATGACCAAGTCCGCCTGCTTGCACTGCTTGAGCTGGACATCGGCTTTGTGGGCACCTTTCTTCAGGCCATCGTATAAGTCGGTCGTTTTGTGGGCCTCAATCTCATCAGGAATGGTGTGGACGACGTGGACGTTCGGCACTTTCAAGACACGCTCGGCAATGTGGTGGGCGGCCGGCCCAGTTATATGGTCGTGCCCAATGACGACCTGGGCCCCGGTAGCCGCCAGTTCATCGGGCGAGGCAAGTAACAGGCGCTTAATTCCGTCGAAGCCGGGTTCGGTGGGACAGCTCAATAGCAGCACGCCGTGGGCATTCGCATCGGCACGATCCTCGTCAGTGGCATCGATAACCAGGCACGAGATGGTGTGCCCTTCTTCGGCAAGTGCGATGCACAGGTTTCTGTTAAGAGTCGACAAGCCGCCATGCCCCGAGTCCCACTCGGTTGCGACGCTGAGGATTGCCAAGGCCTCCACCGGTTTGACCTCGGCTGGTGAAATATTGACGGCCGGCGTCGCCAGATCGATTGCCGGCTCAGGCAGGCTATCGCTAGCTAGAAGTTTCGAAGCCGCCGCTCTGAGCTCGTCCTTCGCACTTCGAACCGGCGGTGTCACGCCATAGGACGCGATCGTACGGAGCACATTACCCGGCGACCGCGAACGCCACGCCATGAGCTGAAAGGCTGCTTCGGCATCCGCCACCCGAGATTTGAGCCATGGCTGGTCGGGGAGCTGCGTCGCCAGCACGCGAACCGCGTCCACCGCCGCCAACGTGCCAAATTGGACCAACCGATCGAGAACGGCACGTTGCGTCGCCTGTATTCGGTCGGCGGGCCCGAGCCATCGAGCGCCGACGTGGCGGTCCTCGGGCGACGGCGGAAAGTTCAAGTCGATCCACAAATAGAGATCACGGAGCTCCGCCGCCGTGAAGTCTGCGATCGGGAAAGATCCCAGGTCATGCAGATTGTGTGCTTCCAAGAAGATTGCACGCGCCCGTAGCGGATCGGTTGCGTCGAGCTTGAACAGATGTGGCCACGCCTCGCTCGGAAAGCTGAACAGGAATTCGCCGGCCAAGCTGGTGAGAGCGGCCTCGTTGAGCATGGGGAGTTGTTCGGACGTGTCCCCGGTCATCGACGCGATGACGGCGCGACGGACCACGGGATGATTTCGCGAAACAAGAAACCGCAGGAGCTCGAGTCGTAGGGCAATTGGAGTCTTGTTTCGGAATGCGAGCTTATATAGCAAGATCGCGATATTCGTGTTGTAGGCAAGTTCCAACCGGCCCAAGGTCTCTCGGATGGAATTCTCATCCCCTGCGCGGATCAGAAGCCGCGACAAGACGGCCATGAATTGGCGCGGGGCCATGCGGTAGGCCGTGGCGACCAGGTTGATCCGGATACTGTCGCCGAGCTGGTCCTCGTTGGCCGGGGCTCCGAGGACGACATGTGCCCACCTTCCCCAGACCGCTGAGTCAAGCGCGTCCAAGCGCTCAGGGGCCTCCGACAGCAGCAGGCGAAACGCACGATACGCGGCCACCGCGGGCCGGTGGAAAGTTTTGGTGCCGAGCCAATTGCGCTGCGGCTGCTTGTCTTGGGTCAGATAGGCTTGGGCCCACTCGATGGTGGCTTGTCGCTGCGGCGGTGTCAGCATCCGCCACAAATATTGGTCAGTCAGGTCACTGGCGTACTCGTCTCCTAGGCGGCCGCGTTCGTTGGCGAAGAAGAACAGATTGAACTCCCACCATCCGTCGACATTGGTCGGGGCCCGAGCTAGGCGTTTTGCGGCTTCTTCCACCAGGTCGAATGCTGGCTGGTTCTGATCAGTATCGGATATCTCACTCGTGTGCCGGCTGAACCGGGCGTGGGAGCTCTCCAGATCGGTCGAAAATCGGATCCTCAGGGCGTTGGCGAGTGCCTTGTTCGTCTCAGACGCCTTCCAGACGTCGTCGTGGCCCTCGATGCCGTCCACATGAACGAGCGCGACGATTGCCTCGACGAGTGTCTCGACAGGAATGGTCTGGACGTCGGCGCGCAATTGCTGCAGCAGCCACGGAATGTCGTCGGGTACGAGCAACGGCCAGCGGCTATAGATCGATAACAGGGCGGCCCTGTCTTCGGCCCCTTGGCGCCCGAGGACGGTTTCGGCCAGCCGGCGCCGGTGCGCGGCGTTTCCAGTCCGGAAAGCTTTTGTGAACTCGCCGAACTCGCTGGAGTAGATAAGCTGGACAGCTTGCAAGGCATTGGCGGCCGCGCTGAATGCCGCAAACGCCTCGATCACTCGGCTGTCCCCCGCATTCCGCCAGGCCGCCGAAAGCATGGTAGCGAGCAGCTTGTGGCTGAGGCGATCGTCGTCGCCTTCCTGGGCGGCCCTTTCCCTGACCCACTGGACCGCCTTCACCGACTCCTCGGGTGACAAGGAGAGCTTAAGATAATGCTGAAACCGCCAATAGCCGCCGATCAGGTTCGACCTTTTTCTGGGCCTCAGCGCCTCGAGTAAATCGCCGAAACTAATCAGGCCGGGCCATAGCGCCGCGAGCGACCAGCCCCTGAGTTCGTCATCCACGTCGGCAGGATCGCCAGGGAGTGCGAGCGGCTTGAGCTTCCATCTGGCTTCCGCCGTGCCCAACTCTCCTACCGCGATAACCGCCTGAACGCGCAGATGGATCTCGTCGTCGCGATCGAGCGCGATCAAGACAAGATTGTCGATCAGTGACTTGTCCTTGCACTCGATCGCGATCTGGACGGCGGCCCGACGTGCAGTCCGCGAGTGGTCCTTCTCTGTCAGATAAGGGAAGAGGTCGTCACGAAGCGTGGGATGACGCAGCTTCGAATATCGGCGATGCAGGTTCCAGTCGTTATCGAAGAGCTGATCGTTGTCGAAGTCATGGAGAAGTTGTTTTACAAGGTTCGAGCGATCCATGTCGCTCGCCGCGGCAACGTCGCTGCTCAGGAGGATGACCGGCTGCCTGGATACTAGCGCCTTGAAAAAATCTTGCCGCATACTTGCTACCCAGGCCGCGACTTCATGTAGTTGCGGCGGGATGCGCTTAGCTGGATCCTGAGCACTACCGAGAAATTCGAGTAGTTGATCGGTCGAGAGCTCTCGTTCCGCCAGGTAGTAAGCGGCCAAGAATTCCGAAAATGTCCGATGGGCCCAAACGAACTTGGTGTCGCTCAGCGGGTCGAACAGTGACGTCCGAAGCAACTCGACGATCTCGGGTTCACCAACCCTGAAGCCTTCTCCGGCAATTGCCTCTACGCCCCCGGCTATCTCGGCGATGAGGACCGCGTCCGCGTCACCGAAACCAGCGCTAATGCCGACGGACGTCGACCCGGAAAAGGTCGTCGCTGCGGCTATCCTTGCAGCGACCAGTAACCGGGAGCCGGTATCGAGGCGTCCGATTAGCCCGTTTCGCAGCCGAACCTCGTTCGCTTCCTCCAGGAGTGCCAATATTCCCCGGTGGTAGAGCAAGACCTGCCCTGCCGGAACATCGCCTGACTGCTCGTAGATCCTAAGAAGGAGGCGGAGGGTGATCGGCCGTCGCGTTAGCGCTTCGGCGTTGTTCAGCTTCTCCAGAATGTCTAGCCAGGTCTGTGGCGGAATGCCGGCTTCCCCGGCTGCACCTTTGGCATCGTCAGCGTCCAGTTCTTCGAGCTGCACCATCTCGACCGCGTCGCCGAAGACCGAACTCAGCACGGCGGACAGGCTGTCCGGCCACTCCGCGGCGCGGCAGCTGATCCGGAATCTAAAATGTTCCAGGCGATCCTGCTTCTGGACCGCGGTGATTGACGTGAGATCAGTCAGGATAAGCCGAAGCGAATGATCAATCGCCGCGACAAGGTCTTCATGCTCGATGACGGCCTCATCCAACCCATCGAGATGGATCGCCCATTCTTTGCCGATCGCCCAAGCTTGGCGACCTGCACTTCCTCGAAGCTGCAGCTCCAATTCGTCTCGTGTCGACACGAGCCCCAAAGATATAAAGTCCGAGTGTGCGCCAGCATCTTGCGCCCATCGGTGAAGGAGCTTCATTTCGTTCGTCTTGCCCATCCCGGGCAGCCCCAGCATCACCACGCAGCGGCCTTGGCGCAATTCAAACGTCGTACGCCGGGCTGTTGCGTTCGCGCCCGCTGGTACGTGCCGGTCGTTAGGCCGCGCTGCTGTCCAATGTCGTGTCCAGTTACTCATATCGACTCATCAATACGGGATGCCCGGTGTTCGTCGCTCTATAATCGGGAAGCCGCTTTTCGTTGACGATTGGGATTATCGTCTGGGGACCGAATGACCGACCTGCGGCGACACCGCAAGTCATCCGACCCGACCCTCGTCATTACCTAAAAGCTGTCCGTCTGCAACTATCCAAGTTTTTGGTCGGGCTGGAGTATTCTAGGTGAGGCGGATCTTGCGAATGCCCACCTTGAGCCGATTGGTGCCAGAAGACTATCTGGCAGCTAACCACCTTTGGCCACGCGAGATATACCGGTCAAGGACTGACGGATTGGTTCCGGACAGGTGTCGAGGTGGCTCTGCTTCAGTTCGGTTCGGTGAGACAACCGTCACGAAAAGCATAAGGATTGTGAACGACCCATCTTGTCCCACTTTCAAGGCGGGCCATTGGAAAGCTTCAATTATTGCTCCCCGGCTAGGGGCACCATTCTATGTTCAGCTGCTGATTCGCCTTTGCTTGCCCGCGGATGGTCCAGGCGAACCCGGTGAGACCATGGCTGTCTGATGACAATGGGGCTGTCCGTCAGGTGACAGCAGGCGCAGGCGGTATTTCGCGGGATCTCGCGGCTCATCCAGGACAATTCAGAGCAGCGGGCTGGCGCCGTTGCGGCGACCTGCGTCCCTGCCAATCCGGTCAGAGCGAATGCTTGGAGAGGCGATGTTCCATTTCGGTCGTCATGATGTGGGGGTCGCGACGCTGCCGCGACAACTTCGATCAGAGCGCCCTGCGAAGTATCCATCGGGACGCCAGGAAATTGAGAGTCGTCGTGATGGCGAGGGTGGCGAGGTATGCGGCAGGCGCGTTTTTCAGGATGCTTCGCAGAAAGTGAAGACTCGCCAATCCGATCAGGAAGACGACAATGATCGAGCCCCCCAGTGCCAGTCGATCGGCAAAGCCGGTGCGTCCTCCGGGAAAGACACGCTCGGGATAGAGCACCATGACGAACAACAGACCTGCCAGCCAGGCAATTGCATAGGAAAGACCTGAAGGCAGGACAGCGAGGCCGGCAAAATAGATGAGGCTGGTGAAGGCTGTGTTGAGACCACCGGCGACGAGGAAGCGGACAGCGTCTGCGCGCATTCGGTCAACGGCCGTCCTGTCCGACTACGCTGAGGAAATCCGTATAGTCCCTGATGTAGTCACCCGCATCATAGTGATGCGAAGCCATGACCAGCAGGACCGTGTCCGGCTGGAATTTGTACTGGATTCCCCAGATGCCCGGCGGCATGTAGAGCCCGATCGACGGTTCGGCCAGAGAAACCTCTTTTCTGTCATGGCCGTTGTCGAGGACAACGGAAAGCCGCCCATGGGCCGCGATCAGGAATTGATGGCATTCGCGATGTGCGTGCTCGCCCCTGACCTTGTCGGAAGGCACACCGTAGACCAGAAAGGAGCGCGCCGGTTTGAAGGGCAGGTTCGAACCGAACTCCAGCGGTGCGATCTCGCCGCGCAGGTCGCCAAAATGCGGCAGCCTCCAGAGTTCGCTGCCGCCGATGCCAAGCGGCATTCTTTCGCCGGGCATATCGGGGAATGTCTGCGTCACCGTCGGCTGGATTTGCGGACCGGTCTGGTAGCCGATGATGATGGCTGGATTTCCGACCACCACGGCATTGGCGGGAACATTCTTGGTCACCACCGCGCCTGCGCCGATCATCGCCTGACGCCCGATGACTATGCCTGGCAGGATTGTCGCATTGGCGCCTATCGATGCGCCGTCCTCGACCGTCGTCAGAAGAAATGCCTCGGGATACTCTTTCGAGCGCGGGAAACGATCATTGGTGAATGTCGCGTTTGGGCCGACGAACACGCGGTTCCCAAGGCGGAGGCCGTCCCACAATTGAACGCCGCTCTTTATGGTCACGTCATTGCCGATCACCACGTCGTTCTCGATGAAAACATGATCGCAAATGTTGCAGTCCGCACCGATCACGGCGCCCGGCAGAACATGGGCAAACGCCCAGATACGTGTTCCCTGGCCGATATGCGGACTTTCGCAGATGCCCTGCTCATGAACAAAAAATGCCCTGTCGGTCATTTCGATGTCCCCTCGACGACGCGGCTGATCACTCTCAGGGGCCGTGACTTGGTGTTTTCAACCGCCCGCCAGAGATAGCAGCCCAGAATGCCCTGGACCATCAGACTGGCCGATCCGAAGCCCACGATCAGCAGCACCAGTGTTGTGTAGCCGGCTGCGTCAATGTTGCCGAGCAACCGCGCCACGACGGTAACGGCTGCAAACAGCAGGCTGAGCAGGCAGCCCGCGAAACCCACCCAAAGGGTCAGAATTATGGGGAAATCGGAGAACGAAAAGATGCTGTCCATCATGTATCTGAACCGACGGGCCATGCTCCAGGCACTCGTCCCGTGCTCTCGTTCGCGGCGGCGATAGGGCACGAATTCCCGCCTGAAGCCGACCCAGAACAATTGCACGACAAGCGAGCTGTTGGGCTCCTCGATGGACAGGATCGCTTCCAGCACCTGGCGGTTGCAAGCAAAAATATCGACCCCACCGCTCGGCATGCTGGGCAGGACGAGCCTGCGGTAGGCCGCCCAGAACGCCTTCGACAAAACCCGCGTTATCGGCGGATCATTGCGACCCGTCCTGCGCCCGAATACGACGTCGGCGCCATCCTTCTCCAGGATCGAGAAGAACTCCACGATCAGTTCCGGCGGCTCCTGCAGGTCGGCGGCCATGGCGGCGACATGCTCGCCAGAAGCATGTTCGAGACCGGTTCGAATGGCGGTGAAAGAGCCGAAATTCCGGCTGTGAAAGATGATCTTGTAGTCGAAGCCAGAGGTCTTCAGCGCATTGAGAAGCAAGGGCCCCGATTCATCCGGCGACCCATCGATGACAAAGACGAACTCGATATCGCCCTCATACCTGGCATGAAAATTGGCGACCGCCTGCATCAGGGAGGGGATATTCGCCTGATTGCGGTAGATCGGAAAAACGATCGAGCGTGTCGTCACATTGCCTCCCATTGGGCGAGTGCCAGACAGACTTGGCCGACCTCGTCATACGTCATGTCGGGATAGCACGGCACGGTGCAGAGACGGTTGACGCTGGCCCGTGAGACCACCAGATCTTCGGTTCCTTTCATCGGCAGTCCTGCCCAGCCGACCTGATCGCAGTCAAGGACGGGGTAATGGATCTCGGTATCGACGCCATGCTCCTTCATGAAAATCCTGAACGCATCGCGCTCGTCGCACAAGGCGACGGCAAGATGCGCGACCGCGCCGTCACCGCCTTCCACGAATTGCAACCGCCGCCTGGCGGCCGACTTGTAGCGGCCCAGAATAGCACGGCGTCGTTCGTTTCTATCGCCCAGATCACGCAGAAAGACATCGAGAACGGCCGCCTGGACCTCATCCATGCGGGAGTTGCGGCCATGGGGTACGCCGACATGATATTTTGACACCCAGCCATATTGCTGCAGCCGCCGCACATGTTCGGCGATCGTCGGGTCGGACGTCAAAATAGCGCCGCCATCACCCGCTGCGCCGAGATTCTTGGTTGGGTAGAAGCTGAAAGTGGACACGTCCGCGAGCGAACCCGCCACGCGCCCGCCGATGCGTGCGCCATGTGCCTGCGCACAATCCTCCACGATCGGAATATGTGAGAGGCCGGCCTCGGCAAGTGCGCTTTTGAGGGCGCCGACATCGACGACGCCGCCATAAAGATGCGTGACGACGATGGCGGCGGTGTCCGTGCTGGCCGCGGCCAGCACCGATGAAACGCTGATCAACTGGCTGGCTGCATCGATGTCGACATAGTGGGGGACAAGGTCGTTGTGCCAGCAGGCGCAACTTGCGTAGCCGCCGGCATTGGCAGCCGTGATGACTTCGCGTCCCCGAGCGCCATTGCGCCCGACAGCCGCGGCCAAGGCCAGTTCGAGAGCGTCCGTTCCGTTGGCCACAAGGACGCAATCCGAGACGCCGATGAAGCCTGCGAAGTTGGCGGCGAATTTCTTGCCCATCGCGCCATTGAGCCACCATCCGGAGCGCAGTGTGCTTGTTACTTCACGTTCAATTTCGACCTGGTATCGTTGATACAGCCGCTTGAGGTCGTTCATCGGGACGGAATCTTGTTTCGTCATCGGCGACTCAATGGCTGAATCTGTTTTTCACTTCGAGAGTGATCGCTGGACACAACTCTTGGCAAGCTGAATTAATGCTGCTGCCGAGAACCGCGACCTTCATTGCGGAACGCGATAGCCGGCTGTGGGACAAGCTGATTGAACGCAGCCGAGCTCGTCTCGACGGACCCCTTACCGCCGCCGCAGCAAGCTCTTCATCCGGTTGCGCAGCAGGCGCGCCATGTTGCGGGTCTCGCGGTAGAGATGCAACTGCGAGGCGGCCTGGCGGGCGAGACGGTCGGCATCCCTGGTCAACCCGATCACCAATGTGCCGACCGGCTTGCGCTCGCTCCATAGCCGGCTCATCACCGGGTGATCGGGCACGGCGCAGGAATCGGTCATCATGATGTTGGGGTCGTCGAGATGCTGCCTGGTGACTTCGATCATCAGCAGCGTGCCGGGCGAATAGACGGCCAGCGTCTCGTCATAGGCGGTCTTCCAGGTGTAGGCGACGCCGGCCTCGACGAAGACGATCAGGCAAGCGATGGTGCGGCCGTCCAGCGTCAGCGAATGGATGCGGCACATGTCCTGTTCGGCGAGCCGGTGCACCGCCTCGCGGGCAAAGGCGGCGCGGAAGCGGTCGATCGCCATGGCGGTGCGCTCGCGGCCTTTCCAGCCGGACGCTTCCAGCGTCAGGAAGTGCTCGATGGCGTGACGGATCTCCTCGGGGCCGCGTGCCACGACATGTTCGAGCTTGCCGAGATCGCCGAGGCGCCGCTTCAGGCGGCGGAACTCGCGGTAATGGTGCGCGCTGAGCGAAGCCTTCAGATAATCGTCGCCGTCGAGTTCGCTCTCCAGCACGGGGCGTGAGATCTGGCCCGTGGTGACCAGCATCAGGCCGCGCGTCTCGGCCACGGTGCCGATCAGGCTCGCCACCGGACCGTCGAGCCTGATGTCAGGCAGGACCAGGACTTTCGGCAGCTTCAGATGCGGGCGCGACAGCATCGAGAAGAAATCCTCGACCACGCCGACCGGATCGTCGCGGTCGATCAGCGGCGTGCCGAGCGGGCCGAACGGGCTCGACCATGTGCGCATGACCGGCACGCCGAGCGGCACCACCGGCCGTTCCACCGAGATCGGCACCAGCAGGCGCAGCCGGTTGCGGTATTCATCACCGTCGCGGATCACGGCAAGACGCACCTCGCGGTCTTCCAGGCGGGGCATGGCCGGCGCCAGGAAGCGCGGGTTGAAGAAGACGTTCGGCTCGATCGTGCGGGCGCAGAGATAGTCCAGTTCCTCGACCAGGTCGAAGCCGGCCGATGCCGGGTAGATGGCGAGTTTGCGCTCGGGCCGGTTGTTGGCGAGGATCTCGATATGGGCGGGATCAGCGTCGCGCGCCAGCCCGGCAAGGCCGGACACCATGGCGCCGGCGGGGCCGCCGCTGGTTTCCTCGAGCAAGGGGATGGCGGCCATCAGGCGGCTCCTTTGGCTGGCACGAAGATCGCCATGACGATGCCGAGCTTGCGCCAGACCGTGAAGGACAGCGCGCTGGCCTCGAAGATCATGGCAAAGGCGGTGGCCATGGCCGCGCCCCACAAGCCAAAAAGCGGGATCAGCACCACGTTGAGCCCGATGTTGAAGGCCAGGGTCATGGCATAGACGGCGGCGCAGACATTCTGGTTGCCGCTCATGGTGAGCAGGCTTTCGCAGGGACCCACGGCGGCCCGCGCCACGACGCCGAAGACAAGCAGGAACAGGAGCGGATAGCCAGAGGTGAATTCCGGGCCGAACAGCACCAGCATCGGTTCGCCCAGCGCCAGCACCAGGAACGCCATCAGCAGCGAGGGCCAGAAGGTCCACGATACCGTCTCGCGGGCGAAGGCGGCAAGTTTTTCCGGCTCGCCATGGGTGAACTGCGCGTAGCGCTGGGCGACGCCGGCCTTGACCGCGAAATAGACGAAATGCACCAGCGCCAGCGTCTTGACCGTGGCGAAATAGACGGCGACGTCGTTGGGATCCATATAGGCGCCGACCATCAGCACATCGGCATTGGTGAGCAGGAAGAAGAAGCTCTCGACCAGGAAGATCGGCAGCGAGACGATGAACCATTGCGCGAAATGCACTTTCATCGGGCCGGCCGGAATCTGCCTTTCCATGCGCTGGGTGACGCCGATCAACTGAGACAGCGTGGTGACGTAGGTGGCCGCGATCGAGGCGAAGATCGCCGTCCGCGCGTCGGGGGCGTAGCCTGCCCAAAGCATCAGCGCCATGAACAGCAGGATCAGCACCGGCCGTATCAGGTAGGTCGGCGATAGCGCGAACAATGCCCATGAATTGGCACGCGCCAGCCCCTGCAGCAAATCCGACAGCGCAATCATCGGCAGGCAGATGACGCCGAGGATGAACGGTATGACGTAGTAATTTTCGATCCAGGGCGCCGCCAGCCAGACGCCGAGGGCGCCAAGGCCGGCGATCAGCGTCGAGGCGCTCAGCACGAACAGGCGGCTGGCCACGACGATGCCGCGCAATTCGTCCATCAGGCCACGCTCGCGGTATTCGGGAATGAAGCGGATGACCGATGTGTGAAAGCCGAGGCAGGCGAGGTTGCCGACGATGACCATCGTCACCCAGACCAGGACGAAAATGCCGTACTCGAACGAGCCCATCCAGCGCGCCATCAGCACCTGGCTGATGAAGGCGATGACGGCGCTGACGATGCGGATGGAGAAGGCGATGACCGACATGCGGCCGGCTTCGCCGCGCTCATCGGCGGTGAACAGCACGGCGTCGATGCGGTCAAGCAGCGGCCCCACGCGCAGCGCCAAACGCTGCGGCAAGAACCGCCCAGCAGTCGTGGCCGCGGAAAAGCGCACCCCGATTTCTCTCCGTTTTCCGCCTCTTTTCACGCTTTGGTGTAGCGAAGACACCTTAAGAAACGGTTGGGTGAGAGGGCGTGTGTGCAGCAGATGAAGAGCTGCATCAGCGACGAACGGAGGCACAATCATTCGTCGGAGACGGTTCGCTCACCTCTCGCTCCGACTTTTTTGCCTGTCCAATGGCCGCTAGGCGTTGGCCGATGTGTTTACGAGTGAATTTCTAATTGAGTCAGGCCAAAAACAGAATTCGTTGGCCAGCGACTTTCGAATCGTGATTGATTTCGAATCAGCCAGTTTCTGTCAGATGGGTACGGGGGCAAGTTTGCTAGAGTTTGGAGACTACTATTTTTTTGATGAAGATGCGCTTCTTGAGCGGCTCACCAATGGTGCGATTACATCAAAGAGAGAGGTCATCTTCGTTCTTGGAGCTCCTTTAACAGCCCCTTATGGGGACGAGGCAAGAGGAGTCGCGGGGGTTTCGACCGTTGTTGACCTAATACGAAGGCAATTCATCTCCGACGCCAAACAATTGTCAGAGTTCGACCGGCAAGTGCGTGATGCAGAGAATCGCTATCAAGCGGCGTTTCAATTTTTACAAGGGAGGCGCGGACAAGACATCGCCAATCGAATTATTAGGCAAGCGGTGATTGGCGCCTATAAGGGATTGGATGCCGCCGCAGTTTTGGAGAAGCTGGCTGATCTAAAAGAGGAGCAGTTGATCCACCTTGATGAGAACGTTGACGGATGGGTTTTGAGCCCAGGGGTGGAAAACTTGGGCAAACTCTTGTCCAGCCAGGGAGCACCGTTTGGAAGCCTGGTTATAACTTCAAATTTTGATCCTCTGATTTCGGTGGCTGTGAAGCGTTCGGGAGGCGCGGCTTGGCGCACAGCGATTCATACTGATGGTGACTTCAGTCAAAGCAAGGCCAATGGCTATCAAGTTCTGCATATCCACGGATACTGGTATGGGACGGACACCCTACACACGGGGAATCAACTGATTCAGAAACGCCCGTTTCTGCAGAATTCTTTGCTTAATTACCTAGCGGATAAAACTGTAGTAGTTATGGCGTATGGTGGTTGGAGAGACGTCTTCACCGCATCCATTGAGAACATAGTCGGAAACTCCGACTCGTTTCCCGAGGTTTTGTGGGCGTTTCACGATGCTGCTCCTACTATCAGCCCTCACCTTAAATCGGTTCTTGCATCAGGTTTGGTAAGGAATCGCGTAACGTTGTATAATAGTATTGATTGCCATACCTTTCTGCCAAAGCTAGCTAGCTTTTGGCAGGGCCGGGCTGCCCCGGAATCGGCTAGGAATGACCAACCTGCAGCTGCCGTTGCACCATATAAGCCGAAGTTTAAACTTAAGGGTCTTGAGTGTGATCGTCCACCCAATTTTGATGTGTGGGTGGGGAGAGAGTCGGAGCTTCGCGCACTGGAAACCACCAACGCAAAAGTGGTGGCAATTTGCGGCATCGGAGGCCAAGGAAAGTCCACGCTTGCTGCCAAATTCCTTCATTCCGTGGCTAGTGGTGATACAGAATTTCGCTATTGGGACTGGCGAGATTGCAAGGAAGAGGGAGACCGAATTCGGACTCAAATAATTTCTGCGATTGAAAGAATTCTAAGCGCGGAGGATTACGAAAACCCGTTAGATACTGCAACAGATTCGGAGTTGGTTGATCTGTTTATAAGCGTTTCGCTCGAAAGGGCGACGGTCTTTGTTTTTGATAATGTTGACTATTATGTGGATCTGGAACTACGACAATTTACGGGAATACTTAATACACTTGTCCGCGAGTTCTCTAATTCAAAATCTTCTAGCCGTATTATAGCTACCTGCAGGCCGAAGGTAAGTTACGACTTATCTAATGTGGTCACCCTTGGCCTTGATGGGATATCACTGCAGGAAACTATCGAGTTATTTGCGCAACGATCAGGCTCAATTATTGTGCCGAGGGATGATGTCGAATTGGCTCATCAGATGACGGATGGGCATGTCTTTTGGCTCGATCTCTTGGCGGTACAGGTAGCTCGTGTGCCCGGGGTGACGTTAAGAAGGCTAATCGAGGATGTGCGGCGGGATCGTGGTGGGGCACCGGATATTCTATCTTCGATTTGGGGAACCTTGGCTGATCGTGAGCGTACTGTATTGCGCGTAATGGCAGAGGCCATGCGTCCAGAAACGGAAGAAACCATAGAAAAATTCATTTCTTCTCAAATAAATTATAAAAACTTCCGGCGCGCACTTAAATCGCTGATATCATTAAACCTTATTGTGGTAAAACCGGAAACAAACTCCCCAGATTTGTATGACTTGCACCCTCTTGTTAGGCACTTTGTTAGAAAAACATTTGATCGTCCGGAAAGATTTGGGATTATACAAACTGTTATCAATCAGTATGTTGTTATGATCCGAGGACTCGAATCACTGTTGGGCGTTTTTTTGCCTTTGCCGCTTCTGGAGCGTTGGTCACAAAAGGCAGAGCTTGAGATTGAGGCGGGACTGTATGACGATGCGTTTACCACATTAACTCAGTCCGAAGATGCTCTAATAGGCTCTGGCCACTCTGAAGAATTTATTAGAGTCGCCAAGAAGCTCTTTGAGGCGATCGATTGGACGGTTGCTGCAACAACGATAAAACACTTCGATGGCGTACTGTCGGCTTTGATCAGCTGTTTGGATCAGGCCGAGGCTCTTTCAGATGCGGATGACATGCTGGAAAGGTATGCTCGAACTTTAACGTCGAAGACGGCAAGGTATATTAAATATTGTGACGTAATGGCCTATTCGTCTTGGCAACGACGCAAATATGAGGAGGCGATTGAGTGGGCGACAAAAGGTCAGGACCTCAAAGAAACTTCCACTGTTGACACCGTATACGACTGCTCTCACACACTCGCCCTTGCACAGAGAGATGGTGGAGAGCCTGCAACGGCTCTGGAATTCTTTGCCAGATCGTACAGCATTTCGGATCTTGTGGATCCCAGAAGCGAGGTCGCTTCGGACGAACCAACCGTTTTGGGCAATGTCGGCCGCTGTCTTCAGATGACTGGAAGATATCAGGATGCGTTGGTATGCTACCGAAAATCGGCTAAAGCTCTAGAGAGCGATAACAGCAGGCACCATATCAGCAACCAGGCTTATGCTAGGCAGTGGATTGCTGACACCCTCGCACGCTTGGGAAAGAACAACTTGGCTTATTGCTTTTATTCTGACGCAGAGGAGCTGACGTCCAAATTTGCACCTGGCAGGTTTAGGCAAATCGTGCGCGAGAAGGAAGCGCTGTTCCCACCGGAGGCCCGGCCCGAAATTTCTCTCTCAGAGGCGAGACGTCGGGTTGAGGCATGGATTGCTGGCCGCACACCGTTAATAGCTTAATCGAAGTTGTGACCGGCCCTGAGGTCAATACACCGATATATCCATGATGTCATCCTAAGCAACAGGTGAGGTTCATGTCTAGCTAGCGGGCTATCAAGGTATGCCGCGCTTTCTGGGCAGAAGCGCCGACTTGTATGACGCCAAGCCCAGCGCGGCAGGCTCATCGATTAGGAACTGCTAGTCCCGTCGCGAGGACTGAATCGCATCGCGCGCGTTCGACAAGATCGCGGCTAGCTTTGGCTAAGCAAACGCCCCGTGGCAGTGCTTGTATTTCTTGCCGGAGCCGCAGGGGCAGGCTTCGTTGCGGCCGACCTTGCCCCAGGTCGCCTGGTTGTTCGGATCGCGGTTCTCGGGAGCCACGATGGCGGTCGTCTCCGGGCGGACCAGGACGGCGGTCTCGCCGCCTTCGAAATCATTCTCGCCGGTGGTGCCGTCAATATGCGTGCCGAACATGTCGGGGGCTTCCGGCGGCGGGGCTTCGGCGGCCTGGCGGACCAGTTCGACGCGCATCAGCTGCGCGGTGACGGCCTGGCGCAGATTGCCCAGCATCGCCTGGAACAGCTCGAACGCCTCGCCCTTGTATTCCTGCAGCGGATCGCGCTGGGCGTAGCCGCGGAAGCCGACGACCGAGCGCAGGTGATCGAGATTGACGATGTGCTCGCGCCACAAATGGTCGAGCGTCTGCAGCACCACGGAGCGCTCGACATAGGTCATCACCTCGGGGCCGAAACGGTCGGCGCGTTCTTGTGCCGCGGCTTCGGCGGCTTGAGAGATGCGCTCGCGGATGTCGTCCTCGGCGATGCCTTCTTCCTTCACCCAGTCCTCGATCGGCAGGTCGAGATTGAGGAATTCGGCGACCTCGGCCTTCAGGCCGGCGACGTCCCACTGTTCGGCATAGGCGTTTTCGGGAATGGCCTTGGCGACGACCTCGTCGATGACGCCTTCGCGCATCTCGGCAATGGTTTCCGATAGGCCTTCGCCGTCCATCAGTTCGATGCGCTGCTCGAACACCACCTTGCGCTGGTCGTTGGAGACGTCGTCATATTTCAACAGGTTCTTGCGGATGTCGAAGTTGCGGGCCTCGACCTTCTTCTGCGCCTTTTCCAGCGCCTTGTTGATCCAGGGATGGATGATGGCCTCGTCTTCCTTGAGGCCGAGCTTCTGCAGCATGCCGTCCATGCGCTCGGAACCGAAGATGCGCATCAGATCGTCCTGCAGCGACAGGAAGAATTTCGAGCGGCCCGGGTCGCCCTGGCGGCCGGAACGGCCTCTGAGCTGATTGTCGATGCGGCGTGACTCATGGCGCTCGGTGGCGAGCACGTAGAGGCCGCCAGCGGCCAGCGCCTTTTCCTTCAGGCGCTCGATGTCGGCGTTGATTTCCTTTTCACGCGCCTCGCGCTCGGGACCCTCCGGCATGTCGCCCAGTTCGTCGGCGATGCGCATCTCGGCATTGCCGCCGAGCTTGATGTCGGTGCCGCGGCCGGCCATGTTGGTGGCGATGGTGATGGCGCCGGGCTTGCCGGCCTGGGCGACGATCGCCGCCTCGCGCTCGTGGTGGCGGGCGTTCAGCACTTCGAAATCCTTGAAGCCTTCCTTGCGCAGGCGCTCGGCCAACTGCTCGGACTTTTCGATCGAGGTGGTGCCGACCAACGTCGGCTGGCCCTTGGCGCTGGCTTCGCGGATCTCCCTGACGATCGCCTTGTACTTCTCCTCGACCGTCCGGTAGACCTCGTCGTCCTCGTCCTTGCGGATAACGGGCAGGTTGGTCGGGATCTCGGTGACCTCGAGGCCGTAGATGTTGCCGAATTCCTCGGCTTCGGTCAGCGCCGTGCCGGTCATGCCGGAAAGCTTCTTGTAGAGGCGGAAGTAGTTCTGGAATGTGACGGAGGCCAGCGTCTGGTTCTCCGGCTGGATCGCCACATGTTCCTTGGCTTCGAGCGCCTGGTGCAGGCCTTCCGAATAGCGGCGGCCGGGCATCATGCGGCCGGTGAACTCGTCGATGATGACGATCTCGCCGTTGCGCACGATGTAGTCCTTGTCGCGCTGGAACAGCCGGTGCGCCTTCAGCGCGTTGTTGACGTGATGGACGATGGCGACGTTCTCGACGTCGTAGAGCGACTCGCCCTTGAGCAGGTCGGCGTCGCGCAGCATATTCTCGAGCTTCTCGGTGCCTTCCTCGGTGAAGATCGAGGTCTTCTGCTTCTCATCGATCTCGTAATCCTGAGGCTGCAGCTTGATGATGAAGGTGTCGATGGTGTTGTACATTTCCGAACGGTCCTCGAGCGGACCGGAAATGATCAGCGGCGTGCGCGCCTCGTCGACCAGGATGGAATCGACCTCGTCGACGATCGCGTAATTGTGACCGCGCTGCACCATCTGGGCGCGCTCGTACTTCATGTTGTCGCGCAGATAGTCGAAGCCGAGCTCGTTGTTGGTGGCGTAGGTGACGTCGGAGGCGTAGGCGACGCGACGCTCCTCGTCCGACAGGCCGTGGACGATGACGCCGACCGACAGGCCGAGGAATTTGTAGACGCGGCCCATCCATTCGGAGTCGCGGGTGGCGAGGTAGTCGTTGACGGTGACGACATGGACGCCGTTGCCGGCGAGTGCATTGAGATAGACCGGCAGCGTCGCGACCAGGGTCTTGCCCTCGCCGGTGCGCATCTCGGCAATGCCGCCATTGTGCAGCACCATGCCGCCGATCAGCTGGACGTCGAAGGGACGCATGCCAAGCACACGGCGCGCCGCCTCGCGGGCGGTCGCGAAGGCTGGGATCAGCAGATCGTCAAGGCTGGCGCCGTTGGCGATGTCCTGGCGGAATTTTTCCGTGCGGCCGGCAAGCTCGGCGTCGGAGAGCGCCCGCATCTCGTTTTCCATGGCGTTGATCGCCTCGACACGGGGGCGGGTCGATTTGACCCGACGGTCGT
The DNA here is from genome assembly GCF_004791595.1 of Mesorhizobium sp. M8A.F.Ca.ET.202.01.1.1. Classification (NCBI taxonomy): domain Bacteria; kingdom Pseudomonadati; phylum Pseudomonadota; class Alphaproteobacteria; order Hyphomicrobiales; family Phyllobacteriaceae; genus Mesorhizobium; species Mesorhizobium sp. M8A.F.Ca.ET.202.01.1.1. The sequence continues at coordinate 133,576 of NZ_SRUN01000009.1, read as the reverse complement.
TGGAGGAACCGAAAACCTTACGGGCGAGACCGCCGAGACTGACCATCCAATGGTCCTTTCGATAGAATTCTCAATCTTGAGACAGGCGCCGGCCGGCCCCATCACATCCACGTGAACGCACCGCTTGAATGCGGGCAAACACAAAAAGCGCCCGGAAAACGGTTCTGGACGCCAAGTCGATGGACAGATAAGAGGGGGCTCAACTGATGTCAACGCCGCGCTGGCCCTGCCGGTCGCGCCAAATTCCGCCATAATCTGGCTGATCTGGAAGCCGCCCTCCTTACAATCCCTTACCGGAGTCATTCTTATGTCCTTGTTGTTCAGCCGTGCGTCGCTTGCCAGCCTTGGCCTGGCCCTCGGCCTGTCGGCTCTTTGCCTGTCGCCATCGATGGCGCAGGAGACCGCTCCCGCATCGGCCGCCCCGGCGGAGGCGGCCGCACCGGCCGCGGCGCCGGTCGATCCGAACACCGTGATCGCCACCGTCAACGGCCAGCCCTTGACCGAAGCCGATTTGATGCTTGCCGAGGGCGAGCTGTCGCAGCAGTTCGCGCAGTTGCCGCCTGAACAGCGCCGCGCCGCCGCCCTTTCGGCGGCGATCGAAATCCGTGTCATGGCCGCCAAGGCCGTTACCGACGGTCTTGACAAGGATCCCGATTTCCAGCGCCGCATGGCCTTCCTGCAGCAGCGCGCGCTGCATGGCGAGATGGTCGAAAAGGGCGTCGTCGACAAGGTCACCGATGCCGAGGTTCGCGCCCGCTACGACCAGGAAATCGCCAACACCCCGCCGGTCAACGAGGTGCATGCCCGTCACATCCTCGTGAAGACCAAGGAAGAGGCCGAGGCGATCATCAAGCAGCTCGACGGCGGCGCCGACTTCCAGAAGCTCGCCAACGAACACACCTCGGATCCGAGCGGCAAGTCCAATGGCGGCGACCTCGGCTGGTTCGGGCCTGGCCAGATGGTGCCGGAGTTCGACAAGGCGGCCTTCGCGCTCGATGTCGGCAAGTACACCGAGCAGCCGGTGCAGTCGCAGTTCGGCTGGCACGTCATCAAGCTCGAGGACAAGCGCGCCAAGCAGCCGCCGGCCTTCGACGAGGTCAAGGATCAGGCCAAGCAGGCCGTCATCCGCGACAAGTATTTCGCGCTGGTCAAATCGCTGCGCGCCGGTGCCAAGGTCGAGATCCCCGACGCCAACCTCAAGAAGGCCGTCGATACGCTGGAAAGCGCCAAGTAAGCCCGAACAGCTTCGAAAAGGGCGCGGCAGCCGGAAGGTGCCGCGCCCTTTTTGTTGGCACGTGCCAGCGGGCGCCTATCTGCCGGGCGCTGCTATGCCTTGCAGGAGATAGCGGACCACCTTGCGAATCGTCGCCTCGGGCTCGTCGAGCCGGTTGGTCAGGAGATGCCGCCACGCGTAGGAAGCCAGGAGGTCGGCGACCACGGCCGGATCGATATCGCTGGCGATTTCGCCCCTTGCCTTGGCACGTTCGATGATCCGGGTGGTGTGGGCGCGGCGTCCGCTGGCGTAACCGGCAAGAGCCTCGGCCGCGGTCTCATCCGACTGCGCCTCGGCGATCAGCGACCTGAACACGCTTCCCGACGATGTCTCGCGCCAGTGGAAGAACAGGTTCTCCAGGAGGCCGACGAGATCTTCTTCCAGTTTTCCCGTATCGGGAACGTCGACGCGTTTCTGGCGCTGGTAGACTTCCAGCAGCAGCGCCGCCTTGCTCGGCCACCAGCGATAGATGGTCGGCTTGCCGGCCCGGGCGCGCCGCGCCACCGCCTCGATCGAAAAGCCGGCATAGCCGGCCTCGACGAGCACGGCCTCGGCTGCCTCCAGAATGGCGTCCGCACTGTCGGGATTGCGCCGCGCCCCGATCGATCTGCGCGCCGTATCCGCCGCCTCGGCCATTCCTGTCGTCCTCGTTCAATTCGCCGGCATGATAAGTGATCCGGTGATGAAACGAAACGATCCGTTTTTGGATGCAGAGGCGCCGTCATCAGGCGGTGGTCGTCACATCGGCTGCGACGTCTCGGACACGATGCGCCATCCCTTATCGGTCTTGATCAATTCCAGCGTCACCCGCGCCTTGCCGGCCACGCGCGCCGCCGACTTGTCCTTTGGCGTGTAGTCGTAGCTCATGGCAAAGACGGCCTGGGCGCTGCCCTCGCCGTGCGGTGTAACCTCGAGGCTGCCGGGGTCGAGGCCAAGCGACCAGGAGGCCCATTGCGCGAACCAGTCGCCCTTCACCTTCGCAAGCGTCTCGGCATCGTAAGGCGTGCCGAAGATGGTGGCGGATGCGCCATAAAGCCGTCTGACGGCCGCGCGCATGTCCTTGGTGTCAGGCTGCAGATAGTCGTCGCGCAGGAACTTCTCGATCGCGCTTTTGTCGTCGCCGACCGAACGCTCGAGCGCAGCCACTTGCGTCGAGGGCGCGGGCGCGGCCGTCGGTTCCGGGGCCTTCACCGGTCCTTCGCCCGGCACGAACTCGAAGCGTTCGAGCAGCGATCCCTGCTCCCAGGGTCGCTGGGCCTCGCGGGTTTGCGAAACCACGTCGCGGCGCACCGCGATCATCATGTCGTTGATGCTCTGGCCGGGTTCGGCGATATGGCGCAGCAGGGCCTGGGCGAAAGGCGAGTTGCGCCCGCTGCCGTCCATGGCGACAGCACCTGGCGCGGTCGAAAAGGCGATGAAGGAACCGCGCGTCGAATCGAACTGCGCCAGACCCGCCAGCGCCGTCGCCGAGCGGGTGGTGGCGGTGCGGCTCAGGCTGCGGGCAAACGGGTTGTTGCGGCAGGCATCGAGGAAGACCAGGCTGACCTTGGTCTGCTGTTCCATGATGTCGAGGACTTCGTCGATCGGCACGGCTTCGAGCTGCAGCTTCACCGGCATGTCGAGCCTGGCGTCGACCGGCACGATGTAATTGCGGCCGTCGACCTGAAGGCCGTGGCCGGCATAGTAGAAAAGCCCGACGCCGGCACCTTCGAGCGCATCGGAGAACTCGCCGATGCTGTGTTCAAGCTCGCGCTTGCCGAGGTCGTTGCCTTCGATGACCTCGAAGCCGATGGAACGCAGCTTGTCGGCGATGTCGAGCGCGTCGTTGACCGGATTGGCCAGCGTGCCGGCCTCGGCATAGGTACCGTTGCCGATGACGAGCGCGACGCGCCGCCCCGGCTCGGCGTCGGCGCGCAGCAACAGAAGTCCGAGAAATGCCCAAGCGAGGATCGCAAGCCTGCCCATGGGGAAGATCATAGCGCCACGGACCCCGGCGATGCCAACGGATTTGAAATGCAAGCTTAATCCTGACCGGGTTTGTCCCTGGCCGGAGCGACGAAAACGCGCTTGCGCCCGCGCGCCGTATCGGGCAAACCGGCCTTCCCCTTGCGATTTTCCCGCCCGAGGTCTCCATGTCCACGACGATTTCGCCGCTCGCGCCGAAGAAATACCCCAAAATGCCGGAAATCGAAGGGGTGCGCATCGCCACCGCCGAAGCGGGGATAAAGTACAAGAACCGCACCGATCTGCTGGCCATGGTGTTCGACGCCGGTACCGCGGTCGCCGGCGTGTTCACCAAGTCGAAATGCCCCTCGGCGCCGGTCGATTTCTGCCGCCAGAACCTTGGCGCCGGCCAGGCGCGGGTGCTGGTCGTCAATTCCGGCAACGCCAACGCCTTCACCGGCAAGAAGGGCCGCGAGTCCACCGCGATGACGGGCGAAGCGGCGGCGAAGGCCGCGGGCTGCACGCCAGGCGAGGTTTTCCTGGCTTCGACCGGCGTCATCGGCGAGCCGCTCGACACATCCAAGTTCAGCCATCTGCTCGCCGGGCTGGTCAGCGATGGCAAGCCGAACCTGTGGACCGAGGCTGCAAGGGCCATCATGACCACGGACACCTATCCGAAAGTGGCGACGCAGACGGTGAAGCTCGGCGACGCAGATGTCACCATCAACGGCATTTCCAAGGGTGCCGGCATGATCGCGCCAGACATGGCGACGATGCTCTCCTTCATCGCCACCGACGCGCCGATCGCGGCACCGGTCCTGCAGGACCTTTTGTCGCGCGGCACTGCCAAGACATTCAACGCGGTGACCGTCGACAGCGACACCTCGACCAGCGACACGCTGTTGTTGTTCGCCACCGGCAAGGCGGCAAAGCGCGGCGCGCCTGAAATCACCGATCCCAGGGATGCCCGCCTTGGTCAGTTCCGCCGGGCGCTCGGCAAGGTGCTGAAGTCGCTGGCGCTGCAAGTGGTGCGTGACGGCGAGGGCGCGCGCAAGCAGGTCGAAGTCACCGTCACCGGGGCCAAGTCGGCCCGCTCGGCCAAGCGCATCGCGCTGTCGATCGCCAATTCGCCGCTGGTCAAGACGGCGGTCGCCGGCGAGGACGCCAATTGGGGCCGCGTCGTCATGGCCGTCGGCAAGGCCGGCGAGCCCGCCGACCGCGACCGGCTGTCGATCTGGTTCGGCGACAACCGGCTGGCGCATGAGGGCGAGCGCGACCCGGCCTACTCGGAGGAAGCGACCTCGGCCTACATGAAGCGCGATGACATCCGCATCCGCGCCGATATCGGCATCGGCCGCGGCAAGGCGACGGTGTGGACCTGCGATCTCACCAAGGAATATGTCGCCATCAACGGCGACTACCGGAGCTGATCGCGTTGGTTTCGCGTCATCCGGCAAGCATGCTCGCGACCGTGCGCCGCTACGAGGCGGCTGGCTTTCGCGCCTGGCCCGCGGCCGCCGTCCATTATGACGGCACGTGGGTGGTGCGCCTGACCGCGGGACATCCGGCCAAGCGGCTGAACTCGGTCAATCCGCTCGATCCCGGCGACATCCAGCACATCGCCGACCGCATTGGCCGCGCCAGCCGCCGCTTCGACGCCTATGGCCGGCCATTGACGTTCCGCATGTCGCCACTGTCGGGCCCCGATCTTGCCGGCCATCTCGACAAGGAAGGCTGGAGCCGGTTCGACGAATCGCTCGTCATGCGGCTGCAGTTGGCGGACGCGCGGCTCGACGACGCCATGGACCAGATTCCGCTCAAGGACATCAGCCGCTTCATCGGAGCATTGCTCAAGGTCAGCGGCTCGGACATATCGCTGCGGCCGGGCCTGTCGGAGATCATCGGCGCTATCCAGCCCGAAGCCGGGCTGTTCGCGCTCGAGGATGGGGCGGAGCCGCTGGCGACGTTGATCTGCGTGCATGACGGCGATCTTGCCGGCCTGTTCGAGGTCGCCACCGACAAGGCGGCGCGCAACAAGGGGCACGGCCGCAACCTGATCCTGTCGGCGTTGAAATGGGCGCGGCTGCGCGGCGCGCGGGAGGCCTGGCTGCAGGTCGAGGCCGGCAACGCGCCGGCGCTGGCGCTCTACCGCGCGCTCGGCTTCGAGGAAGTCTACCGCTACCACTACCGCCGGCCGCCCGGCCATGAATGATCTGACATCCGGCGGCAAGCGCCTGCTCCTGGTCGCCGCTTGCGCGCTGGTCGACGCCGATGGCCGCGTGCTGCTGGCGCAGCGTCCGCAAGGCAAGCAGCTTGCCGGCCTGTGGGAGTTTCCCGGCGGCAAGGTCGAGCCCGGCGAGACGCCGGAACAATGCCTCATCCGTGAACTGCATGAGGAGATCGGCATCGAAACCGAAATCCCATGCCTGGCGCCACTGACCTTTGCCAGCCATTCCTACGACGACTTCCATCTCTTGATGCCGCTGTTTGTCTGCCGCCGCTTCCGCGGCATCGCCCAGCCGAGGGAAGGGCAGGCGCTGAAATGGGTGCGGCCGAAACAGATGCGCGACTATCCGATGCCGCCGGCCGATGCGCCGTTGATCCCGTTCCTGATCGATCTCCTCTGACGATCGAGAGCTGATGGACCGCGGTCCATATCAGCCAGCGTTAATGGAAGATTTATCTCATCATGAAAAATTGATGCATGGCCGTTTTTCGCGTGGCCGCCACAAATTCGCTGGGGAGCGAGGAATGAGCCTGGACAGGGAGTGGGATTCGATCCGGCCCGAGCGCGGTTTTCGTGCCGCCGATGCCGGCATGGGCGTCCTGCGGATCGCGCTGCTGTTCGGGTCGGCCGCGGTGGCGCTGGCGCTGATCGCGACCCCTTTCCTCGACAGCCAGACGCGTTCGCAAACGGCCCGCGATGGTTTCCCCGGCCTCGACATGACGGCTACCGGTTCGATCAGCCACCGCAGCACGTATACAGTGCGCCGCAGCGTGCTGCAGGCCGAACCCGGTGGGGTCTGCATTATCCGCTCCGATGGCAAAAGCAGCGGCGACTGCTGACAAGGTTAAGGCATTGCCGAAAGGCGGCGATTTCATCCCCTGTTAAGCCTTTGCCGTTAACCTTTCTTAACAGATCGGCCGTAAGATCGTGGCAAGGGGGAAATGAGGTGATGAAAACAGTGCTGCTGCGCTTTCTGAAGGACGAAAACGGCGCCACGGCCGTCGAATACGGCCTGATTGTCTGCGTACTGTCGCTGACCATCATCGGCGGTATCGGCCAGGTCTTCAACTCGATCACCTGGCTGTTCAGCGACAACGGCAGCAGGCTTGCGAACGCTTTCGCGCACTAGAGCCTGCGAACAGGTCAATGCCCTTCAGGCCCCTCCAGTATAGTCTTTAGCGAAACCTTGGCCGAACCGGGCTTCAGCGGCTTTTGCTGCGACGCGTCGGGCGCCCAGCCGGACATCCAGACAATCGAAAAGCTTGCCCTGACGCGACCGTCGGGGTCGGAGAAGCGTTCGGCGTAGATTTCCGCGGCGCGGGCAAACAGCCTGCGCGAGCCCGGCCGCCGGCTGCGGTCGGCAAGCGCGCTGGTTTCGCCCATGGCGCGCAGGTCGGCCATAAGCGCAAACAGGTTGGCATAGCGCACCGTCACCGTCTCGACGTCGGCGACCGGCAACGCGAAACCGGCGCGCTGCAGCAGTGCGCCGGCGTCGCGCACATCGGTGAACGGGATGACGCGCGGGCTGGCGCCACCGTAGATATCGGTCTCCGCGGCAAGCAGGCTTTCGCGCAGTTCCGACAGGGTGCCGGCGCCCGCGAAGGCGCCGAGGAAAAGTCCGTCCGGCCGCAGGGCGCGGCGGATCTGGATCAGCATGCCCGGGATGTCGTTCATGGTTTGCAGCGACAAAAGCGACACCACCAGATCGAGCCTCTGCGGTTCGAACGGCACGGTCTCGAGCGGCGCAATCAGGCCGGCGGCACCATTCAGGAAAGCCGCGTCCGTCTCGACACGGGCGATATCGGCTACCTTGCCGCTCTGCGCAAGGACGTCGGCCGCGGCCGAGGTCTGGCAAAACAGCACCGCCGCCTTGGCGAACCTGCGCTCGACGGCACCCAGCCGGTCGGCAAGATCCTCGGCGGCGCGATGCATGAGGAAGTCGGCACCGTCAACCGGATGGATGAGCGCGCGCCGCTTGTGCGCCAGCCACAGAGAGGTATCCATTAAAGGCTGCAAGGGATGGTCCTTGTATGTCCGCGCCCTGATATGGTTCGTATGGTGGGCGACGAGAAACCAACCACGTGGCCGATCCGATGCCCAAGATCAAGTCCGACGAGATCAGGAAGCTGGCCGGGTCGGCAGCCCGGTCGGCTCTGGGCTGGCCGGCGCGCATCCTGTTTCCGCCGGTCTGCGCCGGTTGCCGCCGGCAAGTCTCGCAGCCCGGTGTGCTGTGCGGCGCCTGCTGGCCGAAGCTGCGGCTGTTGGAGCGGCCCTGGTGCCCGGTGATGGGCACGCCGTTCACCCATCACATGGGGGATGGTTTTCTGTCGGCGGAGGCGATCGCCGATCCGCCGCCCTTCGAACGGGCGCGGGCAGCGGTCGCCTATTCCGGCGTGGCCCGCCAGATGGTGCAAGGGCTGAAATACCAGGACCGCACCGATCTCGCTCCCTTGGATGGCGCGCTGGATGGTTCGCGTGGGCGCCGACCTTATCGCCGACGCGGATGTGGTGGTGCCTGTGCCGCTGCATTGGCGCCGTTTTTTCAGGCGGCGGTTCAACCAGTCGGCGGAACTGGCGCGCGCGGTTTGCGAGCTCAGCGGGCTGTCTTTCGCGCCTTCCGCCATGCGTCGTGTCAAACTCACCCGCCAGCAGGTCGGGCTGGAGCGGCAGGAGCGCGAGGAGAACGTGCGCGCCGCCTTTCGCGTGCCCGCCGAGGCGGAGATTGAGATTGCAGGCCGCAGGGTGCTTCTGATCGATGATGTCTACACCACCGGCGCCACCGTGCGTGCCGCCACCAAGGCGCTGAAAAAGGGAGGCGCTGCCGCCGTCGACGTGCTGACCTTTGCCCGCGTGTTGCCTGGGGACTTCCGGGCGGACGAGTCCACGACTATATAAGTCGGCAACGGAAACGGAATTCGTCATGGTCGATGTCACGATCTATACGCGCATGATGTGCGGCTACTGCACGGCGGCCAAGCGGCTGCTGGAGCGCAAGGGTGTCGCCTATACCGAGCACGACGCCTCGTTTTCGCCGGAGCTGCGCCAGGAAATGATGTCGCGCGCTCACGGCCGCACGACCTTTCCGCAGATTTTCATCGGCGACACGCATGTCGGCGGCTGCGACGACCTCCATGATCTGGAGGCGGAGGGCCGACTGGACAAACTGCTCGCCAACGGCTCGTCGATTTGAGGTGTGACAATGGGTGCTTTCAAGGCAGCGGCAATCCAGATGCGTTCGGGCGAGAGCCCCGAGCGCAATGCGGTCGATCTCGAACGATTGGTGCGTGAGGCCGCGGCCCAAGGTGCGACCTACATCCAGACGCCGGAAATGACCGGAGCGCTGATCCGCGACAGGCAAGCGCGCGCCGCTTCCTTCACCTCCGAAGACAAGGACATCATCGTCGCGACCGCGCGCGGGCTGGCGCGCGAACTCGGCGTGTTCCTGCATATCGGCTCGACCGCTATCCTGCGCGCCGACGGCAAGCTCGCCAACCGCGCGCTCCTGTTCGGCCCCGATGGCGTGACGCTCGCCAGCTACGACAAGATCCACATGTTCGACGTCGATCTCGACAATGGCGAGAGCTGGCGTGAATCGGCCGCCTACGAGCCTGGCACGGAGGCCGTCGTCACCGGGGTCGGCGGCGCGAAGCTCGGCTTCGCCGTCTGCTACGACCTGCGCTTTCCGCAACTGTTCCGCGCCGAGGCGATGGCCGGCGCCGACCTGCTTTCCGTGCCTGCCGCCTTCACCCGCCAGACCGGCGAGGCGCATTGGCACGTGTTGCTCAGGGCACGCGCCATCGAGAACGGCGCCTTCGTCGTTGCCGCCGCGCAAGGTGGCCTGCACGAGGATGGCCGCGAGACCTATGGGCATTCTCTGATCGTCGATCCCTGGGGCCGCATCATCGCGGAAGCCGCGCATGACGAGCCTGGGGTGATCGTCGCCGAGATCGACCCGGCGCAATCGCTTGCGGCGCGCAAGAAGATCCCCAATTTGAAGAATGCGCGGGATTTCACAATCAATGCCGGCGAGGTTGACGCGCCACGTCTCAGGGGTGCCGCCTCTTGATCCGCTTTTCCCTGATCTGCGAAAACGAGCACGAGTTCGAGGGCTGGTTTCGCAGCAATGACGATTTCGACACCCAGAAGAAGCGCGGCTTCGTCGATTGCCCCAGCTGCGGTTCGCACAAGGTCGAGAAAGCGCTGATGGCGCCCGCCGTGTCCACGGCCCGCAAGCAGGAAACCATAGCGCTTGCCATGGGCGAGGCGCAGAAGCAGGCGCTGGCGCAACTGAAGGCGATGGCCGAGAAAGTGCGCGAGAACGCCGACTATGTCGGCGACAAGTTCGCCGAGGAAGCGCGAAAGATCCACTTCGGCGAAACCGATGCGCGCGGCATCTATGGCGAGGCGACGCTGGAAGAGGCCAAGGGCCTTGCCGAGGACGGCGTCGATTTCATGCCGATTCCAGTGTTTCCGGACGACCGGAACTGAGCACTTAGCTCACGCTGCTGATCAGTTTTTCCAGCAGACGCGAAAGTGTTTCTCTTTCGGTCAGCGTCAGGCCGGACAGGATCTGATGCTCGTTCGCCACATGGGCGGTGACAGCCTCGTCGATCAGCGCAAGGCCCTTGTCGCTCAGCCGCACGATGATGCCGCGCCGGTCGTTGGGGTGTGGCGCGCGCTGGATCAGGCCGGATGTTTCGAGCCGATCCAGTCTGTTGGTCATGGCCCCGGAGGTCACCATCGTCGCCTCGTAAAGCGCCGTCGGCGTCAGCGCGTAAGGCGAGCCTGAGCGGCGCAGCGTCGCCAGCACATCGAACTCTCCCGCCTGCAATCCGAAACGGGCAAAGAGCGGCGCAAGGCGGTCGCGGGCGATCAGCGAGGAGACCTCATTCAAGCGCCCGATCACGGCCATCGGTGATACGTCTAGGTCCGGCCGCTCCCGCTTCCACTGCTCGATGGCTTTCCCTGCACGGTCCATCTATCTCACCGTAATGTATCTTGACGTTAAGAATCTTTCCATTATCTTATCCCAAGATGCAATGCCGGCCAAGAGCCGTGCGGACAGGGATCGATCATGAAACTTCTCTGGGATTCGGCGCTCGGCCTGCTGATCGTCACCGGGGGGCTGCTTGGCCTGACGCTGCCTTTCGGCAAGCTCGCCACGGCGGCCGGCGTGCCGGCCATGGTCTGGGCCTTCGTCATCTCGCTCGGCGCCGGCGGCGTGCTTCTCGTCGTATTGCTGCTGCGCGGCCAGCGCATCCGGCTCACGGCGCACAAGCTTCGCTATTTCTTCGTCACCGCCGCAGTGTCTTATGCCGTGCCAAACCTTTTGATGTTCTCGGCCATACCGCATCTGGGCGCCGGCTACACCGGCATCATGTTCACGCTGTCGCCCGTCGTCACGCTGGTGTTGTCGATCCTGCTCGGCGTGCGGCGGCCCAACATGCTGGCCATATCAGGCATCGCCGTCGGTTTCGTCGGCGCGGTCATGGTGGCGGTGACGCGTGGCGAGGCCGGCCAGCCGGCCGATGTCTTCTGGGTCATCATGGGCCTGCTCATTCCCGTCAGCCTTGCCGCCGGCAACATCTATCGCACCATCGACTGGCCGGAAGGAACCGGTCCTATCGAACTCGCGGTCGGCAGCCATCTGGCGTCCGCGGCGATGCTGCTCGTCGGCATCCTGACCTTGCTTGGAGGCAAGGCCTTCGCCCAGCTCGGCACCGTGCCGCTCATCGTCGTGGCACAGATGGCCTCGGCATCGGCGATGTTTGCTTTCTTCTTCCGGCTGCAGGCGGTGGGCGGCCCGGTCTATCTCAGCCAGATCGGCTATGTCGCTGCGGCCGTTGGGCTGTTTGCCGGTACGATCTTCCTTGGCGAGCACTATCAACTGCTGACCTGGGTCGGCGCGGTCATCATCACCGCCGGCGTGTTCATCACCACCAAGGCGCAGAGCCAGACCGCTACGAGGGCGCAGAGCCAGGCCGCCTAAGTTTCTTTAGCCCCGCCGCCGGCTCCGGCAGTGGGTATCGGCGGCGGCTGAGGCTGAGGATTTGGCTGATCAGACCGATCCCTTTTCCGCCAGCACCATATAGTTGACGTCCATGTCCTTCGACCGCGCCCAGCGGTCGGCAAGCGGATTGTAGGTGACGCCGGTGCGGTCGATGATGGTCAGGCCGGCGCCGTCCAGCGCCTTTTCCAGCTCCTCCGGGCGCACCAGCTTGCCGAACTGATGAGTGCCGCGCGGCAGCCAGCGCAACACATATTCGGCGCCGATGATGGCGAGGCCGAGCGCCTTCAGCGTGCGGTTGATGGTGGCCACGAACATGATGCCGCCGGGCTTGACCATCTCGCCGCATTTGGCGACGAACAGGTCGATGTCGGCGACATGTTCGACCACTTCCATGTTGAGGACGACATCGAATTTTTCGCCGGCCTCGGCGAGATCTTCCGCCGTCGTGGCGCGATAGTCGATGCTCACATTGCCCTCGGCGGCATGCAGTTTCGCCACTTCGATGTTTGTTTCGGAGGCGTCCGCTCCGATCACCTCGGCGCCGAGCCGCGCCATCGGCTCGCACAAAAGGCCACCGCCGCAGCCAATGTCGAGGATACGCAGGCCCTCGAACGGCCGCGCCGCACGCGGGTCGCGGCCGAAGCGCGCCGCGATCTGGTCGCGGATATAGGAAAGCCGGACCGGATTGAATTTGTGCAGCGGACGAAACTTGCCGTTCGGGTTCCACCATTCGGCGGCAAGGGCGGAAAAGCGTTCCACTTCTCCGGCATCGATCGTCGATCGTCGGGGCTCAGGCATAGGTTGGTCTCCTCGGACGCTACGAAGTCGGGCGTGAGGCATCGAATGTCAAGGCAACAATTTTCAATGCTGACAAAGTGACTGGCCGACCAAAGGCCAGCCTATTTCGAGTCCAGCACGTCGCGCAGCTTGGCCGCCAGCTGCTCGATGGTGAACGGCTTGGCCAGGAAGTGCACGTCATGGTCGAGCACGCCGTTGTGGACCACGGCGTTCCTGGTGAAGCCGGTGGTGAAGACCACTTTCAGCCCGGGCTGGCGCGCGAGCGCTTCCTCGGCGAGCTTGCGGCCATTCATCACCGGCATGACGATGTCGGTGAAAAGCAGGGCGATGCCGGGTGTCGCGGCGAGCTTCTGAAGGGCCTCCGGTCCCCCTGCCGCATGGATGACGGTGTAGCCGAGTTCGCGCATGACCTCGGTCGTGGCAGCCCGCACGCGGGCATCGTCCTCGACGACGAGGATCGTCTCGGTGACCTTGGCGGCGCTCTTGCCGTGCCCGGCGGGCGCTACCGGCTCCTCTGGTCCAAAAAACCGGGGCAGATAGATCTTGATCGTCGTGCCTTCGCCGGGCTCGGAGTAGATCTTGACGTGGCCGCCCGACTGTTTGACGAAACCGAACACCTGGCTCAGCCCAAGTCCCGTGCCCTTGTTGGCCGGCTTGGTCGTGAAGAAGGGCTCGAAGGCCCTGGCGATAATCTCAGGCGACATGCCCGCACCGGTGTCGGTTACCCCAATCATCACATATTGGCCAGGCGCGACCTCGACATGCGTCGATGCATAGGCCTCGTCGAGGTGGCTGTTGACGGTCTCGATGGTCAGCTTGCCGTCATTATCCATGGCATCGCGGGCATTGACGGCCAGATTGAGGATCGCGTTCTCAAGTTGGGAAGGATCGGCATGGGTTTTCCACAGGCCGCCCGCCAGCACGGTTTCGATGCGGATGCCTTCGCCCAAGGAACGGCGCAGAAGATCTGACATGCCGGTCAACAGCCGGTTGGTGTCGACAACCTGCGGCGCCAAAGGCTGCAGGCGGGAGAAGGCAAGCAAGCGGGAGGTCAGATCGGCGGCACGGCTGGCCGCGTCCGTCGCGGCCTCGACAAGCTTTTCAATGTCATGTTCGCCCCGTTTCAGCTTGCGCTGGGCAAGGTTCATGGCGCTGAGGATGACCGCCAGCATGTTGTTGAAGTCGTGAGCGATCCCACCGGTCAACTGCCCGACGGCTTCCATCTTCTGCATCTGGCGTATCTGGGATTCGGCCTTTTCCCGCGTCTGGATCTCGTTGCCGAGCTCGATGTTCTTGCGCATCAGCTCTTCCTGGACGGCGACCACATCGCGGAAGCGGCGGCGGGATTGACGGATGGTGTAGACGCCAAGCAGGAAAATCGCCAGCAACGCAGCCAGCGAGCCGATGCGCAACCAGGCCTCGACCCGATCGGTATGCTCGTCGCGCGCGGCCACGGCGGCGGCGCCAATACGCCGGATCGTGTCCATGCTGGCCCGGATTTCGTCCATGGCGGCCTTGCCCTGGCCGCTGCGGACCAGTTGCAGGGCCTTTGCCGCATCGCCTCGATCATAGAGGGCTATCGTCTGGGACAGCTCAGCCTGCTCTTGCGAAAGCGCTTCCTTGATGTGGCTGATCTGCTGGACGATCCGATCGTCGGGAGCGGCCGCGCTCTCGATCCGCGCCAGTTGTCCGGGAATTGCCTCGACGGCCTTCCGGTAAGGCTCCAGATAGGATTTTTCTCCGGTGAGCAGGTAGCCGCGCTGACCACTCTCGGCGTCTTGCGCCAGTGAAAGCAGCCCGGAAAGCTGCTCCTGATATTCGATTGTCTCGCGCGCGGCGGCACGATTGGCCCTCTGGCTCTCGACGAGCACGGTACGGGCGCCGACGATCAGCGCCAGCACGGCGAAGCCGGCGACAATCGGGAGCGATTGCAATCGCATGGCGCGACGAAGACGAGCAATCATCTGTTATGCCGAACCAAAAGGAATTCCCCGCAGGCAAGCATTTGGTAAGCGGCGCCGGCCTGGAAGGCAATATGTCGTATTGTTGCGCAATCCGCCGTCAGCCTTGCGAAACCTTCCTCATTTGGCTAAGGAGGCCGCGCATCCAGCGGCCGGCGCAGCCGGGCGCTTTTCTTCCGTTTTCGGCCCCGGGCCACTCCAGTCAAAGGCATTTCGCTTCCATGGCGCGTATCGTGATGAAATTCGGCGGAACCTCCGTCGCCGACATCGCCCGCATCCGCAACGTGGCGCGTCACGTCAAACGCGAGGTCGATGCCGGCCACGAGGTGGCGGTGGTGGTTTCGGCGATGGCCGGCAAGACCAATGAACTGGTCGGCTGGACGCGCGAGGCCTCGCCGATGCACGACGCACGCGAATATGACGCGGTCGTCGCTTCCGGCGAACAGGTCACGGCTGGCCTGCTTGCCATCACCTTGCAGAACATGGGCGTGCATGCGCGTTCCTGGCAGGGCTGGCAGATCCCGATCAAGACCGACAACGCGCATGGCGCGGCGCGCATCCTCGACATCGACGGCGCCTTCCTGGTCAAGCGCTTTGGCGAGGGGCAGGTGGCGGTCGTCGCCGGGTTCCAGGGCATCGGACCGGACAACCGCATCGCAACGCTTGGCCGCGGCGGCTCCGACACCAGCGCCGTGGCGATCGCCGCAGCGGTCAAGGCTGACCGCTGCGACATCTACACCGACGTCGACGGGGTCTACACCACCGACCCGCGCATCGAGCCGAAGGCGCGCCGGCTGGCCAAGATCTCCTTCGAGGAAATGCTTGAAATGGCCTCGCTCGGCGCCAAGGTTCTACAGGTGCGTTCGGTCGAGCTTGCCATGGTGCACAGGGTGCGTACCTTCGTGCGGTCGTCCTTCGACGATCCCGATGCGCCCGGAATGGGGGATTTGCTCAATCCTCCGGGAACGCTCATTTGCGACGAGGAAGAGATCGTGGAACAGCAGGTCGTCACCGGAATTGCCTACGCCAAGGACGAGGCGCAGATTTCGCTGCGCCGTGTCGGCGACCGGCCAGGCGTCGCCGCCGGCATCTTCGGCCCGCTGGCCGAGGCCAACATCAATGTCGACATGATCGTCCAGAACATCTCCGAGGACGGCAAGCTGACCGACATGACCTTCACCGTGCCGTCGGGCGACGTCGACAAGGCGCTGGCCGTGCTCGACCGGCTGAAGGCCGAGATCGGCTACGATGTCGTGCAGTCGGAAGCCGGCATGTCGAAGGTTTCGGTCATCGGCATCGGCATGAGGAGCCATGCGGGTGTTGCCGCCACCGCCTTCAAGGCGCTGGCCGACAAGGCGATCAACATCCGCGCCATCACCACCTCCGAGATCAAGATTTCGATACTGATCGACGGTCCGTATACCGAACTGGCGGTTCGCACTTTGCATTCCGTCTACGGTCTCGATAAGCAGTAGCAAGACTGAATCAGTTGTTGCGTGCATGCCGGCCGCGGCGGAAACTGCGGCGGCAAGTGTTTCATTGGAGAAGAAGCCGCGATGCGTGACCAGGCCAGCGGCCCGCGCGTTTTGCTGAAACGGCTCCGCGAGCTCATGCAGGAGCCGCTGGAGCCGCAGGAGCGGCTTGACCGCATCGTGCGCGACATCGCCTCCAACATGGTCGCCGAAGTGTGCTCGCTCTATGTGCTGCGCGCCGATTCGGTGCTCGAACTCTACGCCACCGAAGGTCTGAACCCGAACGCCGTCCATCTGGCGCAACTGCGGCTGGGACAAGGCCTGGTCGGTACGATCGCGGCGAGTGCCAGGCCGCTCAACCTGTCCAACGCACAGGAACATCCGGCCTTCGCCTACCTGCCGGAGACCGGGGAGGAGATCTACAATTCCTTCCTCGGCGTCCCGGTGCTCAGGGCAGGGCGTACGCTCGGCGTCCTGGTTGTCCAGAACAAGACCATGCGCCACTACCGCGACGACGAGGTCGAGGCGCTGGAAACCACCGCCATGGTCATCGCCGAGATGATCGCCACGGGCGATCTGGCGCGGCTGACCCGGCCGGGCCTCGAACTCGACCTGCGCCGGCCCGTCAGCTTCACCGGCCTGTCCTTCAACGACGGCGTCGGACTTGGTCACGTCGTGCTGCACGAGCCGCGCATCGTCGTCACCAATCTGTTCAACGAGGACAGCGAGGAAGAGGTCCGCCGGCTCGAAGCCTCGCTCGGTTCGCTCAGGCTCTCGATCGACGACATGCTGGAGCGCCGTGACGTCGCCTTCGAGGGCGAGCATCGCCAGGTGCTGGAAGCCTACCGCATGTTCGCCAACGACCGCGGCTGGGTGCGGCGGCTGGAAGAGGCGATCCGCAATGGCCTGACAGCGGAGGCGGCGGTGGAAAAGGTGCAGAGCGACATGCGCGCCCGCATGCTGCACATGACCGATCCCTATCTGCGCGAGCGGATGAGCGATTTCGACGATCTCGCCAACCGGCTGTTGCGCCAGCTGATGGGCCGCGGGCCCGAGGATGTCGCGGCCTCGCTGCCGAAGGACGCCATCATCGTCGCCCGCTCGATGGGCGCCGCCGAACTGCTTGATTACCCCCGCGACAAGCTGCGTGGCCTGGTGCTCGAGGATGGCGCGGCGACCAGCCATGTCGTCATCGTCGCGCGCGCCATGGGCATTCCCGTTGCCGGCCAGATGAAGGGCGCCGTTTCCATGGCGGAAAACGGCGATGCCATCATCGTCGACGGCGAGGAGGGTGCGATCCATCTGCGGCCGCAATCCGATCTTGAAGCCGCCTATGCCGAAAAAGTACGGTTCCGGGCGCGCCGGCAGGAAGTCTACCGCGAACTGCGCAAGAAGCCGTCGACGACCAGGGACGGTGTCCAGGTCGATCTGCTGATGAATGCCGGGCTTGCCGTCGACCTCCCGCAATTGGCGGAGGCGGGCGCTGCCGGCATCGGCCTGTTCCGCACGGAACTGCAATTCATGGTCGCCTCGACCTTTCCACGCGCCGAAGCCCAGGAAAAACTCTATCGCGACGTGCTCGAAGCGGCGCGCGGCAAGCCGGTCACCTTCCGCACCATCGACATCGGTGGCGACAAGGTGTTGCCCTACTTCAAGGGCGCGATCCAGGAAGAGAATCCGGCGCTCGGCTGGCGCGCGATCCGCCTGACGCTCGACCGGCCAGGCTTGCTGCGCACCCAGATCCGCGCCTTGCTCAAGGCCAGCGGCGGGCGTGAACTCAAGTTGATGCTGCCGATGGTGACCGAGCTTGGCGAAATCGCCCAGGCGCGCGAAATCATCGACCGCGAGGTGCGGCATCTCTCACGCTTCGCCCACCATCTGCCGACCAGTCTCAAACTGGGCGCCATGCTGGAAGTGCCGTCGCTTCTGTTCCAGCTCGACGAATTGATGAAGGCGGTCGACTTCGTCTCGGTCGGGTCGAACGACCTGTTCCAGTTCGTCATGGCGGTCGACCGCGGCAATACGCAACTGGCCAACCGCTTCGATACGCTGTCGGCGCCGTTCCTGCGGGTGCTCAAGCAGATCGCCGACGCCGGCGCGCGCAATCATACGCCCGTCACCCTATGCGGTGAACTGGCCGGCAAGCCGATCTCGGCGATGGCGCTGATTGGCCTCGGTTTCCGCTCGATCTCGATGTCGCCAGCCTCGATCGGCCCGGTCAAGGCGATGCTGACGGAGCTGCCGCTGGAGGAGCTGAAGGCTTTCTTCGACGACAATCTGATGGCGCCGGCGCAAGGGCTGCCGATGCGGGCGTTGCTGCAGGCCTTCGCCGACGACCGCTCGATCCCGTTGTAGCACCCGCATCATGGTCAACTTGCCCCGCGATCGTATGGATCAAGTCGTCAAGCGTTTCGAGATGCTCGAGGCGCAGATGTCGGCCGGACCGACGCCGGATGCCTATGTTAAGATGGCATCCGAATATGCCGAGTTACAGGACATGGTGGCCAAGGTCAGGGAACTGCGCTCGGCCGAGCAGGAGCAGGCCGACCTCGAAGCGATGCTCGCCGACAAGGGCACCGACGCCGAGATGCGGGCGCTCGCCGAAGCCGATCTGCCTGGAGTGGAAGATCGCATCGAGGCGCTGCAGAAGGACATCCAGATCCTGCTTCTGCCCAGGGATGCCGCCGACGACAAGAACGCCATCCTCGAAATCCGCGCCGGCACCGGTGGCGATGAGGCGGCGCTCTTCGCCGGCGACCTGTTTCGCATGTATGAGCGCTACGCCGCCGAACGCGGCTGGCGGTTCGAAACGGTATCGGCGAGCGACGGCGATGCCGGCGGCTTCAAGGAAATCATCGCCACGATCTCGGGCAAGGGTGTGTTCGCCCATCTGAAATTCGAGTCCGGGGTGCATCGCGTCCAGCGTGTGCCTGCAACCGAGGCCAGCGGGCGCATCCACACGTCCGCCGCCACCGTCGCCGTGCTGCCGGAAGCGGAAGAGGTCGATATCGACATCAGAGCCGAGGACATCCGCATCGACACGATGCGTGCCTCGGGCTCCGGCGGCCAGCACGTCAACACTACCGATTCGGCGGTCCGCATCACCCATCTGCCGACCGGTATCATGGTGGTGCAGGCGGAGAAGTCGCAGCACCAGAATCGGGCCAAGGCCATGCAGATCCTGCGGGCCCGGCTCTATGACATGGAGCGCAGCAAGGCGGACGAGGAGCGTTCCGAATCGCGCAAGTCGCAGGTCGGCTCCGGCGACCGCTCGGAGCGCATCCGCACCTACAATTTTCCGCAAGGCCGCGTCACCGACCACCGCATCAACCTGACGCTCTACAAGCTCGACCGGGTGATGATGGGTGAACTCGACGAAGTCGTCGACGCGCTGATCGCCGATCACCAGTCGAAGCTGCTGGCCGATATCGGCCTCGATGGCTGAGCATCCGCCCGAGGCGCTGGGGCCGCTGCTGCGGAAAGCGCGGGCCAGGCTTGCCGCGGCCGGTGTCGACGATCCCGCGCTCGATGCGCGGCTGATCGTCGAGCACTATTCCGGCACGACGCGTACGCAGGCCATCGCCGACCCCGAACGCATGATCGAAGCAAACGCCATCGCCGCGATCGATGACGCTCTGAGACGGCGAGCCGGTGGCGAGCCGGTGCATCGCATCCTGGGCTATCGCGAATTCTACGGTTTGCGCCTGATGCTGTCACCGGAGACGCTGGAACCGCGGCCGGACACCGAAACACTGGTCGAGGCGGTGCTGCCCTTCGTCAAGGCGGTGGCCGCACGCGAGGGGGTATGCCACATCCTCGACCTCGGCACGGGCACGGGTGCCATCGCCCTGGCGCTGCTGAGCGTCGTGCCTGCCGCGACCGCCACCGGCGTGGACATTTCCGCCGGCGCGCTGGCAATGGCGGCCCGCAATGCCGGGCAATTCGGGCTCGGCGGCCGGTTCACGACGGTTCAGTCGAACTGGTTCGAAAAAGTTTCCGGCCGATACCATGTAATTGCCGCAAACCCTCCCTATATACCTTCGCAAGACATTGGAAATCTGCAGGACGAAGTCCGCGATTTCGACCCGCGCCTGGCCTTGGATGGCGGCGTGGATGGGTTGAACCCCTACAGGATCATCGCCGCCGAGGCGGCAAGGTTTCTGGAAGCCGAAGGCAGGATTGCGGTCGAGATCGGCCACACGCAAAGCAACGAGGTCAACGATATATTTGGCGCGGCCGGTTACGCGGGCGGCGAGGTGTTTGGCGATCTCGGCGGAAACGACAGGGTTCTTGTTTTTCAACGGGCAACACCTTGACGCAGTGCGAAAAAACCGCTTGGCAATGCCGGGGAATGCAGCTAGGGTCGCCTTACCGGATGAGACGAAGCAGGCAGTGCTCTTAGCGATTCGGTTTCCTTGGAAATAGCTGCCTTCTTGCGCAAACGACGCCCAAGCTTCGTGCGGGAATCGTCCGGCAAGTGATGTAACCGGAACAGGATGGCACGTGGCGCCAACGCAATCGATGCGGGCGAACGCCGGTGAAGAAACGAAACGGCTGGCTGCATGAGCGCCTCCGTTCGTGAAGAGTTTTTCGAAAATTTCACTATGAAGAGAGTCTAATGAGGCCACAACAGCAGAACAGGCGCATGCGCGGTCGCAACAACAATGGCGGCGGCGGCAATAACAATAACAATAACAACAACCGCAAGGGACCAAATCCCCTGACGCGCAACTACGAGAGCAACGGCCCGGACGTGAAGATCCGTGGATCGGCTCAGCAGATCGCCGAAAAATACGCCACCTTGGCCCGCGATGCGCAAAGCTCCGGCGACCGGGTGATGGCGGAAAACTATCTCCAGCACGCCGAACACTACAACCGCATCATCGCCGCCGCGCAGGCGCAGATGCCGATCCAGAACGTCCAGCAGAACCGCGACGAGTTCGACGAGGACGGCGATGAGGATCGCGACGAGTTCGACAATGCTGGCAACAGCGGGGCCGGCAACAGTGGGGCTGGCAACAGTGGGGCGTCCATTAGCACCGGCAATGCTGGTTCCGATCCACAGGTTCCCGTGGTCAACCACGGCGCTGGCCCGCAGCCGGTGATCGAGGGCATGCCGGCTGAGGTTGCGCTAAACCGGGACGGTCGCGACAATCGTGACAATAGCGGGCGCGACAATGGCGGGCGTAACAACAGCGGCCGCGACAACAACAATGGCGGGCGCCATCGCGATCGTCGCCCTAACGGCGGCTACGGCCAGAACGGTCAGCGCGACTATGCTTCGGCCGAACAAGGCGGCCAGCAGCAGCGCAACGAGGCCTCGGGACAGACTGAAGTGCAGGCAGAGCCCGCTTCGCCGTCCGAGACCGTGGCGGCAGCCGAGCCGGCTCCACGGTTCGAGAATTTTTCACCGGCAGGCCTGGCCGCTCAAGCCGAACTCAACGAGGCGGCCGCCGAGAGCGGTGCTGCTCGCCGCCCACGGCGTCCGCGCCGTCCGCGCACCAATCCCGACCAGGTCGAGGGTGGCAGCGACAATGCGGATGCGGGCGAGACGGCCGCGGCTCCAGGCGACGGCGGCAGCGCCGAACCCGTGATCGCCGACATCGGCAACTGATCGAACGGCACCGCAAGACATTGAACGGCGGGGAGAAATCCCCGCCGTTTTCGTTTGGGCTGACGTGGAATATTGTCGATTGACAGACATCAATGCGTCTTGAGACAGCATGCCCCATGCACCATATCTCGGCTGAACGGGATCCGGCTCGAATGGGCGGGTCCGTCACCGCAATCTGATCCGGTGCTGCAAAGCGGGCCGGTGATGGAAGGAGACAGATATGAACCTTGAGAAATACTCAGAGCGCGTGCGCGGCTTTATCCAGTCCGCGCAGACCATGGCGCTCTCCCGCAACCATCAGCAATTCACCCCCGAACATATTCTGAAGGTCCTCGTCGACGATGACGAGGGCCTGGCCGCGTCGCTGATCGAGCGCGCCGGCGGCAATGTCCGCGACGTCAAGCTCGGTGTCGAGACGGCGCTCGAAGCGATGCCCAAGGTGGAGGGTGGCAATGGCCAGCTCTATCTGGCTCAGCCGCTGGCCAAGGTGTTCTCGACCGCCGAGGACCTGGCCAAGAAGGCCGGCGACAGTTTTGTCACCGTCGAACGGCTGCTGCAGGCGCTTACCATGGAGAAATCGGCAAAGACGGCCGAAATCCTGGCCAAGGCCGGCGTCACCGCGCAGGCGCTGAACCAGGTCATCAACGACGTCCGCAAGGGCCGCACCGCCGATTCGGCGAGTGCCGAACAGGGCTATGACGCGCTGAAGAAGTACGCGCGTGATCTGACCGCCGACGCACGCGCGGGCAAGCTCGATCCGGTCATCGGCCGCGACGACGAGATCCGCCGCACCATCCAGGTGCTGTCGCGCCGCACCAAGAACAACCCGGTGCTGATCGGCGAACCGGGCGTCGGCAAGACGGCGATCGCCGAAGGCCTGGCGCTGCGCATCGTCAATGGCGACGTGCCGGAATCGCTGAAGGACAAGCAGTTGATGGCGCTCGACATGGGCGCGCTGATTGCCGGCGCCAAATATCGCGGCGAGTTCGAGGAGCGGCTGAAGGCCGTGCTTTCCGAAGTCACCTCGGCCAGCGGCAATATCATCCTGTTCATCGACGAGATGCACACGCTGGTCGGCGCCGGCAAGGCCGATGGCGCCATGGATGCGTCGAATCTGCTGAAGCCGGCGCTGGCGCGCGGCGAACTGCACTGCGTCGGCGCGACCACGCTCGATGAATACCGCAAGCATGTCGAAAAGGATCCCGCCCTTGCCCGCCGTTTCCAGCCCGTTTTCGTCGACGAGCCGACGGTGGAGGACACGGTCTCGATCCTGCGCGGCCTGAAGGAGAAATACGAGCAGCACCACAAGGTGCGTATCTCCGATTCGGCGCTGGTGGCGGCGGCGACGCTGTCAAATCGCTACATCGCCGACCGCTTCCTGCCGGACAAGGCGATCGACCTGGTCGACGAAGCCGCCTCGCGGCTCAGGATGCAGGTCGATTCCAAGCCTGAGGCACTGGATGAGATCGACCGCCGCATCATGCAGCTGAAGATCGAGCGCGAGGCGCTGAAGGTCGAGACGGACGAAGCCTCGAAGGACCGGCTCGCCCGCCTGGAAAAGGAACTTGTCGGCCTCGAGGAGGAATCGACCGAGATTACTTCGAAATGGCAGGCCGAGAAGCAGAAGCTTGGGCTTGCCGCCGACCTGAAGAAGCAGCTCGACGAGGCGCGCAACGACCTTGCCATTGCCCAGCGCAAGGGTGAGTTCCAGCGCGCCGGGGAGCTTGCCTATGGCAAGATTCCCGAATTGGAAAAGAAGCTGAAGGAGGCCGAAGCCCAGGACGGCAAGGCCGGCATGGTCGAGGAAGTGGTCACGCCCGACCATGTCGCCCATATCGTGTCGCGCTGGACCGGAATTCCGGTCGACAAGATGCTCCAGGGCGAGCGCGACAAGCTGTTGCGCATGGAAGACGAGATCGGCAAGCGTGTTGTCGGCCAGGGCGAGGCGGTGCAAGCCGTTTCCAAGGCGGTGCGGCGCGCGCGCGCAGGCCTGCAGGATCCGAACCGGCCGATCGGCTCGTTCATGTTCCTTGGCCCGACCGGCGTCGGCAAGACGGAACTCACCAAGGCTTTGGCCAACTTCCTGTTCGACGATGAAACGGCGCTGGTGCGCCTCGACATGTCCGAATACATGGAGAAGCACTCCGTTGCCCGGCTGATCGGCGCGCCTCCCGGCTATGTCGGTTATGAGGAAGGCGGCGCGCTGACCGAAGCGGTGCGGCGCCGGCCCTACCAGGTCGTGCTGTTCGACGAGATCGAGAAGGCGCATCCGGATGTGTTCAATGTTCTGCTGCAGGTGCTCGATGACGGTCGGCTCACCGACGGGCAGGGGCGCACCGTCGATTTCCGCAACACGCTGATCATCATGACGTCGAATCTCGGTGCCGAATATCTGGTCAATCTCGGCGAGGACCAGGATGTCGATGCCGTACGGGACGAGGTGATGGGCGTGGTCAGGGCATCGTTCCGGCCGGAGTTCCTCAATCGTGTCGACGAGGTGATCCTGTTCCACCGGCTGCGCCGCAAGGACATGGACCGCATCGTCGAAATCCAGCTCAAGCGGCTGGAGAGCCTGCTGACCGATCGCAAGATCACGCTGTCGCTGGATCCCGAGGCGATCGAGTGGCTGGCGGCCAAGGGTTACGACCCCGCTTATGGTGCCAGGCCGCTGAAGCGCGTGATGCAGAAGGAGCTGCAGGATCCGCTGGCGGAAAAGATCCTGCTTGGCGAGATTCTCGATGGCTCGACGGTCAAGGTTACGGCCGGTTCCGACCGGCTGAATTTCCGCTCCAGGCCGACGATCGTCGCCGCGGAGGCGGCGGCCTGATCCAACGCCGCGTGTCCAGTATGGGCGCGCGGCGTTTTCATATCACGGGGAGCGCGGATGACGCTGGACGACTACAACGGCTTCTGCGGCTCGCTGCCGGCAACGAGCCACGTGGTGCAATGGGGCGGCGCCCATGTCTGGAAGGTCGGGACCAAGGTGTTTGCGATCGGTGGCTGGGATCAGGGTGAGCAGCTTTCCGTCACCTTCAAATGCTCCGATATTGCCTATGACGTGCTCAAGGAGCAGCCGGGCCTGCGCCCCGCGCCCTATCTGGCCTCCCGCGGCATGAAGTGGATCCAGCGTCAGACAAGCCAGAGCATGGATGATGGTGCGCTGAAGGACTATTTGCGCGACAGTCATCGCCTGGTTACCCTGAAGCTGACGAAGCAGGCGCGCAAGGAATTGGGGCTTGGCGTGGGCTAGCTAATATTCCTCGAGGCGCCGGAAGACCGCCATCTTCATGCCCGGTTCATGATGGAACCATATGGTGGGTAACTGGTTTGCTGGCGAAGGGGTTTCGCCGAATTGCACAATGCCGGGCGGCGGCACATACGGACCGGAGAGTTTCGCCACTATGCTGCGCACTATCTTCACCCTTTCGGCGCTTGTTGCGGGACTGGTGTTTTCCAACGCGTTCGCGGCGCCGACGCATGACGGCGCGGCCCAGCCTGTCCGCGCGGCCGAGAGTGGCGGCATGCTGTTCGCCCAGGACGGCAATCTCGACATTTATTACGATGCCAGGGGCAACCGCGTCATCGTCGATGCGGATACAGGCAAGGTGATAGCCATCCAGCCGCCGCAGACCAGGCTCGACCGGCGGGCGCTGCGCCGCGAGACGCGGATGCGAGAACTCGGCCGTGCCCCCGCCGACGATGATCGCTACTATCTCGACGATCCCCAGGACATGGCACGCTTCCGCCGCAAGCAACTGGAAGAAGAGGGCCGGGTCATCCCGCCACCAGCCGACGAATACGACCCTGACGGAAGCAATTCAGTCGATGCCTATCCGCCGGCACCGCAGGACGAAGGCAATTACGATAACAATTATCCCGATGCGCCGCAGCCGGCAGAGCCGGGCACCATCAAGCGCCAACCGCTGAACGAGGCGTCGATAGACCCTCTCCAGCCGGCAGATCCGACGGAACAGGCGCCCTCCGACCAGGCGGCATTGCCGCCAAACGCTGGCAGCAAGACGTCGGTCGACCCGTCGCTTTCGCTGGGCGCACGCCAGGATGTGGCAGCGCTGCAGGTGCTGCTCGACCGTGGCGGTGCTTCGCCTGGCGTCATCGACGGGCGCTTCGGCTCGAATGTCGACAAGGCGCTCGCCGCCTACAACGAGATCAACGGCAGCAACCTCAAATCGACCGATGCGGTCGGCATCCAGTCAGCACTCTCGCAATCCGGCGGCGATGCCTTCGCCAACTACACCATCACGGCGGAGGACGCAGCCGGGCCGTATGTCGCCTCCATCCCGGAAGACTACAGTCAGAAGGCGCAGCTCAACTGCATGTGCTACACCTCTGTCACCGAGGCGCTGGCGGAGCGCTTCCACATGGACGAGAACTATCTGAAGTCGATCAACAAGGGCCTCGACTTCAACCGCCCCGGCACGATCATCAAGGTCGCCAATTTCGGCAAGCTGGTGTCTACGCCGGTCGTGCGCATCGTCGCCGACAAGACCAAGAAAGAGGTGTACGCCTACGATGGTGGCGGCAAGCTGGTAGCAGCCTATCCGGCCACCATCGGCTCGGCGGACACGCCGTCGCCCACCGGCATCCACGCCGTGTCGCGCATCGCGCTCGACCCGAACTACACCTACAATCCGAACATCAATTTCAAGCAAGGCGAGAACGACAAGATTCTTACCGTTCCGCCAGGCCCCAACGGACCTGTCGGGTCGGTCTGGATCGCCTTGGACAAACCGACCTACGGCATCCACGGAACGCCCGAGCCGTCGAAGATAGGCAAGACCGAAAGCCATGGCTGCGTGCGCCTGACGAACTGGGACGCGCGCGAGCTCGCCAAGCTGGTGTCGCCAGGCGTTACCGTGGAATTCCTTGGCGGACCTTCAGCCGATGACGTTGCGCAGCAATGAGCCGCGTGGCGCCGCGGCATAGATCAACTGCACGACCAGAATGAAGCCGACGCTTAGCAGCGGGCTGATCAGGCAGAGTGCGCCGCCGACCGCCCACAGGATCTGGGCCTTGACGATGCGCAGATAGACCGTGCGCCTCGTCTGCGCGTCAACATCTTCCGCGACAAAGCCGTTCTTATCCGCGTAGCGCCAGCTGGCGAACAGCGTGACGCCGAGCATCAGCAGGTTGACCCAGTAGACCAGCACCGCGGTCTTGAATTCGAGGAAATCAGCCAGCAAGTCGGTCGAGAACGGCAAGAGCGCGATGAAGGCGAGAAAGCACAGGTTCAGCGTGGCCAGCCGCCTGTCGGATTTGGCGATCAAACCATGCTGCGCCTGCTGGCCGAACCAGAAGATGGTCAGGGTCAGGAAGCTTAAGGCATAGGTCAGAAAGCGGGGCGCCAGTGCGGCGATGGTGACAAGCAGATCGTGTTCGGAATGAATCGCCTCATGCACCGGCACCCTGATCTCGAGCACGATCAGGGTAAGCGCGATGGCGAATACGCCATCGGTGATACCGACGATACGGCCGCGCCCCTCAACGGAGGCTTCGAGTGGACGCTTCATCGAATTCTCCTGCCCCCGGCTCTGGAGAAAACCTAGCATGACTGCCGCGGTTTGCATCGGGGCAGATGCGATCCCTGGTAATAGGGCTGGTTTCAAGGGCAACCAGTCTCTGGCTGGTTGTTGCCGGTGCGCCGCCGGTCTAATCAGGTGGCATGCATTCACCCAATGAAGCCGCCGCCGTTCCGCTGACCGCTCCGGTCGCGAATGGCACGTTCTGCCCGCAATCGCAGCGGCGTTATGTGCTGGTCGCGGCGATCCTGGCCTCGGCGCTCGGCTTCATCGACGGGTCGATCCTGGCGATCGCCATGCCGGCGATCCGCGTCAACCTCGGCGCCAGCCTTGCCGAGGCGCAGTGGATCTCCAATGCCTATGCGCTGACGCTCTCGGCGCTGATCCTCGCCGGCGGTGCTGCAGGCGACCGGTTCGGGCTCCGCCGTGCTTTCGTGGCCGGCATTGCGCTGTTCGTCGCGGCCTCGCTTGCCTGTGCGCTGGCGCCGAACGCTGTCGTGCTGATCGCGTTTCGCGCTCTCCAGGGGATTGGCGCCGCGATCATGGTGCCGGGCAGTCTCGCCATCATCGCCAAGGCTTATCCGAAGAAGGAACGCGGTCGCGCGATCGGCATCTGGGCGGCGGCCTCGGCGCTGACCACCGCTCTCGGCCCGGTGCTCGGCGGCCTGGTGCTGTCGGCTTTCGGCGATGGCATCTGGCGGGCGATCTTTGCCGTCAACCTGCCACTCGGCCTGATCTCGATCTATCTGCTGCTCGCCAAGATTCCGGCCGATGCGCCGACGCAGAAACGCAGCCTTGACCTTGCCGGTGGTGCGCTTGCGACGCTGGCCTTCGGAGCGCTCGCTTATGGGCTGACTTCGATGAGCGCCAGCGGCGAGAGCCGCATGGCCGGTCCAACGATTGCCGCCGGCGCCGTGCTGCTTGTGGTCTTCATCCTGTTCGAGCGGCGGCAGCGCGAGCCGATGATCGACCTCAGCCTGTTTGGCATCGGTGCTTTCGCCGGGGCCAATGTCGCGACGTTCTTCCTCTATTTCGCGCTGTCGGCCAATCTTTTTTACCTGCCGATGCTGCTGATAGCCGGTTGGGGGCTGAGCACGGCCGAGGTCGGCTTCATCTTCCTGCCGCTGTCCGCAGCGATCGCGCTTTTGTCAGGACCCGTCGGCAAGCTGTCGGACCGGATCGGGCCACGTCTTCCAATTGCCTGCGGCAGTCTGATCGTGGCGATTGCCTTCGCCGGGCTGGCCTTGCTCACCCATGCCGGCTTTCACCGTTTCTGGACTGGCATCTTCCCGTTGATGGCGCTGATGGGACTCGGCATGGCGTTGGTCGTGTCGCCATTGTCGACCGCGATCATGACGGCGGTGGAAGACAAGGACACCGGCGCGGCTTCCGGCATCAACAACGCCGTCTCGCGCATCGGCGGTCTGATCGCGGTGGCGGCGATGGGGTCGCTCGCTGCCTGGATCTACGCCAATGCCCTGGAGGGAAACGCCGGGCCCGGCCTGCCTGGCTTCGGCGAACCGCCGCCAACGGGACTTTCGCCGGCACTCGATGCGGCAAGAATCGCCGCCAGCGACGCCGCTTTTTCCGCCGTCTCCTCGGTAACCGCGCTGCTATGCCTGCTTTCCGCTGTCATTGCGTGGATGACGATTTCCGGCGAGGCGCTGCCGTGGCCGCGGCGCGCCGAACCTCGGCAGCACAAAGGCTGAGACTCAGCCTTCGATCTTGGCGCTGGCGACCTTCAGCGAGTTGCCGTCTTCCTGCTTCAGGAGATCGTCGATGCGTTCACGCTCGCGCTTGAAGGCGACGAGGTCGTCGCCCTTCAGCACCTTGCCGACCGGCAAGCGCACACGCATTGAATCGACTTTGGTGCCGTTGACGATCAACTCGTAGTGAAGATGCGGTCCGGTGGACAGGCCAGTCTGACCGAGATAGCCGATAACCTGGCCCTGGCGGACGCGCACGCCCTCGGCGATGCCTTTGGCGAAGGCGCTCTGGTGATTGTAGGAGGTCTCGTAGCCATTGGCGTGGCGGATGATGATCTGCTTGCCATAGCCGCCGGCCCAGCCGGCCTTCTCGATGACGCCATTGCCCGCTGCGATGATCGGCGTTCCGATGGGCGCTGCCCAGTCCGTGCCG
Source organism: Mesorhizobium sp. M8A.F.Ca.ET.202.01.1.1 (assembly GCF_004791595.1). Classification (NCBI taxonomy): domain Bacteria; kingdom Pseudomonadati; phylum Pseudomonadota; class Alphaproteobacteria; order Hyphomicrobiales; family Phyllobacteriaceae; genus Mesorhizobium; species Mesorhizobium sp. M8A.F.Ca.ET.202.01.1.1. The sequence continues at coordinate 104,601 of NZ_SRUN01000009.1, read as the reverse complement.
GTGTGCATGCGGACATAGCCAAGGATCGGGTGCTTGCGAGCGCCAAATCCGGAGGTAAATCTGCCGTTGGGCAGTGGGTTGCGCAGCAGGAACTGCTGGGCGCTGCTGCCATTCTCGTCGAAATAATCCGTGCTGCCGTCCTGCATTTGAAAACGGTAGAAATTGCGTGTCGTTCCGCCGAACGTCGCCGAGACATAGAGGAGCTCGGAATTGTCGGAGGTCTGGTCATCTCCATCGGGCTGCGAGAACAGCACTTCGAGGCGATCGGCGGGATTGAGCCGCGACTGGAAGTCGACATCGGACGCAAGCAGCTTGATCAGCCGCTGAGTCATCGCCTTGGACATGCCGTAGGAGTAGGCGGTCCGATAGATGCCGTCATAAATGTTCGGCAGGTTGCCGCGCACCACCACCGGAGCCGACGAGTCATCGAACGCCGTCAGCAATTCGGGATTGGGTTCCGGCTCCTGCGCGGGCACATACTGACCGCGATCGTCGAGCGCGATGGTGACGATGTGCGTGGCCTTGTCGTAGACGCTGGTGCGAACCACCTTGGCGGCGTCGCCATGGACCTCGAGACCGACGCGCAACACGGTTCCGGCCTTGAGCGCCGGGGCGTTGAGCAGCTTGGCAATCGCTTCGGCCATGCCGGTGGCATCGTCGCCCGTGTAGCCCGAATCGGCAAAGGCCTCGGTGAGGTCCGTGTCTTTGGTGAAAGGGATGATTTCTTCGGCGAAAGCCGGCGCCTGGTCGTCAGCGTTGGCGCGCGGCGCCACGGAGACGTTTTCGGGGACGATCTTGACGTCGTAGGAGCCGGCCATGCTTTCGGCAAAGGCATCGCCGAAGCG
>NZ_SRUN01000009.1:96256-98756 GCF_004791595.1 Mesorhizobium sp. M8A.F.Ca.ET.202.01.1.1 | reverse complement strand
TGGTCTAAATAAGGGTCTTTGCGCCGAAAATGTAACGGGGCTAAAGCCATACACCGAAGCTTAGGGTTCGTAGCAATACGAGCGGTAGCGGAGCGTTCTGTAAGCTGATGAAGCCATACCCGTGAGGGGTGGTGGAGGTATCAGAAGTGCGAATGCTGACATGAGTAACGTAAGGGGAGTGAGAGACTCCCCCGCCGAAAGACCAAGGGTTCCTGCTTAAAGCTAATCTGAGCAGGGTTAGCCGGCCCCTAAGACGAGGCGGAAACGCGTAGTCGATGGGAACCACGTTAATATTCGTGGGCTTGGAGGTAGTGACGGATCATTGAGGTAGTCCAATCTTATCGGATTGAACGGGCTGCTGCGTGGTTCCAGGAAATAGCTCCTCCTTATAAACCGTACCCGAAACCGACACTGGTGGTCTGGTAGAGTATACCAAGGCGCTTGAGAGAACTATGCTGAAGGAACTCGGCAAATTGCACGCGTAACTTCGGAAGAAGCGTGACCCTTTTCCACGCAAGTGGAGGAGGGTGGCACAGACCAGGGGGTAGCGACTGTTTATCAAAAACACAGGGCTCTGCGAAGTCGCAAGACGACGTATAGGGTCTGACGCCTGCCCGGTGCTGGAAGGTTAAGAGGAGGGGTGCAAGCTCTGAATCGAAGCCCCAGTAAACGGCGGCCGTAACTATAACGGTCCTAAGGTAGCGAAATTCCTTGTCGGGTAAGTTCCGACCTGCACGAATGGCGTAACGACTTCCCCGCTGTCTCCAGCATAGACTCAGTGAAATTGAATTCCCCGTGAAGATGCGGGGTTCCTGCGGTTAGACGGAAAGACCCCGTGCACCTTTACTATAGCTTTACATTGGCATTCGTAGTGGCATGTGTAGGATAGGTGGTAGGCTTTGAAACCTGGGCGCCAGCTCAGGTGGAGCCACCCTTGAAATACCACCCTTATTACTATGGATGTCTAACCGCGGCCCGTTATCCGGGTCCGGGACAATGTATGGTGGGTAGTTTGACTGGGGCGGTCGCCTCCTAAAGAGTAACGGAGGCGCGCGATGGTGGGCTCAGAACGGTCGGAAATCGTTCGCTGAGTGCAATGGCATAAGCCTGCCTGACTGCGAGACTGACAAGTCGAGCAGAGACGAAAGTCGGTCATAGTGATCCGGTGGTCCCGCGTGGAAGGGCCATCGCTCAACGGATAAAAGGTACGCCGGGGATAACAGGCTGATGACCCCCAAGAGTCCATATCGACGGGGTTGTTTGGCACCTCGATGTCGACTCATCGCATCCTGGGGCTGGAGCAGGTCCCAAGGGTATGGCTGTTCGCCATTTAAAGCGGTACGTGAGTTGGGTTCAGAACGTCGTGAGACAGTTCGGTCCCTATCTGCCGTGGGTGTAGGAATATTGAAAGGATCTGTCCCTAGTACGAGAGGACCGGGATGGACGGATCTCTGGTGGACCTGTTGTGGCGCCAGCCGCATAGCAGGGTAGCTATATCCGGACGGGATAACCGCTGAAGGCATCTAAGCGGGAAACCCACCTTAAAACGAGTATTCCCTGAGAACCGTGGAAGACGACCACGTTGATAGGCCGGGTGTGGAAGAGCGGCAACGCTTGAAGCTTACCGGTACTAATAGTTCGATCGGCTTGATCGTTCTCATTCCTTATGTCCATCTGACTTCGTCAGATGGTTTGTTCTCACTCACGCTTGTTCCGCCCTGCGGGCGGCGCTACGTGGGTGCGGCGCACAAGCGCCGACGGTCGGTCGACCTTGCGAAGCTTCGCTTCGAAAGGCGCCAGGCTAAAAGAACTCCAAAGGCACAAAAAACAGCTTCTCGAATAACGTGCGTTTTGCCGACCTGGTGGTTATGGCGGAGCGGCTGCACCCGATCCCATTCCGAACTCGGCCGTGAAACGCTCCAGCGCTGATGGTACTTCGTCTCAAGACGCGGGAGAGTAGGTCGCTGCCAGGTCTGCTAAACGCACGTTTTATGTGTCACATCCTACTTTCCAAAAATCGAAGCCGGTTTTTGGGTCGAGGCGATGAAATCTTCTCTGAACATGGCCCGCCAACGGGAAACACGGGCCGCGTAAGCGGCCCTTTCATTTGGCGGACAAACCTCTCGCAAGCTCTCGCTTGCAAATCGGTGGCGCGGGGTGGAGCAGCCCGGTAGCTCGTCAGGCTCATAACCTGAAGGTCACAGGTTCAAATCCTGTCCCCGCAACCAAATACAAATGAGCCCGCCATCGTGCGGGCTCTTTTGTATTTTGCTGTCGTGGCCCGCCGATCTTAACCTGTCATCAGCGGCCCGCAAGGAGGCAAAGCCGACGCCGCAGGACCGATAACTCAAATCCTATCCCCAAAACCAAATTAAAACGCCCGCCAGAATCAAACCCGGAGGGCCGTTTTGCGTTCGAACCAGCCGCCATCGATCTTAGCCATCATCAGCACGCAAAGACGGCAGCCAACCACCAGGACAACAAACACAAACCCTGGCTA
>NZ_SRUN01000009.1:88756-91256 GCF_004791595.1 Mesorhizobium sp. M8A.F.Ca.ET.202.01.1.1 | reverse complement strand
CTAAGTGGGAAAGGATGTGAGGATCCCAAAACAACCAGGATGTTGGCTTAGAAGCAGCCATCATTTAAAGAAAGCGTAACAGCTCACTGGTCTAAATAAGGGTCTTTGCGCCGAAAATGTAACGGGGCTAAAGCCATACACCGAAGCTTAGGGTTCGTAGCAATACGAGCGGTAGCGGAGCGTTCTGTAAGCTGATGAAGCCATACCCGTGAGGGGTGGTGGAGGTATCAGAAGTGCGAATGCTGACATGAGTAACGTAAGGGGAGTGAGAGACTCCCCCGCCGAAAGACCAAGGGTTCCTGCTTAAAGCTAATCTGAGCAGGGTTAGCCGGCCCCTAAGACGAGGCGGAAACGCGTAGTCGATGGGAACCACGTTAATATTCGTGGGCTTGGAGGTAGTGACGGATCATTGAGGTAGTCCAATCTTATCGGATTGAACGGGCTGCTGCGTGGTTCCAGGAAATAGCTCCTCCTTATAAACCGTACCCGAAACCGACACTGGTGGTCTGGTAGAGTATACCAAGGCGCTTGAGAGAACTATGCTGAAGGAACTCGGCAAATTGCACGCGTAACTTCGGAAGAAGCGTGACCCTTTTCCACGCAAGTGGAGGAGGGTGGCACAGACCAGGGGGTAGCGACTGTTTATCAAAAACACAGGGCTCTGCGAAGTCGCAAGACGACGTATAGGGTCTGACGCCTGCCCGGTGCTGGAAGGTTAAGAGGAGGGGTGCAAGCTCTGAATCGAAGCCCCAGTAAACGGCGGCCGTAACTATAACGGTCCTAAGGTAGCGAAATTCCTTGTCGGGTAAGTTCCGACCTGCACGAATGGCGTAACGACTTCCCCGCTGTCTCCAGCATAGACTCAGTGAAATTGAATTCCCCGTGAAGATGCGGGGTTCCTGCGGTTAGACGGAAAGACCCCGTGCACCTTTACTATAGCTTTACATTGGCATTCGTAGTGGCATGTGTAGGATAGGTGGTAGGCTTTGAAACCTGGGCGCCAGCTCAGGTGGAGCCACCCTTGAAATACCACCCTTATTACTATGGATGTCTAACCGCGGCCCGTTATCCGGGTCCGGGACAATGTATGGTGGGTAGTTTGACTGGGGCGGTCGCCTCCTAAAGAGTAACGGAGGCGCGCGATGGTGGGCTCAGAACGGTCGGAAATCGTTCGCTGAGTGCAATGGCATAAGCCTGCCTGACTGCGAGACTGACAAGTCGAGCAGAGACGAAAGTCGGTCATAGTGATCCGGTGGTCCCGCGTGGAAGGGCCATCGCTCAACGGATAAAAGGTACGCCGGGGATAACAGGCTGATGACCCCCAAGAGTCCATATCGACGGGGTTGTTTGGCACCTCGATGTCGACTCATCGCATCCTGGGGCTGGAGCAGGTCCCAAGGGTATGGCTGTTCGCCATTTAAAGCGGTACGTGAGTTGGGTTCAGAACGTCGTGAGACAGTTCGGTCCCTATCTGCCGTGGGTGTAGGAATATTGAAAGGATCTGTCCCTAGTACGAGAGGACCGGGATGGACGGATCTCTGGTGGACCTGTTGTGGCGCCAGCCGCATAGCAGGGTAGCTATATCCGGACGGGATAACCGCTGAAGGCATCTAAGCGGGAAACCCACCTTAAAACGAGTATTCCCTGAGAACCGTGGAAGACGACCACGTTGATAGGCCGGGTGTGGAAGAGCGGCAACGCTTGAAGCTTACCGGTACTAATAGTTCGATCGGCTTGATCGTTCTCATTCCTTATGTCCATCTGACTTCGTCAGATGGTTTGTTCTCACTCACGCTTGTTCCGCCCTGCGGGCGGCGCTACGTGGGTGCGGCGCACAAGCGCCGACGGTCGGTCGACCTTGCGAAGCTTCGCTTCGAAAGGCGCCAGGCTAAAAGAACTCCAAAGGCACAAAAAACAGCTTCTCGAATAACGTGCGTTTTGCCGACCTGGTGGTTATGGCGGAGCGGCTGCACCCGATCCCATTCCGAACTCGGCCGTGAAACGCTCCAGCGCTGATGGTACTTCGTCTCAAGACGCGGGAGAGTAGGTCGCTGCCAGGTCTGCTAAACGCACGTTTTATGTGTCACATCCTACTTTCCAAAAATCGAAGCCGGTTTTTGGGTCGAGGCGATGAAATCTTCTCTGAACATGGCCCGCCAACGGGAAACACGGGCCGCGTAAGCGGCCCTTTCATTTGGCGGACAAACCTCTCGCAAGCTCTCGCTTGCAAATCGGTGGCGCGGGGTGGAGCAGCCCGGTAGCTCGTCAGGCTCATAACCTGAAGGTCACAGGTTCAAATCCTGTCCCCGCAACCAAATACAAATGAGCCCGCCATCGTGCGGGCTCTTTTGTATTTTGCTGTCGTGGCCCGCCGATCTTAACCTGTCATCAGCGGCCCGCAAGGAGGCAAAGCCGACGCCGCAGGACCGATAACTCAAATCCTATCCCCAAAACCAAATTAAAACGCCCGCCAGAATCAAACCCGGAGGGCCGTTTCGCG
>NZ_SRUN01000009.1:0-88659 GCF_004791595.1 Mesorhizobium sp. M8A.F.Ca.ET.202.01.1.1 | reverse complement strand
CGCCGATCTTAACCTGTCATCAGCGGCCCGCAAGGAGGCAAAGCCGACGCCGCAGGACCGATAACTCAAATCCTATCCCCAAAACCAAATTAAAACGCCCGCCAGAATCAAACCCGGAGGGCCGTTTCGCGTTCGCACCAGAGATCAATCCGCCCCCCAGGCGAGAACAAGCCCGCGACGCACAACAAACAAATCCCACCGACCAAAACAATCCATACAAACGCCCGTAGCAATCGCCGCGGGCGTTTTGTTTTTGGGAGATGGCATAACCGCTTTAATGTAAGTCATTCCTGACCTTCCGCGGCGGTCACATCTCACAGCATCGCGCTGCCGCGCGATCGTTTTTTCTCGGCGGCGGCGAGCAGGTCTACAAATACGCGTACCTTGGCGGGCCTGAACCTTGCCGGCGGAAAGACGGCGTGGATGCCGCCGGTGGGCAAGGCCCATTCGGCAAAGACCGGCACCAGCCGTCCTTCGGCGATATCATCGCTGACGCTGTAGTCGGGAAACACACCCAGCCCTATGCCGGCAAGCACGCAGGCGTGGGCGGCCGGGCTCTTGTCGCATGTGATGACCGGATTGAGCTCGGTCAGCACCTTGTCACCATTCCTGGAAAACAGCCATTGGCCGACACCGCGAAGCTGGGCGTTTCCGACCCAGGCCAGCGATCGCGCCTGGCGCGGGCTCACACCCTGCGGCAGGCTCGCGGCGAAGGCAGGACTTGCCACCACGATCTGCCGTATCGTGCCCAGGCGCCGCGCCTGGTTCGAGGAATCGGCAAGCCAGCCGACGCGGATGCCGAGGTCGATCTGCTCGTCGACCAGATTGCTTACCGCATCGTCGAAGATCGCCTCGACGCGCATATGCGGATAGGTTTTCAGATAGGCGGCGATGACCGGCGCAACGATCTTCGTGCCGTAGTCGAGCGGTGCGGTCAGTCTCAGCATTCCCGCCGGTTCGACGCCACCGCGCGAAATCTCGCCATAGGCGGCTTCCGCTTCCCGCAGAATGATCATTGCACGGTCATAGAAGAGGCGTCCCTCTTCTGTCGGTGTGACGCGGCGCGTCGTGCGTCGCATGAGAGACGCGCCCAGTTCTTCCTCGAGCTTGCCAATCTGATGGCTGACCACGGCTTTGGCGACGCCAAGTCGGTCGGCTGCCGATGTGAAGGACCCGGTCTCCATCACGGTGGTGAAGTAAATGAGTCGATTGAGGTTCAGCAGGTCGGCCAAAGTGATCGCTTTTGTCTGATTGGATCAGACAGTTTGTATTATTGGTAGCCATTTATCGCAAGACCGCCCGCTGCCACATATGGGCCAGGACATTTGACGGTCAGGTCGCGGGGAGCCCCGCCAACGGACATCAGGCAATCATGCGCAACTCAGGCGTGACTTACCTTTTCGATCCGCTCTGCGGTTGGTGCTACGGCGCCACCCCAATGCTGGACAAATTGATGGCAGGCGGCGTGCGCGTCGAATTGCTGGCGACCGGCCTGTTTTCCGGCGCCGGCGCGCGTCCGATGGATGAGGGGTTTGCCGCCCATGCCTGGGCCAACGATCAGCGTATCGAACGTCTGACGGGACAGCCGTTCACGCAGGCTTATCAGCGCAACGTTCTAAACGTTCGTGGCACTCTGCTGGACTCCCATACCGCCACGCTCGCCATCAGCGCCGCAGGCCTGGAAGATCCCGGCCGGCGGCTGACCGCGCTGAAGGCGATCCAGCGGGCACGCTATGTCGACGGCCGCGATATCGTCACCGCCGGCGGTGTCGCCGAGGTGCTCTCCGCCGCTGGCATGGCGGATGCGGGCGAGTTGCTGGCGGCGCCAACGGAGCGGCTGCTGACGGCTCACCGCGAACTGGTCGGTCGCGGCCGCGCGTTGTTCCAGCGCTTGCATGCCAATGGCGTGCCTTCGCTGGCGGTCATCCGCAACGAAGCGCCCCGGCTCATCGGTTCGAACGCGCTGTTCGGCAGCTTCGACAATCTCGTCGCCCATATCGCTGCGGCCTGATCTCCACCCAATCAGCCTCCAACAGGAAATGGAAGAAGACATGGCAAAAGTTGCTCTTATCGGCGCCTCCGGCGCCGTCGGTTCGCGCCTGCTCAAGGAACTCTCCGACCGTGGCCATACGGTCACCGGCATCGCCCGCAGCCCGGAAAAGATCGCGGCGCTGCCCGGCGTGACCGCCAGAAAAGGCGATGTCTTTGACAGGCAAGGTCTCGCCGATTTGATCCGCGGACACGACGTGGTGATCAGCTCGGTGCATTTCCTGGACAGCGACCCCGATACGTTGATCGCAGCGGTGCGTGACTCCGGCGTGAAGCGGTATCTCGTCGTGGGCGGCGCGGGCAGTCTCGAAGTCGCGCCCGGCAAGCGGCTGGTCGACACTCCCGAATTCCCCGAGATCTACAAGGCCGAAGCACAGAAGGGCGCCGACTTCCTGGATAAGCTCAAGACGGTCGGCGATCTCGACTGGACGCTCCTGTCGCCTTCGGCCCTGTTCGTCCCAGGCGAGCGCACCGGCAAATACCGTCTCGGCAAGGACACGCTTCTCGCCTCGGACAAGGGCAGCAGCATTTCCTTCGAGGACTATGCCATCGTCCTGGTCGACGAGATCGAGAAGCCGGCGCATGTTAGGCAGCGCTTCACCGTCGGCTATTGATACAGCGCTGCGCAAGTGACGAGCGTCGCAAAGTGACCGCTCGTCATCTTCGCTAGTCCTCAGGCTGGAAACGCGGGCCGGCGATTGCCGTGATGACCGAGATCATGGATGCCATGAGGCTGAAGCGGCGGCATGCCGAATCCGCCTGGCAGATCGCTCGCAGGACGCTTCGGCTGCCGCCGGCATGACCGGCGCTGGCACCGAGCGACTCAGGCGTCGCTGGCCAAGGTCGCGCGCAGCCATGCGGTGATGGCATCGAAGTCGATCGGCCGCGTGGTGTCGACGTCGAACAGCGGTCCGCGCCGCAGCGGTTCGGCGCGCTTGGCCAGTTCAATCAGTTCAGGGATGTAGGCAGCGCCGGGATGGCCGGGGAGGCGCTGGCCGAGCCTGGCGCCATAACGTTCGGCCAGAACCTCGCCGGGCGCGTGGCACCAGATTTCGACGGTATGTTCGACGCCGGCCCTGCGCAGATGATCCTCGAGCACTTGCCGCGGCTGGAAACCGAACCAGGCATCGACGATGAAGGTGCTGCCGGCCGGGGCGTCGCCGACCAGCGACCAGATTGCCTGGTAGCTGGCGCGGCCCAGCGTGCGGTTGAATTCGCGGTCGGCACCGCCGAGCACTTCGAGGAAGGGGTTCTTGACCGTATCGAGTGCAAGCAGCGGCCATCCCATGCGGTCGGCGATGCCGCGCGACACGGTGCTCTTGCCGCTAGCCGGGATGCCGTTGACGAGCACGGCGCGTCTGGCGTGGCCAAGGTTAACGGAAAGGGATGTCGATGCCGGCGCCGAAAGCGCCCGGAGCCCGGCGCCGATCACACCGGCATCGTCGCCGAGCTGTGCCGGCTCGACCGGGCATTGGTACCAGGGCGCCAGCGCTGGCGCGTGGCCGAGCGCTCTGTGTGCCGCGAGGCCAAGCCCACCGCCAAGCAGGACGACATCGGGGTCGAACATGGCGACGGTGGTATCGATCGCCGCGCGTAGCGGCCTTGCCCAGGCTTCCAGTATGCCTCGCGCCTCGATATCGCCGGCCGCATCGCGGGCGAAAAGCTGGTCGACCGAAACGTCGGGGCCTAAGCCGGCTCGCGCGATGTGGCGGCCAAGTGCCGTGCCGGAACTGGTGGTTTCGACGCAGCCGCGCCGCCCGCAGGCACAGACCTCGCCGTTGACGTCGACGGTGATGTGGCCGAGTTGCCCCGCCGTAGCCCGGCCAGGCATGATCCGTCGGTTCTGGACGACGGCGCCGCCAATGCCGGTGCCGATGGTGAACATGGCGATGTTGTCGTGGCCCCGGCCGGCGCCAAGAGCCATCTCTGCGGCCAGCGCCATGTTGCAATCATTGTCGAGGATAACAGGCTTGCCGGTCATGCTTTCCAGCCGCTGTGCGAGCGCGACCGAGGCAAGGTTGACATAGCCTCCCGACAGGACCGTGCCGCGGCGCGCGTCGACGCGGCCGGGAACGCCGACGCCGATGGCCGCCACCTCAGGCGTGTCGAGAAGGCGCACCATGTCGGCGATCCGGCCAAGCACGAGCTCCGGGTCGGGTGCGCTTTTCTCGCTGAGGCGTTTGAGGATTTCACCCGTGCCCGAGATGCGGGCGGCACGCAAATTGGTGCCGCCAATATCGATCCCTATGGCCATCGACTTATGTGACATGATGTCCTGCACGTGCCGGTGATCCAACGCGATGTCAGGCGGCAGCCTTCTGCCGATAATGCCCGATCACCGCCTGGATCTCGCGCAATCGCGGCACCGCGATGGTCTTAAGCCTTTCGCGCTGAATGTCACGATCGAGCGAGATGCAGTCCTTCCAGAGCGAACGGCCGGCGATCACGCCGGAGGCGCCATTTTGCATGGCGATCTCGACCTGGCCGAGAAAGGTGGCGTGGTTGACGCCGGCCGAAAGTACGGCCCACGGCACTTCGCCGGCCATTTTCGTGATGTTGGCACAGGCTTCCGGCGTGCCGGGGTAGGGAAGCTTCAGCACCTTTGCGCCGCATTCCAGCGAAATCCTGGTACCTTCCTCGACCAGCCAGGGCGTCTTGGCCGCATAGTCTTCCGGACTTTCTCCGTCGAGCTGATAGGTCAGGAATTCGACGACGAGCAGCAGATCCTCTTTGCCGAAGTCGGTGATGCACTGGCGCAGGATGGCGATGTTGTGCTCGTTGGCCTGCGGCTTGTCGGCCCTGAGATAGACCATGATCTTGCCGCCCGTGCCGCCAAGTTCGCGCACGCGCCGCGCGTCGATGCCGGGAACCAGCCGCGACAGGCGGTAGCCTTCCGGCGAAACGTCGAAGCCGGATGCGTCGAGGCCGATCAGGAGTGCGGTATCCCGGTTCAGCACGCCCTCGTCGACCACCCTCGGCACCGCGCAGAGCGGGTCGAGCAGCACGCAGGACGCGGCGCTTGCGAGGTAGCGCGTGATGTCGGCCTTGGTGTCGCCGAGCATGTCGTTGGTGATCCTGGCCTGGTCCGCAGGGTCCGATGCCAGCAAGGTGCGCATGCCGCCGCGCTGATCGCAAGCGATGGCCACCATGGCGCCGTCCTTGCCGCATATCTGCTGATAGCCGCGCAGTTCCGCGGTGGTCATCTTCGTCATGGTTTTCTGTCCGATGTTGGCGCTCTCTCGCCGAGGCGCTGATCCCGTGGAAACAATGGTCAGTTTGCCCGCCTGCCGGCAGGAAGATTTTGCCGCCTGATGCATCGCCGGCTGCCGGCACAAGCAGCCTTGCCGGCGCGTAGCCTCGTATGGCCCTCAAGTTGCGAGTTCACCGGATTTGCGCGATAACTCCCATCGGCGTATACGTGTGTAACACGTTGCTGAAAGGAATTGCAAGCTGTCTGTTCCCTCCATCCACGACGCGACCGCATCGCGCACGATGCTGCACACGGTTGCCAAGCTGCACTATGTGGAGGAGATGTCGCAGGTCGACATAGCGCGGCAGCTCGGTGTCTCCACAGCGACGATTTCGCGCTTGCTGCAGCGGGCGCGGGCCGAGGGCATCGTGCGCATCGAGGTCATCGACCTGGCGACGCCGGAGGATATCACCAGGCAACTGGTCGACGGGCTGAAATTGCGGGATGCCGCGGTTGTCGAGACGCCGGCGGCGGGTGGGTTGACGGCGCTTTCCGCCCCGCTTGGCGCTTTGCTCAGGCAGGCGCAGCTGGTTGCCGGCTCCGTGGTCGCCATCGGTTGGGGGCGCGCCGTGCGCGAGGTCATCCGATCCGGCCTGCCGCGCATGCCGGGCGTGCTGACAGTGGCAGCAACCGGCGGCATGCAGCAGCACGCGGCGCATTTCCAGGTCAACGAATTCGTGCGGCTTGCCGCGGAGGAGTTCGGCGGCACACCGCGCTTCATCCACGCCCCCTATTTGCCGTCGAGCGAGCTGCGTGAGGTCTTCCTGCGCGACGCCGCCATCCGCGACGCCGTCGCCTTGTGGGAGAGAACCGATGTGGCGATCGTCGGCATCGGCCTGCCGCACGCCATAAACGCGCCCGAGGCGAGCGCAGCCACGCCGAGCGAGCAGGCGCTGGTTCACGCGGCCGGCGACGTGCTGCGTCATTACTTCGATGCAGAAGGCGCCCTGATCGCCTGGGACGGGGAGAGCCGGATGATCGCCATGTCGCCGGCGCAGCTTCGCGCCGTGCCGCTGGTGATCGGCGTCGCCGCCTCGCCTGAGAAGGCGACGGCAATTATCGGCGCCGTTCGTTCCGGGCTCATCAACACGCTGGTGACGGATACCAAGACGGCGCAGGCCATCCTCGCGGTTCTTGCAACGCGATAGCGGCAGATATGCCGGACGGATGCCGCGCGGTGGCGCGGATAGAAGCCGTTGCGAAATCGATTGTATCGCCGGGGAGTCGGGACGATAGTTCGCCTGGGCTCCGAGGAGCCGTTGGACGGTGTCCGGAAAAGCCGGCGTTGCCGTCCCAGAAAAACCGGGTTGCAATTTATTTCTGCAAAGTGTTACAAAATACGGACCCGGCGTGCAGGCATGCCGGGCGCTGTGTTCCCTGACCTGGCGGAGGCGAGGAAAGCGAGCACGGCGATTGCGCCGGTCGGCTGGACCGGCTGACAGACTGGAGGGCGCTTGGGAGGAGCTGCCCGCGAAAGGCAAACAGGCGTTCCCGGCCGTCGGCATCCTGCCTCCGCGCGGATGACGGCCATTCCAATGTCACCGCAACGGCAGAATTGCCAACAATGAGGAGGATGTCATGAAGAAGATCGTTGCCGCGCTCGCGGCGCTTGCCGTCAGCGCGACGGTGCTGATGGCGCCCGCGCAGGCACAGGACAAGAAATACACCATTGCGCTCATTCCGGGCCTCACCACCGATGGCTTCTACATCACCATGCGCAAAGGTGCTCAGGCGGCTGCCGATGCGCTCGGCGTGAATCTGGTCTTCCAGGGTGCTCCGGACTTCAATCCGGTCACCCAGGTGCCAGTGCTCGACGCGGTCATCGCCAAGAAGCCGGACGCGATCCTGATCGCGCCGACCGACAAGGTTCAGCTGGTGGAACCGCTGCGCAAGGCCAATGATGCCGGCATCCCGGTCATAACCGTCGACACTTTCATCGGCAGCGGCGTTTACCAGACGGGTGCCGGCGACGCCGATTTCCCGCTGGCCTACATTGCCTCGGACAATGTGCTGGGCGGCGAGATCGCGGCGCGGGCGCTGGCCACCGCCATTGGCGACAAGGGCAAGGTCTATGTATCGAACGTCAAGCCCGGCATTTCGACCACCGACCAACGCGAAGAAGGCTTCAAGAAGGAGATGGCCAAGCATACCGGCATCACCGTTCTGGAGACCCAGTTCAATGACGACGACGCCAACAAGGCGGCCTCGCAGTTGCAGGCTGTCTTCGCGCGCAATCCCGATCTCGTCGGCGTGTTCGGCGCCAACCTGTTCTCGGCGCTCGGCGCCGCCAACGGCGTCAAGCAGGCGGGACAGACGGGAACCGTCAAGGTGGTTGCCTTCGATGCACCGACCAGCATCGTCGACAACATCAATACCGGCCTCGTGGACGTGGCAATCGCCCAGCATCCGGCCGAGATCGGCTATTACGGCGTCGTTTCGGCCTACGCCCACCTGACCGGCCATTCGATCCCGGTCACGATCGGCACCGGCTTCACGATCATGGACAAGTCCAACATCGCGGACCCGAACATCTCGAAGTATCTCTACTCCGAGTAAGCCCAGACGAGCTTGGCTCCTCCCGGTTTTGCCGGGGGGAGTTCGCGCCGGGTCCCGCAAAAGGCGGGGCCTGTTTGAAGGCAGCCGCGCCGCGGAGTATTCATGACCTCGACATCACCAGCCCAGCCTGCCGAGAAGCATGTCGCCCCCCAGGCCGATCATGGCGATCCGGCCAGGAGCCTGATCGGACGCATCGCCGAAGGGCGCGCCTGGCTGTTCCTTGCCGGCCTGATCATCTGTTTCGAGATATGGTCGAGATACGCCTTCGGCGCGACGTTCGTGCTCAACCCGTTCAACCTGCAATCCATCGCGATCTTCGCGATAGCGCCGCTGCTGCTGGCGACCGGCCAGACCTTCGTCATCATTTCAGGCGGCATCGACCTGTCGCTCGGCTTCATCATGGGCCTTGCCGCAGTCGTTGCCGCGCATGCCACCAATATGGCGGGCGCCGCCATTCCCTTGCCGCTGGCCATGCTCGCGGGCATCCTCGCCGCCGTGATCGTTGCCGGTGTGCCCGGCATCATCAATGGTCTGCTGATCTCACGCCTCAAGGTGCCGCCGTTCATCGGTACGCTCGGCATGTTCGGCGTCGCGCGCGGCGTTGCCTTCCTGCTTGCCGGCGGCACCACGGTGCCGGTGCAGAATTCTTGGTTCGCGCTGCTCGGCAACGGCAAGTTCTATGGCGTGCCCTATCTGGTCATGATCGCTGCCGTCTTCGTCATCGGCATGCACTACCTGCTCAGCCAGACGCGGTTCGGCCAGCACAATTATGCCATCGGCGCCAATGTGCAGGCGGCGCGGCGCGCCGGCATCGACATCAGGGGCCACATATTGCGGCTCTATGTGCTGTCGGCGATGTGCGCCGGCCTTGGCGGGGCGCTCTACGCAGCGCGCTTCACCGCCGGTGCGGCACAAGCCGGCGAGCCGCTGCTGCTCGACAGCGTCGCGGCGGTGGTGATCGGCGGCGCCAGCCTGTTCGGCGGCTCCGGCACGATCCTGGGCACGGTCGCCGGCGCGCTGGTGATCGCGGTCATCCAGTACGGGCTGGTCTTCGTCAATGTCGAGCCGTTCTGGCAATTCATCGCCGTCGGCGTCGTCATCATCATTTCCGTGCTCATAGACCAGGCGCAGCGCCGGTTCAGTGGAGGCCGCCAGGATGAATAGCACCGACCAGAACGCTCCCTTGCTCGAAGTCCGCAACCTGTCCAAGCATTTTGGCGCCGTGCGTGCACTCAGCGATTTCTCCATGGCCGTGCGGCCGGGCGAAGTGGTGGCGCTTGCCGGCGACAATGGCGCCGGCAAGACGACGCTGATCAAGGCGATCTCGGGCGTGTTCCAGCCGACGGGGGGCGAAATCCTGCTCGGTGGCCAGCCAGTGGCTTTCGCGACGCCGCAGGAGGCGCGCGAAAAAGGCATCGAGACGATCTACCAGGATCTGGCTCTGGCCGACAATCTGTCGATCGGTGCCAACATCTTCCTTGGCCGCGAACCGATGCGCAAGGCGTTCGGCTTCCTGCCGGTGCTCGATCGCAAGGCGATGGCAGAGGCCGCCAGGGAGACGATGAAGCGGCTCGATTTCCATGTCAGCCGGATGAACGCCCCGGTCAGCAATTTCTCCGGCGGCCAGCGCCAGGCCGTCGCCATCGGCCGCGCCGTCTACTGGGATGCGCAGATCCTGATCATGGACGAACCGACGGCGGCATTGGGCGTGCCGGAGCAGCGCAAGGTGATTTCGCTGATCCACCAGCTCAAGGCGCAAGGACGCGGCGTGATCTTCATCTCGCACAATTTGCAGGACATCTTCGCGGTTTCGGACCGCATCGTCGTGCTGCGGCGCGGCGTCCAGGCCGGCGAGCGCAAGATCTCCGAGACCAATCATGACGAAGTCGTCAGGCTGATGGTCGGGGGATAGGCGGGTTCTCTCGGTGTGATCTTGCTCGAAGACCGGATCATGGTCTGCTTCTGTCCAATCTGGGCGCGGCCGCCACCAGCGCGTTGCCGACGGCCGACCGCGGTGCGTCGATGACGGTTCGGGCATCGCCGCTCTCGGCAATCTGCCCGCCATCGAGAAGGATGACGCGGTGGGCGATTGCGCGCACCACGCCGAGATCATGCGAAATGAAGAGATAGGCGATCCGTTCCTGGTGCTGCAGGTCGAGCAGGAGATCGAGGATCTGGCCGCGCACCGAGACATCGAGCGCCGACACCGCTTCATCAAGCACGATCAGCGACGGCTTGGTGGCGATGGCGCGGGCAATCGCCACGCGTTGCCGCTGGCCGCCGGAGATTTCATGGATGGCGCGCGGTGCAAGACCGGCCGCAAGGCCGACCCGCTCCAGCAAGGCAGCGATGCGGCGCGGCCGCTCGGAGCGCGAGGCGACGCCATGAATGCGCAAAGGGTCGTCGAGGACGCGCGCCACGGTGGCGCGTGGGTTGAAGGCGGCGAGCGGATCTTGGAACACCATTTGCAGGCGGGCGCGGCGCGCACGCAAGGGCGCGCCGCGCAGCGCCAAGAAATCATCGCCTTCGAATTCGATGCCTCCGCCATCCGGCTCGATCAAGCGCAACACCAGTCGCGCGATCGTCGATTTGCCGCTTCCGGACGGCCCGGCCAGCGCCAGCGTTTCGCCGGGCTCGACATGAAAGGAGACATCGTCCACCGCGGCGAGGGTCTTGCCGGCGCGACCATAGCGTTTGGTGAGATTGGACACCGTCAGCAGGCTCATCCATTCAGCCCGCTTCGGTTCAGCAAGGGTTGGGCGTCGAGGCCGATATGGGCGTCGAGCAGCGCGCGCGTGTAGGCTTGGGCGGGTGCGTCGATCATCTGCGCCGTCTTGCCAAGCTCCACCAACTGGCCATGTCGGAAGACCGCGATGCGTTCGGCAAGTTCGGCGGCGAGCGCGATGTCATGGCTGATGAACAGCAGCGTCATGCCGTCCTCTGCCACCAGCCGTCGGATCAGCGCGACGATCTCGGCCTGCACGATGGTGTCGAGCGCGCTGGTTGCCTCGTCGGCGATCAGCAGTTTCGGCCCGGCGACAATCGCGGCGGCAATCGCCACACGCTGCTTCTGGCCGCCGGAAAGCTGGTGCGGGAAGGCGCGCAGGGCGGAGTCAGGGTCGGGCAAGCGGACGCGTTCGAGGAGGGTTCTGGCCTTGGCATATGCCTGCTGCCATGTGAGGCCGAGATGGGTGCGGGCGACTTCGGCGATCTGCTTGCCGATGGTCATCACGGGATGGAGGCTTGCGGAGGGATCCTGAAAGACGAAGCCGATGTCGCGGCCGAGGAGGGGTGCCAGGTTTTGTCCGGAGTGAGACTTTGGCGTTCTGCGTTCTACGGCATCCAACGTTGGTAGAGAGAACCACTCGATGCTGCCTTCAATTTTCGAAGACAGTGGCAACAACCCCGCGATCGCCAGCGCCAGGGTGCTCTTGCCCGAACCGCTTTCACCGATGATCGCAAGCCGTTCGCCTGCGTGGAGATCGATAGTGATGTTCTTCAGCGCCGTGACCTCGATGCCATCGCGGCGGTAGGTCACCGAGAGATCGCGGATCGACGCCAGCGCGGTCACGACAGGCCCCTGCGCACGGCCGTCGTCTCGACGATGCCTTCGCCGGCGAGATAGACGCTCAATACCGTCAACACCAGCGCAATGCCCGGGACGATCGACAGGAACGGCGCGGTGCGCAAGACAGTGCGGCCTTCCGCGATCATGCCGCCCCAGGTGACCCGGTTGGGATCGCCGAGGCCAAGGAAGGACAGGGCCGCTTCGGTGAGGATCGCGGCGGCGACGATCACCGATGACATCGCCAGCACCGGCGGCAAGGCGTTGGGCAGCACTTCGCGAAAGGCGATCTCCATTGGATGCATGCCGATGACACGGGCACCGGCGACATAGTCGCGCTCGCGGATCGACAGCACTTCCGCGCGGGCAATGCGCGCCGGTCCAGTCCAGGTTCCGAGCGCTATGGCCACGACAACGACGCCGAGCGAGGGGCCAACCACGCTGACGAAAGCCAGCGCCAGCAGGAAACCAGGCACGGTCTGGAACGCGTCGGCAATGCGCATCAGCACTTCGTCGACGAGGCCGCCGGCAAAGCCGGCCAGCGTGCCGACGATCGCACCGACGACAAGGGCCGCGGCGGCCGCGGCGAGGCCGACAGCCAGCGAGGTGCGGGCGCCGTGGAACAGTTCGGCCAGCACGTCACGGCCGAGCCGATCGGTGCCGAGCGGCAGCGACCAATCCTGGAATGGCGGCAGCAGCGCGGGGCCGGCAATGGCTTGCGGATCCCCGGGAAACAGCAGCGAGGCCGACAGCGCCATGGCGAACAGCACCGCCAGAAGGATAGTGCCGGCAACCGCCTCGGGCGTGCGCAGGAAGCGGCGCAGACGGCTCATGCGCCCGCCTCGCTGGCGCCGACGCGGGGGTCGAGAAAGGCATAGGCGATGTCGACGAGCAGGTTGATGAGGATGACGAGCACCGCGCTTGTGAGGATGATGCCAAGCAGCAAGGGGGTGTCGCGCGCGGCCACCGCTTCCTGCGCCAGCCGGCCGAGGCCGGGCACAGCAAAGACGCTCTCGATGACGACGCTGCCGCCCAGCATCTGCGCCGATTGCAGGCCAAGCATGGTGACCAGCGGCAAAAGTGCGTTGCGGGCGACATGAGCGAGCACGATGCGGCGGCGCGAAAGCCCCCTGGCGCGGGCGGCCAGCACGAAATCCTGGCGCCAGGCCTCGGCCATGCCGGCGCGCATCATGCGCAGATAGAGCGCCAGGTAGATGAAGCCGAGCGCGGAAACCGGCAGCACCAGATGGATGGCGATGTCGGCGGCGCGGTCGAGACCGGTCCTGTCCGATGCCAGGGTTTCGATGCCGCCGATCGGCAACCAGCGCAGGTCGACGGCGAAGATCACGATCAGCACCAGGCCGAGCCAGAAGCCGGGTACGGCATAGAGCGCCAGCGAGGCGACGGAGAGAAAACGGTCGCGGAAGCTGCCGGGCCTTGCGCCGGCATAGATGCCGAGCGCCGAGCCAAGGCCGAAGGAGAGCGCGGTGGCGCTGACCATCAGGATGAGCGTGGTCGGCAGGCGTTCCAAGATGACATCGCGGATCGGCCGGGAGAAAGTGACGGACTGGCCGAGGTCGAGATGCAGCAATGCCCAGAGATAGTTGGCGAGCCGGGTCAACTCCGACTGGTCAAGGCCCCAGCGATGGCGCAAGAGCTCGATCATGCCGGCGTCGCCGCCGGTCGAGACGATATAGGCGTCGACTGCGTCGCCGGGCGCGGCTTCAAGGAGAAGGAAGGTGCCGATGACGACGATAAGCAGAACGAAGATGCTGCCGATGAGGCGACGACGCAGGAGGACGAGGGCGCGAGTCATAATGATGGGACGCCGCTTGTAAACTTCTGAGGCCGTGCTCCACGGCGCCCCCCTCTGTCCTGCCGGACGCCCTGGCCCGAGCCACGGGTCTCGGCCCGTCCTTCGGACCCCCCACGAGGGGGGAGATCAGTTGTCATCGCGGCTTTCGCCAATCGCCAACGTTGCAGGGAAGTGCGAGGCGCGGAAACCGCCAATCTCCCCCCTTGTGGGGGAGATGTCCGGCAGGACAGAGGGGGGCGCGAAGGAACTCTCATTCTCCGAATCTGAGCACCCCAAACTTCGATCCGCAAGTGCGGGATCAGCCCGCCAAATAGGTGTCCGCCCAGTTCGACACCGCCCAGCGCGGGTTGTTGGCGATGTTGCCCACCTTGTCACTGGCGACGCTGATAAAACTCCATTCGGCGACGTTGATCAGCGGCAGGTCGGCCGTGACTTGCCTCTGGAACTCCTTGTAGAGGTCGGTACGCGCCGTGGTGTCGAGCGTTTCCGATGCCTTGGTGATCAGCGCGTCGAGCGCAGGGTTTTTGTAGCCGCCCTGGTTGGAGAACGGCACGCCATCCGGAATGCCGCTCTGCACCAGGATGGTAGTCGAGATCGCCGGGTCGCCGCGGAAGACCGGCGGGCCGACCGCGAGGTCGAAGGCGTGGTCGGTGTAGACTGCCTTGATGTGGGCGGCCGAGTCATTGTTGACCAGTTGCGCGTCGATGCCGATTGCCGCGAGCGCCTGGCGCAGATAGTCGCCGAACTGTTTGGTCTCGTTGAAATAGGGGGCCGGCAAGAGCTTGAGCGAGAAGCGGTTGCCGTCGGCGCCTTTCTTGTAGCCTGCCTCGTCGAGCAGGGCGTTGGCCTTGGCGACGTCGAAGGCATAGGTCGGCACGTCGGCGGTGTAGAATTGCGGATCGTTCTTCGGCACCGGGCCGGTGGCGGTGGCGGCATAGCCGAGGAACACCGTCTTGACGACGAAATCCTTGTCGATGGCGTGCGCGATCGCCTGGCGCACCTTCACGTCGGCCAGTTCCTTGCGGCGATGGTTGATCTCGACGACGAGCTGGTAGGTCAGCCCCTCATAGCCCTTGGTGATGACCTTCAGGCCGGGAACCTTGGAGATGCGGTCGAGGTCGGCCAACGGCACGGCCGAGAAAGCCGCGAGCTGGATTTCTTGCGCTTCCAGCGCCGCAGCGGCGGAGGTGCGGTCGGGCAGGACCTGATAGATGATCTCGTCGAGATAGGGCTCGTCCTTGCCCCAATAGTCCGTGTTCTTCGTCAGCCGGTAATACTGGCCGGCCTTGTACTCGCCGAACTTGAACGGACCGGTACCGATCGGCGCGTTGTTGGCCGGGTTGTCCTCGATCTTGCCGACCTCGTAGACGTGCTTCGGCACCACGCTCGACAGCGCCGGCAGGGCGTTGCGGATCAGCTGGAACGGCGTCGGCTTGGCGAATTTGAACACGGCGGTCAGATCGTCTGGTGTGTCGACCGCGCTGAGGTCCTTGAACACGGTGCGGCCGAGATTCTGCAGCGGCTTCCAGATCTGCAGCGCCGAGAAGGCGACGTCGGCCGAGGTGAATGGCTTGCCGTCATGCCATTCGACTCCTTCGCGCAGCTTGAACGTCGCCGACAGTCCGTCGGCGGCCCCTTCCCAGCTCACCGCCAGCCGTGGCGCAAGCCCGTCCTTGCCGTCGAAGGAGGTTTCCGCCAGCGTCTCGACGATCTTGCTGGAGATGAAGAAAACGCCGTTCGAGGCGACGATCGCCGGGTTGAGATTGCGCGGCTCGGAGTCGGCGGCAAGCACGAGCCGGCCACCCTTCTTCGGCGTCTGTGCCCAACCCAGCGCCGGCATGGCCGTGGAGGCCAGCAGCATCGCCGAGCCGGTAAGCATGGTGCGTCTGGAAATGGTGAAACCTGACATGATCGAACTCCGTCCTCTCCGCGCGACCCGACCCGGGCGCGACACCCCTAGAACGCCGGCGTGCATCGGCATCCTTGCGGCGGGGATTATGAGCCTTGCGAAGGGTTTCGCCAGAGACGGAATTGGCGCATCCTTGCTTGGCTTTGAAATTTTCGTCCGCTGGACCAGTTTAGCGTAAGTTCATTTTATTTCTTTGTCTGGTAGGACCAGATATCCGGATAGCTGGACCGAATACCAGCTTGATGCCGCATGGACGGGCTTTCATATCATTTCTGGCTGGACCAGAGTGAGCAAAGTAGTGCAGATTTGATCGCGAGCCAGCGGATCGCTGCGAAACAGCGCCGATCGCGGCAATTCAGGGAGAGAGTGATGAACATTGCGCCGGGCAAGAGTGCCGTCAGCAATATCCCGTTCGACCAGGCACGTGTCGACCGGCTGATGGAGGAGGCCGGCATCGACGTGCTGCTCGCGACCTCCAAGCACAACACGCAGTACCTGCTGGGCGGCTACAAGTTCATCTTCTTTGCCGCCATGGATGCGATCGGCCACAGCCGTTACCTGCCGATCGTCGTCTACGAAAAGGGCGGGCCGGATCATGCGGCCTATATCGGCAACCGCATGGAGGGCGGCGAGCACCAGAACCATCCGTTCTGGACGCCGACGCTCCATGCCGCCTGCTGGGGCACGCTCGACGCCGCGAACCTTGCCGTCGAGCATGTCAGGAAGATCGGCAAGGAGGGCGCGCGCATCGGTATCGAACCCGGCTTCCTGCCGTCGGACGCCTATGCGCTGATCCGCAAGGCATTGCCCGACGCGAAATTGATCGACGCGACCGAGATGCTGGAGCGCATGCGTGCCATCAAGACCGATGCCGAGCTCGAAAAGCTGCGCACCGCCTCCGAGTTGATCACCGATTCCATGCTGGCGACCATTGCCTGGGCGCATGAAGGCACGACCAAGGCCGAGATGATCGAGCAGGTCAGGCGCGAGGAGACCAATCGCGGCGCGCATTTCGAATATTGCCTGCTGACGCTTGGCTCCAGCCACAACCGCGCCGCCTCGCCACAGGCGTGGAAGAAGGGCGAGGTGCTGTCGATCGATTCCGGCGGCAATTATCACGGCTATATCGGCGACCTCTGCCGGATGGGCATTCTGGGCGAACCCGATGCCGAGCTGGAGGATTTGCTGGCTGAGGTCGAGACGGTGCAGCAGGCGGCGTTTTCGAAGGTTAGGGCAGGTGTGCTGGGCGGCGACATGATTGCTTACGCCGAGGGCGTGCTGAAGAAATCCAAAGTCGCGCCCTATACGGATTTCTTCGCCCACGGCATGGGCTTGATCACCCATGAGGCGCCGTTCCTGATGACCAACCATCCGGTGACCTATGAAGGCACCTATGCGGCCAAACCGCTTGAGAAAAACATGGTGCTGTCGGTGGAGACCACCATGCTTCACCCGACGCGCGGCTTCATCAAGCTGGAGGACACGCTGGCGGTGACCGAGGCGGGATATGTGATGTTTGGCGATCGCGGGCGGGGTTGGAATCGGGGTGGGATTTCATGATGCCCAAGGCTGGCGCTGCCCCTCATCCGCCTGCCGGCACCTTCTCCCCGTAGAACGGGGAGAAGAAGGCAGCTTCGGCGATTGGCGAAAGCGGCGATGACAGCATATTTCTCCCCGTCACTATACGGGGAGAAATGTCCGGCAGGACAATGAGGGGCGGCGCGACCCTCGAAGGGTTCACTCCCCCGCCGGCACCAGCCTGAAATCCGGAAGCTCCCTTAGCACCAGCTCCGGCCCGGCCGGCGAATAGACCACAAACAGCTGCATCGGCCCGTCACCAGTGTTGAGCGTCGAGTGGAACCGGCTTTCCGGCACATAGATTGTGCAGCCGGGGCCAACCTTTTCGACCACCGGATTGCCCTTCTCGTCCTCGACCATCTGTTCGCCGTGGCCCGAAATGACGAAGATGATTTCCTCGGCGCCCGGATGGTTGTGGCGGGTATGGCCCTTGCCCGAGGGCAGGTCGACGACGCCGCCGGAAAAGCGGGTCGCGCCATTCACTTCGGGCGCAACGGTCAGGGACAATTTCCCCCAGTCGAAGCCGAAGGCGCTGACGTCCTTCGGATAGACAAACACCTTGCTCTTGTCGGTCATCTCTCATCATCCCTTCTTTTTCTTCGCGGGCGCTCTGTCGTCGCCCAGTGTGACGGCCTTGAAATCCGCCGTCTGCCTGGCGATCGCGGCTTCCGCCGGCAGCCGTTCCATCGAGCTCGCGCCATAGAAGCCGTGCAGGCCCTTGGCATGGGAGAGGATGTAGCGCGCATCGTCCGGCATCGAGATCGGGCCGCCATGGCAAAGCAGGATAACATCCTTGCGCACCGAGCGCGCTGCCTCGGCAATGGCGTCGATGGCAACGACGCAGTCGTCGAGCGACCTGGCCGAGGTGGCGCCGATCGAGCCGCCCGTCGTCACCCCCATATGGGCGACGACGATGTCGGCTCCGGCCTTGGTCATGGCACGCGCTTCTTCGGGGTTGAAGACATAAGGCGTGGTCAAGAGGTCGAGCTTGTGCGCCTCGGCGATCATGTCGACCTCGAGGCCGAAGCCCATGCCGGTTTCTTCGAAACTCTGCCGCATGCTGCCGTCGAACAGGCCGATGGTCGGAAAATTCTGCACGCCGGAAAAGCCCATCGTCTTCAGTTCCGCCAAAAGCAGCGGCATGATGACGAAGGGATCGGTGCCGTTGACGCCGGCCAGCACCGGGGTCTTCTTGACCACCGGCAAGACCTCGTAGGCCATCTCCTTGACGATCTCGTTGGCGTTGCCATAGGCGAGCAGGCCGGCGGCCGAGCCGCGACCCGCCATGCGGTAGCGGCCGGAATTGTAGATGATGATCAGGTCGATGCCGCCGGCTTCCTCGGCCTTGGCCGACAGGCCGGTGCCGGCGCCGCCGCCGACGATCGGCACGCCCTTGTCGATCATTCCCCTGAACTTCTTCAATATGTCCTTGCGCGGTATGGCTGGCATGTCTGGGTCTCACTATCTGGCAATGTCGAGGAAGGCGGCGGTTGCCGCTTGGGCGAATTCGGGGTCGTTGATGTGCAGCGGCAGGCGGGTGACGCGGCGCGTCGCATCTGGCCTGATGGTGCGCTCGATGGCGTCGAACAGGACGGCGTCGGCTTCCGGATCGAAGAAGGCGCCGCCTTCGATGTCGAGCGCGGAGACGCCTTTTTCCGGGATTAGAAAATGCACCGGACCTTCGCACTGGGCGAGCCTGGTGCCGATCCATTCGCCGATCGCGCGGCATTCCTGCGCGGTCGTGCGCATCAGCGTGACGTTGGGGTTATGCTCGTAGAACAGCCGGTCGCGATGCTGTTCCGGGATGGTCGAAGGCGCCCAGAAGTTGATCATGTCGAGGGCGCCGACCGAGCCGACATAGGGCAGGCCGGTGCGGGCGATGGCACCGAAACGATCCTGCGTCGCCGGCAGAACGCCGCCGAACAGCAGGTCGCAAACCTCCGTCGTGGTGATGTCGATGACACCCGACAGCAGGCTGCTGTCGGCCAATTTCTCCATGCTGCGGCCTCCGGTGCCGGTGGCATGGAAGACCATGCAGTCGTAGACGTCGCGCAATCGATCGGCGATTGCGGTCACGCAAGGCGTGGTGACGCCGAACATGGTGAGGCCGATCGACGCCTTGCCGTCCGCTGCCGGCGCTGGATTGCCTGCCATGCCCGCTATCGCCTGGGCGGCGTTGTGCAGCACGACACGCGACAGCCGGTTGAGGCCGGCCATGTCGGTCACCGATGGCATCATGACGATGTCGGAGACGTCGACATAGGGAGCGGTGTCGCCGGAGGCCAGCGTCGAGACCATGATCTTAGGCAGGCCGAGCGGCAGCGCGCGCATGCCCGCGGTGACGATCGAGGTGCCGCCGCCGCCGCCGATGCCGATCACGCCGGCAATGTCATTTCGCGACTGGATGAAACGGGTGAAGGCGACGCCCATGGCGGCGACCGCCGCGCCACGGTCATTGCCGCCGAGCACGGCCGTGCTGCCGCCGGGATGATGCGCCGCGACATCCTTGGCACCGATGTCGACAGATATTGTTGCCTCGCGCGTTCCGACATCGACACGGCAGACTACTGCGCCGGTGGCAGCGATGGCATCGGCCAGGAAGCCGAGTTCCTCGCCTTTCGTGTCGGTCGTGCCCACCACATAGACGCGCTTCATCAAGGGTCCCCAATCCCGGCGGCTGCGATGCGTTTGTCTCATCGCCAGGGTCGCGCTGGGCTGCCATTGCAATTTTTTGAGACGCGCGTATCGTATTGGTATGGATGTCTCACGTCAACAACCGGGAACGAACGACGATACCGGTGAGAGAGCCGAGCGCGGACCCCGCGCGCGTACGAAACGGCTGATGCTGGAGACGGCGACAAGGCTGATGCAGGCGGGTGTCACCCCGTCGGTCAGCGAAGTGGCGGAGGCGGCGCAAGTGTCCCGCGCCACCGCCTATCGCTATTTTCCGAGTCAGTCAGCCTTGGTGCAGGCGGTCGTCGACGAGGGGCTCGGGCCGATCCTCACCTGGAAATCCACCGCCGCCGATGCCGAGCGCCGCGTGGCCGAACTGTTCGATACGGCCATGCCGCGCATCGAGGCCTTCGAGGCCACATTCAAGGCAGCGTTGAAGTTGTCGCTTGATCAATGGGCGCGGCGCCAGGCGGGCACGCTGGGCGGCGAGCCGGCCTTCACGCGCGGCCATCGGGTCGAATTGCTGAAGGAGGCGCTGGCGCCACTCAAGGGCCGCTTGCCGCCGCGCGACTTCAACCGGCTGGCGCAGGCGCTGTCGCTGATCTTCGGTGTGGAGGTGCTGATCGTGCTCAAGGATATATGGGGGCTGGACAGCCGCCGGACGATGTCGGTCGCGCAATGGGCGGCGCGCGCGCTGGTGCGCGCGGCGATCGCGGAGTCGGCCGTCGATACGGCCCGGATCATGCAGGCAACGACACAGAAATAGCGCTTATCTGGTTCTACCAGATTTGGGTGTCGACTAGCGATAATAGTTCCAATGCAAAAGTCCGTACAAGGCCAAAGCGTATCAATGAGTAGGAAAATATAGAGAAAACAGGTGGATAAGTCTGGAATTCGCCGACTTTGTCCGACATCACTGCTCAAGAAAGGGCTTGACGGGCATTCACAATTGGTAATACCAGATTTGGAAAGAAAAGCGGATCGAAAGTGAGGGCTGCGATCCATTTCCGGACAGGGCGAGGAGGCTCCGAATTCGGAAAGCGCGACCACGGGAGGAACTACCAGGGCCGGCTCCGTCGCCGGCTCGCAAGACAGGGTAGAATGCGCACAAGGGAGGAAATCATTATGCGCAAGTTAGTGACCAGCATGCTTGCTGGTATCGGCTTAACGCTTGCCTGCGGAACGTCCGTCTACGCGCAGGAAAAGTCGCTCACCATCTTCTGGGCGGAGTGGGATCCGGCCAATTACCTGCAGGAACTCGGCAACGAGTACGAGAAGGAAACCGGCGTCAAGATCACGGTGGAAACCACGCCCTGGTCCGACTTCCAGACCAAGGCCTTCACCGAGTTCAACGCCCATGGCGACGCCTATGACCTGGTCGTCGGCGACTCTCAGTGGCTCGGGGCTGGCTCCACCGGCGGCCACTATGTCGACCTGACCGACTTCTTCAAGAAGCATGATCTCGGCAACGTCATGGCACCGGCGACGGTGAAATATTATGCCGAGTATCCCGGCAACAGCGGCAAATACTGGGCGATCCCGCTCGAGGGCGACGCCGTCGGCTGGTCCTATCGCAAGGACTGGTTCGAGGATCCCAAGGAAAAGGAAGCCTTCAAGGCCAAGTATGGCTACGACCTCGACGTGCCGAAGGATTTCAAGGCGCTGCGTGACATCGCGGAGTTCTTCCACCGGCCGGACCAGAAGAGATACGGCATCGCCATCTACACCGACAATTCCTATGACGCGATGGCGATGGGCTTCGAGAACGCGCTGTTCTCCTATGGCGGTGAATTGGGCGATTACACGACCTACAAGGTCGACGGCCATATCAACTCCGACAAGGCGGTTGCCGCGCTCGATGCCTACAAAGAACTCTACAAGTTCACACCTCCGGGCTGGGCTAAATCGTTCTTCGTCGAGGACAACCAGGCAATCACGGAAAACCTGGCCGCGATGAGCATGAACTTCTTCGCGTTCTTCCCCTCGCTGATCAACGAGGCCTCGAACCCGAATGCCAAGAACACCGGCTTCTTCGCTAACCCTCCCGGTCCAAATGGCGACCAGTTCGCCGCACTGGGCGGGCAAGGCATCTCCGTCATCTCGTATTCGAAGAAGCAGGACGAGGCGATGAAGTTCCTCGAATGGTTCATCAAGGACGAGACCCAGAAGAAGTGGGCGGCCCTCGGCGGCTACACCTGTAGCCAGGCAGTGCTCAAGTCGCCTGAGTTCCAGAACGCCACGCCCTACAACAAGGCCTTCTACGAGACCATGTTCAAGGTGAAGGACTTCTGGGCGGTGCCGGAATACGCCGAACTGCTGCAGCAGCTCAACCAGCGCATCTACCCCTACATGATCGGCGGCAGTGGCACCGCCAAGGAAACGCTGGACGCATTGGCTGGAGACTGGAACGCGACCTTCAAGAAATACGGCCGCGTGCAATAATCCTTCATGTCCCGCGGAGGGGGCGGTGTCGCCTCCTCCGTTTCTTTTTCTTGAACCGGGAGCAGGGTCTTGGCGACCACGATGATCACCACCCTCGACAGATCCTCGCGCGCCGCGGCACGCGGCCTGAGCGATATCTCCATCCGCAATCTCTTCATCATTCCGACGGTTCTGTTCCTGATCGTCTTCAACATTTTTCCGCTGATCTACTCGCTCGGCTATTCCTTCACCGATTTTCGCGCGTCGACCAATGCGCCGGCGAATTTCGTCGGGCTGCAGAACTATCGCGACCTGCTCAACGACCCCTATGTCTGGTCGAACTTCGCCATCACGGCGAAATACGTGATTGTCTCGGTCGTCGGACAGCTGCTTGTCGGCTTCGGCGTGGCGATGCTGCTCAACCGGGATATTCCGCTCAAGGGTCTTATCACCACGCTGCTGCTGCTGCCGATGATGCTGTCGATGGCGGTCGTGGGGCTGTTCTGGAAACTGCTTTACGACCCATCATGGGGTGTCATCAACTATGCGCTCGGGCTCGGCAATTTCGAGTGGCTGGCCGATCCCAAGATGGCGCTCTACGCCGTTGCGTTGACCGACATCTGGATGTGGTCGCCCTTCGTCATGCTGCTGTCGCTGGCCGGCCTGTCAGCGGTGCCGAAGCATCTCTATGAGGCCGCCGCGATCGACCGCGCCGGGCCGTTCTACACCTTCTTCCGCATCACCCTGCCGCTGGTCGCGCCGATCCTGATGATCGCGGTCATTTTCCGCACCATGGAAGCGTTCAAGACCTTCGACCTCGCCTACATCCTGACCAGCCAGCCGACGGCCGAGCTGATCTCGATCCGGCTCTACAAGATGGCGTTCCAGGAATGGCAGACCGGACGCTCCTGCGCGATGGCCTACATCGTGCTGATCATGGTCCTGGCGATCACCAACATCTACGTCAAATATCTCAACAAGGTGAAGGAGCGCTGAGATGGCGGCCGTCCGCACTTCTTCCGAAATCACCTTCAACCGCGTCGCCATCGTCGCCGTGCTGCTGGTGACCATCATCTTCCTGGCGCCGATCTACTGGATCGCCTCGACGGCGTTCAAGCCGCGCAATCTTGCCACCACCATTCCGCCGACCGTCGTCTTCCAGCCGGAGATATCGCCCTTCGTGAAGCTGTTCACCAAGCGCTCCCAATTGCGCAGTCCGCCTTCGCCGGAAGAGTACGCGGCCGCCCCATGGTGGGAGCGCGTCGTGTTCGACGGCGGTGAAAAGATCGTGCGCGATGGCAAGGGCCAGGTGCAGTGGTCGGGCTATCCGAGCCGCTTCCTGAACTCGCTGATCATCGCCATCACTTCGACGGTGCTGGCTGTCGGCATGGGCACGTTCACCGCCTATGGCTTCTCTCGCTTCAAGGTGAAAGGAGAGGCGGACCTGCTCTTCTTCATCCTGTCGACACGCATGCTGCCACCGGTGGTGGTGGCGATCCCGATGTTCCTGATGTACCGCGCGGTCGGCCTCAACGATTCCCATATCGGCCTGATCATCCTCTACACTGCCTTCAACCTGTCCTTCTCGGTGTGGCTGATGAAGGGTTTCATGGACGAAATCCCGAAGGAGTATGAGGAGGCGGCACTCGTCGACGGCTACACACGCATGGAAGCCTTCTTCAAGATCGTGCTGCCGGAGGCCGCCACCGGCATCGCCGCCACAGCCGTGTTCTGCTTCATCACCGCGTGGAACGAATATGCCTTCGCGCTGATCATGACCAACCGCCGCGCCCAGACGGCGCCGCCGTTCATTCCCAGCCAGGTCGGCTCCGGCCTGCCGGACTGGACGGTGATTGCCGCCGGAACCTTCCTGTTCCTGCTGCCGGTCGCCATCTTCACCTTCCTGCTTCGCAATCATCTGCTGCGCGGCATGTCCTTCGGAGCGATCCGCAAATGAGCTTTCGCGCCATCAATCAGAAATATCTGGAGCCCGGTAGCCAAGTGCTGATGGTGCTCGGCATCGTCGCACTCTGCCAGCCGTGGAACATGCTGCTGCACAGCTACGGCCTGACCATCATCCTGATCGGGCTGATCGGTTTCAACATCACCTCGAAGATAGCGCCAGAGGAAGAGGCCGGCACCGGCCATGGCGCGGATACGCGAAATCCGGGAGCACAGCATTGACCCAGATAGAGCTTCGCGGCGTCCAGAAATTCTTCGGTGCCGTCCAGGTCATCAAGGACCTCAACCTCAAGATCGCGGACAATGAGTTCATCGTGCTGCTTGGGCAGTCCGGCTGCGGCAAGACGACGACGTTGCGCGCCATCGCCGGACTGGAAACCATCGACGAGGGCGACATCCTCATCGACGGCAAGCCGGTCCAGCATTTGAAGGCGGCCGACCGCGATATCGCCATGGTGTTCCAGTCGTTTTCACTCTACCCGCATATGAGCGTCTACGAGAACATCGCCTTTCCCTTGCGCGCCACGCGCAAGAGCAAAACAGAGATCGACCAGGAAGTACGCTCGGTCGCCAAGACGCTGCAAATTTCAGACCTGTTGGCCAAGAAACCGTCGGCACTTTCAGGCGGCGACATGCAGCGGGTGGCGATCGGCCGGGCGCTGGTGCGGCGGCCGAAGGCGATGCTGATGGATGAGCCGATCGGCGCGCTCGACGCCAAGCTGCGCGAAGAGATGCGGGCCGAGATCAAGCGGCTGCACATCAAGCAGGGCTCGACCACCATCTACGTCACGCACGACCAGATCGAGGCGATGAGCCTCGCCGACCGCATCGTCATCATGCATGAGGGCGTGTTGCAGCAGGTGGGAACGCCCGACGAGGTCTATTCGCAGCCGGCCAATCTGTTCGTGGCCCAGTTCGTCGGCAGCCCGGTGATGAATGTCGCCGACGCGGCCGTGACCGAGAAAGCCTCGGCCGCATCGGTGACCCTAGGCGACGCGGCCGCCGGCTTCGAGTTTCCGCGCACGCTGCTGTCGAAGCTCAACGGTCATGCCGGCGACGCGTTGGCGCTCGGCATCCGGCCCGAAGGGGTGCTCATTCGCCGCGATGCGGCCGACGGCTTCATGGCCGTCGAGACGCAGATCGTCGAACCGCTCGGCTCCTTCGACATCGTCGACCTCAAGGTCGGCTCCAATATGCTGCGTGCCCGCACCAAGAGTGGCTTCATTTCAGGCCCCGGCGAAAAGGTCTTTGCCAGGATCGATCCGACGCAGGCGCATTTCTTCGACAAGGCAAGCGGCAAGTCGCTTGAGGTGAGGCTCTGATGGCCCATATCCAGCTCAAGAATATCTCCAAGACGTTCGGTAACCACACGGCCTTGACCGGCCTCGACCTCGACATCGCCGATGGCGAATTCTTCGTCCTGCTCGGCGAAACGGGCGCCGGCAAGACGACCACGCTGCGGCTGATCGCCGGGCTGGAGAAGCCGAGCGCGGGGCAGGTCTTCATCGATGGGGTCGACGTTGCCGACTGGGGCGCGGCCGAGCGCGACGTGGCGCTGGTGCTGCAGCAATATTCGCTCTACCCGCGCTACACGGTGCGCGAAAACCTCGAATTTCCGCTGAAGCCGAAGATCCGCAGGTTGCCTGACGCCGAGATCAAGGACCGCGTCGACCGCGCCGCCCGCACGCTACGGATCGAGCACCTGCTCGACCGCAAGACCGACCGGCTGTCCGGCGGCGAAATGCAGCGCGTCTCCATCGGCCGCGCCATCGTGCGCAAGCCGCGCGTGTTCCTGATGGACGAGCCGCTGTCGGCGCTCGACGCCAAATTGCGCGAGGCGCTGCGCACCGAGTTGAAGAACCTGCAGATACAGCTCGGCGCCACTTTCCTGTTCGTTACCCACGACCAGATCGAGGCGATGTCGATGGGCGACAAAGTCGGCGTGCTCAACCATGGCCGCATCATCCAGACCGGCACGCCGCACGAGATCTACAACAATCCGCGCGACACCTACGTGGCGAGCTTCGTCGGCTCGCCGCCGATGAACCTCATCGACGGCAGGCTGGTGAACGGCCGGGCGGTGATGGCGCCATTGAATTTTGAACTGCCGTTTGCAGGGGGAGCCAAGGCGAGTGGGGCGACCGAGGGTCGCCCGCTCGTCTTCGGCATCCGTCCGGAGGATGTGTATCTGGAAAGCGGCGCACCGGTCGAGGCGCGTGTCCACGACGTCGAGAACCATGGCGTGGAAAAGATCCTGACGCTGCGGGTCGGCGATACAACCCTGCGCGCCACGGTGCCGGCCAGGACCGACGTCGCGATCGAGCAGCCGGTGCGCTTTGCCTGGAACCCCGACAAGGTGGTGCTGTTCGACAAGGGCAGTGGAGTCAGCTTGCGGCACGCGTCATAAGGCGCGGCTATTTCGGCAGGTAGGTCTCGTAAGGCGTGTCGTTGATCAACAGGATCACGCATTCCGTCTGCGAGAGGCAGGCGTCGTCATGCATCTCATCGGCCTTCTGGGTCCAGTAGGATCCAGGTGGCAGTTCGACCTTGCTCGCCTCGCCGCCTTGCATCTGTCAGTGCGCCCATAGACCCTGGATGACCACGGCGCGATAGTCGGCGGTGTGCGCGTGCACGGGGGCGCGCCAGTTGCCCGGGACTTTCAGCAAGGTTCCGGCGGACCCCTTGGCCCTTTCGCCCCACAGTGGTCCCAGGCGCTGCGGCTGGTCAAGCGCCTCGGCGACGTAAGGGATCTTGCCTGCCGGCAGATAGCTGTCCTCGAGAGCAAAGGCGCGTCCTGGAATGACCGACAGGACACCAAGCGCGAGCAGTACGAAATGATTGGCCATGGGATTTCCTCCACGGGCCAGCCTATCCGCCGGAAGCCGGCCGGCAATGACGCCGCGTCCAAAAGACCTGGCAATTCCTCCAGCCGGGAGGGATTGGCGTGATTTGGCTGCCTGACGTCAGGACGGCTCTTCGCCGGCACCAATGTGGCGCAGATGGCTCGGCGCCACGCCCATCACCCGCTTGAAGGCGCGGCTGAAGGATGCTTCCGAATCATAGCCCAGTCTCGCCGCCGCCACCGACACCCTCATGCCATCCCGGGCCAACCATTGCCTGGCCTGGTGCATGCGCACGCGCAGCACATATTTGGCCGGCGTCTCTCCGACCACCGTGGCGAAGCGCTTGGCAAAGGCGGAGCGCGAGGCTCCCATCATCCGCGCCAGCGCCTCGACGCTCCAATCGCGATCCGGCTGCAGGTGGATGGTCGCCAGCACCTTGCCGATGTCGGGATTGCGGACGGCCGCGATCCAGCCGGTGGCATCGCCACAGCCGTTCTCGACCCAGGAGCGGATGATCGTGGCGGCGAGCACATCGGCAAGGCGGGCAAGGATTCCGCCGGAGCCGACCCGGTCCATCGTCACTTCGCCGGCCATCGCGTCGAGCAGATGCTGAATGCCCGGTGCGTTCGCCATCAGCTTATGCGCCTGCATCAGGTTGGGCATCATGTCGAGCAGCGGGTGCGAGCCGTCGAGATTGAAATGCATGCTGCCGCAAAACAGCAAGGTCTTGGGGCCGCCACACTCGTTGGAGACGTCGTAGATGTTTTCGCACACCGGTTCGATCGTGTAGCGGCCGATCGGCACCGGGGGCACGCCGGGCGCGCTGGCCAGGACATGCGCGTCGCCGCGCGGGATCAAAAGCGCGTCGCCCACGGATAGTTCGATCCACTCCTTGGCCGGTGAGAACAGCCAGCAGCCCTGCTGGCCGATGAAATGAAACCGAGCCGCCTTCTGTGCGGGAAAGGAAACGGCCCAGGGCTCGCCCAACACGCAGCGGCCGTAGTCGACGCCGTCGAGCCGTAATCCACGCAGCATGTCGGTCAGCGGATCACCGGAAGTCGGCTGCGCCATTTTGGACGAATTGTAATTCATTCCGGCGTTTCTAGCATGGAAACTCCAACTCGTCACTCCCATGTTGCGGTGCAGCCAAATGCTGCGCTGCAAACAAATCGAAGACCGGCCGCATAGCCAAGCCACGACGGCAAGCATGTAACGGGTGGAGCCAGAGCCCGGTTGTTTTCTATGTGGCGCCGCAAACAGATCGGAGACTGACCATGGCCGAACCCGCGACAGGCGCCATTGACGCCGCACTTCTCGACCCCGCCGAATCCGATGAACGAACCGAACCGGCGTGGGGTGCCGTGGTCTCGCTCGCCCTCGGCGTTTTCGGTCTGGTCACCGCCGAATTCCTGCCCGCCAGTCTGCTGACGCCGATGGCGCGCGATCTCGGCGTAAGCGAAGGCGTTGCCGGGCAAGCGGTGACGGCGACCGCGATCGTGGGCGCCATCGCCGCTCCCACCATGGCCATCATCACAAGGCGCATGGACCGCAGGCTGGTGATGTGGATGCTGACGGCGTTCCTTATCCTGTCCAACCCTCTCGCCACCTTTGCCTCGTCGCTGCCCATGCTCCTGCTGGCCCGCGTCGTGCTCGGCGTGGCCCTTGGCGGCTTCTGGGCCATGTCGGCCGCCATGGCGTTGCGGCTGGTGCCGATGCGGCTGATGCCGCGGGCGATGTCGATCATCCTGACCGGCGTGTCGCTTGCCACCGTCACCGCGGCTCCGGTCGGCGCCTATGTCGGCGACATCTGGGGATGGCGCACGGCATTCATGATCGCGACCATCGTCGGGGCGCTGGCACTGCTGGTGCAACTGGCGACCATTCCGAAACTGCCGCCGGTGGGCGTCGCGAGCTTCCGCACCTTGCTCGAAGTGCTGGAGCGGCCGTCGATCAGGGTTGCCCTGCTGGTCGTGATGCTGGTCGCGTCCGGGCACTTTGCCGGTTTCACCTATGTCCGTCCCTTCCTCGAGAAGGTGCCGGTGCTCAACATCGAGACGATCTCGCTGGTGCTGCTGGCCTACGGCATAGGTGGTTTCTTCGGCAACATCGCCGGCGGCATCCTCGCCGAACGCAACCTCAAGGCCGCCGTCGCGCTCGCGCCTCTGCTGATTGCATTGGCGGCCGCCTCGATGCTGATCCTTGGCGCTTCGCCCATGATCGCCGCCACTGCCGTCGCGGCCTGGGGTTTTGCCTTCGGCGCGGTGCCGGTCGGGCTGCAGAGCTGGCTGGTACGGGCGGCGCCGGACCAGGCAGAAAGCGCCGGCGGCCTGATGGTTGCGACCTTCCAGGTGGCGATTGCGATCGGCGCCGTCTTTGGCGGTCTGCTGGTCGACAATGCCGGCGTCGCCAGCGCCTTTGCCTATTGCGGCATCGCAACGCTGCTGGCTGCCATCGTGGTGTTCCTGCGCGGCCCGAGGCAGGCCGAATAGTCTCTCCCAACAGCCACCATTGGCAACGGCCCGAGAACCACTACGGTTTTCGGGCCGTTGCCGTTGTGATGGCGGCGACGAAGCGGTTGAGACTGTCCTCGACATAGACGGCCACTTCGATGGTCGGATCAAAGCTCCACCATAGCAACGCCCCTTGCCAGTGCGACGCCATCAGCAGGCCGACGTCTGGTGGCGGGTCGTCGATTTCAGCGAAGCAGGCCGCAAGAGCAGCGCACAGGAATGCCTTCCAGGTAGCGCCGCGCGCCCTGAGCACAGGATCGCGCAGATCCTCGCGCAAGACGAGCAGGCCCTCGGCATAGGACTCGATGCCGCCATAGCCCTGCGACAGCGCCACCAGCAATTCGATGGCACCGGCCGGGGTTCTAGCAACGCCGGTGGCCAGCGTTCTGGTCTTGTCGTCGAGATCATCCCAGGCATGCAGCAAGGTGCGCTGCTTCAACCGCGCCTTGTTCTTGAAGCGCTGCACCAGGGTTGCGCCGGACAGGCCGCAGGCTTTTGCCAGACGCTCGAAGGTAAGCGCCTCCGGCCCGTGCTCGTGCATCAATCGCAAGGCTGCTTCCAGCACCTGTTCGTCGGACCGGGTTTTGGGACGGGTCATCTTGACATTCCAATATAACCGAATGATCATTTATATATGTTGTGAGCGGCGTTTGCCAGCTCGGATTTGATCGATGGTGCTGTTTTGGGAGAGTTCAATGACGTTGCAAGGGAAAGTTGCCCTGGTTGCCGGCGGCACACGGGGCGCCGGGCGCGGCATAGCGGTCGAACTCGGCGCCGCCGGCGCCACCGTCTATGTCACGGGGCGGAGCACGCGCGGCCAGCAATCCGAGTATGCCCGGCCAGAGACCATCGAGGAGACGGCTGAACTGGTCACCGTGAACGGCGGCACGGGCATCGCCGTGAAGGTCGATCATCTCATCGCCGATGAAGTACGCAGGTTGGTCGAGCGCATCCGTGACGAGCAGGGTCGCCTCGACATACTGGTCAACGATATCTGGGGCGGCGAAAAGCTGTTCGAATGGGACAAGCCGGTCTGGGAGCATAATCTGGAGAACGGCCTGCGCATGCTGCGCCTGGCCATCGACACGCATCTGATCACCGCGCACCATGCCTTGCCGTTGATGATCGAGCGGTCGGGCGGGCTGCTTGTCGAGATCACCGACGGCACCGCCGAATACAATGCCCGGCATTATCGCCTGTCGCCTTTCTACGACCTTGCCAAGGTGGCGGTGAACCGCTTGGCCTGGGCCCACGCCCAGGACCTGGCGAAACACGGCGCCACGTCGGTGTCGCTGACGCCGGGCTGGATGCGCTCGGAAATGATGCTGGAGATTTATGGCGTCGCCGAAGAAAACTGGCGCGACGCCACGGCGAAAGTGCCCCATTTCGTCATCTCCGAAACGCCGCGCTTCGTCGGCCGCGCCGTCACCGCTTTGGCCACGGATCCGGATCGCTCGCGTTGGAACGGCCAGTCGCTGTCCAGCGGCGGGCTGGCGCAGGTCTATGGTTTCACCGATTTGGACGGCTCGCGACCCGATGCCTGGCGCTATGTTCCGGAGGTTCAGGATGCCGGCAAACCAGCCGATGCAACAGGCTACCGGTAGAGCAGAACTGCTTCAGGCCGAGCGCCCATCGAAGTCGAAGATCGACAAGGTGGACGGGTCGAGACCGGTCAAGCAGTTGATGTTGACGTAGGCGCTGCGTTCGCCGCTTTCGCTGATGTCTTCGGCAAAGGGATGGATGCCGCAGGTTCGGCAGAAGCGGTGTGCTATTTTCGCTTCGCCGAATGTGTAGCGGCCAAGGTCATCGCCCCAGGCGACGAGTGTGAGCTTGTCATGTGGCACGGCCCACAGCAGCGCACCCTTGCGGGCGCAGATCGAGCAATTGCAGCGAACGACGCCCTCGAGCTCGCCCTCGATTTCGAACGCAACCTTGCCGCAATGGCAGCTGCCCTTGTACAGCATCAGTAATCTTCCTGTCGCTGGCCGGTGCAAAGGCACGCTGGCCGGGTTATTCCTTCGGCAGGCCTGGCGGCTGCTTGCCCGAAGGACGTTCTATCCTGGCGGAGTCCGACATCGACATGCAATCAATCCGCGACCGTCTCGAAAACATCCTGTCACGTCTTGCCAGTCGTGCAGCCGTCGAGAAGGTCTACACGAAGCTTTATGCCGAAGCCGCACGGGCCGCGGCTGACGCCAGCGATGCCCGCAAACGAGCCGGCGTGACGCTTGGGCCGCTCGACGGCACCATTGTCTCGATCAAGGATCTGTTTGATGTCGCCGGCGAAGCGACCACGGCGGGCTCGCTGATGCGCAAGACCGCCGCGCCGGCTCAGCGCGATGCGGCCATCGTCGGCCGGCTTCGGCAAGCCGGTGCGGTCATCATCGGCAAGACCAACATGACCGAATTCGCCTTCACCGCGATCGGCGACAACATGCATTACGGAACGCCCGGCAATCCCGTCGACCCAGGGCGCATTCCAGGCGGTTCGTCCTCGGGCGCCGGCGTGTCTGTCGGCGAGGGGACGAGCGACATCTCGATCGGATCCGACACCGGGGGTTCGATCCGCATCCCGGCGGCGCTCAATGGTGTCGTCGGCTTCAAGCCGACAGCACGGCGCGTGCCGCTGACCGGCGCCTTTCCGCTTTCGGGCACGTTGGACTCCATCGGGCCGCTCGCCCGAACCGTCTCGCAATGCGCAGCCGCCGACGCGGTGATGGCCGGCGAGGCGTCGAACGAATTGGCCGCCATTCCCCTCGCCGGGCTTCGCATTGGCATTCCGCGCGGCGTTCTTTTCGGCGACATAGAAGGCGGGGTTGCCGCGGCCTTCGAGCATTGTCTTGGCAGGATCGAACAGGCTGGCGCGCACATTGCGGATCTGTCGATCGACGACATGATCGCGGAGTTTCGTGCGGCCACCAAGCGCGGTTCGATCGCCGCCATGGAAGGCGCCGAGGTGCATGCCGACTGGCTGGCGGCAGGCGCGCCGGCGCCGGTCGACCCGCATGTGAGTGGACCCTTGTCGCGGGCGGCGCTGCTGCCGGCGCCCGTCTATATCAGGGCGCTGCGCCGGCGCGCCGCACTGGTCGCTGCCATGGACGAACGGCTGGCGTCGGTCGATGTCCTGGCTCTGCCGGCCACACCGGTGACCGCCCCGACCATCGCCTCCATGGCCGAGGACGCCGAGCTGCGCGACCGCACCGAAGGACTGCTGCTGCGCAACACGCAGGTCGCCAACCAGTTCGACCTCTGCGCGATTTCGCTGCCAATGCCGGGCACGGCGCTGCCGGCTGGCCTGATGCTGGTCGCGCGCAACGGCCACGACCATCGTCTGCTGCGGATAGCGGCTGAAGTGGAGAGGCTGCTGTGACGAGCAGCGTGCCCACGGCAATCAGTGCGCCGCGCAGC
The DNA here is from genome assembly GCF_004791595.1 of Mesorhizobium sp. M8A.F.Ca.ET.202.01.1.1. Classification (NCBI taxonomy): domain Bacteria; kingdom Pseudomonadati; phylum Pseudomonadota; class Alphaproteobacteria; order Hyphomicrobiales; family Phyllobacteriaceae; genus Mesorhizobium; species Mesorhizobium sp. M8A.F.Ca.ET.202.01.1.1. Next base: position 56,119 of record NZ_SRUN01000009.1, on the reverse strand, counting down.
GCCTGCGCTCGGCTTTGCCAGAGGCGCGTTCGATACGCGTAACGACCAGCATGGGCGGCTCGTTCGGCTCACCGCGATGCTGGATCGATCCTCTGACGACGAGCTGTCCCGCGTGGAGCTTGTCGGAAGTGTCGGGTGCGGCCCTGTCTTGCAGCGCCAATTCGGTGGTGTTGAGCGCCACGCCTTTGATGACCTTGCCGGTGGCCAGATCCAGCGCGTTACCCGAGGGACAAGGGTCTCTGAAGCAGACGATTCCATTGCTGCAGTAGACATAGGCGCTGCCCTCTGCCGCAGCGAGTGCAGGCAAGGTCGCGGTCGAACACGCGGCGAGAACCAAGGATGCCAAGCGACGATACAACATGACTTTCAGCGTCACCAACAATTGAAGCGAAACCGCGGTGTATTTCACGTGTCGGCCGGAAACCGCCGCCGGTAATGATCGACCACTTCGGGATTGCGCAGATTGACAGGCAGCTTGCCGGCCAGCACCAGCAGGGTCTCGCCGGCCGCGCCGACGCCCATGCGCATCATCGATTCCTCGGTAATCCCTGCCATATGCGGGGTGATGATGACATTGTCGAAGCCGAAATAGGGATGATTTGCCGGTAGCGGCTGTGTCGAGAAAACGTCGAGCGCGGCGCCGCCAATGCGGCGCTGCCGCAAGGCCTCGATCAGCGCGTCGTCGTCGACGACCGGCCCACGCGACACGTTGATCAGCAGTGCGTTGGGTTTCATGCGGGCGATGCGCTCGCGGCTGATCAGGCCGCGCGTCTCCGGCGTCAGCGGGCAGCAGAGCACGATGATGTCGCTCTGCTCGACCAGCGCGTCGATCGACAGGAAGCCGACTTTTTCCGGCGCCGGCTGCATGCTGCGCGTCGTTGCCACAACCTTGAGGTCGAAGCCGTGCGCGGCGATATGCCCGACGGCTTGCCCGACTGCGCCGAGGCCGACGATGCCGATGGTCTTGCCGGCGAGTTCGATGTTGGAGTTGGCATGCTCGCGGCCGGCAAGCCAGCCCTTGGCGCGCAGGTCGCGGTCGACCCTGCGGAATTGCCGCAGCAGCGCAAGCGCGGTGAACATGACATGTTCGGCGACCGAGCGGGCATTGACCGCCGGCACGTTAGCCACCAGCACGCCGGCTGCCGCGGCGGCTTCCATCGGGATCATGTCGAGCCCCGCGCCATGGCGAATTGCGGCCCTCAGCTTCCAGGCGCCCTCGAACAGCGCTGGCGGCAGCGGCGCCCGCACGATGACGATATCGGCATCCTTGGCCTCCCTGGCCAATGTGCCGGCGTCCAGCGCCGAAGCGATCACCAGCTGACCGGCGCCGGCGAGCTTGGCCGAGGCGCGCGGGTGCAGCGGATGGGTCGACAGGATCTTTGGCACGGTCTGGGTCACGGTCAGGCCTTTTCGAGCGCCGCGCCCGCCGGCGAAGCCGCCATGCCGCCCTCGATCAGGCCTTTCCAGTAGCTTTCCGCGCCTTGCAGATGGGCGCTCATCAGCGCCTGGGCGAGATTGCCGTCGCGGCGCAGCAGCGCCTCGTAGATCTGCACGTGCTCGGCATGCGAGCGCACGCTGCGTTCGGGATCGTTGAAGTAGATCGGCAGGCGCTGCTCGCCCATCAGATAGTAGACGCTGCAGATGTTGTGGAAGACGCTGTTCTTGGTGGCGCGCACGATTTCGAGGTGGAATTCGCGGTCCTCCTTGGCCAAGCCTTCGCCAGCGGCGATGCGCTCCTCGGAGGCCTTCAGGATTTCGCGCAGCCGTTCGAAATTTTCCTCGGTGGCGCGCGAGCAGGCAAGCTCCGCAGCCTTGATCTCATGGATCTTGCGCAACTCGACCGTTTCATAAATCTGCATGGGATCGAGCGGCAGGCCGGCGCGTGCGAACAGCGCCAGCGCCTCCACGCTCGCCTGTTTGGTGTCGATGTAGATGCCTGATTTGGCGCGGCGCTCGACGATGCGCATGGCTTCGAGGATGGCAAGCGCTTCGCGGATCTGCCCGCGGCTGACGCCAAAATGCTCAGCCAACTCGCGTTCGGAAGGCGTGCGGCCGCTCTCCTTGTCCGAGTGGGAGAACAGATAGGCGGCGAGTTCCGCGAGAAGGTTGTTTTCTTTCATCGTCAATTGCGTTGCGCGTGCGCCTCCAGGAATCGCTCCGAAATGGTGAATCCCAATCCGGCCTTTTCCGGGATCGCTATCATACCGTCCTTCGCTTCGACAGTCTCATCGACCAGATCGTGGATCATCGGGTTGGCGCCGAGCGAATATTCGACCGTGAAACTCGAAGGCGATGCGGCACAGACATGCAGCCCGGCGAAGAAGCAGGGCGCGCCGGCCCATAGATGCGGCGCAAAGCGCAAATTGAAGGCGCTGGCGATGGTGCCGATCTTCATTGCCTCGCTGATGCCGCCGCAAAAGGCCGGATCCGGCTGGAAGATGTCGGCGGCCTTGAGCACGGCGAGGTCGCGAAAGGCATAGCGCGTCGCCTCGCTTTCGCCGGTGGCGATCGGAACGGCGCCGGCGGCGCGCACTTCGGCCATGCCCGGCTTGTCGTCGGCGATCACGGGCTCCTCGAACCAGGCGAGGTCGAGATCGCCGACGAGGTGGATGAAGCGCTTGGCTTCCGCCACGGTATAGGTTCCGTGGGCATCGACCATCAGATCGACATCGGGGCCGAGCGCCTGGCGTGCCGCGCGCACGCGAGCCGCGGAAATATGCGCGGCGCCATCCATGGCGCCCACCCGCATCTTCAGCGCCTTGAAGCCGCCCCTGGCGATATAAGATTTCAATTGCTCGCCGATGGCATCGGCCGACGCCCAGCCACCGGAGGCATAGGCCTGCATGCGATCGACCTTACGGCCACCGAGAAGCCGCCAGACCGGCTGGCCCAGCGACTTGCCCAGGATGTCCCAGAGCGCGATGTCGACGGCGCTGATGGCGGCGACGCTCATGCCGCGCCGCGCCAGCTGCGGCATGGCGTGGCCTGCGTGGGCGGCACTCTGGTGGCGCACGCCGTTGTAGAGCATTTCCCAGATGACGCCGATATCGGCCGGATCGCGGCCGATCAATTGCGGCCCGACTTCTTGGTTCAGCATATGGACGAGGGCGCCATAGCTGCCGGCACTGCCGGCCGCATTCTTGCCTTCGCCCCAGCCGACCAGCCCGTCATCGGTTTCGATGCGCAGGATGGCAGCGTCGAAGGTCGTCACCTGACCGAAGTCGCTGCGATGCTGCTTCGCGGCTTCGATCGGGACGCGGACCCACCAGGCCTGGACTGTCTTGATGCGCATATTTTTCCCCAGCCCTGCCGCCGGCCAAGGCGGAAGGGCAAATTCCCAGAGGCGGTCGACTACTTGATCAGCGGCAACAGCGTTTCGGCGGTGATGCGCATCTGGTCGGTGTAGAATTTCTCGGTCAGTACGCTGGAGCCGTGATCCTGGATGAACTTCAGCTGCTCGGGCGAGATATCGACCGGGTGGCGCTCAACCATGTCGGGATAGGGTGCCGCCGGCGTGCGGTCGACCGGGGCGACGAACTCGTTGGTCAGCGCGCCATCATAGCCGACTTCCTTCAAGGTCGCGACGATCCTGGGCCAGTCGATCTGGCCGAGGCCGGCGGCGAAGCGGTTGTTGTCGGCGACATGGAAGTCGAACAGGCGCTTTCCGACCTGCCGGATGGCGTCATGGACATTAAATTCCTCCATGTGGAGGTGGTAGGCGTCAAGGCAGACGCCGCATTCGGGGCTGACCGCATCAGCCAGCGCCAGCGCCTGTGCGCCGCGGTTGAACAGATAGGTCTCGAAGCGGTTCAGCGGCTCGACGGCAATCTTGACGCCGACCTTCTTGGCGTGGGTGAAGCATTCGCGGGTCGCGTCGACGACCCACTTCCACTCCTCTTCCTCGGTGCCGTCCGGCACCACCTTGCCGACGGTTGCCGGAACCAGCGTGATGATCTCGCCGTCGAGCTCGCTGACCATCGTCAGCACGTCCTTGACGTATTGCACGGAGCGCTCGCGCTGGCCCTGGTTCCTGGCGGCGAGGTTGCGTTCGCCTAACATCAGGGTCACCGCGCCCCAGCAGCGGATGCCATGCTCCTTCAGCAGCGCCCGCGTCTCCTTGGTCTTGTACTGCGCGGGCTCGCCGGAAATCTCGATCGACTCATAGCCGAATTTCTTGATGCGCTTGAGCGTCGTCTCAAGGGGTTCCGCGCGCATCCAGTTGTGCGTCGAAAGATGCATGGTCCGTCCTTCCCAGATTCGTCCGTATGGTTTGCCTGCGACATGCATCGCCGAAAGACGACGCAAGGGTTCCTCCCCAAGGCATCCCCAGCCTTTTCCCGCAAACTGGTTCGACCAATTGGGCCTGAAGCGAGGTCTACAGCAAATTCCCTGGAACGGCAAGAAGCGTGGAGACGCTACTTCCTGTGTGAATTATAACATTGATTGTATTGCGTTATGTGCCGATATTTTAGATATGCGGAGGGCTTTGCCGTGACATTGTCAGGCTTGACCAAAACCCCCTATTTGGTAATACCAGAATGGCCGTGCCTGCAAGGCGCCTGGTTCGAAAAGACCAAAATGGCTGGCCCTGCTTCCAATCGGCGCTATGCTTGGTCGCGACAAAATGAGGAGGATGCCGATGCCGACGACAATGAAGGGCCCTGGACTGTTTCTGGCGCAGTTCGCGGGCGACGCCGCACCGTTCAATTCGCTGGCGTCGATCACCAAATGGGCCGCCGGTCTCGGCTACAAGGGCGTGCAGATCCCGACCTGGGACGCGCGCCTGTTCGACCTCAAGAAGGCGGCGTCTTCCAAGGCCTATTGCGATGAGGTGAAGGGCATCTGCGCTGACGCCGGGGTCGAGATCACCGAACTGTCGACGCATCTGCAGGGGCAATTGGTGGCGGTGCATCCGGCCTATGACGCGCAGATGGATGGGTTCGCGCCGCCATCGGTGCACAACAACCCGAAGGCGCGGCAGGAATGGGCCGTCGAACAGATGAGGTTGGGTGCCAAGGCATCGCGCAATCTCGGGCTGAATGCCTCTGTGTCATTCACCGGTTCGCTGGCTTTCCCCTACCTTTACCCCTTCCCGCAGCGGCCCGCCGGTCTGATCGAGGAAGCCTTCGGCGAACTCGGCAAACGCTGGAAGCCGATCCTCGACGCCTATGAGGACAATGGTGTCGATGTCGGCTACGAAATCCATCCTTCAGAGGACGTGTTCGACGGGGCCACCTTCGAGATGTTCCTCGACGCCGTCGGCGACCACAAGCGCTGCAACATCAATTACGACCCTTCGCACTTCCTGCTGCAGCAGCTCGACTATCTCGAATTCATCGACATCTATCACGAGCGTATCAAGGCGTTTCACGTCAAGGACGCCGAGTTCAATCCGACCGGCCGGCAGGGCGTGTACTCCGGTTACCAGAGCTGGACCAACCGTGCCGGCCGTTTCCGCTCGCTGGGCGACGGGCAAGTGGATTTCGGCGGCATCTTCTCCAAGCTGACGCAGTACAATTACGATTCCTGGGCGGTGCTGGAATGGGAATGCTGCCTGAAGCATCCCGAGGACGGTGCGGCCGAAGGGGCGCCCTTCATCCAGCACCACATCATCCGGGTGACCGAGAAGGCATTCGACGATTTCGCCGCCGGCACCACGGACAAGAAGCTGCTGCGCGCCATGATGGGAATTTGACGCTGCTTTCGCTCCCCTTGGGGAGGGTATTTCATACGAGGGAGAAAAATATGGTTGGCGCATCGAAGTCGGAAACGGGAGGCGGCCCGATCCGCTACGGCATGGTCGGCGGCGGGCAAGGCGCCTTCATTGGCGCGGTGCACCGGATCGCGGCGCGACTGGACAATGATTTCGTGCTCGTCGCGGGCGCCCTGTCATCCGATCCGGCACGCGCCAAGGCCTCGGCTACCGAACTCGGGCTCGATCCCTCGCGCAGCTATGCGTCTTACGCGGAAATGGCCAAGGCCGAGGCGAAGCGCCCGGATGGCATCGAGGCTGTGGCCATCGTCACTCCCAACAACGTCCATGTGCCGGCGGCCAAGGCTTTCCTCGAAGCAGGCATCCACGTGATCTGCGACAAGCCGCTGGCAACGACGCTGGCCGAGGCGAAAAAGCTTGCGGCGGTAGTGGAAAAGACCGGCAAGGTGTTCGTGCTCACCCACAATTACACCGCCTATCCGATGGTGCGGCAGGCGCGCGAAATGGTGGCCAAAGGCGTGCTTGGCGACATCCGCATCGTGCAGTCGGAATATCCGCAGGACTGGCTTACCGAGGACCTCGCCGCTACCGGCCAGAAGCAGGCGGCATGGCGGGGGGACCCCAAGCAGGCGGGGGCCGGCGGCGCGCTCGGCGACATCGGCACCCATGCCTACAATCTTGCCCGCTTCGTCTCCGGGCTCGAGCTCGACTCGCTGTCGGCCGATCTCGATGCCTTCGTGCCGGGCAGGCTGCTCGACGACAACGTCAACGTCATGCTGCGTTTCAAACCGACAGGAAAAACCCATCCGGCCAAGGGCATGATCTGGGCGAGCCAGGTGGCGCCCGGTCATGAGAACGGCCTGAAGCTGCGCATCTACGGTTCGAAGGGCGGGCTGGAATGGGTGCAGGCCGATCCGAACTACCTCTGGTATACGCCGTTCGGCCAGCCGAAACAGTTGATCACCCGCAACGGCGCCGGCGCGTTGCCGGTGGCAGGCCGTGTCAGCCGCGTTCCGTCAGGCCACCCCGAGGGCTATCTCGAAGGCTTCGCCAATATCTACCAGGAGGCCGCACGCGCCATCCGCGCGGCGCGGCGCAAGGGCGGCAAGCCGGCAAAGGATGTCGTCTTCCCGACCATTCAGGACGGCGTCGAGGGCATGGCTTTCATCGAAGCCTGTGTGAAGTCGTCGAAGAAGAACGGGGCGTGGACGAAGCTGTAAGGGTGCCTGGCGAGCGCGGAATTCCCCCTCACCCGGATCGCCAACCGAATTGCGAAGGGCAATTCCGGGCAATCCGGCCTCTCCCCGAGGAGAGAGGAGGGTGCCGGTGCGACGCTAATTTTCTCTTCTCCCTCCCGGGGGAGAAGGTGGCCGCGTAGCGGCCGGATGAGGGGGGCTTGGCGCGAAGTTGGGGGGAACAACCAGCCGGCCTTAAAATGGGGGAGGGACGTCGATGAAAATCGGCATGTGCATGTTCTTGTGGACGACGGCGGTGTCGAAGAAGCACGAGCCATTGCTTCGCGACATCAAGGCAACCGGCTTTGACGGTGTCGAGATACCGATCTTCGTCGGTACGCCGGACGACTACAGGAAACTGGGCGAATTGCTCGACCGCATCGGGCTGGAGCGGACCGCTGTTTCAGCCATGGGCGATCCGGCGATGAACCTGATCTCGGCCGATGCGGCAACGCGCAAGGCTGGTGTGGATTACATGAAATGGGCCATCGATTGCGCCGATGCGCTTGGCGCCCGCACGCTGAGCGGACCGCTGCATTCGACGCTGGGCGCCTTTTCCGGAACCGGGCCTACAGCCGCCGAGAAAAAACGCTCCGTCGCCTCGCAGCGCGCCATCGGCGACCATGCCGGCAAGAGGAACGTCACCATCGGGCTCGAGGCGCTGAACCGCTTCGAATGCTATCTTCTCAACACCATGGCCGACCTGTCGGAGCATGTCGACGTCATCGACCGGCCGCACATCAAGGCGATGTACGACACGTTCCACGCCAATATCGAGGAGGCCGACCCGATCGGCGCTTATACGAAGCACCGCAGGAATATCGTGCATATCCACATATCGGAGAACGATCGCGGCGTGCCGGGGCGCGGCAACATTCCCTGGAAAGAGACTTTCGCGGCGATCCGCAAGAGCGGCTATGACGACTGGCTGACCATCGAGGCGTTCGGGCGCTCGCTGAAGGATCTGGCGGCGGCGACGAAAGTGTGGCGCGATTTTTCCGAGACGCCGGAAGCGGTTTATCGCGAGGGATACAAGCATATCAGGAACGGGTGGAAGAAGGCGGCTTAGGGCACGTCGATATTCGGATGAGGCCGGTCTGCAAATGAAGGGTTCCTGCGCTTCCGGTGCTCACGTACCCAAAAGTACGCTCCGCTCCGGTTCTCGTAACCCCACATTTTCGACTCGGCCTGACCCGAATCTCAACATGCCCTGAGGCGCTGAGATCGCTATCCCTGCTGGGCCTGGATCCTGTTGTAGTCGTGGATCGTCCGGCTCAGCCTGCGGCGCAGGAAGTTGGATATGTTGTCGAAGATGAAGACGACGAGCAGGATCAGCAGCACCATGTAGAAGACGTTGGCCCAGTTGGAGTTGGTGCGCATCGCTTCCCACAGCTTCAGGCCAATGCCGCCGGCGCCGACCGCGCCGATGATGGTCGCGCCCCTGGTATTGGATTCCCACTGGTAGAGGGTCTGACTGATGAAGATCGGGATCACTTCGGGCATAACGCCGTAGCGCTGCACCAAAAGGCCGTTGGCGCCGGTCGAAAGCACCCCTTCGCGTGGCTTGTCGTCGATGTTCTCCAGACCTTCCGAATAGACTTTGCCGAGCGTGCCGATCTCGGTGAAGAAGATCGCGGCACTGCCGGCCAGCGGGCCGGGGCCGAAGGCGCGGGTGAAGAACAGCGCCCAGATCAGCATGTCGACCGAGCGCATGAAGTCGAAGAAGCGCTTGAGCACCTGGCTGAGCACGCCGCTTGGCGTAATGTTACGCGCCGCGAAGAAGGCAAGCGGGAAGGCGACGATGCCGCCGAGCAGCGTGCCGAGGAAAGCCATGACGATGGTCTGCAGGAGCTTCGTCCAGACGTCGCCGTGCTGCCATTGGGCGTTGTTCCAGATGTTGTCGCCGGCCAGCGCGAGGTTCGAGGTGCCAGGTTTCAGCTCGGGTCCCGATATGATCAGCGAGATCACTTCCTCCGCTGATTTGCCGAAGAAGGGCGAGCGTGTGTCGAAGACGAAGTTCGCCCAGCCGAGGAAGCGCTTGCGCACCTTGACCCGGTCGACGGTGACGCGCACCTCGCCGACAAAGCCCATCTTGGCGACCACCTCGTCATCATGAACCGTCATCCAGTCGGGCACCGGGCCCGAGACCACCGGTTTGCCGCTGGTCAGCGCCACCGGCACTGTCTGTCCATTGGCGACAATCGTCGCATAGGTCTTGTCGAAGGTGACGGATTTGGCCTGGCCGTCGATCCGCACGGTGAAGGAACCGTCGGCATTCTTGATCACCCAATCCGGATTGGGATTGTCGCCCAGTGCGGAGAAGCGCGGATATTTGGGCGTGATCTCCGGCTGGTCGAGACGGAATTCCGGCTGCAGATCGTAGCTGATCCATTGCGTCAGGAAGAGCGGCAGCCGCTCCCAATGCGATTCACGCAATACCTGCGGCAGGCTGAAGAACCACAAGGCATAGACCAGATAGAGGAGAGTGCCAACGAACAGGAGCAGCGGACCGAAGCGCTTGTATGCGGGGCGCCGGAAAACCTGCGGGTGGCGCGCCTCGATCGACAGCATCTCCTCGGCGGTCATGGTCGCCATGATCTATGCCCCCATCATAAAGGCTTGTTCGCCGACCAGCTTGCGGCGAAGCCAGGCGGAAAACTGATCGATGATGAAGATGGTCGTGAACAGCAGCAGCACCAGCGCCAGCGTCTTGGCGCCGAAGCCGCGTGAGATGGACAGCTTCAGCTCTTCGCCGATGCCGCCGCCGCCGACGGCGCCGATGATGGTCGAGGCCCGCACGTTGATCTCGACCCGCAGCAGCGTATAGGACACGAAATTGGGCAACACCTGTGGAAGGTCGGCGAAGCGCACCCGCTCGAACCAGTTGGCGCCGACCGCCGTCAGGCCTTCCTCGGCACGCATGTCGATGTTCTCGTTGATCTCGTAGAACAGCTTGCCGAGTGCGCCGATCGAATGCAGGCCGATGGCGATTATGGCGGCGATCGGACCGGTCGAGACGATTGCCGCGAAGAGGCCGGCGATGACGATTTCCGGAAAGGCACGCAGCAATTCCATGAAGCGCTTGACCACCAGCCTCAGTGCCGGATGGGGCGTCAGGTTGCGCGCCGCGATGAAGGAAAAAGGCACCGCGAAGATGAAGCCGATGAAGGTCGAAACCAGCGCCACGTTCACCGTGGTCAGCATCAGCTCGAAATATTCGGGGACGTAGAAACCGCCCCAGACATAGACGCGGCCGAGCGGGAAGTTGAATTCCTGGGTGCCGGTATCATGCGGCGAGGCGATGTCGAACAGCGCCCGCCAGACGTCGTTCCAGTCTTTCGGGACCAGCCAGCTCAGGAAATCCAGTATGTGCGGCAGCCGGTCGAAGAAATGCCCGGCATTGGCTTCGTCGGCGAACCACATGCTGGAAAGCATCGCGGCAAGCAGGAGGCCGACGCCGAGCACCGTATAGAACCGGCGCAGCGACGTCTGGCGTCGCCAGGTATCGGCCGTCTGGTGAATGCCGTCGGAGGGGTCTGTCGCGGAAAGGGTCATGATCGGAGATGCAAAAAGGGCGGTGTTTTGAACACCGCCCCTTCCGATTTCGCCGTTAGCCGCCGATGGCTGCCTTACGGGCTTCGACGATGACGTTGTAGAAGTCGGGCTTCACCGGAACGTAGCCGGTAAAATCGCCGCCTTCGACGCCTTCGAAGCAAGCCTTGTCCTTCTTGGGCAGATCAGTGAAGAAGGCGGTCAGCTTGGCGGTCATGTCGTCGCCGAGCGCGGTGCGCACGACCAGCGGGCCGTTCGGGATCAGGCCCGAGCGCCAGACTTCGACGAAGTCGTTGGGGTCGACGGCGCCCTTGGCGACTTCCTTGTGGAAGGTGCCGGAGGTGTAGCCGTTCTTGAAGTCGCCGATGCCCGAGGAATCGTCGACAGCGACGTCGACCTTGCCATCACGCACGGCGAGAACGTTGTTTTCGTGGCCGCCATTGAACTGGGTCGAAGCGAAGAAGGTCTCGTTCGAAGCGCCGGTGTCCTTCGGAATCTGGGTCAGCGGGATCAAATAGCCTGAAGTCGAATCCGGATCGGCATAGCCAAGCTTCTTGCCCTTGGCCGACTTGATGTCGGTGATCCCCGAGGTCTTCAGCGCCAGGCCGATCGAATAATAGCCGGTGGAGCCATCGGTCTGCTTGGTGGTGAGGATCGGGGTGACCGCCTTCGGGTCCTTGAGATAGACGCTGGCATAGCCGGAAGCGCCGAGTTCGGCGAAGTCGAGCGTGCCGCCGAGCAGGCCCTGGATGACGCCGTCATAGTCGGCGGCGGGGAACAGCGAAACCTTTTCGAAGCCGAACTCGGTCTTCAGGTGATCGGCCAGGCACTGGTAGTTGCGCAGCCGGTCGGTTTCGTTTTCGCCGCCGAGAATGCCGACGCGAAATTCCTTCATGTCGGCGGCGTGGGCCATGCTGGTGGCCATGGCGAGCACCGAAACGGCACCGAAAACCATCTTCCTGAACATTGACGTCTCTCCTGTAAGTTCCGGCCCCGCGCCGGCAGCGTTCTTGATCTTGACAAGTGCCCTTGACGCGGGCGGACGATCCAGGCGCTCGCTATTGGCCCGTAACGGGCTCAGTACCCCGGGAATGCGGGTTCGAGCGGTCCGGCGGATGCGGCGATTTTCTGCTTGTAGGCAACGCTGGTGGAGGTGATGGCCTCCGATATCTCGCCGCCACTGCTGTCGGCGCCGTATACAAGACGCACAGCTTCGCGGTTGAGCTCTTCGGGCGGCCCGTCGAAGACGACTTTGCCGGCGGCCATGCCGATGATGCGGTTGCAATAGGTGCGGGCGGTATCGAGCGTATGAAGATTGGTGACGACGGTTATGCCTTCGCGCAGATTGATGTCCTGCAGCGAATCCATCACCACCTTGGCGTTGAGCGGGTCGAGCGAGGCGATCGGCTCGTCGGCCAGGATCACCCTGGGCTGCTGCATCATGGCGCGGGCGATGGCGACCCGTTGCTGCTGTCCGCCCGACAAGGTGCCGGCGGGCTGAAGTGCGGTGCGGGCGATGTCGAGCCGCTCGAGCGCGGCGACCGCTTCGGCGCACTCGGCGCGCGAAAACATGCCGAGAAGGTTGGACAGGGTCGAACGGTGGTTCAATTTGCCGAGCAGCACGTTGGTCAGCACGTCGAGGCGCGGCACCAGGTTGAACTGCTGGAAGATCATGGCGCAGTCGCGCTGCCAGCGGCGCAGCGGCGAGCCGCGTAACCGGGAAACCTCGGCGCCGTCAAAAAAAATCGACCCCTGGCTGGGGTCGACAAGACGGTTGATCATGCGAAGAAGAGTTGATTTGCCTGCGCCCGAACGACCAATGACACCAACCATCTGCCCCTGCGGGATCGAGATGTTGACGTCGCTGACGGCGGTGTTCTTGCCAAATCGTCGGCTGACACCGCGGATTTCGAGCGTGGCAGAGCTTGCTGACATGGGCTGGTTCCAGTCCGGTCCATATTGATCGTCAGGCACTCGCCTAACGCAGCCACATGAACCTGCCATGTCGCCAGCATGTCAGTTTTGTTACGCTCCACAGATACGACGGCCGGCGTCCTGCTGGCGATCAGCCGAGCACCAGCAATTCCTCGAAATGCTTCATGTCGCGGAATGCGCAGAAGGCGGGAGGCTTGATCTCGATCACCGGGGCCTCCCGGCCGAAAAGCGCCAGGCTCTCATCGAACAGCGCCTGCCAGGCAGCAGCCCTGTCGTCGGCGAGACGCTGGATCTGATAGGCGAAGGTGATGTGGAAGACGTAGGCGTCATGATCGGGGTGCCGGTAGCCGAACGGCACAGCCAGTGCATCACGCCATGCACGCATGATACGCACATCCTCGTCGGTCGCGCCGGCAACGGTGAGGCCGGTCGGCACGATCTCGACCACCTTGATATTGAACGGGCCGGCGCCCTGGAAGCCTCTCAGGCGCTCCAGATAGAGGCGGATCATGGCGTCGATGCCGGTGTCGAGCGGCACGTCCCGCGGCCAGAAGGGCAAGCGGCGGCGATATTCGATGATACCCTGGAACAGCGTCATGTGCAGGCTGGAAACCGGCGTGAAGGCGAGGCGGTCGGCGTCCGGCATGGCCATCATCCGATCGCGCACCGCAAGCACAACGGCTTCCGATGGTGAGCCGCTGACCAGATGGCTGACGACGGTATTGCCCGGCTCGATCAGGAAATTGCCGGAAGTGTCATAACGCGTGCCGAGATGTGTCGGCGGCATCGAATTGGAGCCGGCAAAGAATCCAGCGAGCGAGGGTCTGACAGTGTCGGGCATGGCGATCTCCTTGGGAGATGGCGTCCTGTCCGAGTCCTGTGTCAGGGATATGAAGAGGCACGCTCTATGACGATGATGTGAGCGGCTATGTCTCTTCACCTGACACAATTCCAAGAAAACCGGTTCTCCCTTTTCCTGGAATTGTCCTATCCCTCGTACTTCTCCAGGAACGCCTCGGCGGACAGTTCGCGGAAATCGTCGAGCGAGGCACGCAGCCTGGCGTGGTCCCAATCCCACCAGGCAAGCGCCTGGTAGCGCTCGGCGGTGCGACGATCGAAGCGCTCGCGGATCGGTTTGGCCGGCACGCCGGCGACGATGGTGTAGGGCGCGACATCCCTGGAGACGACCGCGCCGGCGCCAACGGCGGCACCGTCGCCGACGGTTACGCCAGGCAGGACGGTCGAGCCGTGGCCGAGCCAGGTGTCGTGGCCGATGGTGACGCGCTTGGCGCGACGCTGCGCGAAAAATTCGCTCTCGTGTTCGGCGTCGTCCCAATAGTCCGACGCGCGGTAGGTGAAGTGGTGCAGCGTCGGCCGCCAGGTCGGATGGTTGGTGGCGTTGAGGCGCACGCTTGCCGCGATGTTGGCAAACTTGCCGATCGTCGCGCACCAGACGGCGCAGTCCTGCATCATGTAGGAATAGTCGCCGAGTTCGCTTTCCGAGACCCGGCTGCGGTCGGCGATCTCGGTCCAGCGACCGAGCGTCGAGTTGTGCACCTCCGCCGTCGGATGGACCAGCGGCGTCTCCGACAGCTTCCTGGTCATGCGGCGAGTTTCCCCGGGGCGAAGGCGGTGACGTCGATGATGCGGTCGGCGACCGCCTCGCGCACATCGTGGTCGTGGAAGATGCCGAGCAGGGCGACGCCGGCCAGCTTCTTGGCGGCGATGAGTTCGATCACCACGTCGCGGTTGGTGGCGTCGAGCGATGCGGTCGGCTCGTCGAGCAGCAGGATCGGATGCTCGGTGATGAAGCCGCGCGCGATGTTGACGCGCTGCTGCTCGCCGCCGGAGAAGGTTGCCGGCGGCAGCATCCAGAGTTTTTCCGGCAGGTTCAGCCGGGCCAGCAAGGCGCGGGCCTTGGCTCGGGCTGCCTCGCGCTGCTCGCCGCGTTCAACCAGTGGCTCGGCGACGACATCGAGAGCCGAGACTCGCGGTACGGTGCGCAGGAACTGGCTGACATAGCCGATCGTTTGCCGGCGAACGGAAAGCACGGTGCGCGGGCTGGCATGGGCGAGATCGATCAGCCCGTCCTCGTGCGTGACGATGATCTGGCCTTCGTCGACGGCGTAGTTGCCGTAGAGCATCTTCAGGATCGAGCTCTTGCCGGCACCGGAGGGGCCGCCGAGCACAGTGCATTCGCCCGCCTTGATGGAGAAGGAGACGCCGGAGACGACAGGCAGTTTGATGCCGTCGCGCAGATGCATGGTGAAGCTTTTGGCGACGTCAGAGACAACGAGGGGGGTCGGCATCGTTACACCTGCAGAATGGAAGAGACGAGAAGCTGTGTGTAGGGCGCGCGCGGATCGTCGAGCACGCGGTCGGTGAGGCCGCTTTCGACGACGCGGCCGTCCTTCATCACCATCATGCGCTGCGATAGAAGGCGCGCCACCGCGAGGTCGTGGGTGACGACGATGGCCGCGAGGCCGAGGTCGGTGACGAGGCCGCGCAGGAGGTCGAGCAGGCGCGCCTGCACCGAGACGTCGAGGCCGCCGGTCGGTTCATCCATGAACACCAGCCGCGGACCGGTGACGAGGTTGCGGGCGATCTGCAGGCGCTGGCGCATGCCGCCGGAAAAGGCGCGGGGTTCGTCGTCGATGCGGTCTTCCTCGATCTCGACGCGCGACAGCCAGTCGACCGCAGTGGCGCGGATCTTGCCGTAATGGCGGTCGCCGACCGCCATCAGACGCTCGCCGACATTGGCGCCGGCCGAAACCGTCATGCGCAGGCCATCGGCGGGGTTCTGATGGACAAAGCCCCAGTCGGTGCGCATCAGGAAGCGGCGCTCGGCCTCGCTCATGCGGTAGAGTTCGCGGAACTGGCCGTCACGCATGCGGTAGCTGGCGGTGCCGGAGGACGGCAGCAGCCGCGTCGACAGGCAGTTGAGCAGCGTGGTCTTGCCGGAACCGGATTCACCGACGACCGCCAGGACCTCGCCCGGCCAAAGGTCGAAGGAGACGTTGTCGCAGCCGACACGCGAGCCGTAGAATTTCGACAGCGCCGAGACGCGCAGCAGCGGTTCGTCGGTCATTGTGCCGGCTCCATGTTTGCTGGCGCTAGATGGGTCTCGGGGGCAAGGTGGCCGCGATGGCCCTCTTCACGCCGCTTCTCGCAGTGGTCGGTGTCGGAGCAGACGAACATGTGGCCGCCATGGTCGTCGAGAATGACCTCGTCGAGATACACGTTCTCGGCCGCGCACAGCGCACAGGGCTGGTCGAAGGTCTGCACCTCGAACGGATGGTCCTCGAAGTCGAGGCTCACCACATCGGTGAAGGGCGGCACGGCGTAGATGCGCTTTTCGCGGCCGGCGCCGAACAGCTGCAAGGCCGGCGAGCGATGCATTTTCGGGTTGTCGAATTTCGGCGTCGGCGACGGGTCCATGACGTAGCGGCCCTCGACCTTGACCGGATAGGCATAGGTGGTGGCGATGCGGCCGTGCTTGGCGATGTCCTCATAGAGCTTCACATGCATGAGGCCATACTCCTCCAGCGCATGCATCTTGCGCGTTTCGGTCTCGCGCGGCTCGAGGAAGCGCAGCGGCTCGGGAATGGGTACCTGGTAGACCAGCACCTGGCCGGCGGTCAGCGGATGCTCGGGGATGCGGTGGCGGGTCTGGATGATGCTGGCGGTGGCGGTGTCGGTGGTGACAGCGACATTGGCGACCTTCTTGAAGAAGGCGCGGATCGACACCGCATTGGTGGTGTCGTCGGCGCCCTGGTCGATGACCTTCAGCACGTCGTCGGGGCCGATGATGGAGGCGGTGACCTGGACGCCGCCGGTGCCCCAGCCATAGGGCATCGGCATTTCGCGCGAGGCGAACGGCACCTGGTAGCCGGGAATGGCGATGCCCTTGAGGATCGCGCGGCGGATCATCCGCTTGGTCTGTTCGTCGAGATAGGCGAAGTTGTAGGTGGCGATGTCGGTCGGTTGCGCAGTCATTCCGCTGCCTCCTTCGTTTCTTCCGCCTTCGCTGGATTTTCGCGGGCCTCATACTCGGCGCGCATGCGGCGCACGAGGTCGAGTTCGGCCTGGAAGTCGACATAGTGCGGCAGTTTCAAATGCTCGACAAAGCCGGTCGCCTGGACATTGTCGGAATGCGAAATGACGAACTCCTCGTCCTGCGCGGCGGCGACGACGTCCTCGCCCAACTCGGAGGCGCGTAGCGCCCGGTCGCAGAGCGCCATGGCCATTGCCTTGCGCTCGCTCTGGCCGAAGACGAGACCGTAGCCGCGCGTGAATTGCGGCGGCGCCTTGGCCGAGCCCTTGAACTGGTTGACCATCTGGCATTCGGTGACCCGCACCGTGCCGAGCGGCACCGCGAAGGGCAGTTCGGGAACGTCAAGCTCCAACTCGACCTCGCCTATGCGGATCTCGCCGACAAAGGGATGGTTGCGGGCGTAGCCGCGCTGCGTGGAATAGCCGAGCGCCAGCAGGAAACCCTCGTCGCCGCGTGACAGCGCCTGCAGGCGGATGTCGCGCGCCATCGGGAATTCCAGCGGCTCGCGGGTGATGTCGCCGGGGATGTGATCCTGCGGCATCTTGCCATCGGGCTCGATCAGGCCTTCACGGGCGAGGATGGCCGAGACACGCGGCATGGGCTCGGCTTCGCGGGCGCGCTGCAAGGGCTCGGCGACATCGGCGCCGGTGGCAAGCTCGGGGTCGAGCAGGCGGTGCGTGTAGTCGAAGGTCGGGCCAAGCAGCTGGCCGCCAGGCAGGTCCTTGTAAGTCGCCGAGACGCGCCGTTCGACCAGCATCGCGCTGGTGTCGATCGGTCTGGTGTAACCGAAGCGCGGCAACGTGGTGCGGTAGGCACGCACCAGGAAAATCGCTTCGATCATGTCGCCGCGCGCCTGGACGATGGCGAGTGCGGCGAGTTCACGGTCATAGAGCGAGCCTTCGCTCATCACCCGGTCGACACCCAGCGCCAGCTGCTCGACGATCTGGTCGAGGCGGAGCGCGGGCACCGAGCGGTCACCGCGCCGGCGGTCGGCAAGCAGGCCGTGGGCGTTGGCAATGGCGGCTTCGCCACCTTTTACCGCGACATACATCTTCAAGCCTCCATCGTCTTGATGCGCGTCGTGCGCGGCAGGCAGGCTACGCCTTGCGATGTGGCGAGGACGATGTCGACGCCGCGCGGAAAGCGCTTGTTGTTTTGCTTCCACTGCTCGACGAAATGGCGCGGCATTTGTGCCGGCGCGATCGTGGCGCTGGTTTCGATGCCGGGGCCTTCGAGCAACAGCGGGGTTCCTGAAGTGAGATCGCCGACCTGCAGGATCAGCGTTGTCGATCGATCGGGATAGTCCTGCGTGCCTTGTGAGAAACCGTCGAGCGCCATCATCTCGGCCGGTGTGGCAACAAACGCGAAATGCGCGTCGGCCGGGGTGTTGGCAAGCGGCGCACCGGTGTGGAAACCAAGCCAGGAGCCGATCGCCGCGGAGGCGTGCAGGGCCGGGTCGAGCCAGAGCGGCGTGTCGTTGTCGCAGAGCGCCAGTGCAATGGCGCCTGATGTTGCCGAAAGCGGCGCCGGCGGGCGGGCCAGGCCCGGCAAGGGCTGGACGCTGCCCGGCCGCGCCATGGCGTCCATGACTGCCCGAAACACGGTCTGTGCGTTGAAGACCGGATCGGCGAAACCGCCCTCGATCGATTGTGCCGCGATATCCATCAATCTTCTCCGCGAACCATGGTGAAGAAATCCACTTTCGTCGCCGCCGTCTCGGCACGGCGTTTTTCGTGGGCAACGGTCAGAGCCGAGCGTAAGGGCGCAATGAGCCTGGTCTCGACCTCGGCGCGGCGGGCAGGGTCCTGCCAGAGCGCGTCGGCGATGGCCGCCAGCTTCGCCTTCTGCTTGTCGCGGCCAAGCGCGTAGCAATGACCGACCTGTCCGGACGGCAGCCGGACCGTGGCGCGGGTAACGGTCGCTTCGCCGACATTGAAGGGCGCGCCGCCGCCGCCGATGCGGCCACGCAGCGTGACCAGGCCGGTCTCGGGACCGCGCAGCAGCTCGGCTTGCGAAGGCAGGCCGGCCTCGTTCCAGAGCCGGACGATGTCGTCGCCGCTGGATTGCGCCAGCGTCGCCATGGCGGCTTTGCGCTCGGCCTGGTCGCGGGCTTCCTGTCCTCGCATCGGCAGCTTTCCTCTTCGCCAGATTTGTCTATTGATATAGACAACTATACAAATTATACATATTCCCTAACGCGAGTCCATGACGGGTGCGTGACAGGCGGGGGCAAAACATGATCGGGCAGCAAGCGGCCGACAGCATCGAGCGGCGCAGCGGTGTTTCACTATGGCGCCAGATCGCCGACAGGATCCTGCAAGCGATTGCCATTGGCGATTTCGCCGAAAATGCCGCGCTGCCGCCCGAAGTCGCGCTGGCCGAGCGCTACGGCGTCAACCGTCACACAGTACGCAGCGCCATATCGGCCCTCGTGCAGGAGGGCGTGCTGCGGGCCGAGCAAGGGCGCGGCACGTTCGTCTTGTCGCGCAAGCGGCTGTCCTATCCGATCGGCGCGCGTACGCGTTTCTCGGCGGGCCTGCAGGGACAGACGTCGGAACGACACATCGTGCTGCTCTCTTCATCGATCGAGCCGGCCAGCCAGCGTGTCGCCGAGGGTCTTGGCCTTGCCAGGGGCGCTGACGTGATGCGGCTGGAAACACGCGGCGAGGCCGACGGACGGTCCGTGTCGCGTGCTGCCAGCTGGTTCGATGCCAGACGCTTTGCCGGCATCGACGAGGCGATGGCGCAGACCGGTTCGATCACCGCGTCGCTCGCGCGTTTCGGCATCGACGATTATCTCAGGCAATCGACCGTGCTCTCGGCGCGCCATGCCGACGCCGCGGATCTTGCCGATCTCGATCTGCAGCCGGGCGCCATCGTGCTGGTCACGGTGGCGGTCAACGTCACGCCCGACGGCCAGCCGATCCAGTTTTCGGAGTCACGTTTTCCGGCCGAGCGGGTGGAGCTGAAGCTGTCGGCGCTGTAACGCCCCGGCTATCCGATCTCGATCACGGCCTTGATCAGGCCCGACTTTTCATGGACCCAGCGTGCGAGATCCCCTGGCGTATCGGTCAGCGTGGTCCGGTGGGTGACGAGCTTGGCCAGCGGCACGGCGCCATTGCGGATCGAGGCGGCGACATGATCGAAATCGGCGCGCAGCGCATTGCGGCTGCCGACCAGCGTCATCTCGCGCTTGTGGAACTCGGGATCGGAAAAGACGATGTCGTCCTTGACGACGCTGACCAGCACAAGCGTGCCGCCATGCGCGACATGGGCGAAGGCCGATTGCACCGAGGAGGTGTTGCCGGTGGCGTCGAAGACCACGTCGAAGCCTTCGCCACCAGTCGCGTCGCGCACCAGATCGGCAACCGGCGCTTGTGAGCCGTCAAGGACTGAGAAGCCGAGCTCGCTTGACGCGAAGCCCAGCCTTTCGCTGCTCATGTCGAGCAAGCTGACGTCGAGCCTGGCGATGCGGGCGAAGATGGCGGTGCCGAGGCCGATCGGACCGGCGCCGATGACCAGCGTGCGTGCACCGGGCTCGGAACGCGCGCGGCGCACGGCATGGGCGCCGATGGCCAGGAATTCGACGGCGGCGGCGTCGGCGAGCGACAGGCCGTTGGTGGGATAGAGGTTCTGCGTCGGCACCAGGATCTGTTCGCACATGGCGCCATCGCGATGCACGCCGAGCACTTCGATGCGCACACAGCAATTGGGCTTGCCGTGGCGGCAGGCGATGCATTTGCCGCAGGAGAGATAGGGGTTGATGATCACCGGTTCGCCGACCGCAAGACCGGCTCCTTCGCCGACTTCGACGACGGTGCCAGACACTTCGTGGCCCATGATGCGGGGGTAGGCGAGGAACGGGTGCTTGCCCTCGAAGATGTGATAGTCGGTGCCGCAGATGCCGACATGGCTGACCGCCACCAGTGCCCAGCCGGGAGGCGGCGAGCCGGGAGCGGGACGGTCTTCCAGAATGAGTTCGCCGGGCGAGCGGCAGACGACGGCTTTCATGGTTCGGTCCAATTTGGGTTTACGAAAACTCCGGCCCGTTTTGATACTGGGCCGGAGTTCGATTTTCGGTTCGTTGACTACTTGCCGCCGCGGCGGCGCAGGCCATCGAAATAGACGATGACGATGATCAGCACGCCGGTGATGACACGCTGCCAGAAGGCGTTGACGTTGAGCAGGTTGGCGCCGTTGTTGATGGTCGCCAGGATGAAGGCGCCGAGCAGTGGCCCGTGCACCGAGCCGACCGCGCCGAACAGTGAGGTGCCGCCGATCACCGACGAGGCGATCGCCTGCAGTTCCCACCCTTCGGCCTGGGTCGGGTTGCCGATGCCGATGCGCGAAGCCAAGAGCACGCCGACGAACGCCGCGCACAGACCCGACAGCGTGTAGGCCATGAAGATGGTGCGCTGGACGTTAACGCCGGACAGGCGCGAGGCCTCGGCGTTCGACCCAACCGAGAACAGATACCGGCCCCAGCGGCTGTGATGCAGGAAGACATAGGCGGGTATGCCGACCAGCAGGACCATCCAGAACAGATTAGGGACGCCGAGGAAGGAGTTGCGCGAGAATTCCTGGAAAGCATCATTGTTGATCGAAATCGAATTGCCGTTGGTCATCAAGAGGCCAATGCCGCGCAGCGACGTCAGGGTCGCCAGCGTGATGATGAAAGGCGGCAGGCCCATCTTGACGATGCCAAAACCATGGAAGAGGCCGATGGCGACGCCGACCAGCAAGGTGAGCAGGATGGCGAGGAAGACCGGGACGCCGGCGTTGATCAACATCGCGGCGATGACGGTTGCGAAGCCAACCACCGCGCCCACGGACAGATCGATGCCGCCGGTGATGATGACGAAGGTCTGGCCGACAGCCAAAATGGCGATCATCGAACCCTGGCGCAGCAGATTCGAGATGTTGTTGGCCGACGCGAAGCTCGATGTGGATAACGACAGGATGACCCACAGCAGCACCAGCAGCGCCAGCAGCGTCAGTCCGAACAGGGCGTTGTAATTGCGCTTCGGTTTTTCGGCAGGGATCGCCTCGGTGCTCATGTCTTTCCTCCCAACTTTTCTTGTTTCTCGGCGAGCGCCTGTGTGAGGATGTCCTCGTGATCGGCGGTGTGGAAGCCGTGCGTGGCCACCAGCTTGCCGCGGCGGAACACGTGCAGCGTGTCGGCCAGTTCATAGACTTCCGGCAAATAGGATGAGATCAGGATGATGCCGGCGCCCTTTGACAAGAGCGCGCTGAACAGGCGGTAGATTTCGGCCTTGGTGCCGACATCGACGCCAACCGTCGGCTCGTCGAAGATGAACAGCTTGGCGCCATGGGCCAGCCATTTGCCGATGACGATCTTCTGCTGATTGCCGCCCGAAAGGCTGGAAGCCAACGCATGGCGCGTCGGGGTCTTGATCCTGAGGCCGGCGATTTGGCGGTCGGCCTCGGCCTTCTCTTTCGCGCTCGAGATCAACAGGTTGCGGGAGATGCGCTTGTAGATCGGCAAATTGAGGTTGAGGCCAACCGGCAGGTTGAGACAAAGGCCCTGGTCGCGGCGGCTTTCCGGCGCCAGCGCCATGCCGAGCTTGATCGCGTCATGCTCGGAGTTGATCTGGACATCCTTGCCTTCCCACAGGACCTGGCCGGCCGACTTCTTGTGCCGGCCGTAGAGCGTGGTGACGAATTCGCTGCGTCCGGCGCCGATCAGGCCGTAGAGCCCGACGATCTCGCCGGCACGGACTGTCATCGACACGTTTTCGAAGCCCTTGCCCGAGAGGTTCCTGGCCTCGACGATCGCGGCACCCGGAGTGAAATGATCCTTGTGGTAGATTTGTTCGATCGAGCGGTTGATCATCAGCTTGACGAGTTCGGCGTCATTGGTCTCGCTGATGTTCCTGGTGCCGACCAGCGTGCCGTCGCGCAGCACCGAAACACGATCGGCGAGCTCGAACACTTCCTCCATGCGATGGCTGATATAGATGATCGTCACGCCCTCCGACTTCAGCCGGCGGATCAAGGTGAAGAGCTGGTCGGCCTCCTTGCGGGTCAGGTAGGCGGTCGGCTCGTCGAAGATCAGGAACTTGGTGCCGCGCACGGTGGCGCGGGCGGCCGCGATCAGCTGCTGCTGGCCGATGGTGAGGTCACCGAGCATGACATGCGCCGGTAGGTCGAAGCCGAGGCCGTTGATGATCCTCTGCGCGTCTTTGACCATGGCGCGCTGTTGCAGGAGGCCGAAGCGGGACTCCTCCTCGCCTAAGAACATGTTGGCGGCGACGGTGAGATGGCGGCACAGCACCACCTCCTGGTGGACGGCGTTAATGCCCAGCGCCATCGCCTCGTGCGGGGTGGCCAAAGCCGCCGGCTTGCCCTCCCAGATGACCTCGCCGGAGGTACGCGGCATGACGCCGGTCAGAAGTTTTATGAGGGTCGATTTGCCGGCGCCGTTCTCGCCGACAATGGCGTGGATCTCGCCCGCTTTGAAGGCAAGGTGCACCGGCTTCAGCGCATGGGTGCCGGGGTAGCGCTTTTCGAGGCCGTTGAGTTCGAGGATCGTCCTGCCCGGCTGCAGCGTAGGTGCCGGGTGCAGTTCCTGCGCCGTCGACGTCATAACAATCCTCCCAGATTGGTCTCAATCGTTGGGTACGCAGCGATGCGTCTTGAACACGCATCTTGAAGGCGGAGCCTAAAGCACGCAGGCGAATTTCCAAATCGTCCGATGGATGTTTCCGGGGCGACGCCGCCCCGGAAACGATTGTCGCGACGCTGCTTATTTGAGCTTCGGGTTGAGCAGCGCGTCGATCTTGGGATCCTTCATATTGGCCTTGGTAACGAGGTTCGCGCCGGTGTCGACATTCGCCTCGACCTTCTCGCCCTTCGACGCGGCGAGTGCGGTCTTGATGCCGTCATAGCCCATCCGGTACGGGTCCTGGACGACGAGGCCGGAGATGACGCCATCATTCAAGAACTTGATCAGCTTCTCGTCGCTGTCGAAGCCGATCAGCCCGACCTTGCCGGCAAGGTTGTTCTCGGCGATCGCCTGGCCGACGCCCTGCGCCATGATCAGATTGGAGGCAAAGATGCCCTTGAGGTCGGGATTAGCGGTGATCAGGTCGGTGGCGATGTTGAGGCCGGTGGTGGCCTGACCGTCGGCGTATTTGTCGGCGATAAGCTCGAGGCCCGGATACTTGGCCTTGATCTGTTCGATGAAGCCTTGCTTGCGCTGCTCGAGCGAACCAGCGCCGGGAAGCGCCGTGATCAGCGCGACCTTGCCTTCGACCTTGCCCCCATTGGCGGCACCGATGGCGGCGGCGAGACCGTCAGCGGCGACGCGGCCGCCCTGCACGTTGTCGGTGGTCAGGAAGGAGGTGAAGGCCTTGGAGTCGGCGCCAGAGTCGATGCCGATGACCTTGACCTTGGAGGCCGCCTCGTCGATCGGCTTGCCGAGCGCCTTGAACTCGGTCGGCGAGATGACGACGGCGGCCGGGTTGCTGGCGACGGCGTTTTCGAGGATCGAGATCTGGCCGTTGACGTCGGTTTCAGCCTGGGCGCCGAGCTCCGGCACATTGACGCCGAGATCCTTGCCGGCCTTGCGGGCGCCGGCCAGAACGATCTGCCAGTAGAAAGAGGTCGTATCCTTGACGATGATCGGAATGGTCACGTCGGCCGCCGAGGCGGGCGCGGAATGCATCGCGCCGGCAAGCATCGACGCTGCTGCCAGGGCCACGAAAGCGCGGCGGTTGAGAAGGCTGGTCACGAATTTCATTAGGTTCCTCCCTAAGTCGCCTGGTGAAGGTTTAGCTCCGTTCGGATAGGCGTGGCCCAAACGGAACTTTATCAATAAAAAACAGTTGCACTGTTTTGATAGTGCATCGATCCAGCCGATGCAAGCGGTGTTTCCAGTCAGTCCTCCAAAGGCCTGACAATGCCTCGCCTACCAGCGCGGCTCCTTCCCTTGTCGTAGTCAGGCGCTCCCGTTTCCGTTCCGAGAACGTATGGAATATTAATTCCATTTGCCAGTCAATATGGAATGTTCGTTCTTTTCTGGATCGCGACATTGTGAAGTCGGCCCCTGACCCTATGGACATCGCGAAGTACGGGGCCTCAAGCCAGTTCCTGCACCACCGTGTAGGGACGATACTTGGCATATTCCGTCTCCGGCACGTCGATATCGAGCAGTTCGAGGTTGCGCGTCAGGTTCGCCAATTTTGCCGTGCCGGTCAGCACGGTGGCGACGGCTGGCTCGTGCAAGGGAAACTGAAACGCGGCCGCCGGCAGCGGATAACCGCCTTCACCGGCGATCTTCTCCATGGCGTCGACACGGTCGAGCACATCGTGGCTGGCGGGCTGGTAGTCGAAATGGGCGCCTTGCACCGGCCCGGTCGCCAATATGCCCGAGTTGAAAACGCCACCGATCACCAGCGACGTCTGTTGCGCACGGCACAGCGGCAGCAGTTCGGCTTCCGCGCTGCGGTCGAGCAAGGAATAACGGCTGGCGAGCAGGATGCAGTCGAGCGGCGCCCGGCGCATCACGTCAAGGCAGATTGGGACTTCGTTGACGCCGAGCCCATAGGCGGAAATCGTACCGGCCCGCTTCAACTCCTCAAGCGCCTTGAGCCCGCCATCCATCAACTGGCGGAAATGCAGCTTGGTCTTCTCGACACCATGCGTGTAGACGCCGATGTCGTGCACATACAGGATGTCTATCCTGTTTAGCCCGAGGCGCGCATAGCTGAAGTCTACCGACCGCATAATGCCGTCATAGGAATAGTCGTAATCCAGCGCGAAGGGCAGCGGATCGACATAGGAGTGGTCGGGAACCTGGTCTTCCGGCACCGGGCGGAACAGGCGGCCGACCTTGGTCGAAAGCACGTAGGAATCGCGTGGCTTGTAGCGCAGGAAGTCGCCGAAGCGACGCTCCGACAGGCCGAAGCCGTAGAAGGGCGCGGTGTCGAAATAGCGCAAGCCCGCCTCCCAGGCGCCTTGCAGCGTTTCCATCGCCGCCTCGCGCGAACAGGCGCGGTAGAGGCCGCCGATCGCGGCGCCGCCAAAGCTGATCTCTGTGACCTCCAGCGCTGTCTGGCCGATGCGGCGTCTTTCCATGCACAACCTCCCCGTTCCCGGCCGTTGTCCAGCCCGGCAAGTTTATCAGATATTGCTTGAATTTCAGAGTGTCGCGCCGAGATGCCAGGGCACGAACTCGTTGTCGCCATAGCCGAAATCCTCGCTCTTGGTCTTGCGGCCCGAAGCCGTCTCGACGATGAGTTCGAAGATCTCGCGGCCCATGCCGGCGATGGTCTTTTCGCCGGAGGCGATGACACCGCAATTGACGTCCATGTCCTCTTCCATCTGGTGATACATGGTCGAGTTGGTGGCGACCTTGATCGAGGGTGTCGGCCGGCAGCCGAAGCAGGAGCCGCGGCCGGTGGTGAAGACGATGACATTGGCGCCGCCCGCGACTTGTCCGGTGGCCGAGACCGGGTCGTAACCGGGCGTGTCCATGAACACCAGCCCGTTGCCGGTGACCTTCTCGGCATAGCCGAACACGCCGTTGAGCGGCGTCTGGCCGCCCTTGGCGACGGCACCGAGCGACTTTTCCAGGATGGTGGTGAGGCCGCCGCGCTTGTTGCCGGGCGAGGGGTTGTTGTCGATCGAGGCGCCATGCTTGGCGACGTGATCTTCCCACCATTTCACATAGCCATCGAGCTTCTTGGCGACCTCGGGCGTCGCCGCGCGATAGGCGAGCAGATGCTCGGCGCCATAAATTTCCGTCGTCTCGGAGAGGATGCCGATGCCGCCGACGCCAGCGAGAATGTCGACCGCCGCGCCCAGCGCCGGATTGGCCGTGATGCCAGACATGCCGTCGGAGCCGCCGCATTGCAGGCCGACGACGATCTCGCTGACCGGAATCGGCTCGCGCTTCAACTGCCCGACTTCCTCTGATATCTCGGCCAGCACGCCCATCGCCTTTTCCACCGATTTGCGCGACCCGCCGGCATCCTGGATGTTGAAGTGGCGCTTGCCGGCGGCGGCACCCTTCTGGCCGTAGAGGGTGAGCTGGTTGACCTCGCAGCCTAGGCCGACCATCAGCACGCCGCCAAAATTCGGATGGCGGGCATAGCCGGCCAAGGTCCGGTGCAGCACCATCATGCCGTCGCCGGTGCCGCTCATGCCGCAACCCTGGCCATGGACGATCGGCACGAAGCCATCGATGCCGGGATATTTCGGCAGCAACGTCCTGTTGGCGGTGTCGGCGATCGAATGGCAGACGGTGGCCGAACAATTGACGCTGGCGATGATGCCGATGAAGTTGCGCGTGCCGGCGCGGCCATCGGCGCGGCGATAGCCCATGAAAGTGCGGGCGCGGTCAGCTTCGGTTGCGTGCTCGGCTTCGCTCGGCGGCACCACCGGCAGCCGGCCGGCCTCGAAAACCAGATTGTGCGAATGGACGTGCTCGCCCGGCGCGATGTCCTGTGTGGCGCGGCCGATCGCCTGGGCGTATTTGACCACGGCTTCACCCGCGGCGATCGGCTTGATCGCCACCTTGTGGCCAGGCTCGATGACGGCGGCAGCGAGCGCGCCGCCCGGCAGCGTGGTGCCGATCTCGATACGGCCATTGGCAACGGCGACATTGTCGGCGGGAGATAGAAGAATGGTGTTCGAGGCGTTCACGGGCGTTTCCTGGGTGATCCTGGGATGCGCGGATTGACACGCGCCTGTTAAGAGCTAATGTCTTTTATCGTGAAAAAACAGTTTTGCGTCAATTGTTTTTTCGCTCGGGTCGGCCCTTGGTGGCGCTGGAAACAATGAGCCTGACCAGTGAAAGCGATTCCTGCTTTCAGGATCCTGGGAAGATCATATTGCGCTTCAAGCCGGCCGCCGCAAGCGCGGGGATGAATGGGTCAGGGATGTCGAAGAGCAACAACGTCTACAAGGATGCCTACAACCGGTGCCTCAGGCTGCTCGACGAGACGCGCAGCCTGCCGTCGGAACCCGAGCTGGGCGCGCTGCTCGGCGTCAGCCGCACGACCGTCCGCAGCATCCTGGCGCGTATGGAGGAAACCGGGCTGATCGCCTGGAACAAGCGCGCCAAGACGGTGCTGCGCGACCCGCATCCCGACGATTTCTTCCCCGAGGAAGAGACCGACACACTGGCCGAGATCATCGAGCGGTCGTTCATGCGGAGGCTGCTTGCCGGCGGCGCCGAGGCCGGCATGCAGATCAACGAGCTCGAACTGGCGCGTGAGATCGGTGTCGGCACCACCAGCGTGCGCGAGTTCCTGATCCGCTTCTCCCGTTTCGGCCTGATCGAGAAACGCCGCAACAGCCATTGGGTGCTGAAAGGTTTTACACGCGCCTTCGCGCTGGAACTGACCGAGATCCGCGAGATATTCGAATTGCGCTCGGCCGCCGCGTTCACCGCGCTGCCGCGGGATAGTCCGGTCTGGGGGGATCTCGACCGGCTGGAGGAGGAACACCGCGCTCTGGCGCGCGAGATCGCAACGCGCTTCAATGAGTTCTCGGAGCTGGACGAGCGCTTCCACCGGCTCATCCATCGCGCATCGCACAACCGCTTCATCGTTGATTTCTACGACGTCATCGCCATGATCTTCCATTACCATTACCAGTGGAACAAGGCGCAGGAACGCGAGCGCAACGAAGTCGCGATCGGCGAGCATCTATTCTATATCGAGGCACTCAAGTCGCGCGACCTCGGCAAGGTCGATGCAGCCTGCCGCAAGCATCTGAAGTCGGCACGCCAGACATTGCTGACCTCGATCCCGGAAAGCCGGCAACCCCAAAAGAGCTGATCCTGCCGCGTTGCCGCAGCAGCGAATTGGCGATTTTCGACCTGTCTCGGCCGTGCTAGGTATCGTCATCGATTGTTTGAAGAGGCAGATGGCTTGATCGGCCCGGGGAGACGGTGGAGCATTCCGGTCGCGCTTGTCGCGGCCTATTTGCTGTTGCTCCAGTCGACACTTGGTGCGTTCGCCTTCAGCACCGTGTCGAGTGCCGCGCAGCTCGACGCCTTCGGCAACGTCATCTGTACCCACGACGGCGCCTCCCAGCTTCCCGGCGGCGACCAGCATCCGTCCCACCTGCCGGCCTGCTGCACACTTGGCTGCAGCATGTTTTCGCCGGCCTATGCGCCGCCGCCCGATGCCGGGCTTGCACTTGCGTCCTTTTCCTTCGAGACCGTCGCCTTTGTCTTCCCGGCGGCCACGCATCTCGACTTCGCCCGCGAACGCTCCCCGTCGAACCCGCGCGCGCCGCCGCTGGCGGGTTGAGCCTGCTTGCTTGCGGAACCTTTCGCGAGCGTACTCATCCAAGATCAAAACCATTCGCGACCGGCGACGGCGCGATCATCACGTCATGGAGCAACCATGTCCCATTCTTTCCGTATAGCGGCGGGCACTTTGTTCAGCCGCATTCTGTCTCGCGTCCAGGAACGTTTCGGCGTTGCCGCCCTGGCTTTCGTGATCATGCTCGGCGGCGTCCAGACTGTCCTGGCGCATGAATTCAAACTCGGTGATCTCGAGATCGGGCATCCGTGGTCGCGTGCCACGCCGACCGGCGCCAAGGTGGCCGGCGGCTATTTCACCATCACCAACAATGGCAGCACGCCGGACCGGTTGCTGTCGATTACCTCCGACATCTCGGAAAAGGCCGAACTGCACGAGATGGGCGTCAAGGACGGCGTGATGACCATGCGGCCAGTGGACGGTGGCTTGGAAATCCCGGCAGGCGGCAAGGTGGCGCTCGCGCCCGGAGGCTATCACCTGATGTTCATCGGCCTGAAGCGGCAACCCAAGCAGGGCGAAAAATTCGCCGCCACGCTGACCTTCGAGAAGGCCGGTAAGGTCAGCGTCGAGTTCGCCGTCGAGGGCATGGGCGAAACGGGTGGCACGGACGACCACGCCAATTGAGCGTGCCGATCCACCAATTTCGACATCAGAGGGACCATCATGATCAGATATCTTTTGGCGGCCGGCGCGTTTCTCGTGCTGGGGACAAATGCCGCCTTCCCGCACATCACGCTCGAGACCCAGGAGGCGGCGGTCGGCTCGACCTACAAGGCAGTGCTGCGCGTGCCGCATGGTTGCGACGGCAAGGCGACGACCGCCGTACGCGTGCAGATTCCGGAAGGGGTGATCGCGGTCAAGCCGATGCCCAAGCCTGGCTGGACGCTGCAGACCAAGAAGGGCAAGTACGAGAAGTCGTACCAGCTCTACGGCCAGGCGGTGGCCGACGGGGTGAAGGAAATCGACTGGAGCGGCGGCAATCTGCCGGATGAATTCTACGACGAGTTCGTCTTCCGGGCGACGCTGACGGCGGATTTGCCCGCCGGCCAGAAACTCTACTTCCCGGTGGTGCAGGAATGCGGCGATGCCGCCGCCCGCTGGATAGAGGTTCCGGCGGCCGGACAGGATGAGGACGCGCTTGAGAACCCGGCGCCCGGCATCAAGCTCACGCCGAAGAAATGATTTTCTGGCGGCGCGCCTGTCGGCAAGGTGCGCCGCCAATTCCATGGCGACAGCATGAACGAGAGATCCCCACTTCAAAGGCCCGCAACGACCAGCAAGCGATTCGGCTGGCCCTGTGGGCTTTTCGCGATGGTCATCGCGTTCATCGTCATGGCCTCGACAAGCCAGGCCCTTGCCCATGCGGCGCTGATCAAGACCGACCCGGCCGACGGCGCCGTGCTGGCACAGGCGCCGGCGCGGTTCTCGCTGACCTTCAGCGAGCCGGTCTCGCCGCTGGTGCTGACGCTGGTGAGGCCCGACGGCACGCCGGTTGCGCTGACATCCTTCCGCCTCAGCGAGCAGACGGTCGAGATCGACAATCCGCGGGCGCTCAATTCGGGCACGCATGTGCTGAGCTGGCGCGTCATTTCCGCCGACGGCCATCCGGTCGGCGGCTCGCTCTTGTTTTCCATAGGTGCGCCAAGCGAGCCGCCGGACGTCTCCGAAGCGATCGACTGGCCGCTGCGGTCAGCGATCTGGATCGGCAAGGTCCTTCTCTATGCAGGTCTTTTCTTCGGCATTGGCGGCGCTTTCGCCCTTGCCTGGCTGGCCGGGGATGGCCGTGCCGGTCAGCGCTTTGTTGCCGGGGCGATCCTGTGCGGACTGGTGGCGGCGCCGCTGTCGCTGGGCTTGCAAGGCCTCGATGCGCTCGGCGCGCCGCTCTCCCATCTGGCGCAGCCGGTCGTCTGGCGCACCGGTCTTGGGACCAGTTTCGGCTGGACGGCGCTGATCGCCCTGATAGCGCTGGGACTTGGCCTGGTGTCGCTGGCCGCACCGCGCGCGGCTGCCAGGCCACTTGCCCTTGCCGGGCTGGCGGGTGTGGGCGCGGCACTTGCCGCAAGCGGCCACGCAAGTGCGGCCGAGCCGCAATGGCTGACACGGCCGCTGGTTTTCGTGCATGGCGCCGGTATCGCGTTCTGGGCGGGCGCTCTGGTGCCGCTCGGTCTCGCGCTGAAGCGTCAAGCGGCCGGCGCCGTCGAATTCCTGCGTCGCTTCTCATGGGCCATCCTGCCCGTGGTCGCCTTGCTTGCCGCGGCGGGCATCGTGTTGGCCGTGATCCAGGTGCGGACGCCCTCGGCGCTGGTCGACACTGCCTATGGCCTGCTGCTGCTGGTCAAGCTCGCGCTGCTGGTCTTCCTGTTCACGCTGGCCGCCGTCAATCGCTGGAAGCTCACCGCTTCGGCCGAGGCGGGCGCAACCGAGGTGCAACGCAGGCTCACCCGCTCGGTCGGCGTCGAAGTGCTGATCGTGTTGGCGATCTTCGGTGTCGCCGCGGGCTGGCGCTTCACACCGCCGCCACGGGCGTTGGCGATCGCGGCGGCGCAACCGGTTTCGGTCCACATCCACGCGCTGCAGGCGATGGCCGATCTCAGCATCACGCCTGGCCATGCCGGGCCGGTTTCCGCCTCGATGATCATCATGACCGGGGATTTCGGACCGCTCGATGCCAAGGAAGTGACGCTGGTGCTGTCGAAGCCCGATTCAGGCATCGAGCCGCTGAAGCGCGCGGCAACCAAGCCAGGCGACGGCAGTTGGCGTGTCGACAACCTCGTGATCCCGGTTCCCGGCCGCTGGACGGTGCGCATAGACATATTGGTCTCGGACTTCGACGTGGTGAAGATCGAGGCGCCGATCGACATCAGGCCGTAACTCACGGATGTGATACCATTGTCGAACGGGAAACGTCCGCGTGCGGCTATAACACAATTCGGCGAGGCGGTTGACGCGGCTTGAAACGCTCGTCAATCATCGCCCGCAAAACACGGCCTCAACAAAGCGATCCGAAAGCAGGGAAGAAACGATGGAAAAAGCCGAAATCGGCCTGATCGGCCTTGGCACGATGGGCTCCAACCTGGCGCTGAACATCGCCGAACACGGGCACCGCATCGCCGTCTTCAACCGCACCAAGGCACGCACGGACGCCTTCGTCGAGAATGCCGGTGCGCTCAGGGACATGGTCGTCCCCTGTTACAGCCTGGAAGAGCTT
Source organism: Mesorhizobium sp. M8A.F.Ca.ET.202.01.1.1 (assembly GCF_004791595.1). Lineage (NCBI taxonomy): Bacteria > Pseudomonadati > Pseudomonadota > Alphaproteobacteria > Hyphomicrobiales > Phyllobacteriaceae > Mesorhizobium > Mesorhizobium sp. M8A.F.Ca.ET.202.01.1.1. The sequence goes on along the minus strand of NZ_SRUN01000009.1, from coordinate 24,123 downwards.
GCCGCGGCGATCCGGCCGCCGCGCCCGATCATTATCATGGTGCTGGCCGGCAAGCCGGTGGACGAGCAGATCGAAGCGCTGCGCGGCGTGCTGTCGGCCAACGACATCGTCATCGATGCCGGCAATGCCAATTTCCGCGACACGATGCGGCGCTTCTCCGAGCTCTCCGGCTCGGGTTTGACCTTCATCGGCATGGGCGTCTCGGGCGGCGAGGAAGGCGCGCGCCATGGGCCGTCGATCATGGTCGGCGGCACCGAAGACTCCTGGAAGCGTGTCGAGAAGGTGCTGACCGCCATCTCCGCCAAGTTCAAGGACGAGCCGTGTGCCGCCTGGCTCGGTACGGACGGCGCCGGGCATTTCGTCAAGACCATCCACAACGGCATTGAATATGCCGACATGCAGATGATTGCCGAGATCTACGGTATCCTGCGCGATGGCCTGGGCATGGGGCCGAAGGAGATCGGCACGGTATTTTCCAACTGGAACAAGGGCCGGCTCAATTCCTACCTGATCGAGATCACCGCCAAGGTGCTCGCCGCCGACGATCCGAAGACCGGCAAGCCGGTGGTCGACATCATCCTCGATCGCGCCGGCCAGAAGGGCACCGGCAAATGGTCCGTCATCGAGGCGCAGCAGCTCGGCATTCCGGCGACCGCGATCGAGGCGGCGGTGGCGGCGCGCGTGCTGTCGTCGATCAAGGACGAACGGCAGGCAGCCGAAAAGGCCTATGGCAATATCGGCGTGACGAAAATTTCTGGCGACAAGGATACGCTGCTGAGAGACCTCGAACTGGCGCTGTTCGCCGGCAAGATTGCTGCTTACGCGCAGGGCTTTGCCGTGATGGCCGGCGCCTCGAAGGAGTTCAACTGGAACCTGCCGATGCCGACCATCGCCAAGATCTGGCGCGCCGGCTGCATCATCCGCTCGCAAATGCTCGACACAATGGCCGAGGCCTTCAGCAGTGGCGGCGCTTCGACCAACCTGCTGATGGCGCCGGCTTTCATCAGCTTGATGCAGGAGGCGCATCCGTCGCTGCGGCGCATCGTGGCGAGGGCTTCCGAAGCCGGGACGCCGGTGCCGGCGCTGTCTTCGGCGCTTGCCTATTTCGACAGCTATCGCCAGGGCCGCGGCACCTCGAACCTGATCCAGGCGCAGCGCGACTTCTTCGGTGCGCATGGTTTCGAGCGCATCGGCGAGCAGGGTGCGTTCCACGGCCCTTGGGGCAGCGGCGCGGCGCGTTAGTCGCCTGAGCGCCGATAGGCCACAACGCCCTTCGGCTCGCTCAGGCTCTGCAGCGAGCCGGGCGCGGTGCCGCCGATCCAGCCGAGCACCGAGCGCGCAAGCTCGGAGCCGGCCAGCCGGAAATCTTCGTTGACGACCAGCAATTCATGCCGGAACAGATGCAGCAGATCCGACGACTGCTTCGACACCACGTCGACGTCGCGGCCGAGCTTGAAGCCGGCATCCTCTATACCGGCGACGATGGCGAGCGTCGCGGCGGCGGCGCTGCTGATTATGCCGTCCGGTCTGATATCGCGCCGCATCAGCTGCGCGGTCCTCATCCTGATCTGTTCGATCGAATGGTCGATCGAGATGGTGTTGAACGGCACCTCGCTGGCGCCGACTTCGCTCAGCGCGTCGGCAAAGCCGTCGACCGTATGGCGGTAGTAGCTCAAACCGGCCGGCGGCGTCACCAAAGCGAGCCGGCGGCGACCCATGCCGGCGAGATGGCGCACGGCCTCGGCCGCGAAGGCGTAGTTGTCGAAATCATGGTAGGGATGAACCAGCCCCATATCGGTGCGGCCATGCGTGGCGAAGGGTATCCCCCGCTCCAGCATGTAGCGGGCGCGGGGATCGTTCGGCTGCGTGCGCGAGATGATGACGCCGTCGGCCGAACCGGTCTCCACGAGATAGCGCACCGGATCCAGCGGATCCTGCGAGCGCGAATAGGGTGTGACGATCAAGTGGTAGGGCGTGTCGGCGATGACTTCGGTGACGCCATAGATGATGTCGGAGACGAAGCTCATGATCTCCTGCTCGGTGTTGAGCACGAGGCTGATGACATTGGTCTTGCCGGTCCTGAGGCGCACGCCGGCGCGGTTGGGCCGGTAGCCGATCTGCTTGGCGACGAGCTGGACGCGGCGCCTGGTCTCGGCGCCGATCTCCGGGGCATCCTTCAGGGCGCGCGATACGGTGGTGACGCCGAGCCCGGTCATGAAGGCAAGCGTCTTCAGCGTCGGCCGTTCTTGCGCCGACGCCTCTTCGGTTTTTTTCGTCCGCTGTTTGTCCATTCTTCCCGCCCGTCAGGCGCATAGCAGCCGCAGGCCGGGTCGGCAATCGCCGCAATCCGCAATCCGGCGTGATTTCAGGCCTTGTGTGGCTGCAATATACTGAAACGTTACAGATTGCCAATCTCGGCTTGTCGTCCGCCAGTATGGCTGCGGATATCTGGCGGGCAAATTCTCTTGGGAATCCAAGGCGAAATGCCGTCTTCGCGGCGACTTTGCCGAGTTTTACAGGAAAATTGACCGTTTTGCACTGCAATCCCGGCGTGTTGCGATGCACCACACGCGGCGGGCTCCAAGAATTTATTCGCGCTTCGAAAAAATGTAAGGTCATCCGCACGGCCGGGGTTGCACCATCGGCGCAATTGCCGTATCGAAAATCTGTAACGTTTCAGATTTCTGGGAGGAAGCCGAAATGCGATACAAATTCCTGACCGCTGCCTTTGCCGCGACAGTTGCGCTCAACGTTGCCGGGCCGGCGGCCGCGACCGATCTGGAAGTCACCCATTGGTGGACCTCCGGTGGCGAGGCGGCGGCGGTCGCCGAACTCGCCAAGGCATTCGACGCCACAGGCAATCACTGGGTCGACGGTGCCATCGCCGGATCCGGCGGTACGGCGCGGCCGATCATGATCAGCCGCATCACGGGCGGCGATCCGATGGGAGCCACCCAATTCAATCATGGCCGGCAGGCGGAAGAACTGGTGCAGGCCGGCCTGATGCGCGACCTCACCGATGTCGCCACCAAGGGCAAATGGACGGAAGTGGTGCGGCCCAAGAGCCTGCTCGACAGTTGCACGATCGGCGGCAAGATCTATTGCGTTCCGGTCAACATCCATTCCTGGCAATGGCTGTGGCTGTCGAACGCGGCCTTCGAGAAGGCCGGCGTGCCGGTGCCGAAGAACTGGAATGAATATGTGGCCGCGGCCCCGGCGCTGGAGAAGGCAGGCATCGTGCCGCTCGCGGTCGGTGGGCAGGCCTGGCAGGCATCGGGCGCCTTCGACGTGCTGCTTGCCGCGGTCGGCGGAACCGACACCTTCCTCAAGGTCTACAAGGACAAGGACGCCAAGTTCGCAGCCGGTCCCGAAGTCGCCAAGGTCTTCAAGGCGGCCGACGATGCGCGCAAGATGGCCAAGAACACCAATGTGCAGGACTGGAACCAGGCCACCAACATGGTCATCACCGGCAAGGCCGGCGGCCAGATCATGGGCGACTGGGCGCAGGGCGAGTTCCAGGTCGCCGGCAAGACCGCCGGCAAGGACTATACCTGTCTTCCCGGCCTTGGCCTGAACGAGGTCATCGCCACGGGCGGCGACGCCTTCTATTTCCCGCTGTTCAAGGATGCCGACAAGGCCAAGGCGCAGGAAGTACTGGCCGAAACCCTGCTCGATCCCAAGACCCAGGTCGCCTTCAACCTCAAGAAGGGTTCGCTGCCGGTGCGCGGCGACGTCGACCTCGCCGCGGCCAATGACTGCATGAAGAAGGGCCTCGCCATCCTGGCCAAGGGCGCGGTCATCCCGTGGACGGACCAACTGCTCTCGCAGGACAGCCAGAAGCAGAAGGAGGACCTGTTCTCGGAGTTCTTCGCCAAGCCCGACATGACCCTCGAAGAGGCGCAGAAGCGCTTCGCCGACATCATCGCTTCCGCCGATTGATCTCAGGCGCCCCCGCCAGCTCCCGGCCCTTGTCCATCGAGGGTCGGGAGCGTGAGGCTCTTATTGTCCCAGCGAGGCTGCCGAGATGAGCAACAGCGAACGCCCCAACCGGCTTTTCCGCAATCTCAACGCGAAAATCGCCTCGATCCCGATGGTGCTCACCGCCGTGGTGGTGTTCGTCGGCGGCACGGCGTGGACGGTGCTTTATTCCTTCACCAATTCAAAGCTCCTGCCGCGGTTGAATTTCGTCGGGCTCGACCAGTATTACCGGCTTTGGGCGACGCCGCGCTGGCTGATCTCGATCGAGAATCTCTTGATCTACGGCGTGATCTCACTGGTGTTCTCGCTGGTGATCGGGTTTCTGCTGGCAGCCCTGCTCGACCAGAAGATCCGTTTCGAGGACACGTTCCGCACCATCTTCCTCTACCCCTTCGCATTGTCTTTCATCGTCACCGGCCTTGTCTGGCAGTGGCTGCTCAATCCGGATTTCGGCGTTCAGGGAGTGGTGCGAAGCCTGGGCTGGACCAGCTTCGACTTCAATCCGCTCTACAATTCCAGCATCGTCATCTACGGCATATCGATCGCCGCGCTTTGGCAAGGCACGGGACTGATCATGTGCCTGATGCTGGCGGGCCTGCGCGGCATCGACGAGGATATCTGGAAGGCCGCACGGGTGGACGGGATACCCATGTGGAAGACCTATCTCTTCATCATCATCCCGATGATGCGGCCGGTTTTCATCACCACGCTGGTGATCATCGCGTCCGGCATCGTCAAGGTCTACGACCTCGTCGTTGCGCAGACCAGCGGCGGTCCCGGCATCGCCTCCGAAGTGCCGGCAAAATATGTCTACGACTACATGTTCTTCGCCCAGAATCTCGGCCAGGGCTTTGCCGCCTCGACCATGATGCTGCTGTCGGTGATGATCGTCATCGTGCCGTGGGCCTATCTCGAATTCGGAGGCCGCAAGCGTGTCTGACCATGCCGTCTCCTTGTCCGCCACGTCGTCAAACCCGCAAGCCGGCGTCTCCGGACCGAGCGGACCGAAGCCGCGACACGTGTTCTCGCGCCGCAACATTTTCCTCTACGGTACGCTCATCGTCGTGGCGCTCTACTACCTCCTGCCGCTCTATGTGATGGTCGTCACCTCGCTCAAGGGCATGCCGGAAATCCGCCTCGGCAACATCTTCTCGCCGCCGCTCGAGATCACCTTCGAGCCCTGGGTCAAGGCGTGGTCGCAGGCCTGCACCGGCCTCAATTGCGACGGGCTTTCGCGCGGTTTCTGGAACTCGGTGCGCATCACCGTTCCCTCGGTGATCCTGTCGATCGCCATCGCCTCGGTGAACGGCTACGCGCTGGCCAACTGGCGCTTCAAGGGCGCCGACACATTCTTCGTCATCCTGATCGTCGGCGCCTTCATTCCCTATCAGGTGATGATCTATCCGATCGTCATCATCCTGCGCGAGATCGGCCTCTATGGCAGCCTTACAGGCCTGGTGATCGTGCATTCCATTTTCGGCATGCCGATCCTGACGCTTCTGTTCCGCAATTATTTCACCTCGATGCCGGAGGAGCTGTTCCGGGCGGCGCGCGTCGACGGCGCCGGCTTCTGGGGCATCTACCTGCGCATCATGCTGCCGATGTCGCTGCCGATCTTCGTCGTCGCCATCATCCTGCAGGTGACCGGCATCTGGAACGACTTCCTGTTCGGCGTCGTCTACACCCGTCCCGACACCTATCCGATGACGGTGCAGCTCAACAACATCGTCAACTCGGTGCAGGGCGTGAAGGAATACAACGTCAACATGGCCGCCACCATCCTGACCGGCCTGGTGCCGCTGGTCGTCTATTTCATTTCCGGCAAATTGTTCGTGCGCGGCATTGCCGCCGGCGCGGTGAAAGGGTGATGGCGATGGCGGCGAACGGCACCAGCGTTTCGATCCAGGACTTGTCGCTGAACTTCGGCGCGGTCTCGGTGCTGCAGACGCTCAACCTCGATGTCGCCGAAGGCGAGTTCATCGTGCTGCTCGGACCTTCCGGCTGCGGCAAGTCGACCTTGCTCAACTGCATTGCCGGCCTGCTCGACATTTCGGAAGGCTGCATCTTCATCAAGGGCAAGAACGTCACCTGGGAAGAGCCCAAGGACCGCGGCATCGGCATGGTTTTCCAGTCCTATGCGCTCTATCCGCAGATGACGGTGGAGAAGAACCTGTCCTTCGGGCTGCGTGTCGCCGGCATCGCCAAGGACGAAATCGCCAAGCGCATCGCGCGTGCCGCCGAGATCCTGCAGATCGAGCCGCTTTTGCAGCGCAAGCCGGCGGCACTCTCGGGCGGCCAGCGCCAGCGCGTGGCGATCGGGCGGGCGCTGGTGCGCGATGTCGATGTCTTCCTGTTCGACGAACCGCTGTCCAATCTCGATGCCAAGCTGCGTTCGGAGCTGCGCGTCGAGATCAAGCTTCTGCACCGCAAGCTGCAGAACACGATGATCTACGTCACCCACGACCAGATCGAGGCGATGACGCTGGCCGATCGCATCGCGGTGATGAAGGGCGGTGTCATCCAGCAGCTCGACGCGCCGCAGACCATCTACAACCGTCCGGTCAACCGGTTCGTTGCAGGGTTCCTCGGCTCGCCGGCGATGAATTTCGTCGAGGGGCAGCTGGAGGCTGGCACGACGGCGGTGTTCAAGACCGGGGATTTGACCATACCGCTCGATCGCTACGGCTTCGACGGCGCCGGCAACAAGAGCGGGCCTTGCGTGTTCGGGATCCGGCCGGAGCACGTTGCCTTTGGCGAGGCCGCGAACTCCATGCCCTTCGCCACCGACGCCGCCGTCGAAATCGTCGAGCCGATGGGCTCCGACACGCTGGTGTGGACGAAGCTCGGCGACCGCAATTTCTCCTTCCGCGTCGAGGCGGAAAAGACGCTGCGCAATGGCGATCCGGTTCGGATCGGCTTTGACCCCGCCCGCGCCTCGCTGTTCGATATCCCATCCGGCAACCGCATGTAGCTCCCAAGAAGACCATCCTCCCAAAGACAATCCCCAAGCAGAACGGACAGAGACGATGAACTGGTCATTCCAACTTTATAGCGCCCGCAATTTCTTGCCTTGGACCGATGTGCTCGAAATGCTCGGCAAGCTCGGTTACGCCGAGGTCGAAGGCTTCGGCGGCGTCTATGACGATCCCAAGGCCTTCCGCGCCGAACTCGACAAGAACGGCCTTGCCATGCCGACCGGGCATTTTTCCATCGATGCGCTGGAGAAGGATTTCGACGGCGTGCGCCGGATCGCCGAAACGCTCGGCGTCAAGCTCTTGATCTGCCCCTATCTGATGGCGGAGGACAGGCCATCCGATACCGCCGGCTGGCGCGGCTTCGGCGAGCGCCTGGCCAAGGTCGGCGAGGTGGCCTCGAAGGCCGGCTATGGTTTTGCCTGGCACAACCATGATTTCGAGTTCAAGGCGCTCGCCGACGGCTCGCTGCCGCAGGATCATATCCTGTCCTCCGCCCCCGACATTGGCTGGGAAATGGACGTTGCCTGGGTGGTGCGCGGCGGCGCCGACCCGCTGCCCTGGATCGAAAAGCACGGCAAGCGCATCGTCGCCGTGCATGTCAAGGACATGGCGAAGCCGGGTGAGGGGCTGGATGAGGATGGCTGGTCGGATGTCGGCCACGGCACGATCGACTGGGCGGACCTGATCAAGGTGTTGCGGGCCAAGAGCGCGGCGAAATACTTTGTCATGGAACAGGACAATCCCAACGACATCGAGCGCTTCGCCCGCCGCTCGATCGCAACCGTCAAGAGCTACTAGGAACAACCACCATGGCAAAGAAACTGGGTATTGGCGTCATCGGCTGCGGCAACATCTCGAAGGCGTATTTCTCGCTGGCGCCGCTGTTTCGCGGCATCGAGATGCGCGCCTGCGCCGACATCAACATGGACGCGGCCAGGGCACGGGCGAAGGAATTCAAGCTCCGTGCCGAAACCGTCGAGGATCTGCTCAAGGCCGACGATATCGACATCATCGTCAACCTGACCATTCCGGCCGTGCACTACGAGGTGTCGAAGCAGGTGCTCGATGCCGGCAAGCACGTCTATTCGGAAAAGCCGTTCGTGCTGTCGCTCAAGGAGGGCCAGGACCTCAAGACGCGGGCCGAGAAGAAGGGGCTGCGCATCGGCTCGGCGCCGGACACGTTTCTCGGCGGCGCGCACCAGTTGGTGCGTGAGCTGATCGACGAGGGAAAGCTCGGCAGGATCACCAGCGGCACCTGCCATGTCATGGGCCATGGCATGGAACACTGGCACCCCAATCCGGACTTCTTCTTCCAGCCGGGTGCCGGGCCGGTGCTCGACATCGGACCGTACTACATCACCAATCTCATCCAGCTGATCGGGCCGGTGAAGCAGGTGGCGGCTTTCGCGACGACCCCCGCCAAGGAGCGGACCATCAGTTCCAAGCCGCGAGCGGGTGAAAAGATCCCTGTCAACACGCCGACCACCATTCACGGCCTGCTCGAATTCGAGAACGGCGCCGTGGTGACACTGAACACAAGCTGGGACGTCTGGGCTCACGGCCACGCACCGATGGAGCTTTATGGCGAGGCCGGAACGGTGTTCGTGCCGGATCCGAACTTCTTCGGCGGCGACGTGCGCTTCACCGAAGAGGGCAAACCGGTCAAGAAGCAGCCGAAATGGAAGCATCCGCTGGGCATCCCCAATGAGATGCACGGCCAAGGCATGATGGCCAATTACCGCACGGCGGGCTTGGCCGACATGGCGCTGGCGATCGCCGAAGGGCGGCCGCACCGCTGCTCGATGGAACTCGCGCTGCATGCCGTCGATGTCATGACCGGCCTCCTGCGCTCCGGCGAAACCGGCAAGTTCGTCGCCATGCAGACCACATGCGAGCGTCCGGCCGCCCTTGGCGTCAAGCAAGCCAAGGATCTCCTGGCCAAGAAGAAGTAGTCGCGGAGATTATCGATAATTTTGCTTGCCCCCTCTCCCCGTTCCTCCGGGGAGGGGGTAAAGGATGGCGTACGGGCACGTTCATCGCCTCTGCGATGACGGTGCCCTGTCCGTTCAGATCCGAGGATTTCCCATGCCCTATATCGCCGCTGAAAACCGCTACGAAAACATGATCTACAACCGCTGCGGGCGGTCCGGCCTCAAGCTGCCGGCGATCTCGCTCGGGCTGTGGCACAATTTCGGCGACGACACGCCGCATCGGACCAAGCAGGCCATCGTCCGCAAGGCTTTCGACCTCGGCATCACCCATTTCGACCTCGCCAACAATTATGGTCCGCCGCCCGGCTCGGCGGAGACCGCTTTCGGCGAGATACTGCGCACCGATTTTTCCGCCTATCGCGACGAGCTGATCATCTCGACCAAGGCCGGCTACGAGATGTGGGCCGGTCCCTACGGCGAATGGGGCGGGCGCAAATACGTACTGGCCAGCCTCGACCAGAGCCTGAAGCGGATGGGGCTCGACTATGTCGACATCTTCTATTCGCACCGTTTCGATCCCGACACGCCGCTCGAAGAAACCATGGGTGCGCTCGACCATGCGGTGCGTTCGGGCAAGGCGCTCTATGCCGGCATCTCGTCCTACAATTCGCAGCGCACCCGCGAGGCCGCCGACATATTGAGGCAATTGGGCACGCCCTGTGTCATCCACCAGCCGAGCTATTCGATGTTGAACCGCTGGGTCGAGGAGGACGGGCTGCTCGACACGCTCGAAGGGCTCGGCGTCGGCTCCATCGTGTTTTCGCCGCTGGCGCAAGGCATGCTGACGGATAAATATCTCGGCGGCATTCCCGATGGCAGCCGGGCCTCCCAGGGCAAGTCGCTGAAGACGGCTTTCATCAACGATCGCACCATTGCCAACATCAAGTCGCTCAACGCGATTGCCGGCAAACGCGGCCAGACGCTGGCGCAGATGGCGCTGGCATGGGTGTTGCGCAAGGGCAAGGTGACGTCGGCGTTGATCGGCGCCAGCCGGCCCGAGCAGGTCGAGGATTGCGTCGGTGCGCTCAAGGTGCTCGATTTCAGCGACGCCGAATTGGCCGAGATCGATGCTTACGCGCGCGAGTCCGACATCAATCTGTGGGCGGCCTCCGCCGAGCGCAAAGGTCCGCCAAGGAAATAGGCTCGCTCGGCAAGCCGGCAAACAAAAAACGGCGGGGTGTTCCCGCCGTTTTCCATGGCGACCCGAAGCGGCCGCTTCAGGGCGACTTTGGCTTCTGGGCGGTGCCGAGTCCGGCCTTGGGCTTTTCCGGCGCCGGCGCGGATGTCTTCATCTTGGCCTCGATCCAGCCGCTGTAGTTGGCCAGCCGCGTGTAGATGCCATAGGCGTCCTTGTGGCCGCAGGCAGCGCTGCCATCGGCCGGGCCTTCGCCCCAACTGACGACGCCGACCTGGATCGGGCCGCCGGCGCCGGTCATGAACAGCGGTCCGCCGCTGTCGCCATTGCAGGCGTCACGCACGCCGCTCGTGGTGCCGGCGCAGATCATGTTGCTGGTCAGCGGATCGGTCATGTCGGCGGCAATCGCATTGGCCGCGGCATCGATGCCCTTTTCCGAATAGCGCATGCGGTGCGACAGGTCTCCGAGAGCCGCTTTCAGGTCATGGGCATAGATGGCCTTGATGCCGCTGTTGCAGGCGCTGTTTGGCTGCAGGTCGAGATCGGCGACCATCAGCGTGGTCGGGAAGGTGCCGTCCTGCATCTTGCCCCAGCCGGTGACGGTGGTCTTGCCGGTGTCTGGTGTCGCGTCATGGGTAAGCTTGATGGTCGGCGCATCGGCCGGGTCGGCGAGCCGGAGCAGGCCGAGATCGTTGTCGAGCGTCTGTTCGCTGTAGCCCTCGTTGACGATGACTTCGACAACCTTGTGCCGCTTGCCTTCGCTGAGATCCGTGGCACCGGTCAGCACGGTGACGGAATCGGGCGAGATCGGGCGGCCCTTGTCGTTGAGGCAGTGCGCAGCCGTCAGCACCCATTGCGGCGCGATCAGGCTGCCGCCGCAAAACTGCGCGTTGGCCTGAGAGGCCGGATTCTCGTCCAGCCTGGCGGTGGTGAGGAGTGCCACCTGGAAAGGATAGGCGCCCTTTTCAGCCTGATTGCCGCCATAGACGCGATCGGTGCCGTCGGGGTTCTCCGCCGCTGCCTTGGCCCTGGCATCGGTCACCCGCTGCATCGGCGAAACGGCCGCTTCCGGCCTGACGGCGGCCTCGTCCGCCTGGCCGGCGTTGATGAATGCAACGGCAGCGGCGATGCCAAGCAGCGATGCGGCAACGACCTGCCCGAACCGATTTGTGATGTGCACCCGAACCCCCTCCTGAGACAATTCTCCCGCGCGGATCGACGCCGGGCATTGTGCAACCAGAGGCCGCCGGTTCGGCGATCCGGACACGCACCCTATCGAACGGCGCGCGATCGGTCACAAAACCGAATCCCACTTTTGCTAACCGTGCCCGCGAGCAGAACCCGCACAAAACTCTATAGCCCCCCACGGGCTACGTGGAAGCGATTTATCATTGCCAATTTTGGATTATTTTAGGCAGTATGTCGCGGCAGGGTCTTAGGCGGGGGCTTTAGATTGACCGAGGCAAACAACGATCCGGTACGTTCGCCGATAGCCTTTGCCGATTTTTCAGCACCACCACGATCTCGACAATATTTCTGTATTTTGATCCAGTCCTTGCTGACTTTTGGGAGAGTCTCACCATGACAAAACTGACAAAGCTTATGATTGCTTCCGCATTGCTTTCCACCGCAATGTCGGCAGTCCCTGCTTTCGCCGCCGATCCTGGCTCCGCCAGTGCCGGCAATGGCGAAAGCATGCGGGACGTGACTTCGGGCGACTACAAGCCCGGGCGGGCCAAGCCGATCGCGCCGCCGACGCTGACTGACGAAGACAACCGCGCCGCGCCGATCACCGACGAGAAAGCGGCTGTCAAATCCTATGGCATCGTCGGACGTTCAGCCGATGGCAAGGAGATCAAGATCGAACCGAGCGAAGCGCTGCGGGAGATCATCATCAAGGAACTGAATGCGCCGGCCAATGGCGCCGAGGGCGACCCGCGCAAGACCGAGGATCCTGACCTTGGCGAAGGCGAAGCCGGACGTCAGGTTTTCGGCACCGACGATCGTGAGCAGGTCAAGAACACCAAGACCTATCCGTTCTCGGCAATCGGCTATCTCGAAGCCAAGTCGAAGACCGGCTATGGCAGCTGTTCGGCAACGTTGATCGGCCCGCGCACCGTGCTCACCGCCGCGCACTGTCTCTACAGCCACGAGGACAAGGACTGGCTGTCCGACTACCTGTTCGTGCCGGGCCTCAATGGCAGCACCGCCGATGACGCTCCGTTCGGCGCCTTCGAATACGAAAGCGCCTATGTGCTGCAGGGCTTCATCGACAACTACCAGGGCTATTACGGTTCGGTGATCCCGTGGGATCTCGGCATCATCACGCTGAAGCAGGATGTCGGCACCAATCTCGGCTGGCTGGGCTACGCCAACTATGACGATCTCGGCGACTTCACCGCCAACCTCGTCGGCTATCCCGGCGACAAGCCGATGGGTACGATGTGGAAGGCGAGCTGCGAAGTCCATGCCGAAAACATCGCTCCGGAGTATTTCCAGTATGACTGCGATACTTTCCCGGGGTCGAGCGGCAGCTCGGTCTATGCCTATGACACCAAGTCCAAGCAGCGCATCATTACCGGCGTCAACGTGGCGGAAAGCCCTGAGGCCAACACCGCCGTGCGCCTGAACGCCGCCAACGTCCAGTGGATCAACAGCCTCTACAAATGACGGCTGCCGACGGTCGCGGCGCGTGCCGCGACAGAGAAACAAAGAACCGGCGGCGGGACGTTCCCGCCGCCGGTTTTCTATGCGATGGCGTGCACGGTCGGAGCCGTCACTTGCGCCAGCCCACCGCCACGATTACGCTTGGTCATCCAAGGGGTTGGGCGTTGAGGGGTGGGATATGGCAAGGCCAGGAATCTTCGCAATGAGGGCAATGGCTGCCGCTCCCCTGCTGGCGGCGTTGATGTTGTCGGCATCTCTTACCGGACAGGCCTTCGCCAACGGAGGCAGTTCGCAGCCAGCCGGCGCCTGGGCGGAGCGCGTGCAGGTCCTCTATCAGAGCCGGACGCGTTCGGTGCTGCGCAGGATGGTGCGGGTGTGGGATTTCCAACCGGAAAAAAATCTCGACTTCACCTGGGAGCCGGCCGCTGGCCAGTCTCCCGATCGGACGATCGCCGAAGACGGCACCGTCAACGGCAAGGGCCGCCTGGTCTGGCGCGTGCGCGGCTCTGCGAACTATGACCCGAAGACCGTCTATTCCAGTTATTTTGGCTCCGTCAGGAACGGCCGGCTGGATGGGCAAGGGCGGCTCGAGCTTCGTTCGGGCGAGGTCTTCGACGGGCTGTGGCTTGAGGGAGAATTCAACGGAAAGGGCATCCATATCGATGCCGAGGGCAACCGCTATGAAGGCCAGTTCGTCGCTGGCGTCGCGAATGGCGAAGGCCGGCTCATGTCGAAGACCGGCGAAATATTCGCCGGCTCCTTTGTCGACGGATTGAAGAACGGCAAGGGTCGGACCCGGCTCGCCGGCGGCACGGTCTATCAATCGCAATGGGTGATGGGCAAGGAGGTCGGCAGCTCGCGTCCAGACGTGCTGGCCGATGCCCGGGTCGGCGGCCTTTTGAAGGCGCAGACCGGCGGCGGCGACGCCGACAAGGTCGAGATCGGGGTCGTGGTGGATCAACGTATGACGCAGCAATCCGACATGCAGTACCAGCACCTGGTGCGCGACGAGGACATCGCGATCTATCCGCAGGCGGATGAAGACAATGACAGCTGGAACGGCACCGGGCAGGTTACGACCAGCAATGTCTTTGGCCGCAAGGACTGGGACGAAGCGCCGGCCTTCGCCGAGGTCGACCTCAAAACGACGGACCAATCCAAAGTCAGGCTCGACCGCCTGGAAATGAAGGTCGCCTCGAGCGATGCCTACCGCAAGCCGATGCTGTCGATATCGGAGCATTTCGGCTGTGTCGGCTTCCGGCCGGATTTCTCGATCATCAACAATGGCTGGGGCGACGCCAAGGACATGAAAATGTCCATCCAGTTCACGACCGTGGACGAGGATGGCAATCCCAGCGGCCAGCCAAGCCGTATGTTCAGCAAGGACATTGGCAGTTTCGGCGAGGGCGTCGACGTGTCGATCAAGAGCGTGCTCACTGAAGCCGGCGTCGACACCGCCAGCCTGGAGACGGGGCGGTTTCCCTGTCCGTCGGTGGACAGTCTCAATGTCTGCCGCAGTCAGTTGGCCAACAAGATCAAGTTCGGCGAGGTCGCCGACTATCTCGGCAATATGCAGCAGGCGATGACACTGAATGCGATCGGCAAGCTCGATTATTCCTGGACAGATGACGAAGGTCATATCAATCAGAACAGCGAGCCGTTTCGCACCTCGGTGACCGTGGCGGTTTTCGAGACCCCGGAATCGATGGCCGAATGCGGCGATGGCGGTGGCGGCACACCGGAAGCGATGCGCTACCAGAACATCGAGTTTCCAATCGGCAAGCACGACTACACGATCGCCATGCCGGTGCGCGGCAACAAGAACATCAGCGCCTATACGGCGCGGCTGAAGATGTGGTCGTCGATGTCGTCCATCCACAACTTCAGCATCGCCGCGCATTTCGCCGATGGCAGCGTTCGCGAGAGCAAGCCGGTGACCTTCTTCTATTTCAAGCCAAAGCGGTCGCTGTTCGAGACCAAGACCGAGCCGGCGGCGTGTTATCTGCCACGCGACATGGTCGGCTGCAGCGGTTAGGACGTATCGATATTCAGGTGATGCCGGCCCGATCTTAAGCCTGGCGCATCCTGATCCAGGAACGGCTATTTGCGGCCCATCTCAAAATAGTTGGGCAGGGGAATGAGCCGGGCGAAGATCGTGCCCTGGGGAAAGACGCGCAGTTCCAGCATCGATCCGGACGAGCGTTCCGCCTTCTGGTCAAATAGGAAATTGCCGAGCGAATAGACTTCAGCCACATCGCCGCCGCCGAGCGGCACGATTGCCTCGCTCGACACATGCGGATGGCCGCCGACGATGGCCGACACACCGCGCAGCCGCATCTGGTCGGCGAGCATCTCTTCGCGCGCCGACGGCTCGGTCTTGTATTCGCGGCCCCAATGGACGAAGGCGACCACCGGGCGTTCGGCATTTTCGTGCAGCAGGCGGTCGAGCAAGGCAGGGGTGAGCAGGTCGGTGTTCTTCGAGCCGTTGGTGTCGATGTCGGTCAGGCCGACCAGGTCGAGATCGGCGAGCGCCAGCGTCTCGCCCTGGGCGACATGGGGGATGCCGGCTTCGTCCAGCGCCTGCAGCGTCTCGGCATAGCCGGACGGGCCGAGATCGTAGGCATGGTTGTTGGCGAGGCTCACGCCGGCGACATGCAGCCGCTTCAGCATGTCGACAGCGAGGCCCTCCGGCATCGCCAGCGTCATATCGTCGATCGCCTCCGGCACGTTGGGCAGGATGACGCCTTCGAGATTGACGATCAGCGGCCGCGAGTTGGTCAGCGACAGGATGCTGTCGACGATGCGGTCGGCAACACCGTCGCGGACCAAAATCTTCTTCATGGCGCGGCCGAAATTCACGTCGCCGGCGAGATAATAGATTTTGTCCTTGGGCCGTGTGGGGTTGTTGAAGTCGGGGCCGAAAGCGCCGAACAGCGCCACCACATAGCTGGTGGTGCGCTCGACATAATCCGATGTGTGTTCCTGCGAGTTCTCATTGGCGACGACCAGCGGCAGGGCGCCGAACAATTCGCGCTGCAGCCTGGTCTGGATGTAGAGCGCGCCGACCGAATCGGCATGATCGGGCTGGCGCAGTGCCGCGATGCCGTCGAGCGAGCTGGCAGCCAGCATGTTGAGCGACTGCTGGTCGAAACGGCGTGCCTCATGCTGCGGCAGATAGTGCGAGAAGTCGGTGGATTCGACGATCAGCGTGTCGTGGTCGACAATTGTCTTAAGTGCCTCGGCAAGCCTGTCCCAGTCGCGGCGCCGCGCCTTCACCGACATCGCCACCGGCACGATTTTCGCCTCGGGGAAATAGTGGTGCAGGAAAGGCAGCATGGCACGTACGCCATGCTCCTTGTCGAACAGGCAGGACTCCTCGACCATGTCGCTGTTCTTCTCCAGAAGCCGCACGGCATCGGTGTCGGCCTTGACCGGACCAAGCACGGTATCGAAGCCGCGCGCCGTGGTGGCGTAGAGCTTGTGCGTCTTGTGGAAATGGTCCGGCGACAGGATGACGATGCGTTTGTAGCGGAAGCCCGAGGCGGCATGAAAACCCAGCGCCACCAGGTCGGCGGCCAGGAGATGATGCGGCACGGTGATGCCGGTCAGTCGCTGATTGGATGGCTGGACCTCGGCCGCGCTGGCGATGGCATTCTCGAACAGCTTGGCGTCGTCGTAGAAGGGCGGGAAGTTTGAGCTGCCGGACGGGCAGATGACGGGTGCGGTGAAGGCGGGCAGGGGGAGGAGGGTGAACAGGAGGGCTGCCAAGATCTGCAAAATGTCGGCGCCCAGTCGGCCCCCCTCTGTCCTGCCGGACATCTCCCCCTCAAGGGGGGAGATTGGCAGCTTCATTGGCGGCGCTCTCTTTCTCAACGTCAGGGATTGGCGAAAGCCAGGAAACAGCTGATCTCCACCCTTGAGGGGGAGGTGTCCGGCAGGACAGAGGGGGGTCCCTTGGCGCCGACGTTTGATGGTCACGGCTCGGCCAGCACGATGTTTTCCACGCCGCCGACATAATAGAACGGCTTCTGCTTCGAAGCGGTCAGCCGCACCACCTCGTGCGAAATGAAATCGGCCAGCCCGAACAGCGTGACGCCGCCATCCGGGGTTCTCGCCTTGCCGCGCAGGCCCTCGAGGATCGAATAGGTGAAGACGCCGTGGCCGAGTTCGGGCAATTCGGCGGCGGTGTTGTTGGCGGCGGTGGCCGAGAAGACGACGATGCGCGCGTCCTGCGCATCCTTTTCCAGCCGCGGATTGAAGGCGTTGGCGGCGTGGCAGGTGTCGAGCAGCATGAAGCGCATGCCTTTGGCCCGCTCGACCGATTTCTGGATGTCGGACCAATCCACCAGCGAAGAGCGCTTCCAGCGCTCGGCGTCCTGTTTGCGGCCATCGGTCGGGATGAAATAGTAATCCTCGTCGATGTTGATGCCGTGGCCGGCTACGAAGATGATGGTGGTGTCGTGCTCGCCAGGCCGGTCGAGGAAATCGGCGAGCTGGTCATCGATCGTGTGCGAGTCCGGTTCCATGATGCTGCCGGCACTGGCGACGGTGTAGGTCTGCTGCGCCTTGTCGGGGCTCTCGTCGAGCGCTTGGCGGTTGACCAGCACCAGCGATTCCATCGACGAGAACAGCGGCGCCGACTTCTGCGCAACCACCTTGAGAAACTCGGTGGCATCGTCGACGGGGTAGCGCAGGTCGCAGGCGTGGCCGGAACAGGCATCGGTCAGGAACGGGTATTTGTCGACACCGATGACCGCGACATAGAGCTTGCCCTTGGCTTGGGCCTTCTCGGCCTTCCTTGCCAGCGTCGTCACGCTGCGCTCGGTCAGATAGCCGTATTCATTGGTGCCGGTGATGCGAATGGTGTTTTGGCCATCCTCGACCGGAACCTCGACGATGGTGTTGTTGCCGTCCACCGAGCGGGCGGTGACGTCGCCGACATTGCGGCTGTTCGAAAGGATCGAGAAGCCGGCGGCATCAGCGCCAGCCTCCCTGGCGCCCGTGATTTCGACCGCGACGTAGCCGTCTCGCACCTTGCTCTGATCGCCGGCGAGGCGGATGCCGAACTCCGGCGGCTTGCGCTGGAGAAGCTTCTGCAACTCGTCGTCGACGCCGGGCCGCATCTCCTTGACCGCCTGCCTGGCGCTGCGCAGGATGATGGCGCGGCGCACCATTTCCGGGCTCCAGAGGTATTTCTTCAGCTGGCCGGCGCGGATGAAGCGGCCTTCATGGTCGCGACCCTGGTTGACGTGCCAGCCGATCAGCTTGTCGCCCTCGTCGGAGGAATAGTAATAGCCCTGCGGCATCCAGGCGATCCATTGCGACCCGGCAAAAAACATCGACACGATCAGTTCGTGCGTCTTCAGGTTCCAGAGCCGGAGCGTCTGGTCGGCACTGCCGGTGACCAGCAGGCTGGCCTTTTCGGAGGCGACCATAGCGTTGACCTCGCCGGTGTGGCCGGTGAATTCACCTGATACCCTGGCGGTCGCGGATTTGTACTCCAGCAGCGTGCCGTCATTGCCGCCGGTGATCAGGCCAAGCCCGTTGTCGATCAGCGTGAAGGCGGAATGGGCAAAGCCGTTGGTGGCGTCGTTCTCGATCGTGCGCACGACCTTACCGCCATTGGCGATTTCCAGCACTGCGTTTTCCAGCGCGTCCTTGCCGCCGACCGTGGCGTGCAGCGACCACTGGCCGCTGGTCAGTGTGGCGCGGGCAAACGAGTTTTGCTCCGTCAGCAGCTGGGGGTCGTCGAAGAACCGCTCGGCGGTCGGCAGTTCCAGCTTCTTTTCCAGCGCGCCCATTTGTTCCGGGCAGGCGACGCGCTCGGGGCAGGGGTTGGCATCGCCCCAGCCGATGATGCCGTTCGCCGCGTCGATGCCGACCGCGGTCACCGGCTCCCCCGATCCTTGCAGCAGGGCCTTGCGTTCACCCGTCGCCGGGTCCCAGACCTGGATGGCGTTGCGGGTACCGCCGGCCGTCGCCACCAGCGACCCGTCGGCATTGGCGGCGCTGGCGTAGACTGTGCCGTCATGGCCGGCATAGTCGAGCAGCTTGTCTCCAGTGTCGGTGTTCCAGACGATGGAGCGGTGCTTGTTGGCGCAGCGGTAGCCGCAGGAAGCGATCAGACGTGACCCCTTGGCGAAGGTCAGCGAACCGATGAGGAAATCCTGCTTCGGCATGGCGCGCACCAGAGTGCCGTCAGCCGCACGCCAGATTTGGACCTGCCCGTCCTTGCTGCCGGTGCCAAACTGGCTGCCGTCCTGCGAAACGGCCAGCGCCATGACGCTGACGTCCCGCAGCTGCTCCGCTTCGGCCGGTAAGGCGATCTGCTCGCCCTTCGTGATGTCCCAGAGCCGGATGCCATTGTCCGTCGTTGTCGCCGCCAGTCGGGTTCCCACCGCGGCGAAAGCCAGTTTGTCGATATGCCAGGAATCGGCGTCGAGCTTTTTGTCCAGCGTCCATCCGGCCGTGGATTTGTCGTCCAGCCTCCAGAGATAGACGACGCCATCGGCGCCACCGCCGGCCAGCATCTTTCCATCGGGAGAGAAGGCAAGGTCATAGGTCGCGTAGTCGGCTGCCTTGAGTACGGCCTTCATCTTGCCGGTGGCGAAGTCGAACAGCCTGATGTCGCCATAGGGCGGCCTGTCGCCGAGACCAGCGCCGAAATAGCCGCCGGCGGCGATCGTCTTGCCGTCCGGCGAGACCGCGACCGCGAAGATCTTGCCGTCGTTGCCGTTGCCGAGATAGCCACGGATGGTGCGCAGGCTGACGCCGTTTTGCCAGTCCCAGATACGGATGGTCTTGTCGTCGGAGGCCGAGACGAGGTTCTCGCCATCGGGCGTGAAGGCGAGATCGGTGACCCGCGCGCTGTGGCCGCCAGTGTCGAGATCGAGGTGGAAATCCGGGGCGTCCTCGGCACGGGCGACCGACGCGGCGACCAAGGCTCCAGCCATGGCGAGCCAGCGGAAGGCACGCATGAGGCGGAGGCTCATCCTTGTCATCGTTATTTGGCTTCAGCCGACGGTCGCCCGCTGCGCACATAGGCTTCGATCGCCGTGGCGAAAGTGGGGGAGCCGGCCTTGCGCTGTTTGTCGACATAGCCGGCAAAGTAACTCCAGAAGGAGACGGCATAGTCGCGGAAATAGGCGTCGGTCACCTTGCGCGAACACAGGTCGCCATCGACGCAGAAGGACAGCCGGTTGAGGAAATAGACGATGCGGTCGAAATTCTCGCCGAAGTCGGCGAGCGGCATGTCGCCACCGGAAGCGCTCATCGCCTCGATGCCGATACGTTGCCGGAATACCTGCTCCTCGGTCGGCGAAGGGTTGGCGCTGAGCAGATTGTCGTATTTGGAATTGAGGGCCGCGAGGCGATCCTTGAGCGCTCGTTGCGCCTGCTGATAATCCTTTGTCTCCCAAAGCTCGACCAGGGACATGGTCTGCTCCACGCGCTTCTGCTCCTGATTGGCCAGGAACTGATAGACCGAGAATGCCAAGGTGAAGATGATGGCGAAGCGCACCAGCATGCCCGACCAGGCATAGACCAGCATGCGCCAGTCGCGGTCGGTGAAGGGGTTGCTTTCCTTCTTGATCTCATGGCTGCTCGGCCACGGGAAGCCTTCGGTGGTTTCCGGCAGCGCCTGCTTCGCAGCCGCGTCCTTTGCCGGTGTCACTGCTGCTGCCTGCTTCGTCGTGCCCCCCGGCTTCTTCATTTGCAGCTATCCAGTTCGATGGTGGCGGAGGGATCGAGCACGACGCCCGGCGCTTCGAGCTGCTTCTTCAGGCACGCCAGTTGCGGGCGCGAGACAATGAACTGCACGTCCGGTTCCGCCGGGGCCTTGTTCGGCGACGGCAAGGCCTCGACGATGCCGCGCGAGGCGCAGCCCGAGAGATCGACGACGATCGCGTCGCTGCTGGCCTTGGCGATCTGGTCGTACTGGTCGAGAAAGCAGGTCGCCAGTTCCGAATTGATGACCACCTGCTTGGCGCAGAGGCCGCAGGCGTCCTGTGCCGACGCGTCGGCAACCAGCAGCAGGCCGGCGGCGATGCCGCCAACCGTGGCACTCCAGGAAAATAGGCTATAGCTCACGAACCACCCCATCCATTGCGCCGGCCGTGTCATCTCCCGACGCTGCGGCTAAAAGTTTTCACCCCATCGTGCCGGCAGTGCAAGGCCTGGCCATGAACACCCCCGCCTGGATTCTCAGGCGCGCGGCACCGTCTCCATCGGGAAGATCATCACCGCTCCCCTCGGGCCGCTCTTGTCGGCAAGCCGCATCACCGATCGGGTCGACGGCGCCACGCCGATATCGGCAAGCATGTCGGAGAAGCTGGCGGAGCCTATCCCGCGCGTCATCGACGCGACACCGTCCTGCGCCAGAAAGCTCAGATCCTCCTTTTCGCTTTCCGGCGGCGCCTCGGTCAGCACCGCGATCATCCGCTCCATGCCGAAGCTGGTGTCGGTGAAGGCGAGCAACCCTTCCTCGACGGTAGCCTGCGGGGCGAGGCGCTCGGCAACGATGTGAGTGATCGAATAATCGCTGCCGACATAGAGCACATTGATGTCGACCAGCTGGTCCGACCTGTTCTTCGCCAGCACATGCACCTCGTCGCCGGGCGAGACGCGTGGCACCACCGAGGCCTGCAACGGCTCCAGCCCGTCCTTGTCACGACGCTTGACCTGGAATTGCACGTCGACGTCCTCTGGCTTGTAGTCGGAGGCGGCCGCCAGCCTGGAAAGACCGGTGGCCCGGAAGATGGTGCGCAAATTCCTTACCGTCGCATCGACAAGCTTCTGGCGGTCGTCGGGGTGGATGATGATCAGCGGCGGCCTACCGCCATCCTTCAAGGTCACGTCGCCCGAAGCCGGCAGGAACCACAGGGCCGGCTTGTCGGTCGCGTTCCCGTCGGCGCCGGCAATGGCATTCTCGCGCATCACCGCGAAGCGAAGTTCGGCGCTCTTGCCCGGATCGACCAGTTCGATGTTGAAGCCGGTCTCCTTGGCCGCTGCAAGTTCGTCGAGAACCGAATTGACGAGTGCCGTTTCCGTCTCCAATCCCTTGGTCGCGGCCGGCCGTGCAACGGCGAGCATGTAGTCGACGGCGATCTCCGCCACCCGGGCATACGCATTGGCGGGGATATCGGCAACCTTGAGTGCGGGCTTCTTGTCGAAATCGACCGGCTTGACCCGGCTCTCCAGGTTCTTGGCCGATTCCACTTCGAGATAGCCGACGGCGTCGGATAGCGACGACAGCGCCGACGGCAGGATGGCGAGCTTGCTGCCCGGCGTGAGGCGATGCAGCAGGCCGGCGCCGATCGTCGCCTCGCCGTCCTTGACGATAATGGGCCATTGCATGACCGCATCCGTCTTGTCGGTGCCGAAGACGCGCGCGTCGAGTTCGCCTTCGAACAGCGGCGTCGGCCGGGTACGGCTGTCGGCCGAATATTGCTGCAGCACGGCCTGGCCAAGCTGGCGATAGGTGACATTGGGATTTTCGGCGAGCTTCGACAGGATGGTGAACGTGAAGAGGCCGAAGCGTGGCGCGTCGGCCGTGCCCTTGGGCAGCGGCATCTCCGGTGTCGTCTCGACTGTCTGCGCGGCATAGAAGGCGACCAGTTTGCCCTTGGTGATTGGCTCGCCGCCAGTCGGCGTCAGGTTGAAGGCCGGTTTGCGCTGGCCATTCTCGTCGAGGCCGCGCGATGCGCTTGCAACGGTGTTGTCATACGCCTTGACGGCTGCCGCCCTGGCCGCCTCGTCGCCACCGACCAGGTCGGCGAACTCGACCTTGCGTTCCAGCTCGTCATCGACATCGACGGCGCGGGTGGCGGTGCCGGAATGGCAGCAGTCGAACACCGCCCAGACGAAGGCGCCCTTGTCGCGGATGGCATCGAGCGCATCGCCGATCTCGTTGTCGACCAGCGCGTTCGGAACGCCGGCATCCCTGTTGATCCACTTCTCGATGTCGACGGGCAGGAAAATTTCGTCGAGTCCGTCGGTCTCGTCGCCCTTGACCCTCTCGGGCTGCTGGGCGCCGTGGCCGGACAGATGCAGGTAGACGAAGTCGTCGCGCCGAACCTTGGCGGCGAGATCGGCCAGTGCCGTCTTGATCGCGGCATGGGTCGGCAAACCCTTGGCGCCGGGCACGTCCTTGGCCAACAGCGTGACGTTTTCCGGCGCGAAGCGCACCGGATCGGGGACGTTCTTCAGAAGGTATTCGTGCACCAGGCCGGCATCGTTCTTCGGCCCGATCAGCCAGTTTCTCTGCGGCAAGGCCGGATATTCGGTGCAGGCGACGAGCAGCGCATGGTAGGTGCGCGACGCGGCCAAAGCCCGGAACGAAACCGTGCCGGCAGCCACCAGCGCGGACGTGCCGACAAGCAGCCTCCGGCGTGTCAATTTGATCATGTCGCTTCCCCAAGCCCGATCGAATTTCCCAAGCGAGACCATCCTCGTCGAGGATTTTGGCAGTATTTTGAATGTCGCTCCGTCATCAAGCCTGCCATCACCAATGTGTCGGCATGTCATCGATCGGCTCGGGACAGCAACAGAAGAGTAGCAAAGAAGGCGGTTCGTCGCTATCTGAATGGGATCAGGCCGTTTGCGTGAGCAAACAGCCTTGGGATGGCGCAGGGCAGGCTGGAACAGAACCATGGCGGCAAGGGATGTGCTGACGAAAAACCAGTTGTGCGTGCTCGAGAAACTCGAGACCGCCAGCGGGCCGCTCAGCGCCTACACCTTGCTTGATCAGCTGCGCGAGCGCGGTTTTCGGGCGCCGCTGCAGGTCTATCGGGCGCTCGACACGCTGGTGAAGTCAGGCTTCGTGCATCGGCTGGAGAGCATCAACTCCTTCGTCGCCTGCGCCGAGCCGCACGACCACAGCCACTCGATGACCGCCTTCGCCATTTGCGACAGCTGCGGGCAGGTGACGGAGATGTCGGACCACGACGTCGACCACCGGCTGAACGAATGGGTCAACTCGACCGGCTTCGCCGCCAGGAAGGCGGTGATCGAATTTCGCGGGACGTGCGCGAAATGCCGCGCTGAGGCCGCCTAGAGCGCCGCGTATACTTGCTAAAACAGCATAGCTACGTTTGCAAATGTGACGGCAGTCGGAGAGGTTCTCACTCTAGAGCGGTTCCTGTTTTGAGAGAATCGTAGGATTCCCAAAGCAGCTGGTTTGTGATTCAAGATGCTGGCTGGATTGGAGGCCAGCATCTGATGACGCGAGCGCTTTCAAACGATCTTCGTGAGCGTGTTGTTGAAGCAGTTGGCGCAGGCGAGAATTGCCGTACCGTGGCATCGCGCTTTGGCGTTGCGGTTTCCTCTGTAGTGAAGTGGTCGCAGCGTTACCGTGCCACCGGCTCGGTGGCGCCGGGCA
>NZ_SRUN01000099.1:0-381 GCF_004791595.1 Mesorhizobium sp. M8A.F.Ca.ET.202.01.1.1 | reverse complement strand
ATGGCCTGGCCTCGGTGCAGCAGCTTGCCGAAGGCGCCACCGTCACCGACGTCTTCAGCTACACCAACTCGGACAACCACGGCGGCTCTTCGTCCGCCAACCTGACCATCACCATCACCGGCACCAACGATGCGCCGGTGGCGGTGGCCGATGCGGCGGCGGTGAAGGAAGACACCAACACGCTGGCCGATCCCAATCCGGTGAGCGGCAATGTGCTTTCCAACGACACCGATGTCGACAATGGCGACACGCACAGCGTCAGCGCCGTCAACGGCTCGGCTGGCAATGTCGGCAACGACCTGGTCGGCACCTATGGCACGCTGCATCTCAACAGCGACGGCAGCTACAGCTATACGCTCGACAATGGCCTGGCCTCGGTGC
>NZ_SRUN01000098.1:0-384 GCF_004791595.1 Mesorhizobium sp. M8A.F.Ca.ET.202.01.1.1 | reverse complement strand
GAATGATTCAACTACTTCTAAACGTTTAATCGCACGTGTAAGTCTTTGTCCTGTTGCAGACTCTAACTCATCACGTAATTCTTTTAATTCTGTATCCAAATCAATTTCATCTAATAATTCTTTGATACCTTCAGCACCCATTTTAGCTGTAAATTGACCAGGGAATTTATCATAGTACTCTCTGAATTCTGCTTCAGATAGTAATGTCTTTTTCTCTAAACCAGTTGGTCCTGGATTAACAACAACATAAGAAGCAAAGTAAATCACTTCTTCTAATGCTCTTGGTGACATGTCTAGTAATAGTCCCATGCGGCTTGGAATACCTTTGAAGTACCAAATATGTGAAACTGGCGCAGCTAATTCAATGTGTCCCATTCTTTCACG
>NZ_SRUN01000097.1:0-384 GCF_004791595.1 Mesorhizobium sp. M8A.F.Ca.ET.202.01.1.1 | reverse complement strand
TCTTGACTATGCTGTATCGCTCGACGGACCGCCTCTGTCGTCGTGGCGCTCCCATGAAGAACCTGGCCCATAGCGCATCCCTTGATTCGGAGGACAAGGATGCCCCATCAAAATCTGGGATCAAACATCTAGATGTAGCACTGGTACGGTGTATATGTCGCAAACTACCGGGAGGGGAAAAGGATACGTGGACCTTTCAGAGTTTGGCCTCGACAGCGCACTCTTGCTGCCGAGAGCGCCGGCTCTTCCTCGAGCCTTCCTTGATCTGCGCCTCGAACGGCTCGTACATGCTGGGTCTCTTCGGATAGGGTTTGGTCCGCCGATACGGCCGCCGATGCGTTGGTCGGGTCTCGCCACTCTTCCAGGCCGTCTTCAGATTCGCGG
>NZ_SRUN01000096.1:0-385 GCF_004791595.1 Mesorhizobium sp. M8A.F.Ca.ET.202.01.1.1 | reverse complement strand
CTCACACGTCCGGATATTGCAAACGTCGCAACTACGCCCGGTCCCAAACAGTAGCTCCAATTTGGCTGATGTCCTGGATGGGGGTTTAGCTTAGACGTTGGTCTTCGGCAAGATTGTCACAATGTGGTCATTCGCTGCCAAATTGCCGAATGTCCGCTATAAGCCGGACACGGCGACGTGGAACTATCCGCCTAGGAGGTCTTTTTCTCCTGAAGCTTCCGGTCGCATCCGGCCCAACGCTGTTGGTCCGCAATGCGCCCACGTCGGCCATAGACGCAAATTGTCTCCTCCCAGGAAGTAGTCGTTGCCGATGACCATGCTCCAGGTCGTAGTCGCGCTAATAGCTGCCATTGGGAATCGTTCCGCGAAGATAGTTCGGGGAAGC
>NZ_SRUN01000095.1:0-385 GCF_004791595.1 Mesorhizobium sp. M8A.F.Ca.ET.202.01.1.1 | reverse complement strand
TAGATTTTGATCACCAATGCAATTTATCTCAAATATTAGGAATTTATGATCAAAAGAATACTGTCTTATCTATATTCGAAAAAATAGATGCACTACATATTGAAGAAAAAGTTAAGATACACCGTATTAATAACAATATAGATCTTATCAGTGGATTTTTACGTTTAGATGAGTATGAGAAGCATATGAGTACGACAGATGGAAAAGACATGCAATTATATATGTGGCTAGATGATTACTATGAAGAATATAATATTGGTCAATATGACTATATTATTATTGATACACATCCTGATTTCAGTACATCAACAAGAAATGCAATTGTGGTAAGCCATAAAGTAATTTCTCCTAATAAGCCAAGTGGCTTTAGTGATGATTCAAATGC
>NZ_SRUN01000094.1:0-386 GCF_004791595.1 Mesorhizobium sp. M8A.F.Ca.ET.202.01.1.1 | reverse complement strand
CTCGACCTTGTAGTTCTGCACCTCCGTATGCGGCTCGGCTCCCAATATGTCGGTATGGACGAACGGAAAATGCGCGATGTCCAGGAAGTTCTCCACCGCGCGCAGCGGTGAGCAGCGCACGCGCACCACCCCGACATCGACGAGCCGGCGGCCGGGCTGGTCGGCCTCGGGGATCGCAAACAGCGGCTTTTGCGGATCGCCGAGCGACGCCCAGACATGGCCATAGCGGATACAGGCCGGCAGAACACGTCCGTTGCCGCCGGTGACCTTGGCGTTCCCGTCCTCGCCGAGCCTCACCTCGATCGGCTCGCCCATGAGGGCGGTCTTGCGTCCATGCGCATCGAGCTGGCTGGCAAGGCCGACCGGATACCATTCGTCGATCATCG
>NZ_SRUN01000093.1:0-398 GCF_004791595.1 Mesorhizobium sp. M8A.F.Ca.ET.202.01.1.1 | reverse complement strand
CTCACCGAGGATGAAAGCCCGGTCTATCGCCGTCTTGCCGACGCGATCGCCGAACGCATCGCCGCGGGCACGCTTGCCGTCGGCGACCGGCTGCCGCCGCAGCGCGAGATCGCGCGCGCTTTGGGCATCAATGTCACGACCGTGACGCGGGCGCTCTCCACCCTGCAGGAGCAAGGTCTGCTCGAAGCGCGCCCCGGGCGCGGCACGACAGTCGCCGCCCGCGACGCGGGCGAGAAGCCGGGTTTCGTGTCGGCGCCGAGCGACCAGAGCGGTATCATCGACCTCTCGGTCAACCGGCCGGCTACCTCCGCCTATCTGGATGCGGTAGCCGCTCTGCTGCCACGCCTTTCCAAGGATCGCCACTACGCCTCGCTGCAGGATTATCACCCGCCGGAGGG
>NZ_SRUN01000092.1:0-399 GCF_004791595.1 Mesorhizobium sp. M8A.F.Ca.ET.202.01.1.1 | reverse complement strand
GCCGCCGTCATCGGGAAAGAATAAGCCGGAGGCAAGGGACGAAATCCTTGCGGAGCGCAAAAAGTCGCTGAACCTACCCGAGGAGAACCTGCTCTATTTCCTGGAGAAGAACAGCCTGGTGCTGGAGCCCTGGCAGCGCGAGGTCGTCAGGATCGTGCGTGTCGTCGCGCAATATTTCTACCCGCAGCGGCAGACTCAGGTGATGAACGAAGGCTGCGCAACCTTCGTGCACTATACGATCATGAACCTCCTCTTCGATCGCGGCCGCATCAGCGAAGGCGCCATGTTGGAGATCCTGCGCAACCACTCGAACGTCGTCTTTCAGCCAGGCTTTGACGACCCGCGTTTCTCCGGCATCAATCCCTATGCCTTGGGACTCGATATGATGCAGGATATCCA
>NZ_SRUN01000091.1:0-404 GCF_004791595.1 Mesorhizobium sp. M8A.F.Ca.ET.202.01.1.1 | reverse complement strand
GCGCTGTCTGAGTGATATCGTCGGGGACCGGACGTGAGGCCGTTTCCTTGGCCCATTGCTGCCATGACCCGTAGATTCCTGGAAAGAAGAACTCCCAGAATTCCGCCTTGTTGTGGCCTGGATAGAGTCGGTCGAAGGTCTGCGCCTGGTCCGTATAGGGTACCGTCCTGAAGATCGGCCGTTCCTTTGGACCAATATAGTACATCTGGAGTTTTGGCGATCCGCTGGCCATGAGGGTCGGCGCGACGAGATCGATCACGGTACTGTCTTCTATTTCCCGCTGAACGCTGGGCAGCGGAGTGTGGTCAGCGCCCAGCAGGTAGCCCCAGACGTTTATCACGGAAGGCGTGCCCGGCAGGTTCTGCGCCCAATCGCCCTGCGCGTCATAGACGACCTTCACCGAC
>NZ_SRUN01000090.1:0-404 GCF_004791595.1 Mesorhizobium sp. M8A.F.Ca.ET.202.01.1.1 | reverse complement strand
TGCTTTGACAAAAGCCGTTATGTGTGCCTTCCGACCACGAATCCAGAATCTCATGCGGCCCGGCTTCGTTGAACCGGTGTGCCCAGTCTCGCAAGGTCTGGCGGTCCATCCCGCCGATCCTGCCGCGTCCGCACGGCTCATGCCGTCAAGCCCCGCCGCTAGAGCAGTTCAGGTTTTGACTGAATCTGAGGGGATTCCGGTTTAGGCTGTTTTGTGATTCATGTGTGGACGGCCCCCGTTGAGCAAGAAGATTCTGACAATGGCAATACTGAAGCGGTCAGGTTCATTCATGTGTTCGGCCTGTTTTTGTGCGGCCTCAGGCCGCTGGCCATGATGGTGTCGGTGGATCGGGCCCTCATCAAGCTGCCGCGCTGCGATGCGCGTTGAATCACTCAGGTTCTCCC
>NZ_SRUN01000008.1:0-307969 GCF_004791595.1 Mesorhizobium sp. M8A.F.Ca.ET.202.01.1.1 | reverse complement strand
TGCCCGGCGCCACCGAGCCGGTGGCACGGTAACGCTGCGACCACTTCACTACAGAGGAAACCGCAACGCCAAAGCGCGATGCCACGGTACGGCAATTCTCGCCTGCGCCAACTGCTTCAACAACACGTTCACGAAGATCGTTTGAAAGCGCTCGCGTCATCAGATGCTGGCCTCCAATCCAGCCAGCATCTTGAATCACAAACCAGCTGCTTTGGGAATCCTACGATTCTCTCAAAACAGGAACCGCTCTAGCGAAGCCGTCGATGACAGCGCCTTTCTCCCCGTCCCTATACGGGAGAAATGTCCGGCAGGACAATGAGGGGCAGCGCAGACCAACCAATTCTACTCAACTCAATCGTTTCGGTGACCAGCTTCTGCAGGCTGGTAAGGTCCGCATCTACGCCAGCTTGGCTAGCAGCTTCATGAAGGTGACGATCTCCTTGGCCGAGAGCGGCGCCAGGGTCTCCAGCGTGATCTCGCGGGCCAGCGGGATCAGGCGCTCGATCGCGTCGCGGCCCTCCGGCGTCAGGTTTACCAGCAGCCGCCTTTTGTCGACCTCATGCCTGGAAAGCTCGACCAGGCCACGCGCCTTCAGCCGGTCGATAACGCCTTTCACCGTCGCCGCGTCCATGGCGATCAGCGTGCCGAGCTGGTTCTGCGAAGTTTCGCCAACGTCGCGCAACTTGGCGAGTGCGGCGAATTGCGGCGGCGTCAGATCGGCGATACGGGCAGCGAAGATCGAAACATGGCGCTGGTGCGCCTTGCGCAGAATGAAGCCTACCTGCTCCTGCAGGAGGTAGTCGTGATCGTCGGCCTCTTCGGCCTCGACCAGCTTGAGCAGGTTGTCCTCGCCGCTCACCGCAGCCCGTCCCAGGCTTTTATGTCATCCGCAGCGAGGCCACCCATCCGATTATGGACGCGCGGGCCGCAGGTCATGGCGAGGCAGAACAGGATCTCGTCGGGACGCGGGCCGTCACTGATGCCGACTTCCATGGCGTCGAAATGGCTGCGCACATAGGCGGCGTTGATGTGGCCGAGCGGCACGTCGAGCTTTGAGCCGAAGGCGCCGACCTTCTTGGCCGACGGCACGATCGCCTTGGCATCGCCCAGCCGCTCGCGCATCGCATAGCCACCCGGCACATGCCACAGCGCGCCATGTTCCAGCTCGCCCGCGCTTCCGACGATGGCGCCCTTGCCGTAGCCGTCGATCTGTTTGATGTCGCCGCCGAGGGCGGCGATCAGCCGGTCGGCGAGCAGCAGGCCGAGCGGCTTCAGATCGTCCATGGCGCTTTGCAGATCCTCGACATAACGCCCGGCGAACGGGTTCCTGACCACGGCCATGGCAGCGGCACGCCGGCGCGGCACGGCGGCGGCCGGTCCCCCGTCGTGGAAGATCTCCTCGCTCAGCACCGCGATCTTGCGGATCGGAAATTCAGGCATGGGCAACTTCCTCCGGTTCATGCTTGGTGGGCGCGCCGAGTGCAACGGAGCCGCTGATGCGGGCCTCCCCGCCAAGAAACAGCGCCGATGCTGCAATCAGGCCGCGCCGGCGAAAATCTTCGGCGACGGCAAGGCCATTGTCCAGCGCGCGTGCCACCTCATCAGGCGCAAGCGTGCCGACGCCTTGCGTCACCAGCCGCGCGCCAAGATCGCTGTCGGGCGACAGGTCGCGTGCGGGAACGCGCCTGATGGCGGGATTGCCGGGCAGGTCTACCGCGTTGGCTATGAGCGTTGCCGCCGCATCGGCCTCCGCGCCGGTCCGCGCCAGCACGGTGACGGCGTCGGCAATGCCAAGCGAGAAGGAGCGGCCACGCCAGCCGCTGGTTGCAACGCCACGCACGCCATCCTGCGCGCGGATCGTGATCCGGTCGGCCATGCCGTTGCCGGTGCCGGCGACCGCCAATCCCATCGAGCGGCCCTTGCCGATGTGGAGGGCGCTGTCGCCGCCATTGTTGACATAGGCGCGATCGAGCTTGCGTCCGGCAAGCAGCGCGGCAAGCATTTCGTCGGCTACCGACCCGGCAACGGCGGCCATCGGTGTGATGAAGCATTCCGCCATGGGCATGACGGCTGCTTCCATGCGGCGCGCCGTCGGGCCGGCGAAGGTTCGCGGCGCCAAGAAAAATGCAGGGAGCCGCAATTCGGGAAGCTCCTCGACCAGCTCGATCAGGATCGTTTGGAAGCGCGCGACGGCCTGGACGTAGGCGGCGCGACACTCATCAGCCTCGCCAAAGGCCTCGACGATCAGGTCGATCGGCCCATGGTTGAGATGCAGCCGCTTGCCGTCCTGCAGCCAGTGCGCTTGCGGATCTTCCATCACCCCGCCCCGTTCGGACCCACGCGGCGCAATTGCGCCAGCGGCGGCCATGGATTTTGGGTTGCGGCGCCTGTGCCGCGTCGGGGATTGAGATACTCGCCGCCTTTGGCGACGATGTCCGCAACGCTGCGGATCTCCGCCTCGTAGCCGCCGAGCCTGACATAGTCGTCGCGACGCAGCGTGAACTCGATCGGCGCCACCAGCGCCGGCGTCGGCACATAGCCGAAGGCGCCTTCCGGAACCCTGGTGACATCGACCATCAGCGTGATGCCGCCGCCCGGCCAGACATAGACCGGGGCGCCGCCAACGGTGACATAGGTAGTCAGGCCTTGCACCGAACGGGTGAGATTGACCGGGTTTTCGGTGACGCCGGCGCGCAGCGACCCGCCGGCGCCGCCGATGAACAGCACGGTGCACAAGGCCGGCTCGCAATTGTCCTCGATCAGGTTGACCGATTTCCTAAGCCGTTCCGGAAACGGTTTTTCGACCGGCTTCAGGTCGTCATCGAGCTCGTAATAGGCGAACTGCTCGCCGGTGGTCGAAACCATCAGCAGCGACAGGCCCGGGCGCGCGCCCTTCTTGGCGTTCCATTCGCCGAGTATCGACAGCGGATCTGAAATGCTGGTGCCGCCCCAGCCGAGGCCTGGCTCGGACACTTTGAAATAGCGGCCCGGTGTCGAGCGGCGGCCAACGATCTTGATGCCCGTATCCTGCCAGCCCAGCACCTTGCCGGCCTGGTGTTCGGAGACGACACCGGTGATGTGATCGTCGACCACCACGACCTCGTCGACCAGCCCGCGCCATTGCGTGGCAAACATGCCGATCGTGGCCGAGCCGCAGCCGACCCGCATGCGGTGTTCCTGCTTGCCGTCGATGACGGGGGGTTTGCCGGCTTCGACGATGACCGTGGCGCCGCCGTCTATGCTGAGTTCCACCGGTTTGCGGTTGCACAAATTGAGCAAGGCGTCACAGGTGGCGCGGCCTTCCGCCTTGGAACCGCCGGTCAGATGATGCACGCCGCCCAGCGACAGCATCTGCGAACCGTATTCGCCCGTCGTGACATGGCCGATGGCCTCGCCTTCGGCCCGCACGACAGCCGTTTCGGGTCCGATATGACGATCGGTGTCGATCTTCACCTTGACGCCGCAGTAGGAGAAGATGCCTTCGGTCACCACCGTGACGAGATCGACGCCCTCGACCTCCTGGCTGACGATGAAGGGAGCAGGCTTGTAGTCGGGATAGGTGGTGCCGGCGCCGATTGCCGTGACGAAGCGGCGGCCGGTGTTGATGAGTTCGCCGTCCCACTGCTCGCCCTCGGCGACAAAGGGCACCATGGCAGCGCCGGTCTCGGCCGCATGGTCGAGGATGGTCAGCGGGTCCATGCGCACGATCCGGCCCGCGACATTGCCATAGCGGTCGCAAGCGCCGGTGCGGCCGTCGGCGATGTAGCACATGACGGGACAGGCATCGCAGCGGATCTTCTGCGCCACCAGCTTCTCGCCGGGATCATGGGTTTGGAAGCGTTCGGCAAGCTCGCTCATGCGCGTGCCTCCTTCTCGCGGATGGCCGCCAGGATGCGGCTTGGCGTTGCCGGCACCTTGGTGACCAGCACGCCGGTGGCGTGGCGGATGGCGTTGAGGATCGCCGGCGCCGTCGGGATCAGCACGTGCTCGCCCAGGCCCTTGGCGCCGAACGGCCCTTCGGGATCGGGCACCTCGATAAGGATGGTCTCGATCGGGGGCACGTCGCCAATGGTCGGGATGAGATAGTCGTGCAGGTTCTCGGTGCGCCCGGGAACATATTCTTCCATCAACGCCATGCCGATGCCTTGCGCGATGCCGCCTTCGATCTGGCCCTCGACCAGCAACGGATTGATCGCCTTGCCGACGTCATGCGCCGCCGTGATCTTGATCAGCCTGACAGTGCCGAGTTTGAGGTCGACCTCAAGTTCGGCAATCTGCGCGCCATAGCCATAGACCGCATAGGGTTTGCCCTGGCCCTTGGCATCGAGGGGCAGCGTCGGCGGATCGTATGTCTCTTCGGCGCGGAAGACGAAGCCGTCGGCATTCGCATCGAGCGCGGCAAGGTCGATGCGGCGTGTCGCCTCGCCTTCGCGGATGACGATCACCGCGCCATCCAATTTAAGGGAAGCCCTATCCGAGACATTGGCAAAGCGCAGGATTTTTTCGCGAAGGGCCCGCCCAGCCTTTTCAGCCGCCTTGCCGGTCACGAAAGTCTGTCGCGAGGCCGAAGTCTTGCCGGCGTCTGGGCTGATTGCCGTATCGGCGCTCTTCAGCTGGAATTTCTCCAGCGGCAGGCCGAGCGCGTCGGCGCAGATCTGCGTAATGACGGTGTTGGACCCCTGGCCGATATCGACGGCGCCCTGGTGCAGGATGACGTCGCCCGATGGCGCGATGCCTACCCTGATGGTCGACGGATTGGGAAGCGAGGTGTTGCCGCAACCATACCAGCAGCACGCGACGCCGACACCGCGCTTTCTATCTATGCTGGTGCTGTTGAAAGTATCCGCGTCGGCCGTCGCCCGCGCCCAGTGCAGCCGCAGCGCTTCGAGGCATTCGGCGATGCCGACGCCAGACACCAGAAGCTGCCCGGTAACCGTTTCGGAGCCGTTCCGAAGGCAGTTCTTCAGGCGAAAGTCTAGCCGATCCATGCCGAGCTTGCCCGCAAGCTCGTCATAGAGCGTCTCCTGCATGATCGTCGCCTGCGGCACGCCGAAGCCACGGAAGGCGCCGGCAATCGGACCATGGG
Organism: Mesorhizobium sp. M8A.F.Ca.ET.202.01.1.1; assembly: GCF_004791595.1. NCBI lineage: Bacteria > Pseudomonadati > Pseudomonadota > Alphaproteobacteria > Hyphomicrobiales > Phyllobacteriaceae > Mesorhizobium > Mesorhizobium sp. M8A.F.Ca.ET.202.01.1.1. Next base: position 302,883 of record NZ_SRUN01000008.1, on the reverse strand, counting down.
TGTGGATGGCGCGGCCCTCGGCACGATAGTTGGGCGTGAGATAAGGGCCGGAGGCATGCACCGGCACGCGGTTGGCGACCGTCGGACCCCAGCTGGCATAGGCGCCGGTGTTGAAATCGCCGGTAAAGACCATGCCGGTGACGTAGCCGTCGGAGGCGGCACCGATGGTGGCCTTCATCTGCGCCGGATGGCGCTTGGTGGTCGACATCATCGATTCGTTGCGGGTGTAGGCAAGGGCCGCGGGCCGTCCCGTCTTGATGGCGACGAGGCCGATCAGAGGCTGCAAGGAAACGTCGAGCTTGGAGCCAAAGCCGCCACCGGTCGCGGTCGGCACGATGCGCACCTTGTTGACGGCAAGGCCGAGCACTTTCGCGGTGTCGTCACGGTCCATGTAAGGCGCCTGGGTGCAGGCGACGACGACAAGCGTGTCGCCGTCGACATATGCATAGCCGGCTTCCGGTTCGATATAGGCGTGCTCGACATAGGAGGTGTCGATCGCGCCGCTCGCGGTGACGGCCGCATTGGCAAGTGCCGCCTCGGGATCGCCGCGTTCGACAAAGCCCTTGGTCAGCAGGTTGTCCGGCCGGTTGCCGTGGATCAGCGCAGCACCCTCGGCCTGCGCGTCACGAGGCTGGAGAACATGCGGCAGTTCGGTCCAGCGGATAGGGAAATCCGACAGATCGAGATCGAGGATCGCCTCTCGCTCGCCGGCGACCAGGGCGACCGCCTCGCCGCGAAGCCGGGCAAAGCCTTCGGCCAGCGCCGGCTGGTCGGCGAATGGGCCGATAACGCCGAAACAGTTTTTTCCCGGGATGTCGGCGGCCGTGAAAACGCCCACGATGCCTGGATGCGCCTTGGCCCAGCCGTCGAGGTCGCCGAAATCGAACTTTGCATGATAGTGCGGCGAGCGGACCACCAGCACCGCAAGCGCATCGACCGGGAAGGAATCGCCGCCGAATTTCTCGGCCCCGGTCACCTTTGGCACGCCGTCGAGCCTGACCGGTGACGCGCCAATGGCGTGGCCGGACCGAGGCAGACGGAAATCCAGGCTCGCGGTCTGGAGGGAAGCCTCCATCACCGCCGCGATGATCTTCCGGTAGCCGGTGCAGCGGCAGAGGATGCCGCCCAGCGCATCCTGCACCTCGGTCTCGGTCGGCCTGGGTTTCGTGTCCAGCAGCGCGGTTGCCGCGACCAGCAGCGCCGGCGTGCAGATGCCGCATTGCGCGGCGCCATGCGCCAGGAACGAGGCTTGCAACGCCGACAGCCGGCCATTGGCCAGTCCTTCGACCGTCGTCACCGCGGTGCCAGCGGCCGAGGCAGCCGGCATCAGGCAGGCGCAGACGGGATCGCCGTCGACCAGCACCGTGCAGGCGCCGCAGTCGCCGGCATCGCAGCCGACCTTGGTGCCGGTCAGCCGCAATTCATCGCGCAATACCGAAGACAGCCTACGCAGCGGCGGCACGTTGACCGAGACAGCGGCGCCATTGACCGCGAAAGCGATATCGGCGCGATCCATGCTCATGCGGCCACCTTGTCGCCTGCTGGCGTCTCCGTGGCCGCGAGCACGGCGTGGGCAACGATCTCGCGCACCGCGTCCAGCCTGTATTCGGCGCTGCCGCGCACATCGCCGATCGGCGACAGCTCAGTCATCGGCGCCGACCGGACCGCGGCGACAAGCCCGGCGCCCACGGCAAGCCCGCGCAGCGCCGTCTCGACCCCGGGCAACCGCCTGGCGACGGCGGAACACGAGCCGACGGCCACGGCCGCATCCGCGACAGTGCCGTTCTCGACAACCAGACGCGCCGCCACCATGGCGATGGAGATGACGAGATAACGCCGGGCGCCGAGCTTGACGAAGGCCGATGTGCCGGAGGGTTTCGGCACGCGGATGGCAGTCACCATCTCGCCAGGCTGCAAGGCGGTACGGCGGTTGCCGAGGATGAACTGCGACAAGGGCAGATAGCGTGTCGCCGCCACCGAGCGCAGTTCTACCTCGGCGTCGAGCACGAGCAGGCCCGGCACACCATCGGCGGCCGGTGAAGCGTTGCAGAGATTGCCGGCGACCGAGGCGACGTTCTGGATCTGCGCCGAGCCGACCTCCCGCGCCGCCTGTTTCAAGGCGTCAAAGGCTGGCGGCAAGGGGTGGCGGATGACATCGGTCCATGTCGTGCGCGCGCCGACGATCCAGTGGCTGGCGGTTTCGGCGATGCCGCGCAGCGTTGTCAGGCCGTTGACATCGAGGACATTGTCGCGAAACGGCTTGCTTCCCTGTACCGGATAGAAATCCGTGCCGCCGGCAAGAATGCGCCAGGTGCCGCCGCCAAGCAGCGCGAGCGCCTCGTCGACCGTGGTGGGTTTCGCGTAACGGATCACGCTTTCCTTCCCAATAAGATGGGCCTTCCCAGTAAGATGGCCTTCCCAACAAAATGGGCTTTCCCAACAAGATGGGGCCTTCCCCGAGATCGGCCCTCCCAAGACGTTTTGCCTGGGAATATCCTGCCGGCTTTCGATCCAGAAAATTCATTCGTATGCAAATGATATCAAGACGGCGGAATTTGTCAAAGCCAGAGTTTACGCCGGTGCCCATGTGGCGGGCATCGCCACGTATTTGTTATTCCGCTGGAGGTTGACGCGGCCCGCCATCTGGTCAAGTTTCTCCCTCCGGTCGCGCCAGCGGCTTCTTCTTTCGCCGGGCGCCTCATTCGGAGCCCGACCGCAGCCTGACAGGAAGGAAACTCCATGGCCGACGAAGCGCTCGTTGTCATCGACCTGCAGAACGACTTTTGCCCGGGCGGCGCGCTGGCCGTTGCCGGCGGCGACGAGATCGTGCCGCTGGTCAACGACATGATCCGGCGAACCGACCATGTCGTGCTGACGCAGGACTGGCACCCCGCCGGCCATTCCAGCTTTGCCTCCAGCCATCCGGGTTCGCAGCCCTATTCGACGATCGAAATGCCATACGGTGCGCAGACCTTGTGGCCGGACCATTGCATCCAGGGCAGTCTCGGTTCGGATTTCCACTCGGGGCTGGCCTGGACCAAGGCCGAACTCGTCATCCGCAAGGGATTTCGTCCCGCCATCGACAGTTACTCCGCCTTCTTCGAGAACGATCACGCGACGCCCACCGGACTCGCCGGTTATCTCCGGGAACGCGGCATCGACACGCTGATCCTGGTCGGCCTGGCGACCGATTTCTGCGTCGCCTTCTCGGCGCTGGATGCGGTCAAACAGGGGTTTAGAACCACGGTCAGGCTCGATGCCTGCCGTGGCATCGATCTCAACGGATCGCTCGAGACAATGCTGGCGAGAATGCGCGACGCCGGCGTGACGCTCGAAGATCATACGTCGGACTGACCGCACCGTGGCGGGCAGAGGGGGATGCATGCCGATGGCGATCGGGGCGGCCGGCGTGATCATCGTCGCGTTGCTGTTTCCGGTATCGGCCTTCGCCGCCGAAGAGCATGGCCTGCCGGGCGCCGCCATGTCGCTCTGGTGGGCGCTGCCTTTTGCCGGACTGCTCCTGTCGATCGCCACCGGTCCGCTGCTGTTCCACCATGTCTGGGAACACCACTACGGCAAGATCGCTGCCTTGTGGGCGGCGCTGGTGATCGTGCCGCTCGCGGTCGCCTTCGGCGCCCCGGCGGCAACCGAGGCGGTGCTGCACGCGCTGCTTACCGAATACATGTCGTTCATTGTCCTGCTGTTTGCGCTCTACACGATTTCAGGCGGCATCCTGCTTGCCGGCAACATCCACGGGACACCGCTGGTCAATGCCGGACTGCTGGTCGTCGGGGCGGCGCTTGCCTCGGTGATCGGCACGACGGGCGCCTCGATGATCCTGATCCGGCCGATCCTGCGCGCCAACGACAACAGGCCTTTCAATGCCCATGTCGTCATCTTCTTCATTTTCCTGGTGTCCAACATTGGCGGCTCGCTGACGCCGCTCGGCGACCCGCCGCTGTTCGTCGGCTTCCTGCGCGGCGTCGATTTCTTCTGGACGACCGCCAATCTCTGGCGCGAGACGCTGTTCGTCGTGGTGGTCGTGCTCGCCGTCTTCCTGGCGATCGACCTCATCCTGCACCGGCGCGAGGCTGGCGCGCCGAAGATCAAGGATCCAACACCGGATACGAAGGTGCGCCTGCGCGGCCTGGCCAACCTCCCGCTGCTGGCCGGTGTGATCGGCGCCATCCTGCTGTCGGCGGCCTGGAGGCCAGGCGTGAGCTTTTCCGTGTTCGGCGTCGGTCTCGAACTGCAGAACCTGGTACGCGACGCGATCATCCTCGCGCTGGCCCTGCTATCGCTCCCCCTCTCCCACAAGAGCCACCGCCGAGCAAACGGCTTCAACTGGGGACCGATCGCGGAAGTGGCCAAGTTGTTTGCCGGCATCTTCATCTGCATCGTTCCGGTCGTCGCCATTTTGAGAGCCGGCCATGACGGCGCGCTAGCGCCGCTGGTCGCGCTCGTCACCTCGGCGCAAGGCACGCCCAACGACCTCGCCTATTTCTGGCTGACCGGGGCGCTGTCGTCCTTCCTAGACAATGCGCCGACCTATCTGGTGTTTTTCGAGCTGGCCGGCGGCGACCCCCAACACCTGATGACGGAGTTCGCCTCGACGCTTGCCGCGATCTCGGCGGGCGCCGTGTTCATGGGCGCCAACACCTATATCGGCAACGCGCCCAACTTCATGGTCTATGCCATTGCCAGGCACCGCGGCGTCAAGATGCCCGGCTTCTTCGGCTATATGCTGTGGTCCGGGCTGGTGCTAATTCCGACCTTCTTGATCGCCGGCTTTCTGTTTCTCGGTTGATCAGCCGACGCCGACATAGCGCCTGACCGCCGACGGGTCGGCGCGCAGGGCCTCGACATCGACGGTCTCGCGGTTGCGGCCGTTCTCGATGAACGAGACGCGGTCGGCGACCGACAACACAGCGTCGACCCGCTGCTCGACCAGGATGGTGGAGACGCCCAGCTCGCGCAGCTTCGATACAGTCTCGCGGATCTTGGCGATCATGGACGGCATCAACCCTTCGGTCGGCTCATCGAGCAAAAGCACCTGCGGCTCGAGACAGAGCGCACGCGCCATGGCCAGCATCTGCTGCTCGCCGCCGGACAAGGTGCCGGAGCGCTGCCGCAGCCGCTGGCGCAGCAGCGGGAAAAGGTCGAGGACGTTCTCGCGCGTCGCCTTGCCCTTGCCGCGCGCCATCAGCCCGATCTCGATGTTTTCAGCCACCGTCATCTCGGCGAACAGCCGCCTTCCCTGCGGTACATAGGCGACGCCGGCCTTCGGTACTTCATGCGCCGGCAGGCCGGTCAACTCCCGGCCGGCGAGCCTGATCGAGCCGCCATTCGCGGGAACCAGGCCCATGATCGCCTTCAGCGTCGTCGTCTTGCCGGCGCCATTGCGGCCGAACAGGCACAGCACCTCGCCCTTGTTCAGCACGAGATCGAGCCCGTAGAGCACCTGAACCTCGCCATAGAAGCAGTCCAGCCCCGAGATCACCAATGCATCGGTCATGGGGCGGTCCCCAGATAGGCGTCCTGCACCGCCGCGTCGTTTCGGATCGCTTCGGGCGCGCCCTCGGCCAGGATCCTGCCGGCGTTGAAGACGGTGATGCGGTCGGCCAGATGCATGACCACAGGCATGTTGTGCTCGATCAGCAGCACGGTGGCGCTCTTGGCGATGTCGCGTACCAGTTCGACGAAATTGTCGATCTCGCTATCGGCAAGGCCTTGCGTCGGCTCGTCGAGGATCAGCAGGCGCGGTTTCAGCGCCAGGCCCATCGCCACTTCGAGCAATCGCTGATGCCCGTAGGACAACTGCCCGGCCGGCATATGGGCGCGGTCGGCCAGCCCGGTGCGTTCGAGCGCCGACATGACGCCGGCGCGCACCGCACCCTTCGAGCGGCCGTCGCTCAACGTGCGCTGCACCGGCAGCGCGACATTGTCGTAGACAGGCAGGTTGGCGAAAACGCTGGTGATCTGGAAGGTGTAGGCGATGCCCTGGCGGACCCTGACATAGGCCGGCAGGCCGGTGATGTCAGCGCCGTCGAAGAGGATCGCTCCCGAAGATGGCCGGATGCGGCCGCTGACCAGGCTGACGAAAGTGGTCCTGCCCCGTTGGGCCCGATGACGGCGCGGATTTCTCCGGGCATCAAGGTGAAGTCGACGCTGTCGACGGCGCGCAGGCCGCCGAAATTGCGCGACAGGCCCTTGGTGGTCAAAAGCGGCGTCATGGCAACCACCCGAGCCAGCGCTGGCGGATGCTGCCGAGAATGCCCTTGGGGAAGAACAGCACCAGCAGGATCAGCGCGATGCCGACGATCAGCAGATAGGCCGATGTGTAGCCGCTGGTGACGTCGATGACATAGTACATGAACAGCGTGCCGATCAGCGGTCCGAGCGTCGTGGCGGCACCCCCGAGCAGCACCCACAGCAGCGGCAGGATCGAGTATTGCACCGAGGCGAAGCTCGAGCCGACATAGCCGAACAGCAGCGCGTAGGCGGCACCCGAGGCAGCGCAGATCGTGCCGGAGACGACGACGGCGGCGAGCTTGTTGGAGAAGGTGTCGTAGCCCAGCATCTTCGTGCGTTCTTCGTTCTCGCGGATGGCGACCAACACGCGGCCATAGCGGGACCGGACGATGGCGAGCGTGATCAGCAGCACGAGCGAGAACAGCGACAGCGCGCAGATATAGCGCACGGTCGGGTTGGTGAGGTCGAGCGAGGTTGCACCGAAAGAGAGGACCCGCGCTGGCTGCGGCACCACCATGCCCTGGTCGCCCCCGGTCCAAGCCGCGAAATAGAGGATGGCGAGATAAAACACCTGGGCGAACATCATGGTGACGATCATGAAGGCGACACCCGTGGTGCGCAGCGCCAGAAGGCCAATGATCAGGGAGAGGACGGCACCACAACCGAGACCGGCGCCGAATGCCGCGGGCACGCTCCAGCCGAGCTGGATGACGGCGAGCCCGGCGCCATAGAGCCCGGCGCCGAAGAACATGGCGTGGCCCAAACTGAGCAGGCCGACATAGCCGAACAGCATGTTGTAACCCATGGCAAAGACCGCCAGCACCATGATGCGGGCGAGCAGGCCGTGATAGTACTCCGGCAAAAGGAAGCTCAGCACGAAGAGCAGGGCGATGGCGCCGAGATGCAGCGCGTAGGCCTTTGCCGGCGAAGCTTCGCTCATCGCGATGCCGTCCCGAACAGGCCTTGCGGCCGGAACACCAGCACCATGGCGACCAGCAGCGTGGCGATGATCTTGGCCAAGGTCGGCGAGAAGAACATCGAGATGATGCCGTCGGACAGGCCGATCAGCACGGCGGCGACGACGGTGCCGCGCAGCGAGCCGAGGCCGCCGATGATGACGACGATGAAGGACAAGAGCAGCGGGTCCTGTCCCATCAGGTAGTGCGCCTGGCTGATCGGCACGATCAGCACCGCAGCGATCGCCGCCAGCATGGCGCCAAGCGCGAAGACGCCGCCATAGACGCGGCCGACAGAGATGCCGAAGGCTTGCGCCGTCTCGCTGTCGTACTGCGTGGCGCGCATGATGAGGCCGATCTTCGTGCGCGTCAGCACCAGCCATGTCGCGATCAACAGGACAGCGGATGCGGCGATGATCGACAGCTTGTAGCCGGAATAGCCGAACCACGGCAGAAGGATGCGATAGCTGAAGGGCGGCTCCACCGGCCGCGCTTCGGGACCATAGAAAGTCAACGCCAGCTGCTGGATGATGTAGAGCATGCCGATGGTGGCGACGATGGTGGCTTCAGGGTTGTAATTGAGCCGGCGCAGCACCAGCCGTTCGGCGACCACCGCGACGGCGCCGACGATCAGTGGCGCGATCACCAGCGCCGCCAGGAAGCCGAGCGCGGGGTGGCCGCCGATTGCTGATGTGATCGCCCAGGCAAGCACGGCGCCGAGCATGAAGAACTCGCCGTGGGCGACGTTGACGACACGCATGACGCCGAACACCAGCGACAAGCCCAGCGCCGTCAGCGCCAGCACGGCCGAGGTGACGAGGCCTTCGAGGGTTGCCAGGAGGAGATGAGGTCCGAAGTGCATTGATTACACGCTTGATAGGGCGGCGCGAAGCGCCCCCCTCTGCCCTGCCGGACATCTCCCCCTCAAGGGGGGAGATTGGCGGTACCTGCGACGGCTCTTTTTTTCCATCGTCTGCGATTGGCGAAACCCGCCGTAAAATCCAATCTCCCCCCTTGAGGGGGAGATGTCCGGCAGGACAGAGAGGGGGGCCTGGGCGCTCACGCTTGCTGGAAAAGCAACGCCTACAGCGCCTGCGTCGTGTAATCCCCTTCGGCCTCGTAAAGCCCGTCCTCGATCTTGGTCTTGTGCACGACCTTGAGCTTGCCGCCTTCGACCTTGGAGATGTTCTGGATGCCAAAGCACTGATGAATCTTGCCGTTGAAGGTTTTCGGCCCTTGCGGATGCTCAGGCCCTTCGGCGAATTCCTTCAGCGCTTCGGTCGCCTCGACCAGCTTGGCGCGATCTTCCGGTCCCTTGTAGCCGGCGTCTTCCATCGCCTTCTTGACGACGTAGAGCGTCTCCCAGCAGCCGAACATGTGCGCGGCGGTGGAGACATCCTTGGGATCGCCGACAGCGGCGCCATTGTCGTCGATGCCGACGGCGGCGCGATAGGCTTTCTGCGCGGCGGAATCATCCGGTTGCGCATAGCGCGGCGAGCCCTCCCAAAAGTGGCTGCCGTCGAGGAATTCCAGGCCGGGGCTATTGATGTCGGTGGCTTCGAGCGAATCGATGAAACCGAACAATTGCGGCCGGTTGGAGCCGTAGAATTCGCCGAGTTCCTTGACGAAGGTGAGCACCGCCGGTCCGACCATGACATGGTAGATCACCTCGGTCTCGGCCGGGATCTGCGGGAAATATTTGGTGAAGGACGATTCCGTCGGCGGAATGGCGATCTGGGCAATCACCTCGGCGCCTTGCGCCTTCAGCGCCGGCGGCAGGTAGTCGCGATGGTCGTAGCCGAAGGCGAAATCGGGGAATATCTGCGTCACCTTCTTGCCGGCATTGGCGGCGATCCACGGCGCCATCGACTGGATCTGGCTCTTCACATCGGTGATGCCGGGCTGGAAGACGTAACGGTTGAGCTTGGTCGAGGCGACGTGGTGGCCTTCGCTGACGACGAAATAGGGCATCTTGGCTTCGCCGGCGGCGGGCGCCGAGCCGATGACGACATGCGAGAACAGCGTGCCGAAGACGATGTCGGTCTTGTGCTGTGTGGCGAACTTGCCGACCACCTCGGCGCCGCGGCCAGGATCGGTGCCGTCATCCTCGATGATGACCTCGACCTGACGGCCATTGATGCCGCCGGCGGCATTGATCGCCTTGATCGCGGCGGCGGTGGTCTTCTCATACCAGCGGCCATAGGCGGCGCCGATGCCGGTTCGGTGCGACTGGAAACCGATCTTGATCGGCGCCGAGCTTTGCGCCTGGGAATAGCGGACAAAGCCGGGCGCCATGGCGAGACCGGCGCCGGCGGCGAGACCCTTCAGCGCATTGCGGCGGGTAAGTGTGGTTTTGGAGAGGTCGAAAAATCCGTTCTTGTCAGTCACGTTCGTTCCCCTGTTTTTGCGTTTTGACCAACGATAAGGCGGCTCGAACATCCTCGGCAAGAGGATGCAAAATTGCATGTGTACAAACTAAATCACCAAAGGCTTGGCCTGGCAAGCGAGCTTTCCGTGGGGGCAAGCCCGCACGGGATGGCTTGTCTCATCCGACCGTCGGCGTGGCAAGCAGCCAAAGACCGAAAATGGTGTAGGCGATCATCAAAACAGTGAGCGGAAACTGGCTGAGCGCGGCGCGAGTGGGCTGGGGATGCAGGCGCCAGGCAAAGCCGTGGGCGACGAGAACCGCCAGCACATGGCCAAGGATGATGGCGCTGGCCTGGACATTCCACAACCACCATGCGGAGCCGGCGCCGGCAACGATGCCGGCTTCGACCTGCATGTCGGCGGTGCCGAACAGGTTCCAGCCCAGCGCGAATGGATCGGACAGGGAGGCCAAAGCATACTGGCCGTCGACCAGCAGCGCCGTCAGATAGTGCGCGACATGATAGGCGAGCGCGATCGGCACGATCGACCACACCAGCAGTCCCGCCGACTGGGCGAGAGACCGATCGCTGCGGGCAAGACGCTGGCCGAGAAAGACGGCGAGAAGGAACACCGCTGTCAGCAGCGCGAATGTCATACCGAGTCCCAGCGTGCCGCTGTCGATCACCGCCGTGCGGCCGGGAAATTCCAGCGGGTTGATGCCGAACAGGCCGAGCCAGAAGAAGGTTTTCGACAGGCCGTCGAACGAGACCGAGGACAGAGCGAGCAGCAGGAACGCCATGCCGCTGGCCGGCAAGGGTTCGGCCGCCAGCAGCTTGGCGCCCGGCCAGCACAGCGCGAGCCGGCCGTCATCGTCGCGCGCGACGGGCGCGAAGCGCGACACCATCGAGAAGAAGATGCCGAGGAATTCGCCGCCGCGGCTCCACTTATCGTAGCCGAACACCAGCATGGCGATAAAAGTAACCAGCCAATAGAAGCCGGCGGCAAAGGCAAGCCGTGCCGGATCGTCCGGCGCCGGATCGATGAGTTCGAACCAGGCAAAGGCCAGGAACAGGATGACGGCCGGCCAGCAGCCAAGCCATTGCCGAAGTTGCCTGGCCACCTCATCGCCTCTGCCCGTCAGGCGGGACAGCAACCGCCAGGGGCCGTACCACGGGTTGAGCCACGACCAGAGATCGCCGAACACCCCTTGCAGCAGGGTCAGCCCGGCCCATAGCAGCGTCCACACCACCAAAGGCAGCGGATTGGAAAGCGGATCGCGGCTCCCGATGAAGCCGGCGGTGATGAGGATTGCCAAGCCGGCAAAGGAAATCAGGCTGATAACGATCCGGGCGCCGTCGCTGAATGTGAAAAGCGGTACGCGCCGACGCCAGAAACGGTCGAGGGAAGCAGGTGGGAGCAATGCCAGGACGAGGAAACTGGCTGCTACGGCGAAGGCGCCGCCGATGAGATAATAGCCGGTTGGAAGGAGCAGGACGTGGCCACGGTCGGAGGCGTGGGCGAAGGCGGGGGTGGGTAAGACGAGCCCCAAAGCGGCAGACAGCAACGCTAATGACCAGCGACAGCCCTCTACGGCGGGACTCGACCTCTCCAAGATCCCGCCTACCTCCTCAAACCTTGACCAGTTGCTCCACGCGATCCTTAGCGCCAAAAATGCGCAAATACCGCTCGATCTCCTTGAGATCGCCGGTCGCCTTGGCCGGGTTGTCGGACAGTTTCACCGCCGGCCTGCCATTGGCCTCGGTCACCTTGCAGACCAGCGATATGGCATCGAGGCTGTTGGTCTCCGTCGGCGCGCAGCCTTCGAAATCATTCGTCAGGTTGGTGCCCCAGCCGAAGGACATGCGCACCTTGCCTTTGAAGTGGCGGTAGGTTTCCTCGATGGTCTCGACCTCGAGCCCGTCGGAGAAGATCAGCAGCTTCTGCCTGGGGTCCTTGCCCTTCTCGCGCCACCAGTCGATGATTTTCTCACCGCCCTCGATCGGCGGCGCGCTGTCGGGACGGAAGCCCGTCCAGTCGGCGACCCAGTCCGGCGCGTCGCGCAGGAAGGAAGCGGTGCCGAAGGCGTCGGGCAGCACGATCAGCAGATTGCCGCCATAGTAACGCTGCCAATCCTGCAGCACCTTGTAGGGTGACTGCTTCAGCTCTTTTTCCGAATTGGCGAGTGCCGCAAACACCATCGGCAGTTCATGCGCGTTGGTGCCGAGCGCTTCGAGGTCGTTGTCCATGGCCAGAAGCACATTGGAGGTGCCGGTGAAGGCTTCGCCAATGCCTTCCTTCAGCGCCTCGACGCACCAGCGCTGCCACAGGAAGGAATGGCGCCGCCGGGTGCCGAAATCGGAAATGCGGATGCCGGGCAGCGCCTTCAGCCGTTCGGTCTTGGCCCACATCTTGGCCTTGGCGCGGGCATAGAGCACGTCGAGCGCGAACGGCCCGAACGACCGCAATGCGGCCCGCGAACGCAATTCGTTGATGATGGCGAGCGCGGGGATCTCCCACAGCGTGGTGTACATCCACGGGCCGGAGAAGGAGAGCTCGTACTGGCCGTCATGCCTGGAGAGCTCATAGTCGGGCAGCCGGAAGCCTTCCAGCCAGGCGAGGAATTCCGGTTCGAAAATCTGCTTGCGGCCGTAGAAATTGTTGCCGCCGAGCCAGATCATCTCCTTCTTGGAGAAGCGCAGCGTGCGGGCATGGTCGAGTTGTTCGCGCAACTCGCCTTCGTCGATCTCGTCGGCGAGCCGAACCGAGGTGGTGCGGTTGATCAGCGAAAAAGTGGCATCGACCTTGGGATACATCCCCCAGATCATCTGCAGCATCAAAAGCTTGTAAAAATCGGTATCGAGCAGGCTGCGCACGATCGGGTCGAGCTTCCAGGTGTGGTTGTAGACGCGCCGCGCAATATCGGTCTTGGCCATGTCTCGTTACCGCCTTCGCTGCTCTGCCACCACAATAGCGACAGGCCTCATAGCATCGAATTGACCAAAACGCTCCCCGCTTTCAGGCTGGCCCGACAAAAAGAAAGCCCTGCGTGCGGCTACGAGGGTTTGCCGCCCATCACCTTGAGCGCTGGACGTTTGCGGCGGGTGACGAGGCGGCCCGCCACGGGGGCGCCGGCGCGGCCGTCATCCCCCGCCTTCTCGGCGAACAGCCAGTCCATGAACACCTGCACGATCGGCGTCGCCCGCATTTCGTTGCGGCAAACGACATAGAAATCATCGACCGCGGGCACCGACAGGCTGAACGGAGCGACCAGCATGCCCCTGGCCAGCAGCGCGCTTGCCGTCACCGAGTCGCCCAGCGCCACGCCATGGCCGTGCACCGCGGCCTCCGCCGTCATGCGCGCATCGCCGAGATGATGGCGCCGACCGCGCTCCAGGTCCAGCGCGTCGGCGGCGGCCAGCCAGGTGTGCCACTCGCGGCCATCGTCACCATGCAGCAAGACATGGTCGGCGAGGTCGCGAACATTGCGGATCGGCCGGTTGTTGATCAGCGTCGGGCTGACCACCGGGAACAGCTCCAGGCCCGACCATTTGCGCATCCAGCAATCGGTCCAGCTGCCATCGCCATAGTGCACGCAGACATCGATATGCGGCGCCCGGATATCCCTGGGGTCGTTGGAGGGGATGAGCGTCAGCTGGATATCAGGATATTGCGCGGTGAAGCTGCCGAGCCTCGGCGTCATCCACAAAAGCAGCAGTGCCGGCACGCAGGACACCGACAGCGCGCCGCTGCTTGCCGGCCGCGTCAGCCTTTGCGTTGCGGCGGCGATGCCGTCGAAGGCCGTCGACACCGCCGGCAAAAGTTCGGCGCCATGCGGGGTCAGCTTGACCCGCTGGCCGACGCGTTCGAACAACTTGACGCCGAGCGATTGCTCCAGCGCCTTGATCTGGTGGCTGACGGCGCCATGCGTGACATTCAGCTCACTCGCCGCCTTGGTCAGCGAGGCATGGCGCGCCGTGGCCTCGAAGGCGCGCAGTGGGTTGAGAGGTGGCAGGCGCTTGGCCATGGACGCTCCGCTTCATTGTGAGATTTTCTCACAGAAACCACCCTAACAATATCAATTGCTTTTTCAATGCGGCTGCCGGACACTTTTGCCCGGAACAACATCAAGACGTGAAATCTGCATTCAGCCAGCGGGACAGCGGCCCGGCCGGATGACGGTCGGTTCGCCCGAGATCACCGACGGCAACACTGCATCACCTGAGGAGGAGCGGATATGGGATACGATCGCGGCAAGCTCGACGCGCTGCGTCGCAAATATGGCGAGAGCCATGGCGGCGAGATGTTCGACCCGAAATTCCGCAAGGTCGCCGACAAGATCTTTTCCAAGAGCGGCACGCGGCTGGCGCCCTATTCCGGCATCCCGACGTTCCTCACGGCGCCTTATCGCGAAATCGCCGCTGACAATCCGGACTTTGGTGACCTGCAGGTGGCGATCATTGGCGTGCCGATGGATCTTGGCGTCACCAACCGGCCGGGCTCGCGCTTCGGGCCGCGCGCATTGCGGGCCATCGAGCGCATCGGCCCCTACAATCATGTGCTGGAATGCGCGCCGACGCATGAGCTCAGGGTCGCCGACATCGGCGACGTTCCGTTCCAGAGCCGCTACAGGCTGGAGACCAGCCATGAGGATATCGAGCGGCGCATCAATCAGATCGTCGACGCCGGTGTCATCCCATTGTCGGTCGGTGGCGACCACTCGATCACGCACCCGATCCTGAAGGCTGTCGGCAAGAAGGCGCCGGTCGGGCTCATCCACATCGACGCCCATTGCGACACCAGCGGGCTGTTCGACCTGACCAAATTCCACCACGGCGGACCGTTCCGCAACGCGGTGCTGGACGGCGTGCTCGACCCGACGCGCACCATCCAGATCGGCATACGCGGCGCCGCCGAGTATCTGTGGGAGTTCACCTACGAGTCCGGGATGACCGTGGTCCATGCCGAGGAGGTGACCGGGCTCGGCATTCCCGCCATCATCGAGAAGGCGCGCAAGATCGTTGGCCATGGCCCGACCTATGTGTCCTTCGACATCGACAGCGTCGATCCGGCCTTCGCGCCGGGCACCGGCACGCCAGAAGTCGGCGGGCTGACCACGCGCGAAGTGCTCGAGCTGCTGCGCGGCCTCAAGGGCCTCAACATCGTCGGCGGCGACGTCGTCGAGGTGGCGCCGCAATATGACGCGACCACCAACACCGCGCATGCCGGCGCGCAGGTGCTGTTCGAGATCCTGAGCCTGATGGTGTTCAGCCCGGCCCTCGCCGGCAAGGGAGCCTGACGGCCGGAAAGCAAAGGCGGCCGCCGCGCTGGAGCCGGCGGCCGACCCAAACAATCAAAAGCATCCAGAAGGGGAATGACAATGACAATCCGATCGACGTTCAAATCATCCATCGCCGCCGTCCTGGTCCTGGGCGCGGCAGGTCTCGGCCTCGCCACGCAGGCGGCCAAGGCCGACGCGCTGGCCGATATCACCAAGGCCGGCACCATCAATGTCGGCGTTTTCGCCGACTTCCCGCCTTTCTCCTCGGCCAGTTCCGACATGAGCCTCAAGGGCTACGACATTGATGTCGCGCAGTACATCGCCGACACGCTCAAGGTGAAGCTCAACACCGTGGCCGTCACCGGCCAGAACCGCATCCCTTACCTCAACGACCACCGCGTCGACATCCTGATGAGCGTCGGCTACTCGAAGGAACGCGAGCAGGTCATCGACTTCGCCGCCGCCTACGCGCCGTACTACATCGCGGTGATCGGTCCGGCGGCGATGTCGGTGAAGGGCAAGGAAGACCTTGCCGACAAGTCGATCGCCGTCAATCGCGGCACGCTGGAAGACACCTCGCTCACCGAGGCAGCGCCCGCTTCTGCCGACATCAAGCGCTTCGACAACTACAATTCGGTGATCCAGGCCTTCATTTCCGGCCAGACCCAGTTGATGGTCGTCGGCAACGATGTCGGCGCCCAGGTTCTGGCGAAGCAGGACGTGCTGAAGCCGGAACAGAAGTTCCAGCTTCTGACCTCGCCCTCGCATATCGGCCTCAACAAGAATGAGGATGCCCTCAAGAAGGCCGTCAACGATGCCGTCGCCAAGATGCTGGCTGACGGCAAGCTGGATGAAAGCTCGAAGGCCTGGCTGAAGACGCCGCTCAACCCCGACAACCTCAAGGATTGAGCTGCCGTGGCCTTCGGCTGGCTTCCAGGTGCCGTGAGCGACATCGCCCACGGCGCCGCCACGACGATCCTTTTGATCGCCGTGACAACGCTGGCGGGAACGCTGCTCAGCATCCTGGGGGCCGCCGGACGGCGAAACGGTCCCGCTCTGCTGCGCCACGCCATCGCCTGGTATGTCGAGGTGATGCGCAACACGCCTTTCCTGGTGCAGCTGTTTTTCATCTTCTTCGGTCTGCCGAGCCTCGGCATCAGGCTCGACCCGATCCTCGCGGCCATGCTGGCGATGACGCTCAACATGGCCGCCTATACGATCGAAATCGTCGGCGCCGGGCTCGACGCGGTGCCGCACGGGCAGACGGAAGCGGCGCTGGCACTCGGGCTGCGGCCGCGCCAGGTGTTCATCAAGATCGTACTGCCGCAGGCGCTCAAGGTGATTTATCCCGCGCTGACCAGCCAGATCGTCATCATGATGCTGGAGTCGGCCGTCGTGTCGCAGATCGCCGTGCGCGAGCTGACCTATGAGGCCGACATGCTGCAGGCGCGCACTTTTCGCTCGTTCGAGACCTATTTCGTCGTGACGCTGGTCTATCTCGCCCTGTCGATGGCCCTGCGCCGGCTGCTGGTCACCGGCGGGCGCCGCGCGCTCGGAGCTGGCGTGTCATGATCGAGTTCACCCTCTGGGACATCGTGCGCAACCTGCTGCTGGCCACACGCTGGACGGTGCTGTTGTCGCTGGCTGCCTTTGTCGGCGGCGCCGTGGTCGGGATGGCGGTGCTGTTCCTGCGGATTTCCAGGAACAAATGGAGCCGGCGCCTTGCCTCCGGCTATATCGCGCTGTTCCAGGGAACGCCGCTGTTGATGCAGCTCTTCCTGATGTTCTTCGGTCTGCCGATGCTCGGCCTACGCATCGAGCCCTGGACGGCGGCCGTGCTCGGCCTGACCTTCTTCGCCAGCGCCTATCTGGCCGAGATCTGGCGCTCCGGTGTCGACGCGCTGCCGCTTGGTCAATGGGATGCCGGAGCCAGCCTCGGCCTGCACTATCTGCAGGAACTCAGGCTGATCATCCTGCCGCAGGCGTTCGCCATCACCCGCGCGCCGACCGTCGGGTTCCTGGTGCAATTGATCAAGTCGACAGCGCTGACCTCGATCATCGGCTTCGAGGAGCTGGTGCGGACCTCGAACGCCATCAACAACGCCACTTTCGAGCCGTTCAAAGTCTACGGACTGGTGGCGCTCATCTTCTTCGTCATGTGCTTTCCACTGACGCAATATGCGCGCAGACTTGAGAAGCGAGCGTCGGCGATCTGAGCCGCGAGAGCACGTTGCGTTGGCCAACATCGACCGCGACTACATTGAGTGATTTCGGTGGTGGCTTGACCTGCGCTGAAGGCCGGCGGCGGGCATTATCGCGCAGGCCGCACGCGAATGAAGGCGGCACATGGAGAAGCCGTTTGGCAGCTCCAGCGCTTTACATCTGCAGCCGGTCACCTAGTTTTAGAGTTTCGCGCCGCGCACTTTGGTGCGTGGATGATCGAAAACGGGACCGTGACCTCTGGCCGGTCCCCTCAAAAAGCTCCCAAAAGGATAACTGCCATGACACAGGCCAAGAATGGCGACACCGTGCGCATCAATTATACTGGATGTCTGGCCGACGGCACTCAATTCGACGCTTCCGGCGGCGAACCGTTGCAATTCACCCTGGGTGAAGGGCAGGTGATCTCCGGTCTTGAAACCCATGTCGAGGGCATGGAGGTCGGCGCGAAAAGCACCGTCACCGTTCCCGCCGAAGCCGCCTATGGCCCCCACCGCCCCGAAGCGGTCATGACCATCGACCGCGCCCGCGTGCCGGATAACATCAATGTCGATATCGGTACCCGATTGCAGGTCAGAACCAGCGAGGGGCGCCCCATGCCGGTAACGGTCGTCGGCGTGAACGACGCCAGCGTCAAGCTAGACGGCAATCATCCGTTGGCCGGAAAGGACCTGGTGTTCGACGTTGAACTGGTCGAGATCGTCCAGGCGGCGTAGTTCCGGCGTCAACGGGATGAATCACGACTGAAAGTTCGGTGTTCTTCGTCGCGGTGGCGGCGCTGGTGTTCGGGTCGATCGCCGGGTTCGGCGATATCCGCAGGCTGCTCTGCGCGACGTCGTCGGACGGCAACTGATTGAGCCAGACGAAAACGGGAATTGCCCAACCAATGGCAAGGACCAGGAATGACAAGGTGAACGCGATCACCCGGCGTTGGGGCCCCTCATCGTGCTTGGGTGGCGCCGGGTGGCTCGGCCAGGGTGAGCTGATTGCCGTCCGGATCGCGAATATGCGCCACCCTGCCGAAATCGCCGGCTTTTTCTTTTCCCAGGGTCAGGCCCACGCGTTCCAGCGATGCACGGGCCTTGTCCATGTTTGGCACGACGATCGTGCACATGCTTGATCCAGCGTTGCTTTCATTGAGAAATATCTGGATGTTTGCGCCCGCGACGCCACGCCACTGGATCAGGCTGTCCATGGGACGGTCGTCCGGCCGGCGTTCGAACAGGAGTGTGTAAAAGCGCTCCGACGCTGCCATATTCGTCGTGGCCAGAGCGGCGTAAATACCTTGGATATCCATCGTGTGCCTCAATCCTGATTGAAATCCGCCAACGCTTGAACATTGAGTGAGTTCCGCATTTGGCGCGATTTCGGCAGGTCTGGCGTCTCGGCGCTTCTGATAGCGCCATTTGATGAGCAGCGATGTTGAGCCATGCGGCCCTTTGCTATCGGCACCCGTGGTCTCAATGTCCGAACGCCAGCGACGGCGCGATGCGGTTGCGCCGCAGCCAGCGCGCCAGAAGCAGCGCCGCCACCACGGCCAGCCCCGATGAGAGGCCGATCCAGATGCCGACGCCGTGGAAGCCGAAATGGAAGGCGAGCAGCACGCCGAGCGGCAGGCCGACGCCCCAGTAGCCGATCGCGGCATAGATCATCGGCACCTTGGTGTCGTGCAGGCCGCGCAGCATGCCGGCGGCAACCGCCTGCGCGCCGTCGAAGACCTGGAACAGGGCGGCAAAGACCAGGAACGACACGGCAAGCGCGATCACCCTGGCATTGGCGGGATTGCCCAGGTCGATGAAGGCGCTGATCAGGAGATGCGGCCAAAGCACCATCACCAGCCCCATCAGCGCCATGAACGAAACGCCGATGACGAAGGCGGTCCAGCCGGCACGCGACACGCCCTCGGGATTGCCGGCGCCATGCGCCAGTCCGACCCGAACCGTCACCGCCTGGTTGAGGCCGAGCGGGACCATGAAGGAGATCGAGGCGATCTGGATGGCGATCGCGTGCGCGGCCAGCGAATCGGCGTC
Organism: Mesorhizobium sp. M8A.F.Ca.ET.202.01.1.1; assembly: GCF_004791595.1. NCBI lineage: Bacteria > Pseudomonadati > Pseudomonadota > Alphaproteobacteria > Hyphomicrobiales > Phyllobacteriaceae > Mesorhizobium > Mesorhizobium sp. M8A.F.Ca.ET.202.01.1.1. The sequence goes on along the minus strand of NZ_SRUN01000008.1, from coordinate 283,780 downwards.
GATCAGGCCCATCAGCAGCGCCGCCGCGTTGAAGATCGTCACCTCGAAGGCGAGGATGCCGGCGATCGGCAGGCCGAGCCGCAGCAGGCCCTTGAAGCGCGGCCAGTCGGACCGCCAGAAGCGGCCGAACAGATGGTAGCGCCGGAACTTCTTCTCCCACATCACCACGACAGCCATGCCGACGAACATCAGCGTGCTGGACAGCGAGGTGGCAAGGCCCGAGCCGGCGATGCCCATCGCCGGAACACCCAGATTGCCGAACATGAACACCCAGTTCGCAAACACGTTGAAAGCCACGGCGACGAAGACGATGACCAGCGCCCAGCCCGGCCGCTCGAGCGCCGAGATGAACGAACGCAGCACGATGTAGCCGTAGAAGGGCAGCACCGCCCATTCGAGCCAGCGCAGATAGATGCCGGCCTGATGCGCCAGCGCGGGCTCCTGCCCCATCGCCAGCAGGATGGCCTCGCCGTGCCAGAGAACGAGCCAGATCGGGATCGAGATCAGGATTGCCAGCCAGAGGCCCTGGCGCACGGTGCGGCGCAGGTCGCGCACGGAATGGCGGCGGCGGCCAAGCTCGGTGGCGATCATCGGCGAGGTCGCCAGCATCAGGCCGAGGCCGAAGATCAGCGGCATGAAATAGAGGTTGGCGCCAAGCGCGCCGCTGGCCAGCGTATCGGCACCGAGGCGCCCCATCATCATGACGTCGGTCGCGGTCATCGCCGTCTGGCCGAGATTGGTCAGCACCATCGGCCAGGCCAGCGCCAGCGTCGCCCTGATTTCCTGGCGCCAAAGATTTTCCGGCGCGCGGGCGCCGGCTTCGATCGCGGACATTGTCCTGCTCTTTCAAGGTTGCGGCGCATCGGCAAAGAGCCGGAAGCCGCATTGCAAACGGCAAAACCTTCGGTTTCGCGGCGTTTGCGCCGTCTATTGAACGAAATGCGACATGAAGGCAAGGGAGGAGGCGCGTGAACAGATTGAGCCAGCGGCTTTGCCCGGCAGGCGTCGCCTCGTTCCCTTGCCGGCCGGGGGCTGCTACGGATTGGACATCGGCAACCGGCGAATGTGGGAGGCAGGATGGCGTTCAGGCGCAGAAAGAACCCGGCCGCGATCCCGCGCACGGTGCCTTCCTTCGAGCATATCGTCACCGAGGCGAGCGACAGTTTCCTGTGGCGCCTCGACGACTATCCCTGGGAGCGCAATGTCTGGAATTTTCATCCGGAATACGAGATCCATCTGCTCAGGAAGTCCTCCGGCGTCGTGCTGGTCGGCGACCATATCGGCGAGTTCGGCCCGGGCTACCTGACCATCGTCGGCGGCGGCCTGCCGCATGACTGGGTCACCGCGGTGCAGCCGGACGAATTGATCGAGGGCCGTGACATCGTGCTGCAATTCGATCCCGAGCGGCTGCGCGGATCGGCGGGATTGTTGCCGGAACTGCGCGAACTGGAGCCGTTCCTGGAGCGGTCGCTGCGCGGCATCGTCTTCCACGGCCGAACCGCGCTTGAAGGCGCCGCGCTCATGGAGCGGATGGGCACGGTGCAGGGGCTCGCCCGCCTCTGCCTGTTCCTCGAACTGGTCGACCTGCTGGCCAGGACCGACGAATACGAGCTGTTGTCGTCGCCGGATTTCTCGCCGGTTCTCGACGCCGCTTCGCTCGATATCATCCAGCGCACGCTGACCTATCTGTTCCAGCACTTCGCCGAGGATCTCAAACTGCCTGACATGGCCGATCTGGCCGGCATGACTGAAAGCACTTTCTCGCGCTTCTTCCAGAAGAACACCGGCAATTCGTTCAGCGACCATCTTGCCAAGCTGAGGCTCTGGCAGGCCTGCAAGCTTCTGGCCGATACCGACGTCCCGATCACCGATATCTGTTTCCAGGTCGGCTACATGAACATCTCCAATTTCAACCGCGCCTTCCTGCGCAAGCACAAGATGACGCCGTCATCCTATCGCAAGCTGTCGCGACAGCGTCTGGCGATGCGCGCATAAGCGCTTCCTGAACCATCGTTTTGGACCAGATCGATACTCGTGTGACAGGCTCCCCATAAGGAGGCCGGCTTTTGCGTTGCACAATGCATAAAAGTACAGGTCTGCTGCAACGGGGCTTCTAGCTTGGCCCATCGCAACCGCGCATTTTGGCGATGGGTGGCAAGTCGTTCGGGCGATGGTGAGGATCGCGTAACCCGAGGACCTGCGCTTCCCGCGACGTATTCCTGGAGGAGAAAAGATCATGAAACCAGTTCGGCTCGCTGCCAGCCTCGGCGCAGCTTTCGTGCTTTCCGCTACCGTTTCAACCATTGCACTGGCGCAGGCGCCGGTCTGCTCGGCACCGGTCAAGGTGCTGGCGCAGCCGCGCGACGGCCTGACGCTTCTGGAGGACTCCAAGGCCGAGTTCGAGAAGCTTGCCGGCGCGAGCTTCAAGATCGATTATCTCAATGAAAACGATCGCCGCGCGAAGTCGCGCGCGGACGCCTCCACCGTCGGCAACTACAACGTCTACTATGTCGATGAAGCGAACGTGGCGCTGTTCGCCTCATCGAAATGGATCGTGCCGCTGACCGATTATTATCCGGCTGATTATGACTATGCCGACTTCGACCCCGGCCGCCAGAAGGTTGCCACCTATGACGGCAAGGTCTGGTTCGCGCCGCTGACCGGCGGCGGCGACCTGATGGTCTACCGCAAGGACGTGCTGGAGGCCGCCGGCATCCAGCCGCCGAAAACGCTGGACGAGCTGATCGCTGACGTGCCGAAACTGACCAACGCCGACAAGGGCATGTACGGCATCGCGCTGCGTGGCGCGCGCGGCTCGGGCGCCAATGTCTGGCGCTGGATGCCGTTCTTCAAGGCCAATGGCGGCAAGTGGTTCGACGGCGACAAGCCAGCCTTCAACTCGGACGCCGCCGTCAAGGCAACCGAGACCTATCTGAAACTGTTCAAGGATTCCGCTCCCGGCACGCAGACCGGCAGCTGGGATGAATCGACCGGCGCCTTCCTGTCGGGCCAGGTCGCGATCCTCGTCGAATCGACGCCGCTTTCGGGCATGGCGGTTGATCCGAAGACCTCGCAAGTGGTCGGCAAGATCGGCTTCCTGCCGCCACCCTCGCCGCTTCCCGGCGGCGGTTACGGCCATGGCCTCGCCATCGCGGCAAAAGCCAATGCCGACGACGCTTCGAAGAAATGCGCCGGCCTGTTCATCGCCTGGGCAACGTCGAAGGAAAACGAGAAGCGCCGGCTCGACGCCCACCAGTTCGGTGAGCTGAACCGCACCAGTATCCTGTCCAGCAAGGAATTCGCCGATATCTACGGCGCCGATCTCGGCCAGGCGCTGGCCGAAACCGGCAAGGTGACGGCGGTGAACTTCTGGCAGGACCCGCGCTGGCCTGATCTCGGCGACCGCTGGGGCATTATCCTCGAGGAGTTGATCGCCGGCACACGCACCGACGTCAAGGGCAGCCTCAACGAGCTCGAGGCCTATGCCAACGAGCTGGTGAAGAAATAGGCCCCTCCCTCTTGCGGCGTACGGTCCGCGGCATTCCCGCGAATGCCGGGACCCGTGCGCCGCAGGAGGGCCTGCCTTTCCCTGAAATGCGCGACGGTTCCGTCATGTCCAGATATCAGCGACACAGCAAGGCCTGAGACCAATGCCTCGACGTTCATCCCTGCCGGTCACCTTTGTCGTGCCGACGCTGGTCATTCTGCTGATCCTGTCGATGGTGCCGACGCTCTATGCCATCGTCATCGCCTTGCAGAACCGCGAATTGAGCGCACCCGGCTATTCCTGGGTCTGGTTCGCGAATTTTGCCGATCTGTTCCTCGACCGCCGCTTCCTCAACGCCGTCTGGGTCTCGGTGAAGTGGGAGGTCGTCACCGTCGTCGCGACGATGGTGGTGGCCATCGGGCTCGGCGTGCTGATGTTCGAGGCCGCCTCGCCGCGCCTGCGCAACCTCTACTGCCTGCTGTTCATCATTCCGGTGCTGTTGCCGCGCGTCTCGGCGGCCTTCGTGTGGAAATTCGCCTATCATCCGCTCTACGGCATCGCCACCTACCCCTACCGCCTGCTCACCGGCGGGCTGATCTTCGATCCGCTGTCCAAGCCGTCGACGGCTTTGTTGGCCGTCGCTTCGGTCGATGTCTGGCAGTGGGGCCTGTTCTTCGCCGTCATCGTGCTGAAGCTGCTGGAGACCTTGCCGCCGCAGCCAATCGAGGCCGCAAGGCTCGACCATGCCAAACGCTGGCAGATCCACGCCTATGTGACCTTGCCGATGCTGAAGGCGCCGTTGATCAGCCTGATGTTCGTCAAGATGATCGAGTCGCTGCGCTCCTTCGACCTGATCTATGTGATGACCCGCGGCGGGCCGGGCGTGGCGACCGAAACGCTCGACATGTACGCCTTCTCGCAAGGCTTCATCGAATCCGGCAAGGTGTCCTATGCCTCGGCCATGGCGGTGCTGATGATGATCGCCACCGTCATCACTTTCACCATGCTGTGGAAGCGGGTGCAGGCATGAAGCCCGGCCGCATCGTCGCCAAGGCCGTCCTGGCCTTCGCCGGCTTCATCGCGGTGTTCCCGCTGCTGTGGACGGCGCTCAACTCGCTGAAGAACAGCGTCGACATCATCACCCGCGTGCCACGCCTGGTGTTTACGCCGACGCTTGCCAACATCAGCTACATCCTTGGCCGCGACAGCGTCATCACCGGCCTCTACAATTCGGTCGTCGCTTGCGGCATAGCCGTGCTGATCGGCGTCGTGCTTGGCCTGCCCGCGGCGTACGCGGTGGCGCGCTATCCCAACCGCTGGGCCGGCGACATCCAGTTCTTCGTGCTGTCGCTGCGCTTCCTGCCGCCGGTGGCGGTGGCGATCCCGCTGATGGTGATCTGGCTGCAGCTCGGCCTCTACGACACTTTGCCGGCTTTGATCGTCACCTACTCGCTGCTCACCATCTCGGTCATCATGTGGCTCGCGATCCCCGCTTTCCAGGGCGTGCCGAACGAGATCGAGGAAGCCGCCTTCGTCGACGGCTACGGCGCTTACGCGGTGTTCTGGCGAATCGCGCTGCCGGTCGCGGCGCGCTCGCTGATAGGCGCGGTCGCCTTCAGCTTCGTGCTGGTCTGGAACGAATTCCTGATCGCGCTGATGCTGTCGAGTTCCAACGCCAAGACCTTGCCGATCGTAGCCTCGGAACTGTCCCAGCAAGGCATGAACGTGCCGTGGGGAATCTTGAACGCCTCGGTCGTGCTCCTGTCGCTGCCGCCGCTGTTGTTCCTCGGCGTGCTCAGCGGTTTCCTGAATTCCGTTTTCCGGCAAAAAAAGAGTTGAAGTGAGGACGACCCGATGCGGGCTTTGGTGCTTGAGAAAAAAGGTGAATTGTCGCTGCGCGAGATCGCATTGCCGCTCGATGTCGGGCCGGACGATGTCAGGATCGCCATCCACACCGTCGGCGTCTGCGGCAGCGACGTGCACTATTACACGCATGGCGCCATCGGCAGCTACATCGTGCGGGCGCCGATGGTGCTCGGCCACGAGGCGGCGGGCACCATCGTCGAGGTCGGCGCCAATGTGACCAGCCTGAAGGTCGGCGACCGCGTCTGCATGGAGCCGGGCGTGCCCAACCTGTCGTCGCGCGCCACAAAACTCGGCATCTACAATGTCGATCCCGACGTGCGCTTCTGGGCGACGCCACCGGTGCATGGCGTGCTGGCGCCCTTCGCCGTCCACCCGGCGGCCTTCACCTACAGGCTGCCGAACAATGTCTCCTTCGCCGAGGGCGCGATGGTCGAGCCCTTCGCCATCGGCATGCAGGCGGCAAGCCGTGCCCGCATCGTCCCGGGCGATGTCGCCGTCGTCGTCGGCTGCGGGCCGATCGGCATCATGATCGCGCTTGCCGCCCTTGCCGGCGGCTGCTCGAAAGTGCTGATTTCCGATTTTTCCGCGCCCAAGCTGAAGATCGCCGCGCAATATGCCGGCATCGTCCCGGTCAATATCGGCGAGCAGTCGCTGGTCGATGCCGTCGCCGCCGCGACCGACAAATGGGGCGCCGACATCGTCTTCGAGGCGAGCGGCAGCCCCAAGGCTTTCGCCGACCTGTTCGACGTCGTGCGGCCGGGCGGCGCGGTGGTGCTGGTCGGGCTGCCGGTGGAGCCGGTGGCCCTCAACGTGCCGGCGGCGATCTCGAAGGAAGTGCGCATCGAAACGGTGTTCCGCTACGCCAACATCTTCGATCGCGCCCTGCAGCTCATCGCCTCCGGCAAGGTCGATCTCAAGCCGCTGATCACCGGCACCTATGATTTCGCCGACAGCATCAAGGCGTTCGAACGGGCCGCCGAAGGCAACCCGCAGGACGTCAAACTGCAAATCCTGCTTACCGGCGAAAAGGACTGACCATGTCCGCGATCGTTTGCTCCCATGTCGACAAGGCCTATGGCGCCACCACGGTGATCCGCGATCTCAACCTCTCGATCGAGGAACACGAATTCGTCGTCTTCCTCGGACCGTCCGGCTGCGGCAAGTCGACCTTGCTCAGGATGCTGGCGGGGCTGGAGGAGATCAGCGGCGGCGAGGTCTCGATCGGCGGCAAGGTAGTCAACGACCTCGATCCCGGCGACCGCGGCATCGCCATGGTGTTCCAGAACTACGCGCTCTACCCGCATATGACGATCTTCGACAACATCGCCTTCGGGCTGCGGCGCCAGAAGGTGCCGGCGCCCGAAATCCGCAAGCGGGTCGAAGCGGTGTCGAGGACGCTCGGGCTCGACCCCTATCTCGGCCGCAAGCCGGCCGAGCTCTCCGGCGGCCAGCAGCAGCGCGTGGCGATCGCCCGGGCGATGATCAAGACGCCCAAGGTGTTCCTGTTCGACGAGCCGTTGTCCAATCTGGACGCCAAATTGCGCAACCATATGCGCGTCGAGATCGCGCGGCTGCACCAGTCGCTGAAGACCACCACCGTCTACGTCACCCATGACCAGCTGGAGGCGATGACGCTAGCCGACCGTATCGTGCTGCTCAAGGATGGCGTCATCGAGCAGGTCGGCTCGCCGGCGGAGATCTACGGCCGGCCGGGCAATATGTTCGTGGCCGGCTTCATCGGCACGCCGAACATGAATTTCATCGAGGTGACGGTCGGCAGGGCGGCGAACGGCTGGACGCTGACCGGCGCCGGAACGGTGCTTTCGTTAGACGGGGCGGGCTTTCATCTCCAGCCTGGCGATCGCGCCGTGCTGGGCATCCGGCCCCCGGACCTGAAGACAGCCAGTGCCGGCGCCGCCGGCATATTGCAAGGCACCGCCGATCTCATCGAATTCCACGGCAATGACGCGCTGGTGACATTCGGCTCCGGCGGCAAGGGGATCAGCGCACTGGTACCGGCACGCGAATGCCCGGTGCTGCATGCCCCTGTCCGCTACACATTCGAGGAAGAAAGCATCCATTTGTTCGACGCGACATCAGGCGCGTCGCTGCGCAAGCAATAGGCAAAGCCTACCGGATCGCGTCAAGCGCCTGGCGTTGCCGGTGCATCTCCAGGAAGATCCGGTAGTCGCGATCGAAGCGGGCGCCGGCGGCCGGGTTGGCAGCACGCCTCTTGCCGCCCTGCTGCATGGCAAGGCAGGCGGCGTTGAGGTCGGGAAACAGCCCGGCGGCGGTCGCGGCGACCATGCCGGTGCCGAGCAGCACCGCCTCGTCGGCCAGCGGTTCGACCACCGTGCAGCCGGTGGCGTCGGCATAGAGCTCCATCAAGAGCGGGTTCTTGGTGTGGCCGCCGGTGACATGCAGCGTGTCGATCAGGTAGCCATTCTCGTTCAGCGCCTCCAGCACATGGCGCACGCCGAGCGCAATGCCGACGGCGGTGCGCCAGTAGAGCTTGCACAGGCTGTCGAAGGACGAATCCAGCGTCAGACCGCTGACGACGCCGACCGCGTGCGGATCGGCGAGCGGCGAGCGGTTGCCATGGAAATCCGGCAGCACGTGCAGCCGGCCGGCAAGGCCCTCGCCCTCGGCGGCGCGCAGTTCGGCGACGCGCGCGGCGATCCTGGCATGCATGGCCGCGTTCGGCTCGCCGCCGGCGCCATGCCAGCGGATGATGTGGTCGAGCAGCGCCCCGGTTGCCGACTGGCCACCTTCCGACAGCCACAGCTTCGGAAGGGCGGCGCCGTAGTACGGGCCCCAGACGCCGGCGAAAGGCTGCGGGTCGGGCGACATGGCCATCACGCAGCTCGATGTGCCGGCGATCAGCGCCAGATGGCGGCCGATATTCTGGTCGTCGCCGGCGAAGCCGCCGAGCACGCCAAGCGCGCCGGCATAGGCGTCGATAACGCCTGCGCCGACGCGGCAGTTTTCGGTCAGGCCGAGTTCTGCCGCTGCCCGCGCCGTCAGCGGGCCGATGTAGGCACCCACCGGGCTGGCCCGCTCCGGCAGATTGCCGTGGTCAAAAAGATCGTCGAGGCCGACGAGTTCGAAGAAATCGCGTTGCCACGCGGTTTCCTGGTGCGCCAGGTAGGTCCATTTGGCGGTCAGCGTGCATTGCGAGCGCGCCAGCGAGCCGGTCGCCTGCCAGGTCAGGTAATCAGTCAGGTCGAATAAATAGCCGGCTTCTTTCCACGTGCCGGGCAGATTACGCTTCAGCCACATCAGCTTCGGCGTCGCCATCTCCGGCGACATGACGCCGCCGATATAATTCAGCACCTCGTGGCCGCTTGCGGTGCATTCGTCGGCCTCGGCGATGGCGCGATGGTCGAGCCAGACAATGGTGTCCCAGCGCTTTTCACCGGTGGTCGAAACACTGAGCTGGCCGCCTTGCCTGTCACGCACGACCAGCGAACAGGTGGCATCGAAGGAGATACCGGCGATATGCTCGGCGGCGACGCCTGCCTTTTCCCGCGCGGCACGCACGGCGGTGCAGACGGCGGACCAGATGTCGCGTGAATCATGCTCGGCATGATCGGGCTTCGGCTGATTCATGGCGATCGGCCGCTCGGCACGGCCGAGCAAGGAACCACTGGCGTCGAGAATGCCCGCGCGAGCGCTCCCGGTGCCGACATCGACCGCGCAGACAAACTGTTTCGTCAAGATGCTCTAACTCTCGCTCCCAGGCCTGCAATCAGCTCCGGCAATTGCAGCATGTCAGCGAATATAAAGTCCGGTTCGGTCGACGCAAGCCGCGCTTTCAATCCCGGATTGCCGGCGTGCGCGCCGCCGGTGAAGGCGAAGACGTGCATGCCGGCCGCGCGTGCCGCCGCGACGCCGGCGGGGCTGTCCTCGATGACCAGGCAGTTGCGCGGACGCGCCCGCATGCTGGCGGCAGCGTGGAGAAAAAGGTCCGGTGCCGGCTTTCCCCTGGCAACCATGGCGGCGCTGAACAGATGCGGCTCCATCAGCGTGAGCAGGCCGGTGACGTCGAGCGCGTAACGAATCCGTTCCAGCGTACCGGAAGAGGCAACGCAATACGGCAGGCGGAGCTTCGGCAACATCTCCCTGACGCCGGCGATCGGCTTCAGCTCCTCGCGGAACTTTCGCATGAGGTCGACGCGCATGGCGGTGAGATGCCGGTCGGTGATCTCCAGGCCGAAGTCGCGGCCGAGGATCTCGCGCACGCTCTTCATGCTCTTGCCGAGGAAATGTTCGTAGGCGGCGTCTTCGCCGATGCTGCCGCCGGCAAGTTCGATCATGCCGAGCAGCGCCGAGACGGAGAGCGCCTCGCTGTCGACCAGCACGCCGTCGCAGTCGAAGATGACCAGTTCAGGCGTCATGGTGCCGGCTGGCTCTCAGAGCTTGCCGGCGATGTAGCGCGTCAGCGTGGCGCGCGTGCCATTGGCCCAGAGCACGTTGAGCGCGTGGGCGAAGGCCTCGACGAAGGCGGTGGCGCGGCCGACATCGCCATAGATGTCGTCCATCGCAAGCCAGGCGGCAGGCGCGGCCTTTGCCGCCTTTGCCGTTGCCTGCATCCGATCCCAGCTCGGGTCGTTGGGTTCGATGACGGCGCCGCTGTCCGTCGTGCCGAAGCAGTAGCGGCACCACAGCGCCGATTCCAGCGCCAGTCCGGTAACGCCTTTGCCCGCCTTCAGCCGGTCCGCGATGGTCGGGATGATGAATTTCGGCTGGCGGTTGGAGCCGTCGAGGCAGAGCCGGCGCACTGTGTCGCCGATCTTGGGATTGGAGAAGCGCTTCTCGATGAGCTGGTAGTAGTCTTCCAGCACCGTGTCCGGCACGGGCGGCACGGTCGGCATGATCTCGTCATGCTCGAGCTTGTCGAGGAAGCCGCGCACCAGCGGCTCCTGCATCGCCTCATGGACGAAATGGATGTCCATCAGCCCGGCCGGATAAGCAATGGTGGCGTGGCCGCCATTGAGGATGCGAATCTTCATGAGCTCGTAAGGGGCGACCTCCCTGACGAACTGCACGCCGACCTTTTCCAGCGGCGGGCGGCCATCGGTGAAATGGTCTTCCAGCACCCATTGCCGAAATGGCTCGCAGAACACCGGCCAATTGTCTTCGAGGCCGAAATCGTCGGCGAGGATCTTGCGCTCGCGGTCGCTGGTCGCCGGCGTGATCCGATCGACCATGGCGTTCGGGAAGGCGACGTGGTCGCTGACCCAGCTCGCCAGGTCCTCGTCGATCAGGCGGGCAAGGCCGATCACACCGTCCGACGTGACATGGCCGTTATGGGGAATGTTGTCGCAGGACATGACGGTGAACGGCACGATGCCGTCCTGACGGCGGCGCATGAGGCCAGCCAGGATGATGCCGAACACGGTCTTTGGTGTGGCGCCCGGCTGCGCGTCGGCGACAATATCAGGATGAGTTGGGTTGAAGACTCCGGAGGCCGGATCGATGAAATAGCCGCCTTCAGTGATGGTCAGCGATACGATCCTGATCGCCGGATCGGCCAGCCGCTCGATGATGGCGGCGGCATCGCCCGGCATCAGGAAATCGATCATCGCGCCGGTGACGCGGGCGCTCATGTGGCCTTCGTCCTGCTCGACCACGGTGGTCAGCCAGTCCTGCTCTTCGAGCTTGCCGCGGCCGATCTTCTCGCCGTCGAACACGCCGGCGCCGACCAGCGCCCAATCATGGCCGATGCCCTGACCGAACAGGTCGTCGAGATAGACGGCCTGATGCGAGCGGTGGAAATTGCCGACACCGAAATGCACGATGCCGGCTTTCAGCGCCGACCGGTCATAGTTCGGACCTGCGACCTTGGATGGAAGCGTGGCGAGGCTCGAGGAAGAGAGTTTCACGGTCATCTGCTTTACCCTTTGGCCGATTTGCAGCCCGACTGTTTCGCCTCCTTCGGGAGGGCGAGGATGAGGGGCCGCACCTGATGTTCCAGTATGCTGCCCCTCACCCGCCCCCTCGGCACTTCTCCGGAGGAAATGAGAGAAGCGCCTTCCCCCTCAACTCATCCTTTTCAACTCATCCATTGGCCGCCATCGACATTGTAGGTCTGGGCGACGATGTATTCGGCCTCGTCGCTGGCGAGGAACACGGCCATGCCCGCGAGGTCTTCCGGCTTGCCCATGCGGCCGTACGGTACGCCCTCGCCGACCAGCCGTTTCTTTTCGCCTTTCGGCCGGTTCTCGTATTTGGCGAACAAGGCATCGACCTCGTCCCACATGTCGCTGTCGACGACGCCGGGTGCGATGCCGTTGACATTGATGCGGTGCTTGATCAGGTCGAGCCCGGCTGACTGCGTCAGCGAGATGACCGCGGCCTTGGTGGCGCAATAGACCGCGACCAGCGGTTCGCCGCGACGCCCGGCCTGGCTCGCCATGTTGATGATCCTGCCGCCCTTGCCCCGCGCGATCATCGACCGGGCGGCTGCCTGCAACATGAACAGCGTGCCGGCGACATTGACGGAAAACAGCTTTTCGTAGCTCGCCCTCGAGATCTCCACGATCGGCGCCAGGTCGAACAGAGCGGCGTTGTTGATCAGGATATCGAGGCCGCCGGTCCTGCTCTCCACCGCTTTGACCGCGGCATCGATGGATGCCTGGTCGGTGACGTCAAGCTTTAGCGCATAGGCGTGGTCGCCGATTTCAGCCGCGGTCTTGCGCGCTGCGTCGAGATTGATATCGGCAATCGCCACGGTGGCGCCTTCGCGCACATAGGCCTCGGCGAAGGCTCTGCCGATGCCGCGCGCCGACCCGGTGATCAGCGCCGATTTGCCTCTCAGCCTCACCGCTCCATCCTCACCGCTCCATCCTCACTGGGCCATCGCCTTGCCGTCGGGGCCGAAGCGGTGCAGCTTGGCTTGGTCGGGCGTGAGATAGATGGTGTCGCCATGGCGGACCGCCAATTCGCCGTCGGCGCGCACCGTCAGTGGCCCGACGCCGTCAGCCTGGACGTGCAGGAACGTGTCGGAGCCCAGATGCTCGGCCACGCCGACGGTGGCCTTCCAGTCGCCCGCCGTGGTCGAGATCTGCATATGTTCAGGCCGGATGCCGATCGTCTTGGCGCCATATTTGGCGGCCGGTGCGCCCTCGATCAGGTTCATCTTCGGCGAACCGATGAAGCCGGCGACGAACAGGTTGCGCGGCGTCTTGTAGAGCTCCATCGGCGAGCCGACCTGCTCGATGTTGCCGGCGTTGAGCACGACGATCTTGTCGGCCATGGTCATGGCCTCGACCTGGTCGTGGGTGACGTAGATCATCGTCGTCTTGAGCTGATGGTGCAGCTCGCTGATTTCGAGCCGCATGGTGCCGCGCAGTGCCGCGTCAAGATTGGACAAGGGCTCGTCGAACAGGAAGGCCGAGGGCTGGCGCACGATGGCGCGGCCGATGGCGACGCGCTGGCGCTGGCCGCCGGAGAGCTGGCCGGGACGGCGTTCGAGATAGTTGGTGAGGTTCAAGACGCGCGCCGCGTCCTTCACCTTCCTGTCGATGGTCGCCTGGTCCTCGCCCGCCATCTTCAAGGGGAAGGCGATGTTCTTGGCAACCGTCATATGCGGGTAGAGCGCATAGGACTGGAACACCATGGCAAGCTTGCGCTTGGCCGGCGCCTCGCCGGTGACGTCACGGCCATCGATGTTGATGGTGCCGCCGCTGGTGTCTTCCAGGCCGGCGATCAGCCTCAGCAATGTCGACTTGCCGCAGCCCGACGGGCCGACGAAGACGACGAACTCGCCATTCTCGATCACCAGGTCGAGACCGGGGATGATGGACGTCGATCCAAAGGATTTGGAGACGTTCTTGAGCGTGATGTTTCCCATGGTTTCCTCCCCGAGAGCTATTTTTCGCCGATTGCTTCAGGCAATTGCCGTTACTTCACCGCACCAAAGGTCAGGCCGCGGACCAGCTGCTTCTGGCTGAACCAGCCCATGATCAGGATCGGTGCGATGGCCAGCGTCGAGGCCGCCGAAAGCTTGGCCCAGAACAGGCCTTGCGGGCTGGAGAAGGAGCTGATGAAGGCGGTAAGCGGTGCTGCTTCCGTGGTCGTCAGCCGGATCGTCCAGAACGCCTCGTTCCAGGCCAGGATGATGTTCAAGAGCATGGTCGAGGCTATGCCCGGCACCGCCATCGGCGTCAGCACATAGATGATCTCGTTCCACAGCGACGCGCCGTCCATGCGCGCCGCTTCCAGGATCTCGCCGGGGATCTCGCGGAAATAGGTGTAGAGCATCCAGATCACGATCGGCAGGTTGATCAGCATCAGCATGACCATCAGGCCGATGCGGCTGTCGAGCAGGCCGGTGTCGCGGAAGATCAGGTAGATCGGAAACAGCACCGCGACCGCCGGCATCATCTTGGTGGACAGCATCCACATCAGGATGTCCTTGGTCCGCTTGGTTGGCGAGAAGGCCATCGACCATGCCGCCGGGATGGCGACGAGCAGGGCCAGGACGGTCGAGCCGACCGAGAGCAGCACCGAGTTGAAGAAGAACTTGAAATAGCCGCTCTGCGCCTGGACCTCGGAATAGCTTTCGAAGGTTCCCGACGGGATCAGGTTGAAGCCCTGGATCGCCTCCTGTTCCGACTTGAACGAGGTGATGATCGTGTACAGGATCGGAAAGAAGATCAGCAGGGCGACGATCCAGGCGGCTGCCGTCGCGATGGTCTTGTGCTGGGTGGTGACTGCGCGTGCCATCTTGTCCTCCCTTACTTGTCCAGGTTCTTGCCGACGGCGCGCATGGCGAAGAAGGCGACGATGTTGGCGAGAATGACGGCGATCACACCGCCCGCGGATGCCTGGCCGATTTTGAACTCCAGCAGCGCCTTCTGGTAGACGAGGAAGGGCAGGTTGGTGGAGGCATAGCCGGGGCCGCCATTGGTGGTGACCAGGATCTCGGCATAGACGGAGAGCAGGAAGATCGTCTGGATCAGGATGACCACGGTGATCGCTCGCGACATGTGCGGCAGCGTCAGATAGATGAAGCGGCTGATGAAGCCGGCGCCGTCCATCTCGGCGGCTTCCTTCTGCTCGCCGTCGAGCGATTGCAGCGCGGTCAGCAGGATCAATGTCGCGAAAGGCAGCCATTGCCAGGCGACGATGATGATGATCGCCGTCATAGGATGCTGCCCGAACCAGTCGATCGGTTGCGCCCCGAAGAAGCGCGCTATGTCGGCGAAGACGCCATATTGCGGGTGCATGATCATGTTCTTCCACACCAGAGCGGCGACCGGCGGCATGACGAAGAACGGCGAGATGACGAGGATGCGCACGATCCCTTGGCCCCACATCGGCTGATCGATGAGCAGTGCCAGCAGGATGCCGCCGATCACCGTGATCAGCAGCACGCTGACCACCAGGACCAGCGTGTTGAGGATCGACTGCAGGAAAGCCGGGTTGGAATAGAACAGCGCGTAGTTCGAGAGGCCGACGAAGCCATCGCGAACCGGATTGAGCGGGTTGTACTGCTGGAAGGAGAACCACAGCGTGAGAGCGAGCGGAACAACCATCCAGACCAGCAGCAGCACCACGGATGGCGCCATCATGAATCGGGCAAGCGAACGGGTCTGCTGAGTAGCCATGACGGTCACCCTTCAAGGATCAGACTGAATTTTCACAGGCGTTGGAAAGGCGGCCGCCCGAACTGGGTTTCGGGCGGCCGTTGCCGGTCGAGGAGGTGACCGGCATTCGGCACCGGGAGGAGCCTTACTTGATATAACCGCCCTCGGTCATCGCCGCGGTCGCGGCGTCCTGGGCCTGCTTCAACGCATCGTCGACGCTCGACTGACCGGCAAGTGCCGCCGAGAAGAGCTGGCCGACGGTTGTGCCAAGGCCCTGGAATTCAGGGATGGCGACGAACTGCACGCCGACATAGGGCACCGGCTTGACGGTCGGATGCGTCGGGTCGGCGGCGTTGATGGAGTCCAGTGTCATCTTGGCGAACGGAGCCGCCTTCTGGTACTCGGCGTTCGCATAAAGCGAGGAGCGCGTGCCCGGAGGTACGTTGGCCCAGCCTTCCTTCGACGCGACGAGCTCCGCATAGTGCTTGCTGGTCGCCCAGGAGACGAACTTCTCGGCAGCGTCGGCCTTCTGCGTGCCGGCGGGGATCGCCAGCGACCACGCCCATAGCCAGTTGCCGCGCTTGCCAAGGCCGTTGTCAGGCGCCAAGGCGTAACCGACCTTGTCGGCGACGGTCGAGTTCTTCGGGTCGGAGACGAAGGACGCCGCGACTGTGGCGTCGATCCACATGCCGCACTTGCCCTGCTGGAAGAGCGCCAGGTTTTCGTTGAAGCCGTTGGAGGACGCGCCTTCGGGGCCGTCGGCCTTCATCAGGTCGACATAGAACTGCAGCGTCTTCTTCCACTCGGGCTGGTCGAACTGCGGCTTCCAGTTCTCGTCGAACCAGCGGGCGCCGAACGAGTTCGACATGGCGGTCAGGAAGGCCATGTTCTCGCCCCAGCCGGCCTTGCCGCGCAGGCAGACGCCGTTCACGCCATTGGCGCGGTCGGTCATCTTGTCGGCGGCCTGTTTGATGAAGTCCCAGGTCGGCGCATCGGGCATCTTCAGCCCAGCCTTCTCCATCAGGTCCTTGCGGTACATGACGAAGGAGCTTTCGCCGTAGAACGGCGCGGCATAGAGCTTGCCGTCGACCGAGAGGCCGCCGGCGATGGCCGGGATGATGTCCTTGGCGTCGTAGTCGTCGCCGAGCTTGTCGAGCGGCAGCAGCCAGCTCTGCTTGGCCCAGATCGGAACCTCGTAGGTGCCGATGGTCATCACGTCATACTGGCCGCCCTTGGTGGCGATGTCGGTGGTGACACGCTCGCGCAGCACGTTCTCTTCGAGCGTGACCCAGTTGAGCTGGATGTCGGGGTTGGCCTTGGTGAAGTCGTCGGTCAGCTTCTGCATGCGGACCATATCGCCATTGTTGACGGTGGCGATGGTGATGGATTCGGCATGTGCGGCGAAAGCCAGCGCGCTGGCCGAGCACAAGCCCAGGATGAGCGTACGAAGTTTCATCAAATTCCTCCCATGGACCAAGATGAGCATTTGCCTTGGCTGTGAGCAATTACTCACTAAGTGTGAATTATGTCAAGCCGGATTCGATGCTGCAGCGCAGCACCGGGCTTGCCGATGGACCGCCGACGGATGGAAGTTGGAGACGACGAGCCGCGCGCGTGCCGGATATCAGGCAACGGGACAGGAAGGGGTCCAGGATCGAAGCGGGCGCGACGAACCCGTCAGCAGGCGATCTCGGCCAGCAGCCAATCGCGGAAGGCGCGGATCTTGGGCACGTTGCGGCGGGCTTCCGGATAGACCAACCAGTAGGCGTGGCCGTCGTCGCCGACCAGGTCGAACGGCTGGATCAGACGGCCGTCGGCGAGTTCGGCCTTGAACAGGGCCCGGGTCAGGATCGCCACGCCGTGGCCCGATATGGCCGCGTTGGCTTCATAGGCTTGCGCGCCCATGCTGCTGCCGGGCCGCCTGGCAAGGTCATGGCTGTGCACGCCAGCGGCCTCGAACCATTGCGTCCACCAGATATCGCTGGGATCGAGGATCGGCAGCTTGAGCAGATCGGCCGGTTCGTTGATGCCGCCGATGCTCGCCGCGAGCTTCGGGCTCAGCATCGGCGTGAAATCGGCATCGAGCAGCTTGTGGGCTTCCAGCCCGGGCCATTTGCCGCCGCCAGAACGAATGGCGAGGTCGACGTCCTCGCGGGAGAAATCCGTCAGCCGGCTCGACGTCTCGAGCCGCACGGCAAGCGACGGATGCGCGATCTGGAACGCGCCCAGATGATGCGCCAGCCAATTCGAGGCAAAGGTCAGCACCGTGGTGACACATAGCAGCCCGTCCGCGCCGCCGCGCGCGGCGGCATAGGCCTGGCTGAGGATGGCAAAGGCCTCGCTGACAGCCGGCGCTAGGCGCTGGCCCGCTTCGGTCAGTTCGATCTGTCGCGGCCGGCGCAGGAACAGCGGCGCGCCGACGCGCTCCTCCAGCACCTTGATCTGGTAGCTGACCGCGGCTTGCGTCATGGCGAGTTCCCCGGCGGCCTTGGTGAAAGAAAGATGCCGCGCCACCGCCTCGAACACCCGGATCGCCTGCAATGGCGGCAGTTGCGAAACCTGCGGCGCGCTGAGGTCAGGCATAAAGCCTCCTTATGGGTCGTTATCGACGTTCGATTGGCAAAGGCGGCCGGCAAGGCCGACATTCATCCTCAACCCGTCATTCGGGTTCAGGATAGCGAAGGTTGACGATCATGACCATGACGCAGCAAAAATGCACTCCCGCTCCCGATCATCGCTGGATTTCGTGGTTGGTGGACGGATTCGGCTGGTTCGCGCCCCGAAAAAAGGCGCATCTCGACATCAGGGACCTGTCGCCCCATCTGCAGCGCGACCTCGGTTTTCTCGACGGCAACGACCCTTTCGGCCGGCACCAATAGCCTTCCTGGCTTTATCAGGAAGCCGTCAAATACCGGCCAGCAGGGCGGTCGCCGTCCGCTCGTCGGTGATGAGCCCGTTGACCAGCCGCCGGTTCACGGCCGCCAGGATTCCCGGCAGCTTACGCTCGCCCATGGCGAGCGCGATAACCAGCGACTTCTCGCGCGACGGCAGCGCCGCCGACGACACCCGGTCATTGGTGATGCCTTCGATCATGCGGCCCTCGCGATCGAACACCCAGCCGACGATTTCGGCGACGCCGCCCGCCTTCTGCAAGGCTTTCAGCTCGCTTTCGGAAATGAAGCCGTCCTCGTAGAGCGGCGCCTTCGGGCCGAGGTCGCCAATACCGATGAAGGTGACATCGGCCTCGGCGGCAAGCGCCAGCGTCGGCTGGATCATCGGCTGGTTGAGCAGCATTTCGCGCTCCTGCGGCGAGGAGGCGATGACCGGCAGCGGCATCGGGAAGGACCGCGCCTTGACCCTGTCGGCCATGGTGAAGATGACGTTGTAGAAGGCGGCCGAACCGTCCGGCGAGATGTTGCCGGTCAAGGACACCACCTTATGCTGCGGGCATTCCATCGGCGGCAATTGTTCGATCGCCGCCTTCAGCGTGCGTCCGGTGCCGATGCCCATGACGATCGGTGTCGGCGACCGCAGCCGCCGTTCGATCTCGGCGGCGGCCGCTTCGGCGATGCCGATGGTGGTGGAGGATGAGTTGGGATCGCTCGGCACCACCTCGACAAGGTCGAGCGCGAAGCGTGATTTCAGCCGCGCGGCAAGGTCCAGGCAGTTGGCGATCGGATGATCGACGCGGACCTTGATCAAGCCTTCCGACACCGCCAGCGACACCAGCCGCTGCGCCGTCTGCCTCGATATGCCAAGCGTGGCCGCGATCT
This sequence comes from Mesorhizobium sp. M8A.F.Ca.ET.202.01.1.1, assembly GCF_004791595.1. Classification (NCBI taxonomy): domain Bacteria; kingdom Pseudomonadati; phylum Pseudomonadota; class Alphaproteobacteria; order Hyphomicrobiales; family Phyllobacteriaceae; genus Mesorhizobium; species Mesorhizobium sp. M8A.F.Ca.ET.202.01.1.1. The sequence goes on along the minus strand of NZ_SRUN01000008.1, from coordinate 265,061 downwards.
GGTCCTGTGTGTTGCCGGCAACATAATAGAGCCAGCCGGCGCGCGCCGCGTCGTCCAGCCTGTTGCTGCCGCCATCCTGCCGGCTATTCACGTCCTGCCTCCCGAAACCCGCCGATCATCAGGCGATCCGTATCAGTTTCGCAGGGAATGGCCGCCTGCGCAATTGTCAATCTCAAGAGCAAATGCCTACGCTGATACAGCGGAGGTTTCTCGGCCAATACCCGGTCGGAGAAAACGCGGCCGGTTCCGTTTCGCTTTGAAGGCATGTTCTATGGCCGCCAAAGGTTTATCTCCCGCCGCAAACCCTTTAAGGGATCGCAAAAAGGAGCGCTGCATGACACCGAAGGCGGTTTTCTGGGACATGGACGGCACGCTGGTCGACAGCGAACCGCTGCATGAGGCAGCCCTCATTGCAGCGATGCGCAATGCCGGCCTGACGCCGCCTGACGATCTGCATGAGCGCGTGCTGGGCGTCGCCGCCTGGCCGGTCTACGAAATGATGCGCGACGAGTTCGGGCTGCGACTGCCCTTCGACGAGTGGATCGTTCACAAATATGAGCATTACCTGCCGCTGGTCGAAGGGCTGAAGCCGCGCCCAGGCGCTATCGAGGTCTTCCACGAACTGCACGCGCTCGGCGTGCAGCAGGCGGTGGTGTCCAATTCGGACCGGATGATCGTCGACGCCAATCTGCGCATGGTCGGCCTCACCTATCCCGGCATGAAGACGATCAGCCGCAACGACGTGCGCGACGGCAAGCCGCACGCCGAGCCTTTCTTGCGCGCCGCCTATCTGGCCGACGTCGATCCCGCGCACGCCGTCGCGGTCGACGACAGCTGGCCGGGCGCCATGGCGGGGCTGGCGGCGGGAATGAAGACCATCTTCTGGCCTGAAAAGCCGATGGAAGGACCGCCCGGCGCCATCGTCATCAACAGCGCCGGGGAATTGCGGGCTCAGCTCGGGCTGTGAGTAGCCTCCTTCTCCCCCGTCACTATACGGGGAGAAGGTGCCGGCAGGCGGATGAGGGGCAGCGCTGACTTGGCAAAACGTCGGCGTGCAGGTTCTGATTTCTGAGACCTTGGTGCCGCCCCTCATTGTCCTGCCGGACATTTCTCCCCATATAGTGACGGGGAGAAAGTGGCGGTGCTGACGGTTTCGCCAATTACCGGCGTTGCGAAATGATCGCTTAATTCCGGTACACCGGCTCCTGCTCGTCGAGGATCGCCTTCAACTCGGCGAGGTGACGCTCGGCCTGGCCGGGATAGTCGTCCATCTCGCTCGCCGCCTTCTCGGCGATCGCGTCGGAGAGCGTGCGCAGCGGGCGACCGGTCCACAGCGCCTTGATGTAGGTCTCGGCGGCGCGCTCGAAATAGAACATGCGGTTGAAGGCGTCGGCGACGGTGTCGCCGATGACCAGCACGCCATGGTTGCCCATCACCATCACCTTGACCTTGGGGTCGGCGAGAAGCTGCGAGCAGCGCTCGCCCTCTTCCTCGAAGGCCAGTCCGCCATAATGCGCGTCGACGACATGGCGGTTGAAGAACATCGCCGAGTTCTGATCTATCGGCGGCAGCGTGGAGTCGGCCAGCGAGGCCAGCACGGTGGCATGGATCGAATGGACATGCATGACGCAGCGCGCGTGCGGTACGTTGCGATGCACGGCGCCGTGCAAGCCCCATGCCGTCGGGTCGGGTGCATTAGGCCCCGAAAGCGTGTCGGGGTCGTTGGCGTCGATCTCGATCAGGTCGCTCGCCTTGACGCGTGAGAAATGCACCTGGTTGGGGTTCATCAGGAACCTGGTGCCGTCGTCGTTGATGGCCAGCGAGAAATGGTTGGCCACCGCTTCGTGCATGTTGAGCCGCGCGGTCCAGCGGAAGGCGCAGGCGAGATCGACGCGCTCTTCGTAGAAGGGCAGGTTGGTCAGCGTTTCCTTCTGCAGGCGGGCAATGCTCATGCTAAAATTCCTCCGGTTTCGGCAAGAATGCCGCGCTCCGCTGGTGCCCGCAACCGCTTTCGCTTGGTGCAGAAGGCCCGCTATGCCGCGGTGCTTGCGGCGCCAATGGTCCGCAGTCCGCCGTGCTCGACGATGAAGTCGATCACCTCCTGCAACCCCTTGCCGCGCGAGAGATCGGTGAAGCCGAACGGGCGCTTGCCGCGCATGCGGCCGGCATCGCTCTCCATGACATCGAGATTGACGTTCACATAAGGCGCCAGGTCGCTCTTGTTGATGATGAGGAAATCGGAGCGGGTGATCGCCGGGCCGCCCTTCCTCGGGATCTCCTCGCCCTGGCAGACCGAGATGACGTAGAGCGTCAGGTCGGCAAGGTCCGGCGAGAAGGTGGCGGCCAGGTTGTCGCCGCCGGATTCGATGAAGATGATGTCGAGATCGGGGAATTTGCGGTTCAGTTCGGCGATCGCCTGCAAATTGATCGAGGCGTCCTCGCGGATGGCGGTGTGCGGGCAGCCGCCGGTTTCGACGCCGACGATGCGGTCCTCCGGCAGCGCCTGCAGCCGGACCAGCATCATGGCGTCTTCCCTGGTGTAGATGTCGTTGGTGACGACGGCGATGGAAAACTCGTCGCGCAGCGCCTTGCAGAGTTTTTCGGTGAGCGTCGTCTTGCCGGAACCGACGGGGCCGCCAATGCCGATGCGAAGAGGACCGTTAGCTTGTGTCATATCGGAAACTCCATAATGGCAAGAGCCGCGAAGCCGAGCCCGATCAGCAGGCACAGCGGCGAATAGAGACTGGTATCGAGCCACGCGAAAGGCTGTTGCGGCGCCAGCCGGCGCCACCAGGGCGTGAAACCGGCAATGCCACGCCCCAGGAACACCAGACCGATCAGCATCGACGTGGCGGCAAGGCCCTCCTTGGGAAAGGGCGAGGCGAAGAACCCGATGAGCGCCAGCGGCCAGAGCGTCGCCAGGCCAAGGCAGGCGGCAACGGCGAAACTGGCGATCGGTGTCGGCATTTCGTCGACGCCGCGAAAACCGACGACGGCATGGGCGCAGGACGCGGCATCCCTGCCCGGCCAGATGCCGCCGATGCCCCAATAGACATGCAGTGCCGTGATCAGCAGCAGGACGAATGAGAGGACGAAGGCGAGTAGGATCATGAGCGGAACAATCGCGAATACTGGGTTTCGTGCTTCATCGCCATGACGTCGGAGACGAAGGCGCAGCCGCCGAGATCGTCCGATGTCGAGCGGGACGCGCGCGCCGCCGTCGAGAGCGCCAGCGGCTCGAAGCCGGCAAGCAGCGCGGTGGCTTCGTTCTGACCGATGACGCCGAGCCGGATCGCGGCCTGGACGAGGTTGGAAAAGAAGGCTTGCAGGAAGGCGGACAGCGCGTCCTGCAGCGCAATGCCATTGCCCCCGGCGACGGCGCCGACAGCGACGCAATAGGCGCATTCGGCCGGCAAGCGCTCCAGCACGGAATTGGGCCAGGCGCCGGCCGCTTTAAGGAAGGCCGCACCTTGCAGCATGGCCTCGGCGTGGCGTTCGCGCGAGCCGGCCAGTGCCTCGGCCAGCGCGGCGACCTCGGCCAGATCGCTGCCTTCGCGGGCGCGGCGCCAGCTCTCGGCGAACAGCACGGCATCGTTCCAGCCGGAGCCCATCTCGACCAGCGTCTCCAGCCAGCTGGCAAGGCCGGCGGCATCGGCCACCAACCCGTCATGCACCGCGCGCTCCAGACCATGGCTGTAGGCAAAGCCGCCGACCGGAAAGGCCGGCGACAGCCATGCCATCAGCCGCAGCAGGGCGATGCCGGAGGGCTGGTCAGTCATGGTGAAGATCGTGATGCGAATGCGCGTGGCTGTGCGAATGGGATTCGCCGTGGCCATGGCTGTGCGCCTCGGCGTGGGCATGGCCATGCCCGCCGGAATAGGCGCCGCGCACCGGCTTGAACGGCTCCGAGACGTCGCGCACCGTGGCGCCGAGCCCCTCCAGCATCGCCTTGATGACATGGTCGCGCAGGATGAGGATACGGTGCGCCTCGATGCCGGCGGCGAGGTGGCGGTTGCCGATATGCCAGGCGAGTTCGGTCAGATGCACGGCGTCGCGGGCGCGGATGTCATAGACCTCTTCGGGCGCCGCGATAATCTCGATATGACCGCCGTCCTCCAGCACCAGCCGGTCGCCGTCGTTCAGGGCAACGGGCTCGGGCAGGTCGACCAGCACCTTGCCGCCGTCGGCAAGTTCGATGGCGCGGCGGCGCAGATGCCGCTCGTCATGGGCGAGGACCGCACGGCCGGAAGGCACAGTGGTCGCGGCCGTGCCGGCAGGCAGCACCGAGACGGCGCGCGGAAATTTGGTGAAGTCGGTGTTGAGGTTGAGCTTCATTTCATGGCTCCGCCATTAGAGCGCCGCGCGTCCCCTTGGACGCGCAAAGGACGCTCTAACATGTTTGAATCTATGCATCGTGCTTTCCGAAAACCGATTCCGATTTTCGGGCCGATGCATTGGCTTGGGCACGGGCGCGGGCTGGGCGGCCCAGCACGCGGTCGAAATAGGCGTTGACGCGGTCGGATTCGATCGGGAAGCGGCCGGCTCGGGCCCAGCCGCCCATATCGCCGAGCAGCACGTCGACGGCGGAAAACCGGTCGCCGAGTGCGAACGGTTTGTCGCCGAGCCGGCGATCCAGTGCCTTGAGCTCCGTAGCGAAATCATAGGCCGCCGCGGGGCCGACCTCGACCCGCACTTCCCTGGGTAAGAGGAAGCGATGGCGCAATTTGTTCCACACGGCGCCTCGAATTCGCTCTGGGCAAAATGCATCCAGGAATCCATCTCGGCACGGCCCGCAAGGCCCGGATTGGCGCCCATGCCTTTATCGGCGTGCTTGTCGGCGAGATAGACGCAGATCGCCGCCGAATCCGTCACGATCAGCTCACCGTCGATGAGGATCGGCACCTTGCCCGACGGATTGAGCGCATAGGCTTCCGGCGAGCGGAGCTTGACCTCGACGAATTCATAGGGCTGCCCGAGTTCCTCGAGCATCCAGAGGACGCGGCTGACCCGGGACCCACGCGATCCAATGGCCTTGTACATCGCTGAACCTGCCTTTCCCCGAAACTCTAGATCATCGGCTGGCGTCATACGATCGTGTCGAAGAGCCGCAGGATAAACGATATCTGGTAGATCAGCGCCGCCGTGACGAAGGCGATGTGGAAGCGGCGGTCGCGCACCAGGATCGCGGCGATGCAGAGCGCGACGAAGATCGGCGTTCGGAACAGATATTCGTCGCCGAAGCGGGCGAAATGCTCCGGCCCTTTCAGCAGGGTGTCGATCACATCGAGCAGATAAGTCGCCGCCAGCAGGCCGAAGAACCAGGCGCGGCGCGAATAGAAGAAATCCTCATAGCTGGTGTAGTCCAGCATCGAGTCCGGAAACAGCAGCGCGCAGAGCAGGAACAGAGTGATGGCGTAGAAAATGATGAAAAGGTATTTGCCGAAGGTCCAGGTTTCGATGGTGTACAGGCCGAACTCCCACCACCAGAAATGCACCAGCATCAGCAGCACCGAGGCGACCCAGGCCAAATGCACGGGATAGAGCCGGTACTGGCCGGGATGCTGGACGATGCGCGCCACACCCGACAACAGGCGGGCGACGCCAAGCCCAATCACCATGCCCATGACGATGCGGATATGTGGGAAAATGTCGTGGGCGGAGGCTATTTCGCTGGCCATGCCTAATCACAATACGGCTTTTCGAGGCCGCATATTGCGGTGTGGAATCCTCTCCTGCAATGGATTTTGAACCACTTGAGGCAGTCGCCGATTTCGCGTCAGAACAGAAAATACCGCTGTGCCATCGGCAGCACGGTCGCCGGCTCGCAGGTCAACAGTTCGCCATCGGCGCGTACCTCGTAGGTTTCGGAATCAACCTCGACATGCGGCGTCGCGTCATTGAGCACCATCGAGTGCTTGCCGATGCCGCCGCGCGTATTTTCGACGGCGACGAACTGCTTGTCGACGCCGAGCCGGCCATGCAGCCCCGACTCGAGCGCGGCTTTCGAAACGAAGGTCACGGACGAATTGGTCCTGGCTTTGCCATAGGCGCCGAACATCGGCCGGTAGTGCATTGGCTGCGGCGTCGGGATCGAGGCGTTGGGGTCGCCCATCGGGGCGGCGGCGATCATGCCGCCGATCAGCACCATGTCCGGCTTGACGCCGAAGAAGGCCGGGTTCCATAGCACCAGGTCGGCGCGTTTGCCGACCGCGATCGAGCCGATGTCCTTGGACAGGCCGTGGGCGATGGCAGGATTGATCGTGTATTTGGCGATGTAGCGGCGGACGCGGAAATTGTCGTTGTCGCCGGTCTCCTGCGGCAATGACCCGCGCTGGCGCTTCATCTTGTCGGCGGTCTGCCAGGTGCGGATCGCCACCTCGCCGACGCGGCCCATGGCCTGGCTGTCCGACGAGATGATCGAGAAGGCGCCGATGTCGTGCAGTATGTCCTCGGCCGCGATGGTCTCCTTGCGGATGCGGCTTTCGGCAAAAGCGATGTCCTCGGGAATCGATGGCGACAGATGATGGCAGACCATCAGCATGTCGAGATGCTCGGCCAGGGTGTTGACCGTGTAGGGCCGCGTCGGATTGGTCGAGGACGGGATGACGTTGGGTAGGCCGCAGACCTTGATGATGTCGGGTGCGTGGCCGCCACCGGCGCCCTCGGTGTGGAAGGCATGGATGGTGCGGCCCTTGATCGCCGCCACAGTGTTCTCGACAAAGCCGGATTCGTTGAGCGTATCGGTGTGGATCATCACCTGCACGTCGTAGTCGTCGGCGACCGACAGGCAACAATCGATCGCCGCCGGCGTCGTGCCCCAGTCCTCATGCAGCTTGAGCGAGCAGGCGCCGCCCAGCACCATCTCCTCGAGCGCTGCCGGCAGAGAGGCGTTGCCCTTGCCCGACAGGCCGATATTCATCGGAAAGGCGTCGAAGGACTGGATCATGCGCGCCATGTGCCATGGCCCGGGCGTGCAGGTGGTGGCCAACGTGCCATGCGCCGGGCCGGTGCCGCCGCCGAGCATGGTGGTGATGCCCGACATCAGCGCTTCCTCGATCTGCTGCGGGCAGATGAAGTGGATATGCGCGTCGAAGCCGCCGGCGGTGAGTATCTTGCCTTCGCCGGCGATGATTTCGGTGCCGGGTCCGATGATGATGGTGACGCCGCCTTGAGTGTCGGGATTGCCGGCCTTGCCTATTGCGGCGATGCGACCGTCCCTGAGGCCGATGTCGGCCTTGAAGATGCCGGCGCTGGCATCGATCACCAGCGCGTTGGTGATGACGGTGTCGACCGCTCCTTGGGCACGGGAAACCTGGCTCTGGCCCATGCCGTCGCGAATGACCTTACCGCCGCCGAATTTCACCTCTTCGCCATGGATGGTGAAATCCTTCTCGACCTCGATGATCAGCTCCGTGTCGGCAAGCCGCACTCTGTCGCCGACCGTTGGGCCATACATCTGGGCGTAGGCGGCACGGCTCAGTCTGGCCATCAGCGATTGCTCCCGAAATGCGATATGGTCGAAACCCGGCTACACATTGCCGCCACCCAATGGTCACGCAATGACCCGCTGGGCGACACCTTCTGATCCCATTTGGCGGTTGAGGTTGGCAGGCCACCCCAAAACGACCGTTTGCCAAACCGATGGAAGGAAAATCCATGCGCAAAACGATAGTTCTTGCAACCGCCGCCAGCCTGATGCTGGCGGGTGCCGCCAGTGCCCAGCAGCAGCCTGCTCAACAGCCCGCTCCGACCGCGCCGGCCCCAGCCGCCCCCGGCGGCCAGCAGGCCGCGCCGGCGATTCAAAGCGTCAACATCGTCGACATCAGCGAGTTGCCGAAGGACACCCAGACGCAGGTCAACCAGGTGATCTCCCAGCGTGGCGATGCCGGCCTGCAGAAGCTGCGCAGCTCGATCGATGCCACGCCCAAGGTGAAGTCCGCCCTCCAGGCCAAGGGCATGACCTCGGCTCAGGTGGTCGCGGCCAGCATGGAGCCAAACGGCGCGCTGACCCTGATCACCAAGAAGGCGAGTTAACGACCCGGCGCGGCGGGCCGGTATCCGGTCCGCCCACCGAATCGGAGAGGGAACCGTGGCAGGGCTGGCGTCGTTTTGTTTCCTGAGCGTTGGAACAAACCGCGGAAGTGACCGATGACCGATACCACCTTGCCCGATATCCGTTGGCTGCATGCCGTTGCAGCCGCTGCGTTTCTGGCAGCGAGCCTCCCCCAGGCCGCGCTGAACGCGCAGGGCCTTCAGAGCCCGGAAACCGTCGACCGCATCGTCGGCTCGCAAGTCAACCAGGAAGAGGCCAAGACGACCGCTGAGATTGGAAAGGTCAATTCGGCGATCGACCGCACGCGGGAAAATATCAGCACGGTGCGCAAGACCTCCAAGCTCGACAAGGTCGATATCGTGTTCCTGACCGATGCGGCGCGCAGCGAAGGCGGCCCGCCGCCGGTCATCGAGAACAAAGTCCGGCAGCATCAGGACGATGTTACCGAGCTGCGCAAGGAGATCGAGGCCAACGCGCTGCTCTTCAACGCCATCGAGTCGCGGCGCGTGCTTGCGCAAGACGTTCTCGCCGTGGAATTCGACGATCCCGGAAAGATCGTCATCTACGCGGCCGCCAAGCCATCGGACTGAGCGACGCGCAGCGCGTGCGTTCATGCCTGCCCTGAAGTCGCTCGCCGGCCTTGCGCGCGAAGCACGAGACGTCCTCACAGCTTACCCATTACCTTCTGCTGGAATCCATAGACCTCGCGCTTGCCGCCAAGCGGCACCAGCGTGACGTCGCGTTCCTGCCCCGGCTCGAAGCGCGTGGCGGTGCCGGCGGCGATGTCGAGGCGCATGCCGCGCGCGCTCTCGCGGTCGAATGTCAGCGCCTCATTGGTTTCGAAGAAATGATAATGGCTGCCGACCTGGACCGGCCGGTCGCCACTGTTGGCCACTTTCAGGGTGACGGTCGGCAGACCCTTGTTGAGTTCGATGTCGCCTTGGGCAGGCATGATTTCGCCGGGGATCATCGGACCTCACACGACGCCGAAGACGAGGCCGACGCCGATCGCCGCGCAGGCGGCACCCACGATGCGGGCCACACCACGAAATCTCATGCCGAGGCCAAGCCCGGCGGCGATGCCTATGGCATGGAGCAGCACGGTGGCGATGGCAAAGCCGGCCATATATTCGAGCCCGCCGGCATTTTCCGGCACTTCCGTGCCATGGGCGTGGCCGTGAAACAGCGCAAACAGGCCGATGATAGCGACACCGGCCGAAACTGGCAGATCGACCGCCAGCGCGACCAGCAGCCCGAGTGCCACGACCGAAGCCAGTATGCCCGGCTCGACGAACGGCAACGGCACATGGGCCATGCCAAGGGCCGCGCCGGCCAGCATGATGCCGACGAACGCCGCCGGCCAGGCCCAGATCGCCTTGCCGCCCTTGAGGGCCGCCCACAGGCCGACAGCGAGCATCACCGTCATGTGATCGAGGCCCGACAACGGATGCGTGAAGCCGGCCATGAGGGAGGACGTCGGGCCGATGCCGACATGGGCGTAGGCAGGCATGGCTGCCGCCACGAGCAGGATCGCCGAGAGGCACAGGCGTTTGACAGGGATCATTTACTTGCCTTTCGTTTGCGGTGTCAGGCGGCCCTGCGGGGACCGCAGCCCTCGGCCTTGAGCACGCGTTTGGTCGAAGCCGGATATTTCTTCAGCATCGCGGCGGGACGGATCGGCCGGGCTGTAAAATCGCCGCCGCAGTTCGGGCAGACGCCGCCAAGCACGTTTTCGACACAGCCGGCGCAGAAGGTGCACTCGAAGGTGCAGATCCGCGCATCCTTCGCTTCCGGTGGCAGGTCCTTGTCGCAGCATTCGCAGTTCGGGCGCAGCTCAAGCATGTCGGCCTCCTCACCTGATCGGTTCGTGCACGGTCACCAGCTTGGTGCCATCGGGAAAGGTCGCTTCCACCTGCACGTCATGGATCATCTCGGCGATGCCTTGCATCACCTGCGCGCGGCTGACGACATGGGCGCCGGCCTCCATCAGTTCGGCCACCGGGCGGCCATCGCGGGCGCCCTCGACGACGAAATCGGTGATCAGCGCGATGGCTTCCGGATGGTTGAGCTTGACGCCGCGTTCCAGCCGCTTGCGCGCCACGATCGCCGCCATGGCGATCAGCAGCTTGTCCTTTTCCCTTGGCGTCAGGTTCATGCGTCTTCCTGAAATGATGCGGACACAGTCACAGTGACCATAATTTGGGCAACCCCGCCCTTCCGTTGAGCAATCCGACGAGCGGGACCAGCCGTTGGCGCAGCTGGTAGCCGTCCTCGGCGTAGAGCCTCGCAAGAAGCTTGCCAGATGTCTTCACGGTCCAGACACTGGCGCCACCTCGGTCGCCAATGATCTCCCGGACCGGATCGAGCAGGGCCTCGGCTCGCGGCGACACCAGCAGCAGCGTTGCCACGGCGATCGCGCCACCGGATATCGCCGTACGGGCCAGGGTGTCGGCGATGGCTGGTCCGATGCGGAAATCCTCGGCATGAATGAGGGCTCCTTGCCTCCGGATACGCCAGCGATCGCGAAAAGTGCCCTGCGCGGCACGTTCGCCCATGGCCAGGCGGCCGAAGACGGCCGCTTCCAGCACCAGCGCCTCGGCTCCGGCCGCAAGCTCGACATCGAGCGTGCGGGCAAAGGCGGCGCGGTCGAAGACGATGGTTTCCTGCGGCAGCCAGGCGATGCTGCCGTTCTCGCCGACGGTCAGCTTGACCCGCACTTCGGCATGGTCCGATGCGGCGCGATAGACTTTTTCGCAGGCCTGGGTTGTTATCGCGGCGCTGGCATCCGCGCCGACATCCACGTCCCAACCGAGGCGGTCGCCGCCGGTCAGCCCGCCGGCGGTGTTGATCAGGACGGCCTCCAGCGGACCGGCCGAAACGGCCGGCAGCCTTATCTTGGCCGAGCCGTCCTGATAGAGGCGCCGCAGCCGCGTGCGGCCGTCGACGCTGGCGCAACCAAGCTGCGCCTTGCCCGCCGCGCGCTGGGCCAGTTGACCTGATAACTTCGTATTTTCGATCGTATCCACGCCGTTAGGTTAAGCACTGTGGCGGTTTTGTCGACATATAGCTTGTTGCTTGATGGCGTTTCCGTTTCTATAGAGGGAACCACCTTGGTACGGTCGGGCGACGCTTGACGGGGGTATAAGGCGAAGATCGCGGCCTGATATCGAGGATAAGAAGGCGCTGTTCAGTTGGCGCCGGGAAACGACAAGTGGGGAAGAAACCGAATGGCTGACCAGCTGGCAACGGACATCATCGAGAAGATCAAGGCCCATGCCGAGCCGGGCGGCGAGGAAATCACCACCACCACCGAATTGACGGCGCTTGGCATCCATTCGCTGGAGTTGACCGAGATCATCTTCGACCTCGAGGAGCAATATGGCATCGAAATCGAGATGAACACGGTCGATGCCTGGAGCAATCTCAAGAATGTCGGCGACATGGTCGAGGCCGTTCGCGCGCTGATCGCGAAAAAAGCCTAACCGAATGCTGAAGCGCGTCGTCATTACCGGCATCGGCGGGCTGTGCGGATTGGGCACCGACGCGCAGGCAATCTGGGTCGAGATGCGGGCCGGCCGATCGGCGATCGGCCCGATCGACAATCCCTTCCTGCACGACCTGAAGGTCAAGACCGGCTGCGAGATCAAAGCACTGCCGGATCACGGCATCGAGCGCAAGCAACTGGTGTCGATGGATCGCTTCAGCCTGCTGGCGGTGATCGCGGCGAAGGAAGCCATGCGGCAGTCCGGATTGGTGCCGCATGCGGACAATACCTATCGGATGGGAACCATTGTCGGTGTCGGCGTCTGCGGGTTCGAGACGGTCGAGGAGAACTATCGCGCCATCCTGATCGAGGGCAAGAATCGCGCCGGCATCTTCACCGTTCCCCGGGTCATGCCGGGCGCGGCCGCCGGCCAGGTCAGCATGCATCTGGGTTTGCGCGGACCGGTGTTCGGCGTCACTTCGGCCTGTTCGTCAGCCAATCATGCCATCGCCTCGGCGGTCGACCAGATCAGGCTCGGCCGCGCCGACGTCATGGTGGCCGGTGGCACCGATGCGCCTCTGGTGTGGGGCGTGCTGAAGGGCTGGGAGGCGCTGCGCGTTCTGTCGCCCGACACGTGCAGGCCGTTCTCGGCCGACCGCCAGGGCCTAGTGCTGGGCGAAGGCGCCGGCATGGCGGTTCTGGAAAGCTACGACCACGCGATGGCGCGCGGCGCCACCATTTTGGCCGAGATCGCCGGCGCCGGCCTTTCGGCCGACGCCTCCGATATCGTCGCGCCGACCGTCGAGGGCCCGGAAGCCGCCATGCGCTTCTGCCTGGCCGATGCCGGCCTCAATCCCGAGGATGTCGACTACCTCAACGCGCACGGCACCGGCACCAAAGCCAACGACCAGATCGAAACCCTCGCGATCAAGCGCGTCTTCGGCGACCATTCCCGCGCGCTCTCCGTCTCATCGACCAAGTCGATGCACGCGCATTGCCTCGGCGCCTCGGGCGGGCTGGAGATGATCGCCTGCGTCATGGCGATCCGCGAAGGCGTCGTGCCGCCAACGGCGAATTACCGCGAGGCCGATCCCGACTGCGATCTCGACGTGACGCCGAATGTCGCGCGCGAGCGCAAGGTGCGCGCCGCCATCAGCAATGGCTTTGCCTTCGGCGGCACCAATGCGGTGCTGGCCTTCAAGGCCATCTAGTACCGGGCGGTCACCACCTGTTCGGGCGGCCACTATCCGCCCGGGCGATCCGATCGATTGACTATCCATGCACGGTGAAAGCGTCGCCGCCATATTGATCCGGCCCGACCGCAGCCCTAATTCTTGGCCGACCCGCCAACACCGCGCCGCTTGGTGCGAATCCCCCCGCTCAGGAGTTCTCGATGGCCGACCTGTCCGCCTTTCCGATCGCAACCCGTTGGCCTGCCAAGCATCCCGACCAGATCCAGCTCTATTCGGCAACGACGCCGAACGGAGTGAAGATATCGATCGCGCTGGAGGAACTCGGCCTGCCCTATGAGCCGCATCTGATCAACATCGGCAAGAACGAGAGCTGGACGCCGGAATTCCTGTCGCTCAACCCCAATGGCAAGATCCCGGCGATCATCGATCCCGACGGCCCGGACGGCGCGCCGATCGGCCTTTTCGAATCCGGCGCCATCCTGCTCTACCTGGCGGAGAAGACCGGCCTGCTCATGCCCGTTGACGCGGCGCGGCGCTACGAGACGATCCAGTGGGTCTTCTTCCAGATGGCGGCGATCGGGCCGATGTTCGGCCAGGTCGGTTTCTTCCACAAATTCGCCGGCCGCGAGATCGCCGACAAGCGGCCGCTGGAGCGTTACCGCGACGAATCGCGCCGCCTGCTCGGCGTTCTCGACGTCAGGCTGAAGGGCCGCAAGTGGATCATGGACAATGACTACACCATCGCCGACATCTCGCTGCTCGGCTGGGTGCGCAACCTGATTGGCTTCTACGAGGCGCGCGACCTGGTCGGCTTCGACGATTTCGCCAATCTGGCAGCGTGGCTGGAGCGCGGCCTGGCGCGGCCGGCGGTACAGAAGGGCCTGACCATCCCGGCGCGAAGCTGAATCTGCCCCGCCGGGAAGCGCGTCGCTACTTTGCTTTCGCCTTGGACCCGCCCTTGCCGACGACAGATGCGGCGAGAGACGCGACACTCCGCGCCGTGGCCACGACCGCTCCGGCCGCGACGTTGGCTGCCGTGCGAACCTTCGAGCCGCCGGCCGCGGCCGGTTTCTTCGCCTGGGCGGTCTTCGCTGCCGCTTTGGGCGCGGTCACCTTCGACGCGCTGCCTGGCACGACTTTCTTGGGCGATGCCTTGCCGAAGGCCGGCTTGGCATCCTTTGAGCGCTGGGCGACCGCTGGACCAGCCCCGGCCTTCGATTGCGTCGCTTTCGGTTGGGCTGACTTGCCCCTGACGGGCTTTTTTGCCTTGGTTGCCATCGGACGGAATCCCTCTTCTGGCATGATTGCCTGACCGGGATAACGCCTTGTAAGTCTTAAGGTTCCCGTCGAAAAATACTGAAAATTAAACAGGTTAATCCAGATTGACCCGAGTTAATCGAACCCAGGTTGACCAATGACCAGGTCGGCCGCCCGGCGTCGTGCCAGCACGCGTTCGATGTTGGGCATGTCGTTGGAAGCTATCCAGGTCCGCGCGTCGGCTTCGGAACGGCCATGCTCGTGCCAGCGTTCCATCAGGCGGCGTTCGAGCTCATTGCGCGGTACGTCGACGAAGATCGAGAAATCGAACAGCGGCGCAAGGCGCGACCACGGCTCCTCGTCGAGCAGCAGGTAATTGCCTTCGACCAGGATGAATTTGGTCTCGGCATCGACGATCGCCGCGGCGGCGCGCGACAATTCTATGCTGCGGTCGAAGACCGGAATGGCAATGTCGGGCTCGCCGGCGCGGATGCGCTTCAGAAGCGTCTCGAAGCCGCCGAAGTCGAACGTGTCCGGCGCACCCTTTCGCGCGCGCAGGCCGCGCCGCTCGAGCACGATGTCGTCAAAGTGGAAGCCGTCCATGGGCACGACTTCCACCGCGCCTTCCGGCAAAAGGTCGTGCAGGCCCGCCGATAGTGTCGACTTGCCGGCGCCCGGCGGCCCGGCAATGGCGACGATGAAGCGCTTGGCCTTGCCGGCGCGCTTGAAGATGGTGGCGGCGAGGTGGGCGATTTCAGACATTTTGGCTCCTTCCGCACGATTTCAGGCGCATCTTGTCGGCAGTTGGCGGAAATTTCAAACCCTGCCGTTGGCTGGGTTGCACTATGTCGCCGCTGGCTGGCCGATGCGCAGGAAATCACTGTCGAACGGCACCTCCGAGGCCGCGGAGCCAGCCAGCCGAAGGCGGCGATCCGCCGTGGTGATCTCTCGTGGGGGTTCGCCACCCGACAGCGGCAACGCACCGATGACATGGCGGAACGAGACGCCGTCGCCGAGCGCGAATGCCGTCGCCACGCCTTCGCGCTTCAGCCAGTTGTCACCGAGCGAGGCGGCATGGCCAATCGCCGTGCGCCCGTCCTCGATGCCGAGCACGCCAAGATGGCGGCCGCTCCACGGCGCATAGTCGCGCCCGCCATTGCTGAACCACAGCATGGTGACCGGCAGTTCGGCCGGGTTCTTCAGCACCAGCACCAGATCGTCCTCGGCCTGGCGCGCAAGCGCGGTCCAGCCAGGTCCGCCATGATCGGCCTCGACCAAGGTGAGGAAATCCTCGCGCCGATGCTCCATGCGATAGTCCGTGAGATCCAGCGTGTCGCCGCCGGCAGCGGGGAAATGCGCGAGGTCGGACGACCGGCTGGGATAGGCCAGCATGAAGCGGCCATGTGCAGTATCCGGCTCCAGCGGATCGGCCGGCGTGGCGGCAAACCGCTTCGGCGAGAAAGCCAGCCTGCCGCCGCCTTTCATCGCCGTCATCGGGTGATGGGCGACCGAGATCCCGCCATGGCCGCCGGAAAATACGTGTTCCTGGTAGAGGAAGGGATGGTCGTCGCGCAGCGTGAAAATCTTGTCGACGCTGGCGCCCATCACCTTGTGGCGCAGCCGGAAGACGGCGCGCCATCCGCCATCCGTGGCGCCGCTTTCGACCACATCCCAGGCGCTGTTGGCCGGCCAGCCATGCAGCGGCGCCTCCTCGACATCGCTGCGCGAAAACGGCGCGCAGAGAAAGTCGCCGGAGAGCCGGACGGTGCCCCGCGGCAGGTCTTGAGGCAGCGTCTCGCTTGCGTCGACCCATGGCGCGCGGTGCAGTGGCCGCAATTGGCGCCCGCCGCTCTCGATGCTCATGTCGGCGATGTGGCCGACCGTGAGGTCGAGCGAAACCGAAATGCCCTTGGCGTTGATCGTGATGGTGTCCATAAGCTCTCACCCGAATCTGACGGGTGCCAAGAAGAACCGGTTCGGCGTACCGCGCAAGCGCGCGGGCGCGCATTTTGCATCAGATTTATGTCCGCCTTCCCACACGCCGAAAGGTGCCGACCCTACTGCCGCTTGTATTCCCGCACCGGCGATTTCGTCCCGTCAGTATAGGTCACCTGCACCGACATCGATTTCACGCTATCGGCAACCTTGAAATAGGGCTGGAAATCATCGGGGATGGCGTAGGGGTCCTTGGCATTGCAGGGCGGCATGGCAAGCGCCTTGTCGAGCACGGCGCCATTCAGGCTGTAATGCACCTCCTTGATGGCGCAGCGGTAGGACAGCATCTGCGTGAAATAGACCAGCCCGTGATTGCCGCTGGCGTCGAAGGCGATCCATGACGTCCAGAACTGGTCGAGGATCTGCTTGTTGCCTTGCTGCAGGGCGGCATCCGGATCGAAGCGGATGTCGAACGGGCCGGTCTCGCGCCCCCTGATGTCGATATATTTGATCGCGATGGTGGTCGCCGCCGTGCTGTCGGGCAGCTCAAAGCTCGGATTGGGCATCGGCTTGCCGGTGCGCTGGTCGTTGAGCGCCAGCGGGCCGGTGTCGGTGAAGGGGCCGGTGTCGCCAAGACGCCAGGATATCGCGGTTGCCGGCTCGGGCAGCGAAATGGTCATCGACCAGCCCTGGTTGGAGCGCATCGGCGTCAGCGAAGGCACGAAGCGGGCGGGGTCGAGGACGTCGCCAAGGGCCGCCAGCCGGCTGCGGCTGCGGTCCAGCCAGTCGGCAAGCTGGGTCTGATCGACGAAATATTTGAGCAGCCCGCCATCTTTTTCGTAGGAGACGAATTTGGTCAGCGACTGGGCTTCGCTGCGCTTGTCGGCCAGCGTCTGGCTGCCGAGGCGATCTTCCGAAAACTCCTGCGCCTCGAGGTAATAGGCCGGCGCGAAATCCGGATTGGCCGATATGAAGGCGCTGAGCTTGTCGAGCCGCTGCGCGTCGTCGAACTGCATGATATGCACCAGCTTGATCGACAGCGCCTTGCCCTTGTCGGCAAGTGCTCCGAACACTTCGCGGGCGCCCGCCTTGCCGTCCTGGACCCGCAGCAGCGTGGCAAAGCGCGTATAGGGGTCGATGGCGTCGACATCGAAACCGGCAAAGGCGAGGTAGGAGCGCCGCGCGTTGAGCATGTCGCCCGACAGCTCGTAGACACGGGCATTGTGGTAGAATTCGTCCGGCCGTTTCGGTTCGGCGATGGCGCCGCCTTGCGCGGCCAAGGTGGCAAACCCCTTGGCGATCGTGTCGATCGAGGCGGCGATCTGTTCGGTCGTCGCCTGCAGCTTTTCGGCCTGGGCCACTTGCTGCTGCTGGCCTGCGGCGAGCGTCTCGGTCGTCTGCTTGACCGCTTCGACGGTCTTTTGCGTCTGCGCCCCTTGCGCCGTCTGCTGCTGCTGGACGGAGGCGATCTGATCGGTTTTTTGCGCAGCCGTGTCGGTCGATTTCTTGACCTCTTCGACGGTTTTCTGTGTCTGCGTGACGGTCTGCTCGATCCTGGCCACCTTTTCGGCGACGATGCCCATCGACTTCTGCAGTTGCGCGATCGCCGGCACCAGGCCGGCGATGATGCCGTTCTGCGAACTGGTCTCCTTCTGCACGGCGTAGACGCCGCCGGCAACCGCCGCCGCACTGGTGGCGAACACCAGCGCCGGCAGCGCCTTGGCCGCAAGCACCAGCCTGAGCACGATGGCAATGGCGATGATCACGGCCGCGATCGAGGCAACCAGCGCGATATAGGCGGCGAACGGCGCCAGCGGGTTGAGGATGTCGGAAACGGCGCCGCCGATGAAGGCGACGCTGCCGGCCCATTTGCCGGTGCGACTGAGCGATGCCCTGATCAATGACGGCGCGGCGCCAGCCCCGATGTCAGTCATTTTGCAACCCCCAAGCCGCCAGATGCCACACTCCTTCCCACGGGAAACGCGGCTCTGGCAAGGAAAGACAGGAACGGGGCGATTTCGGGGCGGCGGAAGCGGAGCTCGAGTTCCTCGCCCCACTCGACATTCCCAGGGCTGACCGGCATTAACCAAATGGACGCATCCGCCGCGTTACGTTAGCTTCGCCTTATCTCAGCAACAGCATCGCCAGAACAGTCAGCCCTTGTCCTTTCCGCGTCTCTTTCCGCTCTTCCAGAAAATCCTGGCTGTCCTGGCCCTGGCGGCCTTGGTTGCCGGCTGCTCGACCACAACCCCGCCCGACTCGGTGCTGGCCGTGCCGGCGCCGCCGCAGAAATACGCCGCCATCGTCGTCGATGGAAAGAGCGGCAAGCAGCTGTTCGAGGTCAATTCGACGGCGCAGCGCTATCCGGCGTCGCTGACCAAGATGATGACGCTCTATTTGCTGTTCGAGGCGATGGAGACCGGCCGCGTCACCAAGGAGACGCAGATCCCGGTTTCCGATCACGCCGCCTCGCAGCCGCCGACCAAGATGCGCTTCCGGCGCGGGGAGACGATCGACGTCGATTCCGCCATCCGTGCCATCGTCGTCAAATCGGCCAACGATGTGGCGGTCGCGGTGGGCGAATATCTCGGCGGCTCGGAAGACCAGTTCGCCGCCATGATGACATCCAAGGCGCGCCAGCTCGGCATGAGCAGCACCACCTTCCGCAACGCATCCGGCCTGCCCGACGACGGCCAGATGACGACCGCGCACGACATGGCGGTGCTCGGCATGTCGTTGCAGCGGCGCTTCCCGCAGCACTTCCATTATTTCTCCGAAAGCGACTTCATGTTCCGCGGCAGGCTGGTGCGCGGCCATAACGACATGCTCGGCCGCGTGCGAGGCGTCAACGGCATCAAGACCGGCTATATCAGGGCTTCCGGCTTCAACATCGTCACCTCCTACGATGCCGACGGCCGTCAGCTGATCGTGGTGGTGATGGGCGCCGACTCAGCCCGCCAGCGCAACGACCATGTCGAAGCGCTGATCCAGCGCAGCCTGTCGCCCACCATGGCCGACACCAAGACCAGGCTGATGTACGCCGAACAGCAGTAAAGAACTAGCTGGCCTTGTTGCCGGCGATTGCGCGGAGCCTCCCCCGAATTCGTCATCCACGGGCGGAGCAAGGAGCGTAGCGACGCGGCGCAGACCCGAGGATCCATGCCGGGACTCTGAAGCTGTCGCCACGGTCCAGAATTCTGCACCGTTGCACCCTCCGACAAAAGTCGCGGCATGGATCCTCGGGTCTCCGCGACGCCGCTGCGCGGCTGCTCCGCCCGTGGATGACGAAGCGCCTGCGGAGGCCGTCGCCGCCAAGAAGCTAACAAAAACCCTGCAGCCGGCTATTGTTTCACGACTGTCACGCAATCGTGCGGAAGGCATGCCATACGCTGCGAAAACCCATGGTGGCACTGCCCCGCCGCCATGGCGTATCCTAACTTACAGCGCGACAGCAGGAGCCCATCATGAGCACCGTTCCCAAGGCATCCGAGCAGCAGGGCGCCGACAACCAGAACGACAGCGGCGGCGAGTATTTCGAGGCGCCGACCACCGAGGCCAATCTGCAGGAGGTTTCGGACGAGCATTTCGACACACCCGAAGTGCCGGACTCCGAACCGACGCCGCCCGACGCGTCGCGGATAAAGCCCAGGAAGAAACCGTCGGCGATCTCGGGCCGCAAATTCCGCAAGCGCGACCTGGTGCGCATCGACACGCTGCGCCCGAGCCTTGCCGACCGTATCCGCTCCGACCATCCGGACCTGCCCAAGGGCGCGCGCGTCAGCCGCGAGGAGCTCGGCCGCTACCGCATGCGCTACATGGAGGAGCTCCTGCAGCAGGAGCACGGCGAATTCTCCGAGCTCGACCGCCAGGTGGTGGAATCGATCGCCAAGCAGGACACGATCTCCGAAAACTCGGAAGAGGAATTCGAGGAGCACAGGACCTTTCCCGACCGCGTCTCCGACAACATGGCGGCCTTCGGCGGCAGCTGGTGGTTCCTGATCTCGTTCGCCACCGTGCTTCTGGTCTGGATCGGCATCAACCTGTTCGAGGGCTTGAACGGCGCCTTCGACCCCTACCCGTTCATCCTGCTCAACCTCTTGCTCTCCTGCATCGCCGCCATCCAGGCGCCGGTCATCATGATGAGCCAGAAGCGCCAGGAGGTGAAAGACCGCCTGCGCTCCTTCAACGAATACCGCGTCAACCTCAAGGCCGAGCTCGAAGTGCGCCACCTGCACGAAAAGCTCGACTATTTGATCTCGCGCCAATGGACACGGCTGGCCGAAATGCAGCAGATGCAGCTCGATGCGATGAACGAGCTGGCCGGCGCCAAGAAAGCCAAACGCGCGGTGCGCCGGCGGCGGACGGCGAAGGGTGCGGCGGGGCCGCAGTGAGGTACCAGGCTGCCATGGATAGGGAAATGAAAAACGCAAAGTTTTGCTCTGGTCATAGAAGGCGTTTCTATGCTTCATTGCCGAAATGGGACTCGGCGGAGCGGGATTGGTGAGTGCAAATTCGTCTTATTCGAACTTAATTAGAAATGCGGAAGAATTTCTACGAAAAAGAGGTTCAGTTAGTTCAGAGAGCTCCGTTAGAAGCAAAGATATAGTCGATCATTTGTCAAAGCTTATGTCGGATGGAGAGCTTAAGCCTCCACTGGCGCGGAACACTATATTCAACTATTTGAGTCAGGCGGCAAATACGGACCAAGAATCTAGCATTGTGAGCGGGGGAGCATGGGGCGGTTACTGGCTGGATACCTCGCCAACCGTTGCTCCGCCGAGCCCAGATCCCTCCTCGGTGGCAACCGAAGTTCAAGCAGACAAGGGGACTATCTCATTTCAAGAGAAGGACCTCTATCCACTGATACGCCTTTGGCTTGAGACTAAGGGCTACGTGGCCAAAGATGCCGCAAATAAGCGATCAGGTGGCAAATGGGGAAATCCCGACATCGTTGGGATGAACCGCGTCGAAATCCTTGGGTGCACAGAGTTGGAGGTCGCGTCTTGCGAAGTAAAACTTAGCGACGCGCAGTGGGAGACTTTTATATTTGAAGCGATCTCTCACAAACGGTTCTCGAATCGCTCGTATTATTGCTATCGAACAAGAAATCCGGAAGAGCCTTTGCCCAAGGGGATGGAGTACTATGCTGAGCGGTATCGGGTAGGTCTTGTACAGATTACCCTTTCAGATAACGATTTGGCAGAACTAAAGGAAGCGACCGATTCCAAACTAGAAGCTTTTGTGGATAAGGTGAGGGAACGGTTCCCCGGGCTCTACGAACCTGTGCCGCTGCAGGAAAAGGTAGACCTAATTGATCGTCTCGATTTTCAGGCCAAGCTGTCTCTCCAAGCAGGCTGACCGAAACCCTTCGCTGCCGTAGGGGCTTCAAGTCTGCTCAGCAGCTATTTGGCCGTTGAAGCCCGCGTCGGCTTCCGCTAAGAAGCGGTGACTTGCCGGTTCACCGGCTGGTTCGTTTTCCGGGCTCTTCGTCCTGAAAGCACCCGTAGCTCAGCTGGATAGAGCGCTGCCCTCCGAAGGCAGAGGTCACAGGTTCGAATCCTGTCGGGTGCGCCAAGTTCCATAGGTCCGTTCCGGACACATAGGTTACGGTTTGTACCGGGTAACACGTTTGGCCCGAACGGGTTTTGGAGCCTGATTTGGCCGCAACCACCCCCAAAACCAGGCGTGTCCTGATCACCGGCGCCGGCGCTGTCGACGGCATCGGCTTCGCCATTGCGCGCCAGTTTGGCCAGGCCGGGCATGCCGTTTTCCTGACCGGCGCCAGCGCGCGGGTGCTTGAGCGCGCCGGCGGGCTTCGCGGCGAGGGCATCGATGCCAAAGCCGCTATCGCCGATCTCACCATCGCCGCGGAGGTGGAGCGGCTGCAGGCAGAGGTCGGTACTGTCGATATCCTGGTCAACAATGCCGGCATGGGATCGCTGGCCTCGCCGTCCATCGACAAGACGTTCCTGGCGATGAGCGAGGCCGAGTGGGACCAGGGCATAGACACCAGCCTGAAGACGGCGTTTCTCGTCACCAGGGCGTTTCTGCCGGCGATGGTCGAAGCGGGATATGGGCGCATCGTCAATGTCGCATCGGTGACCGGGCCGCTGGTTTCCTACCAGGGCACCGCCGCCTATTCCGCGGCTAAGGCCGGGATGGTCGGCCTGACCCGGACATTGGCGCTGGAAGTGGCGCGCCACGGCGTCACCGCCAATGCCGTGGCGCCGGGCTGGATCGAGACAGGCGCCTCGAGCGAGCCGGAGCGGATAGCGGCCCTGCATGCGCCGCCGGGCCGCGCCGGCCGGCCGGACGAGGTCGCGGCGGCAGTCGTGTTCCTGGCCTCCGAGAGCGCCAGCTATATCAACGGCGCCTTGCTCGTCGTCGACGGCGGCAACAGCCTTGAAGAACGCAAGGGATAGATCTCGCGGCCGGGTGGATCTCGACCTGACGTAATTCCTTCCATCCAAACGAATGCGATCTCTCTTTCGGGAGAAATTCCCGCACTGCCAAACAGGGCCTACTAGGTGCGCCCGCTTGACTCAATCATCAGTCTGCACTAATCATAAGTCATGACTGTTGATAGTGCACAGCTTGCCGCCTTGGGCGATCCGACCCGAAGGCAGATTTTCGAGCTGATCGCGGAGCGGCCGCGCTCGGTGGCGGAGGTCACGCGGCAGGTCAGCGTGTCGCAGTCCGCGGTGTCACAACACCTGAAGGTGCTCAGGGATTCGCGGCTGGTGCGCGCGGAGCCGAAGGGCGCCAGCAACGTCTACCACATCGATCCGCACGGGCTTGGCCAGATACGCGCCTGGCTCGACCGGTTCTGGAGCAAGACTCTCGCGGCCTACAAGCTGGCTGTCGAGACCCCACCAGAGGAGTCACCATGAACACCCAGGTCCCCATCGCCTCCGTGAAACAGTCCGTCGTGGTCGAGGCGCCGATCGAACGCGCCTTCAAGGTTTTCACCGAGGATTTCGGCAGTTTCAAACCGCCAGAGCACAATCTGCTTGCAGCCGAGGTCGCCGAGACGGTGTTCGAGCCTCGGGTCGGTGGCCACGTCTATGATCGCGGCGTCGACGGCAGCGAGTGCCGCTGGGCGCGCGTGCTGGCCTATGACCCGCCCAACCGCGTGCTCCTGAGCTGGGACATCAGCCCGCAATGGCGCATCGAGACCGACCCGGCCAGAACCAGCGAGTGGGAGGTGCGGTTCACCGCCGAAACGGCTGAGCGTACCCGCGTCGAGATCGAGCACAGGAACCTGGAGCGCCATGGCCAGGGCTGGGAAGGCGTCCGCGATGCCGTCGCCGGCGATCAGGGCTGGCCGCTCTACCTGCAACGCTATGTCGATCTGGTTGCACGGCAGGCCTGACAGCAGCTTTTAAAGGCGCTTCGCCGCCTGCGGTCAGGGCACCACGCCCCTGCACGCCCAGGCGACATTGGCGAACGACCTCGGCCCGTCGGGTCGTCCGGCCTGATAGGCATCGCGGACGGCAGCCTCGGTGCGCTCGCGCTCGGCTGCCTCCAGCGTGCTCATGTATTTGCCGAGCGGGCCCTCGCCGGC
Organism: Mesorhizobium sp. M8A.F.Ca.ET.202.01.1.1; assembly: GCF_004791595.1. NCBI lineage: Bacteria > Pseudomonadati > Pseudomonadota > Alphaproteobacteria > Hyphomicrobiales > Phyllobacteriaceae > Mesorhizobium > Mesorhizobium sp. M8A.F.Ca.ET.202.01.1.1. Next base: position 241,575 of record NZ_SRUN01000008.1, on the reverse strand, counting down.
TGATATCGGCGCCCAAAAATCGGCGAAGTCCTGATAATCCATGCGGATCATCAGCTCGGTTTCGGTCACGTCGGCCAGCCCCTGTTCCACGAAACTCCGCTTCATTTCGCCGGGCTGCATCATCGGCTGGAAGCAATAGCGGCTGCGCAGCTGGCGTCCGCTCTCGCTGAGCGCCGCCACAGTGTCGATCATCATGCGCATGCCCGCCATGCCGCCGAGATGGTCCCACACCACGGCCGCGACCACGCCGCCCGGCCGCGTAACACGGCGCATTTCGGCAACCGCCTTGCCGGCTTCCGGCACGAAGTGAAGCACAAGCAGGGCCAGCGCACGGTCGAACGCATTGTCCGCGAACGGCAAGGCGGTGGCATCCGCCTGCTGGATTTCGATGCGCGGATCGGCGAGGCGCCGCTTTGCCGCCTCGACGAAAACAGGCGAAAAGTCGATTGCCTCGATCGACGCGAGTTCGGCGGATTTCGCCAGCTCGAACGTCAGGCTGCCGGTGCCGCAGCCAACGTCGAGTATCTTTTCGCCAGGGGCAAGTCCGGCGAAGCCGATGAACTTGGGCGCGAGCTTTCCGCTCCAGCGGCCCATGAGTTGCTCGTAGCCGGACGCGTCATGAACGGTGAAACTCGAAGTCATAGGCGCCTCCCCCGGCTGCAGGCGCAGGCTAGACCCCTATCGGGATGAAGCCAAGACGCGGGGAGCACGGTGAATGCCTGCATCCGGGACGGGACAAGGGACCGGTGGTTTATGCGAAGCCCCTGAACGTCGCCACGCTCTCCCGCTCCACCAGCGGACACTCCAGCTTGGTGATGGGATAGCGCCCCCGTCCCGCCACCGCCGGCGCTTCCAGCTGCTCGATCGCCCACTGGCCCATGGCCATATGCGGCAGGATCGAGGTGGTCAGCGGCGGGAAGAGATGGCGGGCGATTTCCTCGTCGTCGTAGCCGACGACGGAGATATCTTGCGGGATGTGCAGGCCGGCTTCCTTCAGCGCTTCGTAGCAGCCGATCGCGGTGCGGTCGTTCTGGCAGAAGATGGCGGTCGGGCGGTCCTTCAGGGCCAGCAGCTTCACAGTCGCGGCGTAGCCGGCGCTGGCCGACCAGTCGCCCTCCACCACCAGTTCGGGGTCGAACGGGATGTCGGCGGTGGCGAGCGCCCGGCGGTAACCTTTCAGCCGGTCCTGCGCCGCCTGCATCCAGGGTTCGCCCGTGATGGTGGCGATGCGGCGGTGGCCGTGACTGATCAGATGGCGGGTCGAGCTCTGGCCGCCGGCGATCTCGGAGGGCACCACGGCGGGGAAGGCATAGTCCGTCGTGTAGCAGTTGAGCAGGATGACCGGGATGTCGAGGCCGTAGAGGAAATCGGGCGCCGTGATCTCGCGGGTGAAGATGGTCATGTAGATCAGCGCCGAAATGCCCCGCCTGGTCAGCGCTGAAATGGCGCGCGGCTCCATCACGGCGTCGCCCATGGTCTGCGCCACCAGCAGCACGTTGCCGGCATTCCACGACGCCTGGCGCGCGCCCTCGATGGCGACCACGGCCTCCGGGCTGGTGGCGAGCTGGTCGACAGCGAAGCCGATCACGCCGTCGAGTCCGTCGAAGGCGGCGCCCTCGAAAGCCGCAACCGGCTGCTTCAGCGCCGAGAAGGCGGGGGCGCTGTAGCCGAGCGCCCGCGCCGCCTCGATCACCCGCTCGCGGGTCTGCTGCGACAGGCGAATGCCGGGCGAATTGTTGAGCACGAAGGAAACCGTGGCCTGCGAGCAACCGGCGGCGCGCGCAATGTCGGTCATGGTGACGCGGCCCTTGGGCTTTGCCGGCGCCTTGCGGCGCTTCGCGATTGCGATGTCCGGATCCGTCGTCTCGCTCATGCCGTAGATGTTCCCCAATTCCCAGCCTGTCTAACGGCGGCCTGGCGGGCCGACAAGATGGAGTGACGCTGCCAGTTCGTGGGCGCGTCGGGCAAACTAATAACTATTAGCGCCCTTTGCAGCCCATCCCATCATGCAGGCCCAGCCTCGCAAAAATACCCAGATCGCAAGGGCTCCGGCTGCGCTCGGACAAGCATCGCTGCGTCATCGAATCGGTTCGGCTATGACACCCGAGCGCCACCAGATCGGTCCTTTGCTAATAGTATTTACTAATACAAGGATGCGCTGTACCGTCAATCCACCGCATCCGGCCTGATCGGTCCGGTTGCGGTGGACGTGTCTGTGAATAGCCCGATGGCGAGCGGATATTGCTTCCGCAAACCATGTCTCAGATATGTGATATGTCAGACAAATCGGACTATTTACGAATGAAGAATGGTTGTCTAAAGTCCGTGGCCGTGGCTGGGAACGACGCCATTCTTTTCAGTGCCGGGAACCCCTTGAGGAGGAGGGCGTCCACGCCGCAGACGGCAATTCAGGTGAGCAAGACAATTCTAGTGAGCAAGTCCGGCCAGTCCTACGACTGACCAAAACGGGAGGTTGAACATGAAATCCTTGATACGCAATGCATCCATGGCCGCCGCGGCCCTGGCTGTCGGCCTGACGGCGACGGCCATCGCGCGCGCCGACGACAAGCCGACGCTGGCCTTCGTCGTCAACGGCGCTTCCGACTTCTGGAAAGCGGCCGAAGCCGGCGTCAAGAAGGCGCAGGGCGAACTGCCCGACTACACGCTCGAACTCAAATATCCCGAACAATCCTCGGTCGCCATCCAGCAGCGGCTGATGGACGATCTGGTGACCGCCGGCGTCAAGGGCATCATGGTCTCGGCCGTCGATCCCAAGACCTCGACCGATGGCTTGAACAAGATCGCCTCGCAAACGGCGCTGTTCACCACGGACTCCGATGCTCCGCAGACCAAGCGTGTCGCCTATATCGGCTCGTCCAATGTCGACGCCGGCAAGCAGGCGGCCGAAATCGCCAAGAAGGCGATGCCGAACGGCGGCAAGTGCCTCGGCTTCGTCGGCCTGCTCGGCGCCGACAATGCCAAGGAGCGCATCCAGGGCATGAAGGACGGTCTCGCCGGCACCAAGATCGAGCTCGTCGACGTGCGCGGCGACGACATCGACCAGGCGCGCGCCAAGAAGAATGTCGAGGACGCGCTGGTCGCCAGCCCCGACGTCACCTGCATGGTCGGCTTCTACTCCTACAACACGCCGCGCATCTATGAAGCGCTGCGCGACGCCGGCAAGCTCGGCTCGATCACCGTCGTCGGCTTCGATGACGATCCGATCACGCTGGGCGGCGTCAAGGAAGGTACAGTTGCCGCCACCGTCGTGCAGCAGCCCTTCGAATGGGCCTATCAGGGCATGAAGCTGATGGCCGCCTATCTCAAGGGCGACAAGTCGGGCATCCCGGCCGGCAATTTGATCATCATCCCGACCAAGATCATCGGCAAGGATGACGTCGACGCCTATGCCGCCAATCTCAAGGCGATGGCAGGTAACTGATCGGCGTTGGCGCTGCCCCTCATCCGCCCGCCGGCACCTTCTCCCCGTATAGTGACGGGGAGAAGGGAGATGGCCGCGACGCTGGCGACCCCCTCTCCCCGTCTCTATACGGGGAGAGGGTAAGGGTGAGGGGCGGCGCGACGTTTCGCTTTTTATTGACGGGTTCGATCAGGCCAGTCAGTCTTTGAGCCCGCCAAACGCTGTCAGGCATGATGAATTATTCCGACACATCCATCGCTGCGACCACCCCGTTCCTCAGCTTGGAGAACGTGCGCAAGACCTATCCGGGCGTCGTGGCGCTCGACGGGTTTTCGATGGAGGTCAGGCCGGGCGAGGTCATCGGCCTGGTCGGCGAGAACGGCGCGGGCAAATCCACGCTGATGAAAATCCTCGGTGGCGTCACCACGCCGGATACCGGCACCATCACGGTCGACGGCACCGCCCATAAGGGCCTGAGCGTCGAGGGCAGCCTGGGGTCGGGCATCGCCTTCGTTCACCAGGAACTCAATCTGTTCGAAAACCTCGACGTCGCCGCCAACATCTTCTTCGGCCGCGAGCCGCTGCGCGCCGGGCCGCTGAAGCTGGTCGACCGCGCGAAACTGCGCGAAATGGTGGCGCCGCTGCTGAAGCGCGTCGGCGCCAATTTTTCCGCCGACACGCAGGTCGCGGATCTCTCGCTCGCGCAGCAGCAGATGGTCGAGATCGCCAAGGCGCTGTCGATCAAGGCAAGGCTGGTCATCCTCGACGAGCCGACATCGAGCCTGCCGCTCGCCGAGACCGACAAGCTGCTCGACGTCATCAAGGCGCTGAAGGCCGACGGCATCTCGGTCATCTTCATCTCGCACCGCCTGCACGAGATCGAGCGCGTCGCCGACCGCGTCGTCGTGCTGCGCGACGGCATGCTGGCCGGAACATTGGGCAAGCGCGACATCAACCACGACCAGATGGTCAAGCTGATGATCGGACGCATGCTGAAGGAACGCGAGAAGGCCTCCGAGGCCGCGCGTGCCCCCGGTGCCGTCGCGTTCTCGGCCAAGGCGGTCCGCACCCCCACCTATCCCAGCCGGCCGGTCGATCTCGACGTCAGGCGCGGCGAAATCCTCGGCCTCGCCGGCCTCGTCGGCTCGGGCCGCACCGAACTGGCACGGGTCTTCTTCGGCATCGAAGCCAGCCTCGGCGGCACGCTGGAGCTCAACGGCAAGCCGCTTGCGCTGGCGAGCGCGGCCGATGCCGTCGCGCAAGGCATTTTCCTCGTGCCGGAAGACCGCAAGCTGACCGGCATCCTGCTCGACCTGTCGATCGCGCAGAACATTTCACTGCCCAATTTGCCGGCACATGCCAAACGCACGCTCGTCTCGAACAGCGCGGAAGCGGCTACCGCCGAGAAGCAAAAGAAGAATCTCGGCATCAAGGCACCTTCGGTGCAGACACGCACCGGCACCCTGTCTGGCGGCAACCAGCAAAAGGTCGTGCTCGGCAAATGGCTGGCCATGAACCCCAAGGTGATGATCCTCGACGAACCGACGCGCGGCATCGACATCGGCGCCAAGGCGGAGATTTACGGGTTGATGCGGGCGCTGGCCGATGCCGGCGTCGCCGTGCTGATGATCTCCAGCGACATGGAAGAGGTGATCGGCGTCTCCGACCGCATCGCCGTGATGCATGAGGGCCAGATCTCGGGCATCCTCGACAAGGACCATTTCAGCCAGGAAAACGTGCTTTTGCTCGCGGTGGGCAAGCCGGCAAACTAATGCATGCCGCGCAAAAGTGGCCCTCGGTTTTGCGGCAACGGCATGCATAAACAAAGAGCTGAAGCGCGCGACGCGCTTTAGCTAAGCGGAGACGACGATGACAAAGAAAGATCTCGGCCTGCTGATCCTGATCCTGGTGGTCGGAGCGATCGTTGCCGTCATCAATCCGCGCTTCCTCTTGCCGATCAATCTCGCCAACACCTCGAACCTCATCGGTCTCTTCGGTATCCTGTCGATCGGCCAGGCCTTCGTCATCATCACCGGCGGCATCGAGCTCTCCGTCGGCTCCGTCGTCGCGTTGCTGGGCACGCTGTTCATCGACTTCATCGCCGTGCGCGGCATGGGATGGCCGATCGCCTTCGTGCTGATCCTGGTGCTCGGCGCCATCATCGGGTTGGCGCATGGCTGGCTGATCACGCGGCTCAAGCTGCAGCCCTTCGTCGTGACCCTGTGCGGCCTGTTGATCTACCGCGGCGTCGCGCGCTTCTACACCGCCGACGGCACCGCGGGCTTCGCCTTCGGGCAGAATTTTCCCGATCTCGAATTCCTGACCGCCGGCCGCTCCTGGGGCGTGCCGAACTCCTTCTTCGCGCTGATCGTCATCGCCATCGTCATGTGGGTGGTGCTGCACCGCTCGGTGTTCGGGCGCTATCTCTACGCCATCGGCAAGAACGAGGAGGCGGCGAAATATTCGGGCATCCGCACCGGGCGCGTCGTCATGGCGGCTTACGTCATCTGCGGCGTGCTCACCGCGCTGTCGGCGATCTATTTCGCCATGTACACGCGCTCCATCTCGCCGGCCAGCCATGGCCAGTTCTACGAGCTCTACGCCATTGCGGCGGCGGTGCTCGGCGGCTTCTCGCTGCGCGGCGGCGAGGGCTCGCTGATAGGCGTCATCCTCGGCACGGTGCTGCTGCAGGAATTGCAGAACCTGGTCAACCTGCTCGGCATCCCCTCCTCGCTCAACTTCGCTGTGATGGGGGGCGTCATCCTCATCGGCGTGCTGGTCGACCAGCAATGGGGCGTGTTCCGGGCGCGCCGGCGGATGGTCGATGCCGCCCGCAAGGGCGCGGTCGGAGCGGCCGCGGAATAAGTCCCGCGCGCCCGTGCAGCTGCTTGTCCGCGCCACCAGATTATTATAATAGCATAACCTGTGCTGCGGGAGGCTGACGGGACATGCGCTGCGATTTGCGAGGCAAGGTGGCGCTGGTCACGGGAGCCGCCGGCGCCATCGGCAGTTCGATCGCCAAACGCCTGTCGGACAATGGCGCGGCGATCGTCGTGGCCGACATCAATGGCGAGGGCGCAAGCCAGGTCGCGGCCGGGTTGAGCGATGCGATGGCCTGCGCCACCGACATCCGCGATCCCGCATCGGTGGACGCCGCGATTGCCGCGCTCATGCGGCGCTATGGTCGCCTCGACATCCTCATCAACAATGCCGGCGTCAACACGCTGGCGCATCGCGTCACATTAGACGAATTCCCGGCCGACGAATGGGACCGCATCACCGGCATCGACCTCGATGGCCTCTACATCGTGAGCCGTGCAGCACTGGCCCCGATGCTCGCCGCCGGCAAGGGCGGGCGCATCGTCAACATCGCCTCCGTCGTCGGGCTCGCCGCCATGCGGCTGCAAAGCCCGTTCGTCGCCGCCAAGGCCGGCATCATCCATCTGACGCGGTCGATGGCAATCGAACTCGGCGCCAGGGGAATTCTCACCAACGCCATCGCGCCGGGGTCGGTGATGACGGCGCTGACCGCCAAGCTGTTCTATGGCGAGGACGGCAAGTTCGCCGGGCGCACGCAGGAATTCCTCGACCATGTGCCCCTCGCCCGGCCTGCCCAGCCGGAAGAGATCGCCGAGGCGGTGCTGTTCCTGGCCTCGCCGGCCGCCAGCTATGTCAACGGCCAGGTGCTGGCCGTCGATGGCGGCTGGACGGCGGGATACATGATGTGAGCGGGGCCATGGAAATCGATCTCACTGGCTCGACAATAGAACTGGAAGGCGCGAGCAATCCGGTTGCCGAGGCGGCACTCGCCGCCTTGCGCGCCAATGGCGGCCGCGTCCTCGAAGGGGCGCGGCACGCCAGCGTCCTTTCCCCCGACATCGTTCTGGTATCATGCCCTCTGCGTCCGGGAAGCACGGCCGAAAATCCCGGCACCTTGTACGCGGCGGCCCGCAAGGCGGCGGTGGCCATGACCGAGCGCAACGGCGGACGCATCGTCTTCCTGCTTTCGGTGACCGCCGGCATGCCGATGCGCCGCCATCCGCGCTTCTCCATGGAGAACGCCTCGATCCTGGCCGGCATGCGCACGCTGGCCATGGAGTTCGGCCCCAAAATCCTGGTCAATGCCGTCGGCGTCGGCTTGGTCGAGGACGAGACCATGGTTTCGGGTGACAAGGCGATGCTCAGCCACGTCCCGGTCAACCGCGCCGGCAATATCGAGGAAGCGGTTGCGGCCGTGCTGTTCTTCTGCGATCCACTGAACACCTATACGACGGGCCAGATGCTGGGCGTCGACGGTGGATGGATGGCAGGCTATGGGCGTAATTTCTGAGCCGCTGGCGCTGAAGGCCGGCGCAATCGAGGTCGGGCTGGTGCCGCAAATCGGCGGTTCCGTGAGTTCGCTGCGCTGGCGCGGCATCGATCTGATGCGCGGGCTTTCGGACGGCGATCGCGAGGCCGGCAACGTGCTGGGCGTCGCCATGTTCCCGATGACGCCCTATGCCAACCGCATCGCCGGAAATGCCTTTGAGTTCAGGTCAAAGCGTTGGCAGGTCCTGCCCAACAATCCGCCGGAAAAATTCAACGTGCATGGCAGCGGCTGGCAGCTTGCCTGGACTATCGTGGAGGCAGGAGCCGGTAGCGCAACCCTGGCGCTGGATATTGCTGGCGCCGGCGAACCCTATTCCTATCGCGCGATGCAGACTTTCGTGGTTTCCGACGAGGGGCTCGACGTGACCATGACGCTGACCAACACCGGACCGGTTTCCCTGCCGTTCGGCTTCGGCCTGCACCCCTGGTTCGATCGCGACCCGGACGCCACTCTTCAATTCAAGGCCAAGTGTTTCTATCTCGAAGAGCCCGACGGTATTTCCGGCGACCCGATCACGCTGCCACCCGAACTCGACTTCGCCGAGGGCCGGCCATTGCCGGCGGGCTGGCGCAACAATGATTATGGCGGCTGGGGCGGCGAGGCGATCATCCGCTTTCCCTCGCGCGGCGCGGGGCTGCGGATCACGGCCGATCCGGTCTTCAGGCACCTGATGCTCTATGCCGACCCGACAAAACCATTTTTCTGCGTCGAACCCCAGACCAATGCCTCCGGCGCCTTCAACCGCGGCCGATGGGATGATCCGGAAGAGGGCGTCATCGTGCTTGGCCCGGGGGAAAGTGCAGCCGGCGCTGTTTCGTTCATGCCCTTCGCGCTTCAATCCTAAAGCAGCCGAGCCAGCAGGCCGCCATCCACCTGCATGGCACTGCCGGTGACGAAGGAAGCGGCGTCCGAGATCAGGAAGCCTATTGCCGTGGCGATCTCGGCAGGGTTGGCGATGCGCGCGATCCGGTTCGGTTCGAAAGACAGGCCCAGCGCTTCCGCGCCGCCGGCTGCCTCCAGCCCGTCGAGCGTCATGCGGGTGGCGACCGAGCCGACCAGCACGGCGTTGACGCGGATGCGGTCGACGGCATAGTCGAGCGCCATCTGCCGCGACAGGCCGACGACCGCCGCCTTGGTCGCCGCATAGGCGGGCACGCCGGGAACGGTGGCGTCGGCATGGACGGACGCGATGTTGACGATCGAACCGCCGCCGGCCGCGCGCAGCAGCGGCAAGGTTGCTCGGCAGACACGGAAAATGGCCGTCAGATTGACTGATATGGTCCTGTCCCAGTCCTCGTCGGAAAGCTCTTCCAGCCGCTTGCCTGTCGGATAGATGCCGGCGCAATTGACGACCGCGTCGAGCCCGCCGAACCGTTCCGCCGCCGCCGCGACGGTTGCCCGGACGTCTGCTTGGCGCGTGAGGTCGCTCTCCCGGAAGATCAGCCGGCTCTCGCCATAACGGCTCGCCAGTGATTTGCCCTCATCGCCGTCCAGCCCGGCGCCAAAGACCTTGGCGCCCTCGGCGACAAGGTATTCCGCCGTTGCCCGGCCAATCCCGGTCGCGGCGCCAGTGACGAAAATGCGTTTGCCGGCAAATATCATGCGGAAACCTGTGCCTGACGCTCGGCCTGCGCCGCGGTGACCGAACGCAAGACGCGATCCTCGCCGCCTTCGCCGCGGCCGAATTCATCGACGATGCGGCCGTCGGCGACGACGAGGCAGCGGTCGCAAAGACCGATCAATTCCTCGAGTTCCGACGCGACGATCAGCAGTGAAACGCCCTTGTCGGCCAACTCGACCACGAGCCGGTAGATCTCATGCCGGGTTGCCGCGTCGACGCCCTTGGTCGGCTCGTCGAGCAGCAGTACCTTCGGCGCCCGCATCAGCACGCGGGCAAACAGCAGTTTCTGCTGGTTGCCGCCCGACAGATGGGTGACCGAGGCCCGCGGCGACGATGCCTTGACGTTGAGGGCACGCATGGCTGCCACGATGGCGTTGCGCTCCAGCCCGCCGCGCACCACGCCGCGCCGCGACAAGGGCGCGAGATTGCCGATGGTGATGTTGGCGCCGACCGGCAGGTTGAACAGCAGGCCGTCACGCTTGCGATCCTCGGTCAGCAGCGCGATGCCGGCCGCGCGGGCATCGGCGGGCGACTTGATCGATACCTCCTTGCCGCCGACGTGGATCTCGCCCTCGGACAGCACGCGGCCGTAGATGCCGTGCAGGATCTCGCTGCGGCCGGAGCCAAGCAGTCCCGCCAATCCGACGATCTCGCCGGCCGCGACGGACAGGTTGATGTCCCTCGCGCCATGGACAGCACCGCCGTGGCCGTCGACGCTGAGGCGGCGAACCTCCAGCGCGGTCGGGGTGCCGACAGGCGCGGCATGCTCGGGGAACAGCCGCTGCAACCTTTGCCCGGACATCGAGAAGATGAAGGTCTCGGCGTCGAAATCCTCGCGGGCAATGCGCACCGCCACCTGTCCGTCGCGCAGCACGGTGGCGCGGTCGCAGATGGCAAGCACTTCCGGCAGGCGATGGGTGATGTAGATCATCGCCACGCCCTGTGCCTTGAGCCGACGCAGCACGGCAAACAGCGCGTCGACTTCGGTGCCCGAGAGCGACGCGGTCGGCTCGTCCAGCATCAGCACGCGCGGCTTCATGACGATGGCGCGGGCAATCATCACCAGATGACGCTGCGCCGAGGGCAGCGATGCGACATAGGCCCTTGGGTCGATATCGATGCCAAGATCGGCAAATATCTCCGCCGCCCGCTGCTCGAGCTTCCGCTGGTGAACCAGCACGCCGTCGCCCAGACCGGTGCGGCCGGCAAAGACGTTCTCGGCGACCGAGAGCTGTTCGAGCACCTCGATTTCTTGCGGGACATAACCGACGCCGTTCGATCGCGCGTCGGCCGGCGAGGCAAAGCTGACGGGCTGGCCGTCGAGCTGGATCGTGCCGGTGTAGGAGCCGGCCGGATGCACGCCATTGAGTATCTTCACAAGGGTGGACTTGCCGGCGCCGTTCTGGCCGAGCAGAGCGTGGATTTCACCAGAGACTACGTCGAAATCGACCCCGCGCAACGCCTGCACGCCGCCAAAATTCTTGGCGATCGCGGTGGCTGAAAACAGCGGCGCTTGATTGCTCGACACAGTGGTCCCTCAGGATGTTGCCGGGTCCGCAAGATGCGGGCCCGGCGGCAGGCGTTACTGGCCGGCGCTGTCCAGCATCTTGTAGTACGGGTCGAGGTCGGCTGCGGTGATCACCTTGGCCGGCAACGGATTGCTGTAGGGAACCGTCTTGCCCTGGGCGAGGTCGCCGAGCAGTTCGGCCACCTTGGCGCTTTCCTCGTAGAGCGGCTGTGCGACGATGCCGTAGGCGGCGCCCGATTTCACCAGATCGAGGTTCTGCCTGATATAGTCCATGCCGATGATGACGACGTCGCGCCCGGCCTTGCGGGCCGCGCCCGACCAGGTCTGGATGCTGTTGCCGGTGGTGCCGAAGGCGGCGGTCACGTCGGGATTGCCCTGCAGGATGGCCACCGCCTTGGCTTCGGCGGCGGAAGGCTCGAAGCCTTCCATCTGCGTATCGAGCACCTTGATGCCGGGATACTTTGCCGCGATGGTCTTGCGGAAGGCATCCGACATCGCGTTCTCGGTGTCGTTGGAAGCGCCTTGCGTCACCGCCACAGTGCCCTTGCCGCCGAGCTTGTCGCCGATGGCGATGGCCGCATTGGCGCCGACCTCGGCAATGTCTTCTCCGGTCGCAGCCTTCAGTCCATTGACGGTGCCTTCCGGCGGCAGGACGTGCCAGGTGACGATCGGGAAGCCCTCCTTGGCAAGCTTGGTGATGTAGGAATAGATGGCCGGGTCCACCCCGTAGACGCCGATAGCGTCATATTTGGTACGGGCAAGCGCGGCCTCGGCAAGTGGCAAGGTCGCGGGGATGTCCCAGTTGGTGGCGCTCGGGTCGCCGACGACCTCGCAGGTGTAGCCGAGCTCCTTGCACTTGTTGAGGAAGCCCGCCTGCATCAGCCGGTGCACCGGGTGATCCTTCATTGCCTGCACCCAGAGCAGATGCACATCCGCCGCCCGCGCTAGGCCCGAGGTGGCGACTGTCGCCGCCACCAATGCGGCCCGGATCAGCCCCTTCTTCACCTGAATTTTCATGCCTTACCTCCCATGGTTCACCGGCATTTTTGCCGGCGCAATATCTCGGCCGGTTCAAGCCCCGGCGATGAAGTAGCGGCGGCGCACTATGTCGAGGCCGACGGCCATGACCATGATCACGCCGACCGCAATCTGCTGCCAGTTGGAGTTGACGCCGATGACGACGAGGCCGCTCTGCACCACCTTCAGCATCAGGATGCCGACGACACCGCCGGCGACCGTGCCGGCGCCGCCGAACAGGCTGACGCCGCCGACCACGACACCGGCGATGACCGTCAGTTCCCAGCCACTGCCGATCGATGTGCCGCCGCTGCCGAGATCGGCCATGACGAACATGCCGGCGATCGCCGACAGCGCGCCGACGGTGATGAAGGCGCCGATCTTGCAGGCATTGGTGTTGATGCCGACGAGATGCGCCACTTCCTTGTTGCCGCCGGTGGCATAGATGTTGCGGCCGAGTACGGTGCGCCGCAGCACGAAATCGGCTGCCACCGCCGCGATGATGAAGAAGGCGAAACTCCAGCCGAGGCCGAAGGCGAGATCCGTACCGCCGATCGTATTGATCGCCTCCGGCAGCGGATAGACCGGATAGCCTCCGGTCACCACCTGGATCAGCCCCTGACCGATGAACAGCATGCCGAGCGTCTGGATGAAGGCGGGGATGCCGAGCCTGACGACGATCAAGCCGTTGAGCAGGCCGATCAATGCGCCGACGCCGATGCCGCCGAGAATGCCGACGGTCACCGGCAAGGCGGCAGCGGTCATCAGCTTGGCGGCGACCACTGCGGACAGCCCGGCGACCGAGCCGACGGACAGGTCGAACTCGCCGGCAACCAGCAGAATCGTCTGGCCGATGGCGATGATGCCGACAAAGGAGACAACGTTGAGAATGGCGCGGATGTTGCGCTCCGACAGGAAAGCCGGTTCGAGCAACCAGAAGAAGGCAATCAGCAAGGCCATCGCCGCCAGCACGCCGACTTCGCCCACCGCAATCAAGCCGATCAGTCGCCGCCGGAACGATTGCGTGTCCCGGCGCGGAGAGCTCACCTCAGCCGCGCTGTTCATCCTGACCTCCCTGGCGGCGCCTGTTGCCGGATCCCGCGGCCGGCTCCATTCACCCGCGCCAATCCCGGCGCGCTCCTCGTCTTCATTAAGATTATAATATTATAACTTGTCAACGATGAAAATTCCACGCCTCGCGACAGCGCGTCGCGTCGCTGGAAAGCGTCCGCTGCAACCGCTATGAATGGGCTGATGTGATCCGTGGGACTTTGCCTTGGTGGATCGCGCTCTCTTGGAGCAGGGTGATGACCGATAAGCCGCCGGCGGGCGAGAAAAAGCCGCAGCGCCTCGGCGTTCGCGAGATCGCCAAGCGCGTCGGCGTTGCGCCGATGACGGTGTCACGTGCGCTGTCCAATCCCGACATGGTGTCGCCGGAGACGCGCGCCAAGGTGCTCGAGGCGATCGAGCAGGCCGGCTTCGTGCCCAACCGCCTGGCCTCCAGCATGCGCGGCAATGGCCGCATGATCGGCACGGTTGTGCCGCCGCTGATCAATTCGGGCATAGCCGAACAGGTGCAAGGCATGTCCGACGAATGCCACGAGAGCGGCTATTCGATGCTCCTGGTGCAAGGTGAATTCACGCAGGAGGCCGAGGAGAAGGCGATCCGCAATCTGCTTGGTTGGCGCCCGGTCGGCATGATCCTGCAGAGCTTCGTGCAAAGCGAGACGGCGCGCGCGCTGCTGAAGAGCAGCGGCGCACCGGTGGTCGAGATCTCCGAGATCAAGGGCCGCAAGCCAATCGACATGGTGGTCGGCGTCTCCAATTTCGAGACAGCCTATGCCATGACCATGCATCTGGCGGCGAAGGGCTACAAGCGCATCGGCTTCGTCTCGACGCCGATCCACGGCAACGATCGTCTCCAGCAACGCCGCACCGGCTACCACGCGGCCTTGACCGAACTCGGCTTCAAGAACCATGCCGACCTGGAGGTCGAGGTGCCGATCACCGCGCAAGGCGGCGCCGAAGCGCTGGTGACGCTGACCTCCCGCCACAGGGATATCGACGCGATCTTCTTTTCCAGCGATACGCTCGCTGTCGGCGCCGTGCAGGAATGCCACCGGCGCGGTTGGGCGGTGCCTGGAAAAATCGCCATTGCCGGCTATGGCGACATGGATCTGGCCGCGCAGCTTCATCCGCCGCTGACCACGGTGAAGGTCAACCGCTACGAGATGGGCCGGCGCGCGGTGCGGCAATTGCTGGCAAAGCTCGGCGGCGACGCCAAGGTGCCGACCATCACCAGCCTCGGCTTCGAGATCGTCGACCGCGAAAGCGCTTGACGTCTTGATGTTAGTCGAAACGCGCCCCCCAGTTTCGTCATCCTAGGGCGGAGCAGCCGCAAAGCGGCGTCGCGAAGACCCTAGGATCCATTCCGTGACCGTGGCCGTAGGGTGCAGCGGAGCAGAATTTTGGACCGCAGTGTCGCTCGGGAGTCCCAGCATGGATCCTAGGGTCTGCGCCGCGTCGCTTCGGTCCCTGCTCCGCCCTAGGATGACGAATGGCCGGAGGACTTTTGCCAACCTAAAGGCCACGCTTCCCCGCCTCTTCGCGCCGCCCGAGGCGTTTCTCCCAACCTTCGGCGTGGACGTTGAGATAGGCGTTGGGATCGTAGGGATGATCCTTGATCGCATCGATGTCGAGGTCGATGCCGAGCCCCGGCGCGTCCGGTAGCGACAGATGGCCATTGTCGGGATTGACGGTCGGATGCCAGCTCACCAGCTCGCGCGTCCAGGGGTCGTTGAAGGCGTCGAAATGTTCCTGAATGAGGAAGTTCGGCACCGCCGCCGCCAGTTGCAGGCAAACCGCCGTCGCCACCGGTCCGCCGCTCTGGTGCGGCGCGATATGGCTGCCATGAGCAAGCGCCAGATTGGCCACCTGCATCGACGGCCCGATGCCGCCGAGCGACATCGGCTCGGGCTGGAAGATGTTGACGCCGCCGCCGGCCGCCAGCGTGTAGAACTGACCGACCGTGTCGTACATCTCGCCCGTCGCCACCGGGATCGGCGAGCGGTGCGCCACTTCATGCACGGTCTCCTGGCGGTCGCGCGAGGTCGGCTCTTCCCACCAGTAGATGTCGAGATCGGCGAATTTTTGCGCCGCCTGCAGTGCGGCGATCTCGGTGAAGCGCGCATGCACGTCAATCAGGATCAGCGTGTCCTTTGGCAGCCTGTCACGTAAGGTCCGGCAGATCGCGTAGGAAAGCTCCAGCTCCTCGCGCGAAATGAAGCCTTGGGCGGTGCCGAACGGGTCGAGTTTGAATGCCTTGAAGCCTTTGGCCAGCACCGCTTTCGCCGCATCGAGAAAGGCCTCGGGCGAGCGCTCGGTGCGGTACCAGCCATTGGCATAGCCGAGCACGCTGTCGCGCACCTGGCCGCCGAGCAATTGGTGGATCGGCACGCCGAGGCTCTTGCCCAGTATGTCCCAGCATGCGACTTCGATGGCCGCGATCACCGTGCGGTGGATGTGGCCGCCGTCGAGCGAGACGCTGTCCAGCATGCGTTTGGCCAGCGCGTTGATGCGGCGCGGGTCCTGGCCGATGGCGAGGTGTTTCAACTCGTGCACGCCGGCTTCGGTAGTCTTGATGAAACCGTTCAGCGTGCCTTCGCCGATCCCGTGGATGCCCTTGTCGGTATGTACTTTGACAAACAGCCAGTTCTTCCAGCCGGCGCCGACGGCAAAGGTCTCGATCTCTGTAATCTTCATGGGAGAACCCTAGCTCAATGCGGCAATGGTCGCGATGACGGCCTCGGTCGTCAGTCCGTATTTCGCTTGCAAGGTCGGCACCGCGCCGCATTCGATATAGCGGTCCGGCAGGCCGACGCGCGTCACTGTCTTCGCAATGCCGGCATCGAACAAGGTCTCGACCACAAGGCTCGCCAGGCCACCGACCACGACGTGGTTTTCCACTGTCACGATACGGTCAACCGACGCGGCGAATTCGGCCACCGCCTCGCTGTCGAACGGCTTTATGGTCGGCACATGCAGCACGCCGGCAGCGACGCCCCGTTTTTGCAAAGCATCGGCTGCATCCAATGTCCTTTCGGTCATCAGGCCGGTCGAGATGATGCCGACATCGCTACCCTGGCGCAGGCGGCGCGCCTTGCCGATCTCGAAGACGTAACCGGGCTCGAACACAACCGGCACGCTGCCGCGCAGCAGCCGCATGTAGACCGGTCCTCGATGTTGCGAGATCGCTTCGGTCGCGGCTTCGATCTCGGTCGCGTCGCAGGGGTCGATGATAGTCAGGCCGGGGATCATGCGCATCAGCGCAAGGTCCTCGATCGCCTGATGGGTGCCGCCATAGCCGGTCGTGAGACCGGGGAGGCCCGCAACGATCTTGACGTCGAGATTGGAGTGGGCCAGCGCGATGGCGACGAAATCATAGGCGCGCCGCGTCGCGAACACGCCATAGGTGGTGGCGAACGGCACCTTGCCGGTGCGCGCCAGCCCGGCGGCGACGGCGACCAGATTCTGCTCGGCCATGCCGACGTTGAAGAAGCGCTCCGGGAAGGCGTCTCGGAATGGCAGGATGTCGGTGTATTTGCCGAGATCGGCGGTCAGTCCGACAATGTCGGGGCGGCTCTCGCCGAGCCTTGCCAATGCCCGGCCGAAGGGTGCCTCAACGCTGCGCCGTCCGCCGCCGACGGCCTCGTCCTGGCCCATGGCCAGCGTGCGGCCGGCCTCCATCGCCGCGCCGCTCATTGGCCCGCTCCCACGGTTTTCTCGAACTCGGCGATGATGCCATCCCATTGCGCCACGTCGATGCGGAAGAAGTGCGACTTCTCGGAAGTCTCGATGCGGGGCACACCCTTGCCGGGCCGTGTGCGCAGGATGATCGCCTTTGGCTTGCCGTTGCGGTTTCTCGCATCCGCCAGCGCGCCAACCACCGCGGTCATGTCATTGCCGTCGATCTCGGCTGTCTGCCAGCCGAAGGCGCGCCATTTGTCGGCCACCGGCTCCATGTCGAGCACCACAGGCCCGTCGGCCTGAATGCCGTTGCAGTCGATCAGCGCCACCAGCCCGTCGAGCTTGAAGTGGCTGGCCGACATGGCTGCTTCCCAGGTCGAGCCTTCCTGCATCTCTCCATCGGAGAGCTCGACGAAAACGCGCGCGTCGGAGCGGTCGACACGCAGGCCCAGCGCCTGCCCGACACCTTGCCCCAGCCCATGGCCAAGTGAACCGCCAATCATTTCGACGCCGGGCGTGGTGTCGAGCGTCGACATTTCCAGCCGGCTGTTGTCGGCGCCATAGGTGACGAGTTCATCGACAGGAATGATGCCCGCTTCGGCCAGGGCAGCCCACAAAGCGATGGAATAATGCCCGGTCGACAAAAGGAAACGGTCGCGGTCGGGCCAACCGAGATTGCCGGGATCGTAGCGCAGCTCGTGGAAATAGAGCGCCGCCAGCACATCGGCGATGCCGAGGCCCTGGCCGATATAGCCCTGGCCCTGGCCGCGCGCCATCGTCAGCATATGACGGCGCAGCAGCATCGCCTTGTGTTCGAGCGCGCCGATGTCGGCGTAGCCGGGAGGAGAGTTTCGCAGCATCTGGATCAGTCCTTGTCGAGCCCGCCCGACATGTTGAGCCGCTCGGCGGTCATGTAATCAGGCGCGTCGAGGCAGAGCCAGACGACGGCCTCGGCCACTTCCGCAATCTCGGCACGGCGGCCGAGCGGGATGCGGCGGGTGCGCTCGTCGAGAAAGGCCTGCAAATCGTCGCGGCCATTGGCACGGGCAAGGTCGATTTCGGTCGAGCGCTGCATTTCGGTGTCCATCATGCCCGGCGCCAGGCTGTTGACCAGCACGCCATAGGGCGCGAGCGCCACTGCCGCGGCGCGGGTGATGGAATCGACGCCGGCCTTGCTCGCCGTGTAGGCGGTGTAGTCGGGCAGCGCCATGCGCGAGCCCGGCGAGGTGATGTTGATGATGCGCCCGGAGCGCTGCTCCCGCATCACCCGGCCCGCCGCCTTGCAGGCCATGGCAAGGGCTGTGACATTGAGCGCCAGCGTACGCGTCCAGGCCTTGAAGGTGGCGTCGAGGAAGGGCTCGATCACGCCATAGCCGGCATTGTTGACCAGGATGTCGATACCGCCCCAGCGCGCGACGACTTTTTCGACGGCCGCTTCCGGCGCGCCTTCCCCGGTGAAATCGCTGACGATGCTTTCGGTTTCCGTGCCGGTTTCGCCGATCTGCCTGGCGGTCTCGGCGAGCCCATCGCCGTTGATATCGGTGACCGCGACGAAACAGCCGCGACGCGCCAGCTGAACCGCCACCTCGCGGCCGAGCCCGCCGGCAGCGCCTGTGACCAGCGCCCTGAGCGGCATCTTGTTTCGATTTTGGGCAGGCAAGCGAGCACCCTCCCGGAGGCGATCTTGACGAAATTGATACCGGTACCATAAATGGCTGTCAACGGCTATGTGCTATTGTCCTTGGACTGTAGTATCGGCGGGAGTTGGGAGGAAAAGATGAAAGTCGTCGCGCTCGAAACGCTGCAGCTGGCGGAATTCCCGTTCCTGTTCTGGTTGCGCGTCCACACCGACGCCGGCCTTGTCGGAACCGGCGAGACCTTCTGGGCGCCGGGGCCGGTTGCCGCCTACATCCACGACAATGTCGCGTCCTATCTCTTGGGCAAGGACCCGCGCGACATCGAGTTGCACGACCGCACGCTGGGCAGCGTCTATGTCGGCGCCCGCGATTCCGGCGCCGAGGTGCGCGGCAATTCCGCCGTCAACATCGCGCTGTGGGATATTTATGGCCAGGCGCTCGGCGAGCCGGTCTGGCGGCTGCTTGGCGGGCGCACCCACGCGACCGTGCCGATCTACAACACTTGCGCCGGCTACAAGCATGTGCGCGCCACGAAGAAGAATGCCCTGTTCGAACGCGGCGAGGACTGGTCGCTCAAATCAGGCGATTCGAATGAAGGTCCGTATGAAGACCTGCTCGCCTGGCGCTACAATGCCGGCGATCTCGCCAAAAGCCTGAAGTCGGAAGGCATTGGCGCCATGAAAGTCTGGCCGTTCGACATCGCCGCCGAGGCCTCGAACGGCAGCCGCATCTCGCTTGTCGATCTCGACAAGGCGCTGGAGCCCTTCCACAAGATCCGCGACGCCGTCGGCCGCGACATGGAGATCATGGTCGAACTGCATGGGCTGTGGACCTTGCCGCCGGTGCTGCGCATCGCCGAGGCGCTGAAACCCTATGACGTCGCCTGGCTGGAAGAGCCGATCCGCTACAACGAACTCGACGCCATGGCCGAGCTCGCCCGCCACACCTCCATCCCGATCGCCGCCAGCGAAAGGCTGGCGTCGCGGCAGATGTTCAAGCAGTTGATCGACAAGCGCGCGGCTAGCGTGATCATGATCGACCTCGCCTGGTGCGGCGGCCTGTCCGAGGCGCGCAAGATCGCCAACATGGCCGAAGCCAGCGAACTGCCTGTCACCTTGCACGACTGCACCGGGCCGATCGTCTATGCGGCGAGCTGCGCCTTGTCGGCGACCTTGCCGAACGTCAATTACCAGGAAGCGGTACGCGCCTATTTCACCGGCTGGTACACCGAGATCGTCGCCGACATCCCGCCGGTCAGGGACGGTCATGTCGCGCCGCTCGAAGGGCCGGGCCTTGGCCTCAGCCTGCGGCCGGAGCTGTTCCAGCGGGCTGACGCAGCCGTGCGGATCACCAGACTCTAGCCTCTCGCACAGCTCGGTCAGAGCCAGTAGACATTATGCTATTATAATCTATGATGCGTCGAAGCGGGCGACCAACAAGCCCGCCGCCGGCGCTCTGCCGCCCGGCGCCAGATGCATTCAGGGAGGCTTTGGTGGCAATGTCTGCGGCGCGTGCACGCGAGGATTCCAGGAGTGCGTCAAATCTGCCCGACCGGAAAATCCTGCTCGACCTGTTCGAACGCATGGTGCTGCTGCGCCGCTTCGAAAGCATCGCCCAGATCGCCTGCCGCAAGGGCGAAACGCCCGGTTTCCTGCACCTCTATATCGGCGAGGAGGCGACCGGCGTCGGTGTCTGCGCGCATCTCAGGCCCACCGACTGGGTGACCTCGACCCATCGCGGGCACGGCCATGCGCTGGCGAAGGGCGCCGATCCCGGCCGGGTGATGGCCGAGCTGTTCGGCAAGGCCGATGGTATCTGCGGCGGGCGCGGCGGCACCATGCATCTCTATGACCGCTCGGTCGGCCTGTTCGGCACCAATGGCATCGTCGCCGCCGGCATCGGCCATGCCGTTGGCATCGGCATGAGCGCGCGCCAGCAAGGCCGCGACGATATCGGCGTCGCCTTCTTCGGCGATGGCGCCGCCAATCATGGCGGCTTCCACGAGGCGCTCAACTTCGCCGCCGTGCAACGGGCGCCCGCCGTCTTCATCTGCGAGAACAATCTCTACGCCACCGCGACGCCGCTCAAATCCGTCACGCTCAATCCCGAGATCGCCAGCAAGGCGGCGTCCTATGGCATGCCCGGCGTCGCCGTCGACGGCAACGACGTCTTCGCTGTCTGGCTGGCGATGAAGGAAGCCACCGAACGCGCCCGCGCCGGCAAGGGCCCGACGCTGATCGAGGCCAAGACCTATCGCACGGTCGGCCACCACGAAGGCGACCCGGTCATCGGCACCTACCGGACGCAGGAGGAACTCGACGCCTGGATCAAGCGCGATCCCATCGACATGTTCCGCAGGAAACTGATCGAGGACTACGGCATTGCCGACGCCGAGGCGCTTGCGGCAATAGAGGCACGGATCGAGACCGTGGTCGAGCAGGCGCTGACCTTCGCCCGCAACTCGCCCGAGCCTGATCCGGCCACCGTACGCCTGCATGTTTTCGCCGACCCGATCAATCCGCCCGCCGCCCTGCAGCCGCGCGCGGTCGGCGAGACGCGCATGCAAGGCTGGCTCGAAGCCGTTCGCGACGGCCTCGCCGAGGAGATGCGCGCCAATCCGGCGATCCTTTATTTCGGCGAGGGCACCGGCGAGCGCGGCGGCAGTTTCGCGCACACCAAGAACCTGTGGCAGGAGTTCGGCGGCGAGCGGATGGTCGATACGCCGATCTCCGAACAAGGCTTTACCGCCGCCGCCGTCGGCGCTTCGGCCACCGGCGCGCGGACCGTCTCGGATCTGATGTTCGCCGACTTCGCCTTCGAGACCGCCGGCCAGATCTTTCTGCAGGCCGCCAAGCTGCGCTACATGACCAGCGGCCTGATGAGCGCGCCGATGGTGGTGCGCGTCGGTGCCGGCGCGCTGCGCAGCTCCGGGCCGCATCACAGCGGCATCTACCATCCGATCTTCGCCCACATGCCCGGCCTCATCGTCTGCGTGCCTTCCACCCCGGCGGATGCCAAGGGGCTGATGAAGACGGCGCTGCGGGCCGGCGATCCCGTCATCATGCTCGAACCCAAGGCGCTGTTTGCCTCCAAAGGCGAGGTGCCGGTCGGCGAGCATTTTGTGCCCTTCGGTGTGGCGCGCATCGCCCGGACCGGCACCGATATCAGCATCGTCGCCGCCGGCCAGATGGTGCAGCGTGTGCTGGAGGCCGCGGACCTGTTGGCCGGCGAAGGCATCGAGGCGGAGGTGATCGACCCGCGCACCATCATGCCGCTTGACATCGACAGCATCGTCGCCAGCGTGCGCAAGACCCATCGCCTGCTCATCGTCGACGAGGCCTGGGCGATGTGCGGGCTGGGCGGCGAGATCGCCCAGGCGATCAACGAACTCGCCTTCGACGAACTCGACGCACCGCCCGGACGATTGCACACGGCGCCGACCTCGCATCCCTTCGCACCGGTGCTGGAGCGCGCCATGCTGGTCGATACGGCCCGGATCGCGCAAGGCGTGCGCGACGTCATCGCAGGCCGGCCGCCGGTGCCGGATCACTGGTATACGGTCGGTCTGAAAAGCGCTGCGCCGGCTAAACCAACCCCTGCCCCCGTCAAGGTGGTGCCACCCGCGCCATCGGCCCAGCCCCCGGTCGCCGCCAGCGACGACGAGCCGGTGACAATGCCGTTCGGCGACCTAACGGTGAGCGAAGGCACTGTCATCAAATGGCTGAAGGCGGTCGGTGATCCCGTCAAGGAGGGGGAGCTGATCGCAGAGATCGAGACCGACAAGGCCGTGGTCGAGATCGAGGCGCCGGTCAGCGGAACGCTTGCCGCCATCGATCAGCCGGTTGGCGCGGTGGTGCCGATGGGCGGCCGCATCGGCGGGATCAAGAAATAGACCACTTCCGTACATCAAATCCGAAGGACTGGCATGAAGATCCTGTGCGCCAACTGGCAAGCCGCCGACGAGGCCGAACTCGAGCGCGAGCATTATCCCGACATCGAGTTCATCCTCGCCCGCTCGACCAATGACAAGGCCGCCGCGCTCGATCCGGCCGTCTGCCAGACGGCCGACGCCGTCATCAACTATTCGCCGACCCACAATGTCGCCGCCGCCCCGTCGGCCTTTCCCAAGGCACGCATCGCGGTGCGTTCCGGCGTCGGCTTCGACAACATCGACACCGCGGGCTGGGGCGCACGCAAGATCCCGGCCTGCAATGTGCCGGATTATGGCACGACCGAGGTCGCCGACCACGCCATCGCCCTGATGCTGGCGCTGACACGCGGCACCTCGGCCTATGGCGCTGAACTTCGCAATGGAGCCGAAGGCTGGCATTTTTCCAAGGCGCCGCTGGTGAGAAGGCACAAGGGCGCCACCTTCGGCATTGTCGGGCTCGGTCGTATCGGGCTCGCCACCGCGCGCCGTGCCGCCGCTTTCGACATGAAGGTGGTATTCTATGATCCGCACCTCCTGTCTGGCGTTGATCTGTCGACCGGCTACGAACGCGTCCATTCGCTGGCGGAGTTGATGGGGCGAGCCGATGTGGTGAGTGTCCACGCACCGCTCAGCGAAGAAACCCGCAAGCTGCTCGGCGCGGCGACCTTCGCCGCCGCCAGGCCAGGCCTCGTGCTGATCAACACCGCGCGCGGCCCCATCGTCGATCTCGACGCGCTGGAGACGGCGATGCGCAACGGCACGGTCAGCGGTGCCGGGCTGGACGTGCTGCCGAACGAACCGGGCGATCTCGACCATCCGCTGCTGGCGGCGTGGCGCAATCGCGAGCCGTGGATCGCCAATCGCCTGATCGTCACCCCGCATGCCGCCTTCTACAGCCCGGCATCGATGCGCGACCTCAGGCTGAAATCGATCGAAGTCGTGCACGCCTATCTTGCCGAGGGCCGGCTCACCAACTGCGTCAACTCCGAGTATCTGAAATGAATGCAGCGGCGGTGCAGGCGAGGCGTCTTGCGGTTTCCCCATACGCCCGCCGCCTGGCGCGCGAGCGTGCGCTGCCGCTCGAGACGCTTCGGGGCAGCGGTCCGGGTGGGCGCATCCTGGCCGCCGATGTGTTGAGCTTCGCCGCGCCCCCGCGGCCTGTCGGTCAGCCAGCTGTCGAGGCCGCTCCAGCCTCCCCTTCCGTCGCCGTATCCAGCATCGCCGCCTTTGCCACATCGATAGCACTGGGCGCTCTGAAAGACCTTCTGGC
This sequence comes from Mesorhizobium sp. M8A.F.Ca.ET.202.01.1.1, assembly GCF_004791595.1. Lineage (NCBI taxonomy): Bacteria > Pseudomonadati > Pseudomonadota > Alphaproteobacteria > Hyphomicrobiales > Phyllobacteriaceae > Mesorhizobium > Mesorhizobium sp. M8A.F.Ca.ET.202.01.1.1. Next base: position 218,035 of record NZ_SRUN01000008.1, on the reverse strand, counting down.
CGCGCTGGAAAGTACGGGGAGGATGTTCGACATCGACGATGTGCTCTTGCGTGCGGCAGGTCGAGCATTCGATGAATCCCCAGATATCGATCGGGGCGCCGATGCTTGCGTGGCATTGGAGCTGCCCGGCCGGCAAGCAGTGTTCGCGACAGTTCCGGAGATATCCCTGACATCGATGCGCGCAGCGCGGCTTGCATCCCTGCGTGGCGACCGTGACGACGCGGGAAAGTTCGCGGTTCTATCTCTGCGGCTTCTCCCCGCAAGCAGCATTCGGCCGATTATGATGCCACTTCTGCCCGGCCGTGCCATGCGCCTGGCCGTTTCGCTCGACACGGCGGGCAATCAAGCCGAGTGCCTGCTGATAACGGATGCCTCGAGCGTCGATGAGTCAAACGCCGCCGCTTGGCTCGCTACCCTGAAATCGGCCATCGAACACCCGCTTCGGCTCTTCGTCTGAGAGGGTTGATCATTGCCGACGTTGCCTAGCCTCGGGCGAAGGAAGCTATTATAAAAGCTTCGACACAGGCGCGACGAGGCACATGGACCATTCCGTTCCCACCATCGAAAGTCTTCCCAAGCGCACGCTCGGCCGCGCCAATGGGCCGCTTTACCGGCAGCTCGCCGACATCCTGCGCGAGCCGATCGGCAACGGCACCTTCCCGGTCGGCGGCGAGCTGCCCAAGGAAGCGACCATCGCCGAGCATTTCGGCGTCAGCCTGATCACCGTGCGCCAGGCGCTGCGCGATCTCGAGGCCGACGGCCTGATCAGGAAGCGCTCGGCCAAGCCCGCAGTGGTGGCGGCGCGCAGCCCTTCGGTCAATCTGAGCTGGAAGTTCAAGAATTTCGCCGACATGGCGGCCTTCACCAAGGACGCGAAGCTGACGGTGAAATCCTACCGCAAGGAGGTTTCGCCCGTGCTCCAGCGCCATTTCGGCATGGGCAAGGACGAGGCCGGCTATTGCCTGCGCAGCGTGCTGTCGATCGGCGAACAGAGGAAGGCGCAGATCACCACCTATTTTCCGCCCGATGTCGGCGCCCGGTTGAAACGGGAAGACTTTTCCGACGTGCTGATCTTCCGTTCGGTGCAGAAACATCTCGGCCTGCGGCTCGATGTGGCGCATGTGACGGTGCGCGCCGAAATCGCCGACGAGGCTGTTGCCGCCGACCTCGGCATTGCGCTGGGGGGCGCCGTGCTGACGGTGGAGATGCTCTACCAGTCGGCGGACCAGCGCAGCATCGAATTCTCCGTCGCGCGTCACCCCGCCGACATTTTCAGCATCACCTACGATGCGCCGAACGACCTGTCTTGAAGCCCGCTCGACGCGGCATTTTCTGATGTGGTCCGCATAGACAGGGCCATAAAATTATAATAGCATGATAGCTAGGCTGAGATGCCGGCTTCGGAAGATGTCGCGGGGAGGAAATCCGGCGAATTTTGCCTGCAGGCGCAGCCTTGGGAAAGTCCCGGTCAAATTGACATCCGCAATTGGTACCGGTATCATGTAATGCTTCCTCGGGCGATGAAGATGGCGCAGTCCATCACCGGCTGGGTAGGGAACACAGGGAGGAGACCATGAAATTGAGGAGCTTGAGCGCCTGCTTCGTGGCGTTTGCCGGGTTCGCGGTGTCTATGTCCGCCACGCCCGGCCATAGCGAAGACAAGAAGCCCTACGTCATCTATCTCTCGAACAATTTCGTCGGCAATGATTGGCGCCAGCAGATGGAGCGCGTCGCCAATGTCGCGACCACCAAGGGGCCTCTGAAAGGCCGTGTCGACCTCAAGATCGAGAACGCCGAGAACACCGTCCAGGCGCAGATCAATTCGCTGAACAACATCATCCGCCAGAAGCCCGCCGCCATCCTGATCGATGCGTCGTCGGCCGAGGCGCTCAATCCGACCATCAAGAAAGCCTGCGACGCCGGCATCATCGTCGTCAGCTTCGACCAGACGGTCTCGGCCGAATGCGCTTACAAGATGCATTCCGATTTCGACATCATGGCCAACAACCAGGCCGAATGGATGGCCTCCATCCTCGGCGGCAAGGGCAAGGTGCTGATGGACCGCGGCCTTGCCGGCGCGCCGATCTCGGAACAGTTCGAGAAGAATTTCGGAGCCGTGCTGAAGAAATACCCCGGTATCGAGATCGTCGGCTATTTCAACGGCAATTACGCCGCCGGTCCAGAGCAGGAGGGCGTGGCCAGCCTGCTTGCCGCGCATCCGGAAGTCGATGGCATCTTTTCGCAGGGCTACGGCACCGGCGCCATCAAGGCGCTGCAGAATGCCGACCGGCCGCTGGTGCCGATCGTCGCCGCGGCCTTCAACGGCACTGGCGTCACCTGCGCTCAGACCAAGGGCGCAAAATGCTGGCTCGGCGCCAATCCGCCGTCGCTGTCGGCCGAGGCCATCAAGCTCGCGGTCGACATACTCGACACCGGCAAGAAGCCTGCCGACACCACCGTGCTGTTCAACTCGCCGGGTCTCACCGCGGATATGGTCGACGCCAAATACGCCGCGAATTCGTCGGCGGTGAAGATCGAATTGGGCAAGACCGTATTTCCCGATCTGGCGCCGGGTCTGTCTTTGCCGGTGTCGCCGAGCTGGGTTGAAATCACGCCCAAGGAGGCCTCGGGAACCTGACTTTACGGATGCAAGGCGCCACTGTTCGGCGGCGCTGTTTCGAAACGAAAAAACGGGAGGAGAAAATCATGAGAACATTGAGCCGTAACATCGGCCTTGCAGCACTTGCCGTCGCCATGACGGCGATCGGCATGCAGGCCGGTCACGCCGAGGACAAGAAGCCCTACACCATCTATCTCTCGAACAATTTCGTCGGCAATGACTGGCGCCAGCAGATGGAGCGTGTCGCCACCGTCTCGGTCAACAAGGGGCCGCTGAAAGGCCGCGTCGACCTCAAGATCGAGAACGTCGAGAACACCGTCCAGGCGCAGATCAACTCGCTGAACAACATCATCCGCCAGAAGCCGGATGCCATCCTCGTCGATGCCGGTTCGGATTCGGCGCTCAACCCGACCATCAAGAAGGCCTGCGACGCCGGCATCGTCGTCATCTCCTTCGACCAGGTGGTGACCGAGCCTTGCGCGTTTGCCGTCGCTTCCGACTGGGACCGCATCCCTTCGGTGATGGCCGAGTGGATGGCCACGCAGCTTGGCGGCAAGGGCAACATCATTCTCGACCGCGGCCTTGCCGGCGCGCCGATCTCGGCGCAGTTGCAGCAGGGTTATGAGAAGGTGCTGGCCAAGTATCCCGACATCAAGGTCGTCGGCTATTACAACGGCAACTACGCGCTCGGGCCGGAACAGTCCGGCGTGGCGGCGCTGCTTGCCGCCAATCCGAAGATCGACGGCATCATGACGCAAGGCTACGGCTCGGGCGCCATCCAGGCGCTGAAGGATGCCGGCCGGCCGATCGTCCCGGTCGTCGGCTTCTCCTACAATGTCGCCGCCGTCACCTGCGCGCAGACACAAGGCGCCAAGTGCATTCTTGGCTCCAATCCGGCCTATCTTTCGTCGGAAGCGATCAAGCTGGCGGTCGACATCCTCGACACCGGCAAGAAGCCGGCCGAGCGCTCCGTCTCGGTCAAGGGTGATTTCGTCACCACCGATCCCTTCGAGTCCAAGCTCTATCCGGGCACCAAGATGATCAAGATCGCGATCGGCGAGAATGCCTTCCCCGACCAGGCGCCCGGCCTGACGCTGCCGATCACGCCCGACTGGGTCGAGATCACCGCTGCGGAAGCCGCTGGGGCGAAGTAACATCCCGAGACCACGACCCTGTCTCCCGGCATCGCAAGATGTCGGGAGAGCTTTTCGAAGGCGCATCCATGGACCTCGTCAACGTCAAAGGCCTGTCCAAACGCTATGGCGGCATCGTTGCGCTGAGCGATGCGACATTCAGCGCCCGCGCCGGCGAGGTGCATGCGCTGCTCGGCGAGAACGGCGCCGGCAAGAGCACCTTCATCCAGATCCTGTCGGGCGCGGTGCGGCACGATTGCGGCTCGATCCTGGTCGACGGCCAGGACTATCGCCCTGCCAATCCGGACGTGGCCCAGGCGCGTGGCATTGCCGCCGTCTTCCAGGAACTGTCGCTGATCCCCGACCTCAGCGTGGAACAGAATATCTGGTTCCGCCACGAGCCAAGGACGTTGCTGCGTACCGTCAACCGCGCCGAGATGCGCCGCAGGACGCTTGCCTTGCTCGAAAGGTACAATTTTCCGGCGCTGCGTCCCGATCAGGAATTGCGGCGGCTGACGCTGGCCGAACGGCAGATCGTCGAGATCGCCAAGGGGTTGGCCAAGGACCCGCGCATCCTCATCCTCGACGAGGCGACCTCGGCGCTGCCCGCGCGTGAGGCCGAATGGCTGCTGAAGCTTACCCGGCAGCTGGCGGCGGAAGGCAGGCTGGTCATCTTCATCTCGCATCGCATGGCCGAGGTGCGCGCCATCGCCGACCGGCTGACCATCTTCCGCAATGGCAGCACCGTCGCCGCGCACGAGGCCAACGCCGTGTCCGACAACGAGATCGTCACCCAGATGATCGGCCGCCACCTCGACCGGCTCTATCCCGAGCGTGTGGCGACGGCCACGGATCGCGTCGCGCTAAGGGTCGAGGGCCTGTCGAGCGGCACCCGGCTCTCCGGTGTCGACTTTGCCTTGCGGGAGGGCGAGGTGCTCGGCGTCGGCGGCTTGCAAGGCCATGGCCAGCGCGAGCTGTTCCAGGCACTGTTCGGCGCCAGCAGGGCGAGCGGTGCCGTCGAGCTGTGGGGCAAGCCGGCCTCGATCAGCAATCCACGCCAGGCCTTGACCGGCAGGGATGGCATCGCCCTGGTGCCCGAGGACCGGCGCGGGCAAGGCCTGCTCCTGACCAAGAGCGTGCGCGAGAACCTGACGCTGTCGGTGATCAAGCGCTTCACCGAAAACGGCTTGCTCAGCCGGCAAAAGGAAGCGGCTCTGGTCAAGGAGATGGTCGATTTCCTGCGTATCAAGGCCGGCACGCCTGAGCAGCTCGCCGGTACCCTGTCGGGCGGCAACCAGCAAAAGGTGATCTTCGGCAAGATGCTGTTGACGCAAGCGCGCGTGCTCTTGCTCTACGACCCGACGCGTGGCGTCGATGTCGGCACCAAGGGCGAGATCTTCCAACTGATGCGCGACCTCGCCGCCAAGGGTTACGCGATCCTGTTCCATTCCAGCGACATGCCGGAACTCGTCCATGTCGCCGACCGCGTGCTGGTCATGCGCGACGGCCGTATCGCCGCGACGCTGGAGGGCGACCGCATCTCCGAGACCGGCATCTTGCGCGCCGCCATGCTTGAACGCGAAGCGGCTTGAGGCATGGTCATGGCGAGCGCGGAGCAGACTGGCGGGATGATGCAAAGGCCGGCCGACATGAAATCAACCACGCCGGCCATCGATTGGCGCGGCCGCCTGCTCGACCGCGCGCCGTTCCTGGTCGCCTGCCTGATGCTGGCATTGATTGTCGGCATCTACGGCAGCCTGCAATCCGGCGTCTTCACGCTGGATGAACTCAATCTCGACACCGCCGCGGCGATGACGCTGATGCTGGCGGCGACGGGCCAGACCATCGTGCTGCTGCGCGGCGGCATCGACCTGTCGATAGGCGGCATGATCAGCCTCGGCACGGTGATCGCCGCGACGCGGTTCGCCGATGATCCGTCGACCACCGGGTTCTGGGCGTTGGCCATCCTTGCGATCGGTTTTGTCATCGGCGCGCTCAACGGCCTGCTGATCTCACTGCTCAAGCTGCAGCCCTTCCTGGTGACGCTCGCGACATGGTCGATCCTCAACGGTGTCGCCATGATCATCCTGCCGACCGACGGCGGCAGCATTCCCACATGGTGGGTCGGCTTTGCCTCCACGCAGCTCTTCGGCCTCACCAGCCCGGTCTGGATGTTGCTGGTCCTGCTGCTGTTTTGGTGGTGGTTCCGCGCCACCCGGGTCGGCATTTCGATCCAGGCAACCGGATCGAACGAAAAATCGGCCTTCCTGTCGGGCGTCTCCATCACCCGCGTCAATCTCGTCACCTACGGCCTGTCCGGTCTGTTCGCGGCGGGCGCGGCGCTGTTCCTGGTGACCCAGACCGGTGCCGGTTCGCCGACCATCGGCAAGGACTACATCCTGCCTTCGGTGGCCGCGGCGGTCATTGGCGGCGTCAGCCTGTTCGGCGGCCGGGGCCATCTTGCCGGCACGCTGATCGGCGCCTTCGTGCTCACCCTCATCGGCAACCTGGTCTTCGTGCTGCATGTGTCGAGCTACTGGCAGCCGGTCGCGTCCGGTGTCATCCTGCTGCTCTCGGTGCTGGCCAGTTCCGTCGCCGAAAAGGCCGCAAGGGGCCGCGTCCAATGAATGCGTTCCTCGCCCGCAACCGGCTGATCGTGCTCGCCTATGCCGGCATGGTCGTGCTGCTCCTGGTCACGGCGCTGTTCTCGCCCGGCTTCCTTTCCGTCTCCAACATGCGCTCCACCGTCGTGCTGGCGGCCTTTGTCGGCATCGTCGCGCTCGGCCAGACCTTCGTCATCATCGGCGGCGGTATCGATCTCTCCGTGCCATGGGTGCTGAATTCGGCGGCGATCATCATGGCGTTGCTGTGCGGCGGGCAGGACCTGCCGCTGGTCTGGGTGATGCCGCTGCTGCTTGCCGGCGGCGCCTTCGTCGGGCTGATCAACGGTGTCGGCGTCGCCCGGTTCGGCGTACCGCCGATCATCATGACGCTGGCCACCAACGTCATCCTGCAAGGCCTGATCCTGGTGCTGACCGGCGGCTCGCCGACCCCCTCGGCGCCGGCCCTGATCCAGTTCCTGTCGGTCGGCCGCATAGCCGGCTTTCCGGTCATCGCGCTGATCTGGCTCGCCCTGACGCTGGTGGCGACCGTGCTGCTCTCCAAGGCAGCCTTCGGCCGTCACCTCTATGCGCTCGGCACCAGTGCCACCGTGGCCGAATTCTCAGGCGTGCCGACGGCACGCACCACCATCCTCACCTATGTGATTTCGGGCCTTGCCGCCTCCTTCGCCGGCATGCTTTTGACCGGCTATTCCGGCCAGGCCTATCTCGGCATGGGTGACGCCTATCTGTTCACCTCGATCGCCGCGGTCGCCATTGGCGGCGCCTCGATCCTCGGCGGCAGCGGCCACTATCTCGGCACCGTCGCCGGCGCCATGGTGCTGACCATCCTCACTGGTCTTTTGCCGGCGCTCAACCTGTCGAGCGGTGCCCTGCTTGTCGTCTATGGCGCGGTGATCCTGCTCACCGTCTCGATCGGCAGCGAGGCCTTTGCCGGCCTCGGCGGCAGGCTGCGCAGGGGCTGAACGGAGGGAAGAATGGTCAAGATCACCTGTGTCGTCGATGCCAAGGCCGAGCTTGGCGAAGGCACGCTCTGGGACCCCAGGGCCGGCGTGCTCTGGTGGATCGACATCTGGAAGAAGCTGATCCATCGCTACGACCCCGCGACCGGCAAGGACGCGGTCTTCGAGACACCGGAATATCTCGGCTGCCTTGGCCTGCGCGAGAAGGGCGGCCTGGTGCTGACCATGACCAATGGCTTTCATTTCTTCGACCCGGCAACCGGCCAGTTCGAGGCGATCGTCGATCCGGAAGCGCATATGCCGAAGACCCGCTTCAACGACGGCAAGCCGGACCGCCAGGGCCGCTTCTGGTCGGGCTCGATGTTCGAGGTGGCGGGACAGCCGATCGAATTCATCGGCGCGCTCTACCGGCTCGATCCCGATCTCTCCGTGCACAAGATGATCGACGGCATCGGCTGCTCGAACGGACTGGCCTGGAGCCCGGACTCGAAGACCATGTACTTCTCCGACAGCCATGCCGGCGCGGTCTGGGCCTACGATTTCGAGCCCGCCACCGGCGACATCGAGAACCGCCGCACCTTCATCGACATGACGGCAACAGGCGGGGTCGCCGACGGCGCCACGGTCGATGCCGAGGGCTGCTACTGGGTGACCATCCCCGTGACCAGCAAGGTCTGCCGCTACGATCCCGATGGCGAGCTGATGGAAACAGTGGTTCTGCCGACCGATCTGCCGACCTGTTGCGAGTTCGGCGGCAAGGACCTCGACATCCTCTACGTCACCTCTGCCGTCCTCAAGCGCCCGGCCAGCCATTTCGTCCGCCAGAAGAATCCGGGCGGTCTGTTCGCGCTCGACGTCGGCGTCAGGGGGCTGACCTTGCCGGCGTTCAAGGGCTGACGGCTTCGCTCAGACTGCCGACATGACCAACGGCGTCTCGGTCCTGCGAGTCATTCCGGTAGCGAAACGACGCTCGAGATAGCCTGCATAGAGCGACAGCGGCCAGCACAGCGCGAAGTAGATCAGCGACACCGTACCGAACACCATCACCGGCTGGAAGGTCACGGTGTTGACCTGCGTGGCGGCCCGCGCAAGCTCGGTCAGGCCTATCAGCGAGGCGATCGATGTCGTCTTGACGATCTGCACCATGAAGCCGACGGTCGGCGGCAGAATCAGCCGCACCGCCTGCGGGATGATCACCAGCCGCAGCGTCCTGACAAAGCGGAAGCCGAGCGCCGTTGACGCCTCCCATTGTCCCTTTGGAATTGCCTCGATGGCGCCGCGAAAGATTTCGCCGAAAAAAGCGCCGCCATTGAGCGAGAAGGTCACGGCCGCCGCTACCCAGGGGTCCGGCCGGTAGCCAAGGAACGAAGAACCGTAATAGGCCATGAATAGCTGGATGAGGATCGGCGTGCCCATGAAGAACTGGATGTAGCCCGCGGCCAGCCAGCGCAGCGGCCGCGCCGGCGCCACCCGGATCGCCGCCACCACGAGGCCGATCGGGCCGCCGCCGGCAAAGGCGATCAGCGCCAGAAGGATCGTCCAGCGCGTTGCCAGGAGCAGGAACATCAGTTCGTTGGGGCCAAAATCGCGCAGGCTCATGATCTAGACCTTCCAGCGGAACATGAGCTTGCCGATGCCGGCAAAGAACAGGCTCGCCGCCTGCACCAGCACGAAATAGATGATGGCGATGACGATATAGACCTCGAAGCTGCGGAAGGTCTGCATGACGAGGTTGTTGGCCACCGCCGTCAGTTCTTCCGCGGCGATGGCGCCGACGATAGAGGTGCCCATGATCTGCAGGATGAACTGCGCCGACAGCGATGGGTAGACGGCGCGCGCCGCCGGCACCAGAACGACATGGCGGATGATGCGGTAGCGACTGAGGCCGAGCGACTTGGCCGCTTCGATCTGCCCTTCGGGGATGGCCTCGATGCCGGCGCGCAGGATCTCCGTGGCATAAGCGCCGAGATGGATCGACAGCGCCACGACCGCCGCCGTGTTGCTCGACAGTTTGAAGCCGAACAGTGGCAGCGAGAAGAAGACGAAATAGAGCTGGATCAAGAGCGGCGTGTTGCGGATCATCTCGACATAGGCAGCAATGAGCCACGACAGGAAGCGTGGGCCAAAGCTGCGTCCGACGGCGCCAAGGACCCCGATGGCGGTGCCGAACAGGATCGACAGCGCCGCCAGCTGGATGGACTTCTCCAGGCCGCGCAGCAACAGGTCGAGATGCACCAGGATCGGGCCGAATTGCAGGGCGGTTTGCATGGGCATTCCGTCACGAGGTCGAGAAAGCGGGACCGCTGCCATGCGCGGTCCCGCCGTGGAATGACGCGATCAGAAGACCGGCAGCACCGGCAGTGGCTGGTTGCGATACTTCATCGACAATGCATCCAGCGTGCCGTCCGCCTTCATGGTGAACAGCCAGGTGTTGATCCACTGCCGGAGATTGTCGTTGCCCTTGGCGACGCCAATGCCGAAGTAGAAGGTCTTCAGCACGTATTTCTGCTCGAAGGCGTCGCCATTTCCAGCCTTCTTCAGATAGATTTCGCCATAGTCGCCGCCGCCCATGGCGTCGATCTGGCCCGACACCATCGCCTGCAGCAGCGAGGAATAGTCGTCGAAGCGCAGGATCTCGATGCCCGGATTGGCTTCGGCGGCCTTGGTCAGCAATCCGTCCTCGCCGGTGCCGCGCGTCAGGCCAACCTTCTTGCCGACGAGGTCGGCAACGCCCTTGATCGAGGTGCTCTTCGGCGCGATCACCACCGCCGACTGGCCGGCATAGGGAATCGAATAGTCGACCTGGATGGCGCGCGCCGGCGTGATCGAGAAGATCGAGATCACCGCATCGACCTGCTTGGTCAGCAAAGCCGGAATCCGGCCCGGCGAGGTGACGGTGACGAATTCCACAGGCACGCCCAGCGCCTCGCCCATCTTGTTGGCGACCTCGATGTCGAAGCCGGTCGGTTTCAGATTGGCGTCGAGAAAGCCGTAGGGCGGCGTGGTTGTGTCGATGGCAACGACCAGCTTGCCGCGCGAAATAATCTCATCGACCGACTGTGCCGAAGCGATCGACGGCAGCAGCGCCGACAGCGCCAGCACGATGCCGGCAAGCATCGCGCCCCTCACGAAAGTCCGCATGTTTTCCTCCCATGCATTTTCTGCGCCTCGTGTCGATATCGACGGTGCGGGGCGCCTGGCCACCCGACGATTTGAAACAGCTCGCTCGCGGACATCCCTTGCAAACCGGAGAGTCAGCGGCTCCTCTGCGAGTTATAATGGTATGCTATTATAATATTATTTGTCTGTCCATGCGCGTTCCGCCAGGGGGCTTCGCGCATTTGATACCGGTACCATCTGGACGTGAGTCAAGGGTGCCGGGGCAAGACGATGATGATCCCCGTGGCGCCGCTGAAGCCTGTCCGCTACCGGTGAGCGTGGCGTGCGGCGCGGCGAACGCTTTGCAAAAGGATGGCAAGGCAGCCGACGAGCAGGAGGGCGCCGCCGAGCAGCGGCGGCAATGCGAGCAGCTTCACCCCCGCGGTAACCGCGGCCACAAGGACCAGCGCCAGCAGCGCCAGACTGCCGTCATCGACGAACATGCCGAAGAATTCCCTGGCGACAAGGCGAAGGACGTTCATCGGGCGAGCCCTCCGGCGGCTGTGGGATTGGTGCCGCGCAGCCAGCGCACCATGGCGAAGGATGCCAGCGCGACGATGGCGAAGATGGCGAGCAGAGCAAGATCGGCACCCGGCCAGTCGGCGCCGATGCCCTCGCCGGTCCAGAAGATGCCGAAGCTGGTCAGCATCAGGCCGACCACGAATTTGAGGGCGTTTTCGGGCACGCGCGCCAGCGGCCGGTGGACAGCGAGACCGACAAGCATCACCAGGACGAAAGCGGCCAGCGCGCCCATGCCGGCGTAAAATGTCTGCCCATGCGCGGCGCCGACAGCGATGACGATGAACACCACCTCCACACCCTCGAGCAGCACCGCCTTGAACGAGGCCAGCCCGGCGAGGTAGTCGGCGCGCCGATCGTCAGCCTGCCGGTGCAGCGCGGCGGTTTCCTTGGCGAAGGCCGCCTCTTCGTCATGCAGGGCGATGACGCCGACGCTGCGCAGGATGGCTTTTCGCAGCCAGCGCATGCCGAACAGGATTAGCAGCACCCCGACGATGAACTGCAGCGTGTTGATGGGGACAAGCGCCAGCAGCGGCCCGAACGCCAGCACCAGGGCTGCCAGCACTGCCAGAGCCAGCGCAGCACCCGTCAAGGCCGGACGCCAGCTGCGTGTCACCCCGACCGCGAGCACAATGGTGAAGGCTTCGACGACCTCGACCAGGGAGGCGAGAAATGCCGCCGTGACTGTCGAGAGGATGGGTGTCAGTGTCTGCATCAAGGCTTCCTGTCTTGCTCGACCCTGATTCCCTGGGGGCGAATTCCCGGATCGTAGTCCAGAATCACCCTACGCGGCCAGCAGCCCAAAGCGTTCCGGCGGCAGCGCAAGCAGACGGGTGAAACTGGCCTCGATCAGATCAGCCCCGACATGTCGGAGAAGGCCATTGCCTTGCGTAGCAGCTCGGCGAAGCGCTCACCGGCCACCTCGCGCGGACCGCTGTTGTCGATCGAGGTGACGCCAGGGCCGGACAAGGTCACACTGGCGCTGCGCGCCAGCCGTGCCAGCACTTCGCCGCGCGACTCGCGGCCGCGCATCGCCAGCCGCTCGGCCAGCACTTGGGGCGAAGCGGTGATCTCGACGATCGCCAGATTGGCATAGCGTTCGCGCAAGGTGGGGATGACCGCGCGCGATACGTTGGCAACGGCGACATGGCCATTGGAAACGGACCAGTCGACATCGGCGGGCAGGCCATAGCGCAGGCCATGCGCTTCCCAGGAGATGGCGAAGGCGCCATCGGCCTCGGCCTCGGCGAAGGCGGCGTCGGCCAGCGTGTCGTGATCCTCGCTCGCCGCATCGCTCGGCCTGGTGATGACGCGGCGAACGAACTCCAGCTGCGTCTCGTCGGCGAAAAGCGCCTTGGCGTAACCGATCACCGTGTCCTTGCCGGCACCGCTAGGGCCTACGACGGCAACAAAGACGCCATGACGGATCGGAAAGGTTTCGGCGGACAGTTCGCGCTCGATCAAGGCCGACACCATCATGCCACCCGGCATCCCTGCCGCCACACGGTGCGCACGACCGGAACATGATCGTCGACGCGCACCCGCACCAGATCGGCGCGGCGTCCCTGTTCGATGATCCCGCGGTCGTCAAGGCCGACGGCCTGCGCCGGGTTCTTCGAGACCATGGCGACGGCCTGCGGCAGCGAAATGCCTTCGACCATGTCGCCGAGGAAGAAGGCCGACTGGATCAGGCTGAAGGGGATGTAGTCGGACGACAGGATGTCAAGCAGGCCGTCACTGGCCAGGGTGCGTGCCGAAACATTGCCCGAATGCGAGGCGCCGCGCATGACATTGGGCGCGCCCATCAGCACGCCGAGCCCGGCGGCCTTCGAGGCCCGCGCCGCTTCCTCTGTGGTCGGGAACTCGGCGACCCTCACGCCCTGCTCGATGGCCTCGTCGACATGAGCCGACGTGGCGTCGTCATGGCTGGCGAGCACGATGCCGCGCTCCTGGCAGGCGGCGGCGATGAAGACACGGTTCGGTCCTGAATTGCGTGCCGACTCGCCCATCCGCTTCTCGCAAAATTTCTTGAAATCCTGATCCGAGAGCTTCAGCTTGCGCTGGTAGTAGTAGGCGTAGGTTTCAAGGTTGACGAACTGGCGCTGGCCGGGCGCATGATCCATCAGCGACGCCAGTTTCACCCTGTCGTCTGTCTCGAAATTGGCGAAGGCCCTCAGGCAGTCCGGTGCCGAGACTTCGCAGCGCAGATGGATGAAATGGTCTGCCCGCAGCCGCTCCTGCTGGACACTGTCCTCGATCGCATCGGCCAGCTTGCGGATGTCGTCCGATGTTAGGTCGGCGTCCTCGTCCATGCCGACGCGGAGCGCATCGAGCACGGTGGTGATGCCGGCGGTCGCCACCTGCGCGTCATGGGCAAGCACCGCGGCGATCGGGTTCCAGCGCACTTTCGGCCGTGGCGCATAGTGGCCCTCGAGATGGTCGGTGTGGAGTTCGACCAGTCCTGGAATGATGAAGTGGCCGCCCATGTCCTCGCCGGTCCGGGCCGCGCCGGCATCGATGCCGGCGATAAAGCCGTCGCGCAACACCAGCGAGCCTTCGACGATCTCGTCGGCAAGAACGATGCGGGCGTTGGAAAGAACAGTTTCGGCGGTCATTGCGGCTGGTCCTTGCTTCTTCCGGCGCCTGTCAGGCGGTTTTTCTGGCCGGGCGGCGTCCAAGCGCGTGCTGGGACAGCACCATGAACGGCGCACCGGGTTCGAGTTCGACAAACAATGTCAGCGCATCCACCAGCACGGGCTGGCGCAGCACATCGGCGAAAAGGCCGTCGATCGCCGCGCGCAGGCGAGGGCTTTCCTGTGGGCCGGCCCGGCCCGACAGGGTCATATGGAAGCGAAAGGTCTCGAAAACATAGGGATAGCCCCACTGGCAGAGATTGCGAAACTCCGCCGGCTTCAGCGAATCCGGGCTGCGCCGCTCGATCTCGGCCTCGCTCAACGGCGCGCGAAACCGGTCGAAATCGCGCACGACGTCGTCGGCGAAGCGGTTGAGCGGAGGCAGCGGACCATCCGGCACCAGCGCGAAGAAGCTGTCGATCTGGCTGACGACCAGACGCGGGATCGTCACAACCGGCGTTGCTTCGGCAAAATGGTCTAGCGCCGCGCGCAGCGAAGCCTCGGTCTCGGTGGCAGCCAGGCGGAAGGGCGCCTTCAGCGTGGCGTGAAAGCCATAGCGGCGCGCCGAAGCAGTGTGGAAGGCCACTTCCGCCGCCGACAGGTCGGCCACGGCCTCAACCGGGCCGGTCGCGGCACCGAACGGGTCGCGGCCCAGCCAGTTGGCGGCGATACGCGCCAGCAGCTCGTCCTGCCTGGGGGTGAAATAGATGGCATAACGCATGGGAAGTCCTCGTCAGAAACGTTGCCATAGGTGATTTCCATGACGGATTGACGAAGCTTTGAAGGGTTTTCGAAGGCAAATCGACCCTCAGGGTCGTTAGCCGACGATTTTTCCCAACTGGACCAACAAATTCAACCGGAAACGCAGAACGGTCAGGCCTTCATCAACCATTCGTGCTCGGGCGCGTTGTGGAATTTCCACGTCCGCTTCGGCCCGGCCATCACATTGAGGTAATAGAGGTCATAGCCATGGCAGGCGGCACAAGGGTGATAGCCCTTGGGCACCAGCACGACATCGCCGTCCTCGATCGCCATGGCTTCGTCCAGCGCGCGCCGGCCATCCTTGTCGGCGTCGGTATAGACGCGTTGGAAGGCAAAACCCTGCGGCGGGTTGAGGCGGTGGTAGTAGGTTTCCTCGAGATAGGATTCAGCGGGCAGATTGTCCTGGTCGTGCTTGTGCGGCGGGTAGCTCGACGTGTGGCCGCCGGGCGTGATGACCTCGACCACCAGCAGCGAGTCGGCCGGCTGCCCCTCAGGCAGGATGTTGGTGACGTAGCGCGTGTTGGTGCCCTTGCCGCGCACCTCCTGGCCGAGATCGTCCGGCCCGATCACCCGGACCGGCAAGCCGCCGCCAAGGCCGGGCGCCGAGCATACCGCGAGTTCCAGCTCGGTGTCGGCCGTCACCGACCAGTCCGATCCCTGCGGCACGTAGACCGACCACGGCTTGCCCTCGAAAGGCGACATGCGCTCGCCGAGCAGGCCGAGATCCTTGCCGCCGGCTTTTGCCGTACCCTTGCCGGTCACGAAGACCAGGCAGACTTCGCGGTCGTCCGACTGTCCCGAGGCGCTCTGGCCGGGCTTCAGCCGATGCAGATCGAAACCGACATAGGTCCAGCCAGCGCCTTGCGGCGTGACATGCGCGACGCGGCCATTGCCCTTGTCGGCTTTGACGAGCAGTTTCGACATTTTTGTCTCTCCTATCGCAAATCTTCGAGATCGGCCGAAGCCTCCCAACTTCGTCATCCTAGGGCGTAGCAGGAGCGAAGCTCCGTCGCGGAGACCCTAGGATCCATTCCGTGACCCCGCAGCGGAGCGGAGCGGAATTCTGCACCGTCGCAACGCTTCAATCCAACGGCATGGATCCTAGGGTCTGCGCCGCGTCGCTGCGCTCCTTGCTCCGCCCTAGGATGACGAAGCGAGAAGCGTTTCGGCCAATCACCAACGTATGCGATCCGTCACGCACGTATCCAATCCACTGGAACTTCTTCCATCATTCCTTGGGTTCGATGCCGACCTTGGGTTCCTCAGGCGTCGCCTTCGCCTCCTCCACGGGCTTGTAAAGATAAAAGAACTGCCAGACGGCATAGCCGGCGAAGCCGAGCGCGATCACGCCCCAGAACGGCGTGCCGCTGGCGAACTCGATGATCGACCAGATGACGCAGACCGCGACGACGGCGATGCGCCGCCACAGCGGCCGGAAGAACGGGTGTTCATAATCTTTCATCGCGCCATCCGAGAGTTGCCGAACCAGTTCTCAGATAAGCCACCCGTGGCGACCAATCCAGCCTTCAGACATTCGGGAAGCCCTGCGTCTCGACCGTGTAGCCGGCGGCGGTCATCACCCGCATCAGCTCCTTGTAGCCGACCTGCGCCATCTTCAACGGCGGGTTCTTCCTGGGGTCCTGCTCGGCCTCGACCACGAACCAGCCTTCATAGCCATGATCGGCGAAGCGCTGCACGATGGCGCCGAAATCGAGCGAGCCGTCGCCCGGCACTGTGAAGGCGCCGAGCGCCACGGCGTCGAGGAAGGACTGCTTCGTACGGTCGAGCTTGTCGATCACATCCATGCGCACATCCTTCACATGGACATGGCTGATGCGCTTGTGGTGGTTGTCGATGGCGCGCAGCACATCGCCGCCGGCAAAGGCCAGATGGCCGGCATCGAGCAGCAGCGGGATTCCTTCGCCGGAATGGCGCATGAAGGCGTCGAGTTCCGGCTCGGTCTCGACTACCGCCGCCATGTGGTGATGGTAGGAAAGCGGCATGCCTTGCTCGGCGCACCATTCGCCGAATTCCGTCAGGCGCCGCGCGTAGGCCTTCATTTCGTCGCCCGAAAGTTTCGGCTTGGTGGCGAGCGGCCTGGAGCGGTCGCCCTGGATCGAGCGTCCGACCTCGCCATAGACGATGCAGGGCGCGTCGACCGCCTTGAACAGGTCGATCATCGGCTGGATGCGCTCCTTGTTCGCAGCCATCTCCTCGTCGACCAGCGTGCCGGAAAACCAGCCGCCGCATAGCGTGACGTCGGCGGCCTTCAGGATCGGCAGCATCACCTTTGGGTCGTTGGGAAAGCGCCGGCCCATTTCCATGCCGGTGAAGCCGGCAGAGCGCGACTGGCGCAGACATTCTTCCAGCGACACGTCATCGCTCAGTTCGGCAAGATCGTCGTTCCACCATGCGATGGGGGACATGCCCAGTTTGGCTTTCAAGTCGTCACTCCGGGTTAGAACTGCTTATTACCTGTTGGTTGGCGCTGCCCCTCATCCGCCTGCCGGCACCTTCTCCCCGTATAGAGACGGGGAGAAGGAAGGAGCTTCAGCGCCGGCGTCAATCGCCGACGCTCTGCATCCGCCGCTTCTCGTCATAGGCCTTGCGCGCCGCGTTCACCTGCGGCCGGGCCGAGACCTCGGGCACCGCCACGTCCCACCAGTGCCCGCCGGCATCGGTGGAAACCAGCGGGTCGGTGTCGATGACCAGCACGGTGGTGCGGTCGTTCTTTTTCGCCTGAGCCAGCGCCGTCTCCAGCCCGGCGATCGACGAAACTTTTTCTGATGTCGCGCCCATGCTGGCGGCATGCGCGGCAAAGTCGACATCGGGCAGGATCTCGTGGCGCGAGTCCTTCAACAGGTTGTTGAAGTTGGCACCACCAGTCGCCATCTGCAGCCGGTTGATGCAGCCGAACCCCCTGTTGTCGAGCAGCACGATGGTCAGTTTCAGGCCGAGCATCACCGAGGTGGCGATCTCGGAATTCAGCATCAGATAGGAGCCGTCGCCGATCATGACGACGATCTCCTCGCCGGGCTTCGCCATCTTGGTGCCGAGCCCGCCGGCGATCTCGTAGCCCATGGTCGAGAAGCCGTATTCGGCATGGTAGGAGCCGGGCGCGCCCGCCTGCCAAAGCTTGTGCAGTTCGCCCGGCAGCCCGCCGGCCGCGTGCAGCAGCGTCACGCCGGAACCCATGGCGCGCTGCACGGCGCCGATCACCTGCGCGTCGGACGGGAACGCGGCGTTGGTCGACGCCGTCACCTTGGCCGCTTCGGCCTCCCAGGCCTTCTTGCCGCTGGCCGCATTGTCGGTCCAGGCGGCAGGCGCCTTCCAGCCTTTCAGCGCGGCGCCCAATTCGGCGAGCCCTTCCGCGGCGTCGGCGACCAGCGGCAGCGCCCGGTGCTTGCCGGCGTCGAAGGGCTGTACGTTGAGCCCGATGATGGTCTTGCCGGAATTCTTGAACAGCGCCCATGAGCCGGTGGTGAAATCCTGCAGCCGCGTGCCGATGGCGAGTACGACGTCGGCCTCTTCGGCCAGCCGGTTGGCGGCCGAAGTGCCGGTGACGCCGACCGCCGCCATGTTGAGCTTGTGGTCGTCCGGCAGCGAGGACTTGCCGCCTTGCGTCTCGCAGACCGGAATGCCGGCGCCTTCGGCGAACGTCGCCAGTTCGTCGGAAGCCTGCGAATAGAGAACGCCGCCGCCGGCGATGATCAGCGGCTTCCTGGCTCCCTTGAGTGCCGCCACGGCCGCCGCCAGTTCGCTACGGTCCGGACGCGGCCGGCGCTGACGCCAGACCCGCTCGGCAAAGAAGCTCTCGGGATAGTCATAGGCCTCGGCCTGTACGTCCTGGCAGAGCGACAGCGTCACCGGGCCGCAATCGGCCGGATCGGTCAGCACCTGCATGGCGCGGCTCAGCGCCGGTATGATCTGCTCCGGCCGCGTGATGCGGTCGAAATAGCGCGACACCGGCCGGAAACAGTCGTTGACCGTCGCGGTGCCGTCCGAAAAATCCTCGGCCTGCTGCAGCACCGGGTCGGGGATGCGGTTGGCGAAGACGTCGCCCGGCAAAAACAGGACGGGCAACCGGTTCACGTGGGCAAGCGCAGCCGCCGTCACCATGTTCAGCGCGCCGGGGCCGATCGAAGAGGTCGCGGCCATGAAGCGGCGACGGAAATTGGCCTTGCCATAGGCGATCGCCGCATGCGCCATCGCCTGCTCGTTGTGGGCGCGGAAGGTCGGCAGCTCGTCGCGCACCAGGTAAAGCGCCTCGCCGATGCCGGCGACATTGCCATGGCCGAAGATCGCCCAGACGCCGCCGAAGATCGGCACCGTCTTGCCGTCGATCTCGGTCATCTGGCGGGACAGGAAGCGGGTCAGCGCCTGCGCCATCGTCAGGCGGATTGTCTTGCTCATGGTTGTTTCCTCCGCAGTCCCTGTGTCGCGGCCTGTTATGCCGCCTTGCGGCCGCGCGCGGCAAGCCACGCCTCGGTCAACTGTTCGAAGCGCGAGGCCATGTCCGCGACCGCCTCGTCATCGGACATTTTGCCGGCCAGCCATTGTTCGGCCGCGTGGACGAAGATGGTGCGGCCGACGGCAAAGCCCTTGACGATGGGCGCCTTGGCGGTTGCGGCAAAAGCCGCCTCCAGTTCGTCCTGCGGCGCTTCCAGACCAAGCAGCACGATGCCACGGCACCAGGGATCGTGCTTCAGGATCACCGCCTCGATCTTGGCCCAGGCGCCGCTCGACGCCTGCGGCTCGAGCTTCCACCAGTCCGGCTTGATGCCGAGCGCATAGAGTTCCTCCAGCGCGCGCGGGATCGTCGTGTCGTCGAGCTTGCCATGCTTGCCGGCGATGATCTCGATGAGAAGCTCCCGGCCGACCTTGCGCGCGGCCTCGAACAGCGCGCGCAGCTTCTGCTGCTGTTCTTCCTTGAGTTCCGCCGGATCGTCAGGGTGGTAGAAGCACAGGCACTTGATGCAGTGATCGACGGGCCATTCGGTGAGCTGCGAGCCGATATCCTGCGAGAATTCGAAGCGCAGCGGCCGCGAGCCCGGCAGTTCCACCGGACGGCCCAGCCAGGCAAAGGGATGGCGGGCGAATTCGAACATCGCCTCGCGGCCATGCTTCTCGTCGATCAGCATGCCGTAGCCGTCGCGGCCGGCAGCGACCTTGGCCGCCGCCTTGACCGCCAGCACTTTGAAATCGCGGATGCGCGCTGGATCGGCGCCGGTCTTGGCCGCCACATCCTCGAGCTGCACACGGTGGTCGCAGGCGAGCGCCATCAGCGAAGGGATGTCGCGCCGGCGGGTGGTTGCCCAATGGATGTGGTTGATCGCCTCGTCCTTGCGCAGTGCGCGATGCTTGCTGCCGTTCTTGAGGAAGAACCGCAGCTCTTCGAAGGTCGGATATTCCGGCGCGCAGAGCAGCCGCGACACGGCGAAGGCGCCGCAGGCGTTGGCCCAGGTCGCCGCGGTTTTGAAGCTTTCACCGCCGAGCCAGCCGCGCAGCAAGCCGGACATGAAGGCGTCACCGGCGCCCAGCACATTGTAGATCTCGATCGGGAACCCTTCGCCGACGATGCCGTCCTCGAGATCGTCGCTGATCGGCCCGTCATAGACGATGCAGCCCATGGCGCCGCGCTTCAAGACGATGGTCGCCGAGGACAGGGCGCGGATCGTCTTCAGCGCGCTCAGGCAGTCGTCGGCGCCGGACGCGATCATGATCTCTTCCTCAGTGCCGACGATGAGGTCGCAATCGGGCAGCACCGTCTTCAACTGGGCCGAGACCCGGTCCGACTTGACGTAGCGCTCGAAACCTTCGGCGTGACCGGCGAGACCCCACAGGTTCGGCCGATAGTCGATGTCGAAGACCACCTTGCCGCCCTTGGCCTTCATGATGCGGATCGCCTTGCGCTGGGCGGCGTCGCTGTTGGGGCGGGAAAAATGCGTGCCGGTGACGACGATGGCGCGGGCCGAGGCAATAAACGCCTCGTCGATATCCTCTTCCGAAAGCGCCATGTCGGCGCAGTCGGAGCGGTAGAAGATCATCGGCGAAACGCCTTCGCTCTCGACCGAAAGCAGCACAAGCGCGGTCAACCGTTCCTTGTCGGTCTTCAGCCCGTCGGTGTTGACGCCTTCGCGTTTCAGCTGCTCGCGGATGAAGCGGCCCATCTGCTCGTCGCCGACGCGCGTCAGCAGCGCCGAGCGCAGGCCGAGCCGCGCCGTGCCGACCGAAATGTTGGCCGGGCAGCCGCCGACCGACTTGGCGAAGGAAGTGATATCCTCGAGCCGCGAGCCGATCTGCTGGCCATAGAGGTCGACGGAAGCGCGACCGATGGTGATGACATCGAGCGGCGCCTGTCTTGCGTCCACGGCTTCGCTCATTGGAACCTCCCGTCGGTCTTGTCGTCATGGACAACATTGTTGGGTAACACGCGCGAGCGGCAGCGTGGCGCCAGCAATATGAAATAATAATTCCAATCCATAGTCAATATGGAATGAGCATTCCCTGGCCTAAAATTGCCTTTTTGGATGTCTGGTCAAGCCTTGCGCTTGCGGCTCGCGTCACGCCGCTTCTCGCCGACGCCGACGGTCAGCGCCATGGCCAGCGCCATTGTCGCCGACAGCGAACGGAAACCGGCGAAATCCGCCTCGGCCACCTCGAACCAGACCCTGGCGAACTGGGCCAGCGGCGAGAATGAGCTGTCGGTGATGGCAACGATCGGTACGC
Organism: Mesorhizobium sp. M8A.F.Ca.ET.202.01.1.1; assembly: GCF_004791595.1. Taxonomy (NCBI): domain Bacteria; kingdom Pseudomonadati; phylum Pseudomonadota; class Alphaproteobacteria; order Hyphomicrobiales; family Phyllobacteriaceae; genus Mesorhizobium; species Mesorhizobium sp. M8A.F.Ca.ET.202.01.1.1. Next base: position 196,897 of record NZ_SRUN01000008.1, on the reverse strand, counting down.
CCTGCTCGGAAATGCTGCGCGCTTCCTCGATCGTGGCCGGTGCGTAGGGCGAGAAGCTGATGGCGATGACGGCGTCCGCCGGCGTGGCGAAGCCGACCATCTCGGCATTCAGGCCGGCAGCCGATTCGATCAGCTGGTTGCGGATCTTCAGCTTGCCCAGCGCGTAGGCGATATAGCTCGCCACCGGATAGGAGCGCCGCTTGGCCAAGACATAGATGGTCTGCGCCTTTGCCAGCAGCGAGATAGCGTCTTCCAGATGCGCGTCGTCCAGCGTGCGGGAAATGTCGTTGAGCGAGGTGCTGGCGGCGGCAATGAAACCGTCGAAGATCGCCCGGTGGCCGGCGCCGCCCTCGGCCTTGGCGCGTAGCGCCTGCAGCCGCTCGTCATAGGAGGAGTTGCGCTCGCGCAGCCGCTCGCGGAACACCTGCTGCAGGCTGGTAAAGCCGTCGAACCCGAGTTGCTGGGCAAAGCGGATCAGGGTCGAGGGCTGCACGCCGGCCGAAGCGGCGATGCTGGCGGCGGTGCCGAAGGCGATGTCGTCCGGATTGTCGAGCGCATAGGCGGCGATCTGGGCGATGCGCTTGGGCAGGCTCTCGCGCCGGTCCAGAATGGTGGCGCGCAGCGTCTCGAAGTCGCGAGGTACCTGTTCGTCCATCGTCTCCGCCCAAGCCTGTCTGGAGGCTCTCTGTGCCTCATCATAGCGGGCCTGCGCAAGAACGCCATAAAAAATGAGGCAGACATTCCATTTCAGGAGAAAATGGACTAATTCATCCATCCAACGCTCAGGCAGTGGAGAAAGTTGGATGGTCGGCGTAGGTCTTATCGGTACGGGTTTCATGGGCAAGTGCCACGCCATCGCGTGGAGCGCAGTGGGAGCCGTCTTCCCCGATGCGACCAAGCCGCGGCTCGTCCATCTCGGCGAGGTCAGCGAGGACCTTGCCAGGCGCAAGGCCGGCGAGTTCGGCTTTGCCAAGGCGTCCGGCGACTGGCGTGCCGTCGTCAACGATCCGGAGGTCGACGTCGTCTCGCTGACGACGCCCAACCAGTTTCATCCGGAAATGGCCATCGCCATCCTCGAAGCCGGCAAGCATCTGTGGTGCGAAAAGCCGATGGCGCCGAGCTTCGCCGAGGCCGAGGCAATGGCGGCCGCCGCCGAGACATCAGGCAAGATTGCCGCGCTTGGTTACAATTACATCCAGAGCCCGGCCATCCGTCACATCGGCGCGCTGCTCGACGAGAAGATCATCGGCGAGGTCAACCATCTGCGCATCGAGATGGACGAGGATTTCATGGCCGATCCCGAGGCGCCGTTCTTCTGGAAGCACGAAGCGACTTCCGGCTATGGCGCGCTCGACGATTTCGCCGTGCATCCGCTGTCGCTGGTCACGGCGTTGTTCGGCCGCGTCGCCAGCGTCATCTGCGACATGGCCAAGCCCTATGCCGACCGCAAGCTGGCGGCGGGCGGGCGGCGCGCGGTCGAGACCTACGATATCGCCAGCGTGCTGATGCATCTGGAAAACGGCATTGCCGGAACGCTGCAGGTCAACCGCTCGGCCTGGGGCCGCAAGGGCCGTATCGCCATCCAGATCTTCGGCTCCAAGGGTTCGATCCTGTTCGACCAGGAGCGGATGAACGAATTCCAGCTCTATTTGACGTCGGACCGACCGACCGAACAGGGCTATCGCACCATATTGGTGGCGCCGCAGCACAAGCCCTATGATCTTTTCGTGCCGGCGCCCGGCCACAGCCTCGGCTTCAACGATCTCAAGATCATCGAGTGCCACGAATTGCTGACGCGGCTGGCCGGCAAGCCGGCCCGGCTTATCGAGTTCGCCGAAGGGCTGGAGATCGAGCGCACCGTGCACGCGATGGCGCGTTCGTATGAGGAAAAGCGCTGGGTGGATGTAAGGTAAAAGTCAGACGCCTATGGCCGCGTTCGTCTCCCAGCCATTGACCCAGATTTGCCGCAAGCGGTCGCCTTCGCCCTTGAAGCGTAACCCGGTCGGCTGGCAGTCCTCGATGCGGTCGCTGCGGAAATTGCGGATCGCCTGGCGCAGCTCGCACCAGGCGACGATGTTGGCGGTTTCGGCGTAGTAGATCAGCGCGATCGGGCGGATCAGCCGCTCGGAGGCACGGCCTGCTTCGTCGCGGTAGGAAAGGTCGAGCTTCTCCTCGTCGCGGATGGCGCGGCGCACCAGCGCCAGGTCGATCGTGCCGGCGGCGGGCGCGGCAAAGCCCCAGGCATGCAGCGCATTGGCATCGAGCGTCTGGCGCAAGGGCGGCGGCACCGCGCCGGCGATCTTGGCGCTGACGCGCTTGGCCGCCTGCTTGAGCTCGTCGTCTCCCGTGCGCTCGAGCAACGCCAGCGACAGCACGATCGCCTCCATCTCCTCGATCGAGAACATCAGCGGCGGCAGGTCGAAGCCGGGACGCAGGATATAGCCGATGCCACGGCCGCCCTCGATCGGGACGCGCATGGCCTGCAGCGCGGCAATGTCGCGGTAAATCGAACGTATCGTCACCTCCAGTTCCCCGGCAATCATTGCCGCCGTCACCGGCTGCCTGGCCAGCCGCAGGATCTGGATGATCTCGAACAGGCGCGAGGCCTTGCGCATTTTTCTCCCCGGTTGCGATCACAACTGACACACCATCGTCAGTTGGCTCGGTCTATAGGATCGCCCATCGGCTTGAAAATCAACAGATTCCTTGGCGGCACGCTGGCAAGAGGCGACAGGCAACTGACATGAGCTACGCGGAAAATCTCTGGCTTTTCTTTCTTCTCCTGTTCGGCATCATCGCCGTTCCAGGCATGGACATGCTGTTCGTGCTCGCCAATGCGCTGACCGGCGGACGCGACAGGGGGCTGGCGGCGACCGGCGGCATCATGGTCGGCGGCATGGTGCACACGCTGAACGGCGCTGTCGGCGTCGGCCTGCTCATGCATTTCGTGCCGATCCTGTTCAAGCCGCTGCTGATCGCCGGCGCCGCCTACATGGCCTATATCGGCATCACGCTGATGCGCAGCTCCATCACCGTCGGCCATGAGGGGCCGGCCGGCAGCCGTTCCGCATGGAAAGCGTTTCGCCAGGGTTTCGTGACCTGCCTGATCAACCCGAAGGCCTATCTCTTCGTCCTGGCCGTCTACCCTCAGTTCCTGAAACCGCACTACGGTCCGATCTGGATGCAGGCGACGATCATGGGCCTGCTGACCGTGCTGACGCAGGCGGCGATCTATGGCGGGCTGGCCATTTCTGCCGGCCGCAGCCGCAGCCTTCTGATCGCCAATCCGCGGGCGACCGTCCTTGCCGGGCGCGCCGCCGGGCTGCTGCTGTTCGCGGTCTCGGTCTTCACCGCATGGGAAGGGCTGAGGGCGGCGTAAGTCCCGGCCCGCCCCTCCCGCATCGCCATCGTGTCAGGCGGCCCCTTGCCGGCTGTCCAGCATGGCGCGCCGCGCCGAGCGGCGCCATTCTACGGCACCGGCAAGCCCGTGCAGCACGGTCTCGGTGGTCGCCCAGTCGATGCAGCCATCGGTGATGCTCTGGCCGTAGACCAGCGGCTTGCCGGGCACGACATCCTGCCGGCCAGCGACGAGATTGCTTTCGATCATGACGCCGATGATGCGCTCGTCGCCCGCCGCCACCTGGCCCGCCACGTCCGCCGCCACCTTCGGCTGGTTCTCGGGCTTCTTGCTGGAGTTGGCGTGGCTGACGTCGATCATCAGGCGCGGCGCGATACCGATGCGGGCGAGTTCCACCGAAGCAGCCTCGACGCTTGCCGTGTCATAGTTCGGCTGGACACCGCCGCGCAGGATGACATGGCAATCCTCGTTTCCGGTCGTCGCCGCAATCGCGCTGCGGCCGCCCTTGGTCACCGCCATGAAATGATGCGGCTGGGCGGCGGATTTCACCGCCTCGGCGGCGATCCTGAGATTGCCGTCGGTGCCGTTCTTGAAGCCGACCGGGCAGGAGAGGCCCGACGCCAGTTCGCGGTGGATCTGGCTCTCGGTGGTGCGCGCGCCAATGGCGCCCCAGGCGACGAGGTCGGCAATGTATTGCGGCGTCGTCATGTCGAGGAATTCGGTCGCCGCCGGCAGGCCGAGATTGTTGACGGCGGAAAGCACATTGCGCGCCATCCGCAGCCCCTTGTCGATGTTGAAGCTGCCGTCGAGGTCGGGATCGTTGATCAGGCCTTTCCAGCCGACAGTGGTGCGCGGCTTTTCGAAATAGACCCGCATGACGATCTCGAGCCGGTCGGCCAGGGCCTCGCGCAGCGCCGCCAGACGGCTGGCATAGTCAACGGCCGCAACCGGATCGTGAATGGAACAAGGGCCGACGATGACAACAAGTCGATCGTCGGCCCCTGTCAGGATGGAGTGGATGGCGTTGCGCGAGGCGGCAACGGTGCGTGTCGCCGTGAGTGAGCGCGGTATCTCGCGCATCACCTCTTCCGGCGTGCTCAGCAGTCTAAGTTCCTTGACCCGAAGGTCGTCTGTAGTGGTCAACACGGCTTTCTGCTCCTGTTTGGGAACCTGCCGGCTGAAACAAAAAAGCCGCCAGGTCTGGCGGCTTGTCGGACTGTTTGCTGCAATCTTCAGATCGAGCGCAATCCTCCCGCCGCCAGCGAGCTGCTAAAGTACCAATAGGTGGCGGACAGGTGGATCATGCCGCTCATATAGTCGAAGCGGCGGCGTTTGTCGATGGGGCGATGAGGGTCAGGTGGCGAAACCGTCGATGACAGCACCCCTCTCCCCGTCCCTATACGGGGAGAGGATGCCGGCAGGCAGGTGAGGGGCGGCGCCTACGTCGGAGAGACAAGCGAGGTGGCAGGGTATGGACCGGTAATTGTCAAAGTCGGTGCTGCCTCTCATTGCCCTGCCGGGCATTTCTCCCCGTATAGTGACGGGGAGAAAGGGCCAGCCGCAACGTCGGCACTATTCCGGCGACGAGCCGGCGATGCTCTGGTCGTAGTCGACCAGCGATCCGGTCATGACGCCCGATTGCGGGCTGACCATGTAGCTGATCAGCCGCGCGAGCTGGTCCGGCTTCACCAACTGGCCCATCGGTTGGGCCGCTTCGGCCTTCGCCAGCCAGTCGTCGGGTGCGTCGTGCCATTTCTTCTGCACGATGTCCTCGCCCTCGGTATCCATCCAGCCGGGCAGAACGGCGTTGCAGCGGATGCGGTTGAAGCGATAGGCGTTGGCGACGTTCTTGGTCAGCGTCATCAGCGCGCCCTTGCTGGTCGAATAGGGCGTCAGGAAGGACTGGCCGGTATGCGCCGACATCGACAGCACGTTGACGATCGAGCCGGGTGCCTTTTTCTCCAGCAGATGCGCCACCACGCCCTGCATCAGGAAGAAGGGGCCGCGCACATTGGTGTCGAAGATCTGGTCGAAAAGCTCTTCCGATGTCTCGACCAGGGAGCCGCGCGCCGAGGTGGCGGCGGCGTTGACCAGCGCGTTGATCGTACCGAAATGCGAGAGCGCGGTGGCGACCGCACGCTTGCAGTCGGCAACCTTTGAAACGTCGGCGCTGATGAAGATGGCGTCGACGCCAGATTTCTTGAAATGGGCAACAGCCTTGTCGCCCTTCTCCTGCGAGCGGCCGATGAGCGCCAGCGCCCGGCAGCCCTCGTCGGCGAGTGCCTCGGCGACGGCGAAGCCGATGCCTTGCGCACCGCCGGTGACGATGGCGCGTGTCTGTGAATTACGATCGGTGCTCATTGCTCTGCTCCTGGGTTCTTGACTGCCAACAGTTTCATGAGATTCATTGAGGTTTCTTCGGTGCCTTATCGCAACGTTGGGAAACTTGGTCGAAGCATCCCCAACGTTGTCATCCTAGGGCGAAGCAGGAGCGAAGCTCCGTCGCGGAGACCCGAGGATCCATTCCGTGACCTCTGCCGAAGAACGCAGCGGACCAAAATTCTGAACCGTTGGAGCCGTTTCTATGTAACGGAATGGATCCTCGGGTCTGCGCCGCGTCGCTTCGCTCCTTGCTTCGCCCGTGGATGACGACATGATGGATGTTACGGCTAGTCATAAAGCCCTGTAGATCGACGACCTTACTGTCTAGCCTAGGCGCACTGTCTTGCCTGTCGTCGCCGATTTCAGCGCAGCATCCGCCAGCTTCAGCGCGACGAGGCCGTCGGCCCCGCTCGGCGCCGCCTTCTTGCCTGATGTCGCAGCGGTGATGAAGGCGGCGATCTCGTTGGCATAAGCGTCGAGATAGCGGGTCATGAAAAAGTCGTGCAGCGGCGGGCGCGTATAGCCCTTCTCGTTGGCCAGTTCGATCGACACCGGCCGCTGGTTCTCGGCCGCCACCATGCCTTTCGAGCCATGCACCTCGATGCGCTGGTCGTAGCCATAGGTGGCGCGGCGCGAATTGGAGATGACCGCCTGCTTGCCCGATGCGGTTTCGAGGATGACGCTGACCGAATCGAAATCGCCGGCTTCGCCGATCTTCTTGTCGACCAGCACCGAGGCATGGGCGCTGACCGCCACCGGCTCCTCGCCGAGCAGGAAGCGCGCCATGTCGAAATCATGGATGGTCATGTCGCGGAAAATGCCGCCGGAGCGCGCGATGTAGTCGAGCGGCGGGGCGCCGGGATCGCGCGAGGTGATGGTCACCATTTCGACCGTTCCAATGGCGCCGTCGTCGATCGCCTTGCGCACGGCGGCGAAATGCGGGTCGAAGCGCCTGTTGAAGCCGACCATCAGCGTCGCCTTGGCCTTGTCGACCACGGCCAGGCACTTCTCGACGCGCTTGACGTCGAGATCGATCGGCTTCTCGCAGAAGATCGCCTTGCCGGCCTTGGCGAAGCGCTCGATCAGATCGGCATGCGTGTCGGTCGGCGTGCAGATGACGACCGCGTCGATGTCTTTCGATTTTTCGATGGCGTCGATGGTACGCACCTCGGCGCCATAGGCGCTCGCCAGTTCGCTCGCCGCCTTCTCGAAGGCGTCGGCAACGGCGACCAGTTTTGCCTGGGGGTTGGAACCCACGGCGCGGGCGTGGACCTTGCCGATGCGGCCGGCACCAAGGAGGGCGAAGCGAACAGTCATGGAAATTTTCCTCTAGGGGATGGTTCGAAGCGGGGCGCCGGTCATGGGCGCTGGATGATTTTCCGGTCAAGACAAATCGACGGGAAGGCGATGACCATCGCCGCCCGCCCGGCCCTTAGGCCGCGAGTTCCGCCTCCCCGGTCTTGGCGCCGGTGATGTAGGAAACGATGTCCTGCCCGTCGGTATTCTCCTTGCGCAGATTGGCAACGATGCGGCCGCGCCGGAACACGACGATACGGTCGCAGAGGTCGAACACCTGGCGCATGTTGTGGCTGATCAGGATCAGCGGCTCGCCATTGTCCTTCAGCGTGCGGATGATGTTTTCGACCTGCGCCGTCTCCTGCACGCCGAGGGCCGCCGTCGGCTCGTCCATGATGATCAGCTTGGAGGCAAAGGTGGCCGTCCTGGCGATCGCCACGCATTGGCGCTGGCCGCCCGACATGTGGCGGATGGTGTTGGACAAATTGGGAATTTTCACCGCGGTGCGGACCAGTGCCGCCTCGGTCGCCTTGCGCATGTATTTGCGGTCAAGGATCGAGAATGGCCCCAGATTGAACAGCACCTTTTCGCGGCCGAGGAACAGGTTGGACGGCACGTCGAGATCGTCGGCCAGCGCCAGGTTCTGGAACACCGTCTCGATACCCGCCTCGCGCGCCTCGATCGGGCCGGCGAAATTCACTTCCTTGCCGTCAAACCAGACCTGGCCGCTCGTCCGCTGCTCGACGGCGGTGATCTGGCGCACGAAGGTCGACTTGCCGGCGCCGTTGTCGCCCATGATGGCGACATGCTCACCCTTTCGCAGCTCGAAATTGGCGCCTTCAAGTGCATGCACGCCGCCATAGCGCTTCGTGAGGTTTTCGGTCTTCAGGACGATGTCTGACATGGTCAAGCCCTCAATGCCCGCATGCGCTGGCGCCACTGGTCGAGAACGACCGCGCCGACGATGATCACGCCCTTGACCATCTCCTGGTAGTAGGCGTCGAGGCGCAGGAAGGTGAAGCCGGAGATGATGACGCCGAAGATGAGCGCGCCGATCACCGTGCCGATGATGGAGCCACGGCCACCCGACAGCGAGACGCCGCCGATGACCGCCATGGCGATGGCGTCGAGTTCGTACATCACGCCCATGCCGGCCTGGGCGGTGAGGTTCTTGGAGGAGAGCACCACGGCGGCGAGCGCGGCGAGAATGCCGGCGATGACATAGACGAGGATCTTGTGGTTGGCGATCTTGATGCCGGACATGCGCGCGGCATCCTCGTTGGAGCCGATCGCGTAACAGTGCTTGCCGTATCGGGTGTAGGTCATGATGAGCTGGAACAGCACGGCCAGCGACAGGAAGATGATGACCGGCATCAGGCCCTTGCCTATTGCCGCGAAACTGTCGGTCGGGAATGATATCGGCTGCCCCTTCGACCACCATTTGGCGATGCCGCGCGCGGTGACCATCATGCCGAGCGTGGCGATGAAGGGCGGGATGCGCGTGTAGGCGATCAGGGCGCCGTTGACGAGGCCGGCGAGCAGGCCGCAGCCGATCGCCACCAGCACCGGCACGATCACCGGCAGGTCGGTCCAGCCCTGCGCCAGGAACATCGCCTTGGGATTGGGATTGCCGTTGACGGTCGCGACCTGGGCGAAGCTCATGGCGATCATGGCGGTCGCGCCGACGATCGAGCCCGAGGACAGGTCGATGCCGCCGGTGATGATCACTTGCGTGACGCCAATGGCGATGATGCCGACGATCGACACCTGCAGGATGATGATCTGCAGCCGCGCCTCGTTGAAGATGCCGGAGACGTCGCTGCGGGTGTTGAACAGGAAGCTGTCGCCGAGAAAGATCCGGCCGATCAGCTCGAAGATGACGACGAGGATGACGAGCGCCAGGAAGACGTTGAATTCGGCCGGCCATATACGCTTCCTGGCGTCATAGCCGACGCCGCCGACGCCGTGAGATGTCTGTGCCAATCTTCTATCCTCCGTCAGCCGCGGTCGTTCCTCGAGCACCTTTCAGGCGCCGAGGGGGAAGAGGAGCGGCGCTGCCTTTACGCGAGAGCGCCGCTCCGTATGTCCGCGGCTCAGTTCTTCTTCAAGAACTTGTCGATGTTCGCAGGCGTGACCAGCTGGAACGGGACATAGACCTTGTGTTCGACCTTCTCGCCCTTGGCGAGCTTCAGCGCCGCGTCCAGCGCGCCCGCGCCCTGGCCGGCGGCATCCTGGAACACGGTGGCATCGAGGTCGCCCGCCTGCATGGCGGCAAGCGCGTCCTGGGTGGCGTCGACGCCGCCGACGACAACCGACTTCATGTCGATGTTGGCGGCCTTCATCGCCTGGATGGCACCGATGGCGCTTTCGTCATTGTTGGCGATGACGCCGTCGAACTTCTTGCCGGTCGACAGCCAGTTGGTCATCAGGTTCTGCGCCTGGTCGCGATCCCAGTTCGAGGTCTGCTTGTCGATGATCTTAATGAAGCTGCAGTCCGGGGTGGCGATGACATCGTCGATGTCCTTGGTGCGCTGCACGGCGGCCTGGTTGGAAAGCTCGCCCATGATGACATAGACATTGGCTTCCTTCTTGCCGGCTTCCTTGAACAGGCGGCAGACTTCCTTGGTTTCGAGCGTGCCGGAATCGGCCTCATTGGAAGCGACGAAGGCCTGGTTGTCGGGCAACGTGTCGACATTGACCGGCTGGCGGTTGACATAGACCAGCGGGATCTTGGCCGCGGCGGCCGCATCCGACATTGCCTGCGTGGCCGAGGTGTCGACCGGGTTGACGATGATGGCGTCGACGCCCGAAGCGGCGAAGTTCTTGATCTGGTCGAGTTGCTTGGCGACGTCGTTCTGCGCGTCCTCGACCTGCAGCTCGACGCCGCTCATGCCCTTGGCCTGCTCGATCATGCCGTTGCGCAGCACGGTAAGGAAATTGTCGTCGAACTTGGCCATCGAGACGCCGATCTTGGCGGCCATGGCCGATGAACTCATCAGCGCCGCGAAGGCGACGCCCAAAAGCAGTTTCTTCATTTTAATCTCTCCTCCACTTTGGTGTCCGGTTGCACCGATTTCTCCGGAATCCCCGATCTCCCCGGGGAATCTCTCCCGATTGTCTTCTCCCCGGTGGCGCCTGCCGTTTGCTGGAACGCCAAAGCCTGTGTTTGAAACAGATGTTCCCGGAACGTAAGGACCAAAATACATCACCGATGAAATATTTATTCCATTTCGTCGGGAGGCGTCAAGGGCGATTCCAAAACCGGACGTGCGATTTTGGCGGACGCGTCGACGGTGTGCGGATGCTGCCGGAAGAATGCCGCTGGCTTGGCGGCGGAGCAGACAGGCGCACGCCCGCCGCCGGCGGCGAGGCCTATGGCATCAGCGCGCCAGGTCCGTTCCCTGGATGCCGTCGACAGGCGATGGCAGTTCAGAAATGCCAGATGTCTCTCTGCAGCAAGAGATCGAGCGGCGCTCTCCAGACCCTGTATCCCGCCGCCTGCCTCACCTGCTGTTCGACGCTGAGCTTGCCGCTGACATCGAAGAAAACTCCAATTCGCCTTCGGGCGTGAAGCTTTGTTCCGGTGGTGGTGTAATTGCGGATAGGCAGCTGCTGGCGGCTGATCGTTCGCCCATCCTGTGATAGCGCGACGCCGATGCAGAATTGTTCCGGGGTATGCAAACGCACGATTTCACTGACTCTCTCGCTGGCGGCGTATGCTCGCTCCAGCGCAGGAATGTTGTTATGATGAACGCCAAGGACGCCGCTCGCCCACATGGTTTCATCTCCGGTCAGGATGTGGCCTCCAATTGAGAGCCCTTTGCCTTCGAGCGCTCGATAAGGGGCCTTTGGGCGCCCTTCGCACCGCCACATTATGGAGGACAACGCTGTAATTCGCCTGAAACATCGCGATATGTCGCCGGTCGGATACATGTCCGTGTCCATGAAGAACAGGCGCTCGCAACGCCGCAGCAAATCGACGATGCCGGCTGCCTTGATGCCAAACCTGTATCGATTGCCGAAGGACATCTCGGCCTTTCTCTCGGCCGTTAGCTCGATCGTTTCGATAGGATAGCCGTCGAAAATGGAGGGCCTGTCGGTCAGGACCATGACCCTGGCATCCGGGCAATAGTAAAGCAGGCGAAGGGCGCTGAAGAGCGCGCCACGCGCATAGAGCTCGTCGCTCCCAAAAGCGATGTACCCAAACCCATCTCCGCCCATCGGGCATGTATATATTAGCAATCATTAATGCGTCAAATTTGGATGCCCCCGTCGGGCGACGCGCTGAAAGCCCTGGCGCGCTAGATGTTCTCGGGCAGGTAGATGTCGAACGGCAGGAAGGTCTGGCCGGGAGCGTTAGCCGCGCCCGTCTCGATGGCGTGCGCCATGAGATCGAGCAGTTCGCGGCACAAAGCCGCCAGAGGCGTGGAGATCACCATGGTCAGCACCCCGTCCGCCAGGGCGGATCGCGAGACCGCCGATATCTCGTTGCAGACCACCGCTGGCATCTCTGCTGGCTTGGCCTGCCTAAGCGCCGCGACCGCGCCTTCCATGCCGCCGCCCGCGACATAGCAGCCGACGAGGTCCGGATGACGGCCGAGCAGGTCGAGCAGCGTGTCCTGCGTGATCTGGTTGGCCTCGAGATTGACCAGCGTTTCGAGCAGGGTGAAGTCCGGCGCCTGTTCGCGGAAGAAGGAGCGGAAGCCGATCTCGCGCAGTTCATGGCCGTGGAAGCGGTGGCTGCCGACGAAAAGCGCGACCTTGCCCGGCCGCTTCGCCGCTTTCGAGATCATCCAGGCTGCCGTGCGCCCGACCTTGCGGTTGTCGAGGCCGACATAGCCCTCGCGAATGCCGGCGGCGAAGTCGGACAGCAGCGAAAAAACCGGCAATCCCCTGGCCTTCATCTCCTCGACAATGACCGTCAGCGCCGGGTGATCCGGCCCGACCAGGGCGACGGCCTTGCACTTGGCCGCCAGCTTGCGCGTGTGCTCGACGATTTCGTCCGGCGTCAGCGAAACGGCGAAGTCGATGATCGCGACGCCGCGAAAGCGCTGCGATTGCGACACCGCGAGTTCGAGTTGCCGCGCGAACTCCGTGTAGAAGACGTCGTTGCCTCTCAAAAGCAGGAAGCCGAGCCGGTATTCCGGCAATTCATGGCGCATACGCTGCTTGATCAGGCCGGCCGCGTGATAGCCGATCTCGGTCGCGGTCTCGTAGACGCGGCGTGCCGTTTCCTCGCGAACCGGCAAGCGATTGTTGAGCACGCGGTCCACCGTGGCGACGCTGACGCCGGAGACGCGCGCCAGATCTGTTATGGTCGGCCGTTTCGCCATGATCGCCCCGTTCGATTGCCTGGTATTGATATACCACTTTGATAGGAAATGATAGAAACTATCTTTGTGACGTTGAGTCTATCATGGCGCGGCGTTATTTCTAGGCATGAAACCAGTGGTGATCGGCATTCGCATGGCGAATGCCCCTGCCTTGGGAGGCAATCATGACCGCAGCGCCGTCCCGGCGTGATTATAGCCTGATCGGCCGCGACGCCCGACTTGCCGTCGAAAACGGCCTGTCGGCGGCCGAGTGGTATCACACCGACATTCCCCGCAAGCAGATGAAGGAGCTGATGCAGCGCTCCGATGGTCCGGCGATCCGCGACACGGCGATCTGGCTGGCCGCCCTCGCCATCAGCGGCGCCGGCGGCGCCTGGTTCTGGGGCAGCTGGTGGTGCGTACCGTTCTTCTTCGCCTATGGTGTGCTCTACGGCTCATCCACCGATTCACGCTGGCACGAATGCGGCCACGGCACGGCGTTCCGCACGCAGTGGATGAATGATGCGGTCTATCAGGTCGCCTGCTTCATGATCATGCGCAATCCGGTGACCTGGCGCTGGAGCCACACGCGCCATCACACCGACACCATCATCGTCGGCCGCGACCCTGAGATTTCGGTCATGCGGCCGCCGGACCTGGTGCGCCTCGTCCTCGGTTTTGTCGGCGTGCTCGACGCCTGGCACGCGATGTCAGACATGCTGCGCAACGCCGCCGGCAACATCAGCGCGGCCGAGAAGACCTTCATTCCCGAGCAGGAACAGCAGAAGGCGATCCGCATTGCCCGCATCTGGACGGCGATCTATGCCGCGACCATCGCGCTGGCGCTCTACACCGGATCGTTCCTGCCCTTGATGCTGGTCGGCCTGCCCAGGCTCTACGGTGCCTGGCATCATGTCATGGTCGGCCTGCTGCAGCATGGCGGGCTGGCCGAGAACGTCACCGATCACCGGCTGAACAGCCGCACCGTCTACATGAACCCGATCAGCCGCTTCATCTACTGGAACATGAACTACCACGTCGAGCATCACATGTTCCCGATGGTGCCCTACCATGCGCTGCCCAGGCTGCATGCGCTGATCAAGCACGATCTGCCGGCACCGACGCGATCGATCCTGGCCGGGTACCGCGAGATGATCCCGGTCTTCCGCCGCCAGCTGCGCAACGAGGATTATTTCCTCAAGCGCGAGCTGCCGCCGACCGCCAGGCCATACCGCGAGGAATTCCACAACGACGCCGTCGCCACGGCGGCGGAATGACATCGAACGGCTCCAGGGGAGGACTGAATGAGCGATTGGGTCGAGGCGTGCGCCGCCGGTGACATCGATGAAGAGGACGTGATGCGCTTCGATCATGGCGGGCGCACCTTCGCCATCTATCGCAGCCCGGACGACGAGTATTTCGCCACCGACGGACTTTGCACGCATGAGAAGGTGCATCTCGCCGACGGGCTGGTGATGGATGACATCATCGAATGTCCCAAGCACAATGGCCGCTTCAACTACAAGACCGGCGCGGCCAGGGGCGCGCCGGTCTGCGTCAACATCAAGACCTATCCGGTCAAGGTCGACGCCGGCAAAGTCCTCGTTCAGATCGGGTGACCGGCATGGCACGCGGGATGGTGATCATCGGAGCCGGGGAATGCGGCGGTCGGGCCGCACTCGCCTTGCGCGATCTCGGCTATGACGGGCCGGTGACGCTGGTCGGCGACGAGCCGCATCTGCCCTATGAGAGGCCGCCTTTGTCCAAGGAGGCGATGGCCAGCGACGCGCCGGCAATCAAGGCGATCGCCAGCGACGAGGTGCTGGCCGAAAAATCGATCCGGCATATCCATTCCGTCCAGGCCGTGGCTATCGATCGCGCGGCGCACACGGTGCGCCTGTCCGACGGCTCGGCGCTGCCCTACGACAAGCTGCTGCTCGCCACCGGCTCGACGCCGCGCAAGCTGCCGATGCCTGGCCTTGGCGGGCGCTGCGTCTATCTCAGAACCTTCGCCGACGCGCTGGCCATTCGCGCCCATCTTCGTGCCGGCAACCGCATCGCCGTCATCGGCGGCGGCTTCATCGGCCTCGAGCTTGCCGCGGCGGCGCGCAAGCTCGGCGCTTCGGTCACCGTCATCGAGGCGCAGCCGCGCATCCTGATGCGTGGCGTTCCGGCCGAGATCGCCGAAATCATTCACAAAGCGCATGTCGCCGAGGGTGTCGACCTGGTCTGCGGGCAAGGCATCGCCTCCATCGCCGACGACGGCAAGGAGGTGCGAGTGATGCTTGCCGGCGGGCGCGAGATATCAGCCGACCTCGCCGTCATCGGCATCGGCGCCGTGCCCGTGACCGGGCTCGCGGCGGAAGCCGGCCTGGCCATCGAAAATGGCATCGCAGTCGACGCCGAGCTGCGCAGCAGCGATCCCGACATCTTCGCCGCCGGCGATTGCTGCTCGTTTCCGCTCGCCGTCTATGGCGGCCGCCGCGTGCGGCTGGAAGCCTGGCGCAATGCGCAGGAACAGGGCGCGCTGGGGGCCAGGAACATGCTTGGCGCCGGCGAGGCGCATGCGGCGGTGCCGTGGTTCTGGTCGGATCAATATGGCCTGTCCCTACAGATCGCCGGACTTTCCGACGAAGGCCGCAGCACGGTGCGTCGCGATCTCAGTGACGGCGCCTTCATCCTGTTTCATCTGGCCGAGGAAGGCAGGCTGGTGGCGGCCAGCGGCATCGGCCCGGGCAATGCGGTGGCCCGCGACATAAGGCTCGCCGAAATGCTGATCGGCAAGCGAGCGAAGCCGTCGGTGGAGGCGCTGGGATCGCCTGACGTCAAGCTGAAGGCGTTGCTGGCGCCTGAACGGTCACATCGGCTCGCCGATGGCGGCGCCGCCCCTCATCTGCCTGCCGGCATCTTGTCCCCGTAGAACGGGGAGAAGGGAGCTGTGGCACCCTCGCCGCAATTCATCATGCACCGCTAAAAATTGGCGAAATCATTGATATCAGCATCTTTCTCCCCGTCACTATACGGGGAGAAATGTCCGGCAGGACAATGAGGGGCGGCCCAGGCGTCAACGAGCTAATGCCACCACGCCGGAGCCGCTAGAACAGCGCCCTGAGCTCCGGCAGCTTGTCGTTGACCAGCCAGCCGTAATAATTCTCTTCCGGCAGCTTCTCCGGCTCGCCGGCGGCGCGGCGCTTGCCGTTTTCAGCCTTCAGCGCATAGGCGCGCTGCTCCGGATTGCCGACATTGTAGAGCGTGGCGGTCAGTCCTGGATTGCCCGAAATGTCGAAGCCGGCGATGCTCTTATAGGCGTCGATCGACTTCCTGATCGTCGCCGCGACATATGGCAGCGTCAGGTCCGGATCCATGATGGTCTTGTAGACCGAGTTGGGATCGGAGACGTCGAGCTTCGGCAAGCCGGACACCTTGTGCACGAGGTCGCTCATCTGCAGGGCGGTCAACGGGTTGAGCTGGCCGAGGCCGAAGGTCTGGCCGGCATAGTAGGGCTGGAAGAAGGTGGCGCCGAAACGGTTGTCGGGGAAATCCTCGCCGCCGACTGTCTTGCCGCGAAACGAACGGTTCCAGACCTGTTCGCGGCATTCCCACAGATCGTAGCTGTCCGAAATCGCGGCGCATTTCTTGAATTCCGGTCGCTGCACGAAATCGGTGATGTCCTCGCCGTCATAGGCGAAGGAGAGCTTGCTCGAGAGATAGGAGATCGCCTTGACGTAGTAGGTCTGCAGTCGGTCATAGGCGTCGACATTGTAGGTGTGCTCGCCGACGATGGCGCCAACGATATGCAAGGGGTCGATGCCATAGGCGCTTGCCGCCTTCTTGATCTTGGCGCGCAGATCGGCGTCGTTCTGCAGCAGCGCGTAGACCTTGCGGTACTTCGCCTGGAAGGTGGTGTTGGTCGCCTGCGTGCGTCGGCTTGAGGCGCCGGGAATGTCCGGCTGCTCGGCATTGCGGTTTCCCGCCGGCACCAATGTCGCCGCATCGGCGGCGAACAGCGTCGCCGCCAGCGTCAAGCCGAGAATGACCAGGATGAGTTTTTTCATGCGCCGCCGCCTAGAGAATTGCCGCGCAAACTAGGGTATTGCTCTTGGTTGAGTCGAGAGCGCGTCATCATCCGGCGAGACGAAAGGTGGCCAGATGGTACCATCTGGCCACACATGGCTCCTGCCGGAAGGTGTCACCGGATCCCGCGCCGGAACGGTCCGGCGCTGCCGTTCAAAGGATGAACCGCGACAGATCCGTGTTTCTGGAGAGGTCGCCGACATGCTTCTGGACATAGGCAGCGTCGATTGTGACGGCCGTGCCGTTGCGGTCGGGCGCATCGTAGGAGATCTCGTCCAGCACCCGCTCCATCACCGTCTGCAGCCGCCTCGCGCCGATATTCTCGATACTGGCGTTGAGGTCGACGGCGACGCCGGCGAGCGAATCGATGGCGTCGTCGGTGAAGGTGAGCTCGACGCCCTCGGTCTTCATCAGCGCGATATACTGCTTGATCAGGCTGGCCTCGGTCTCGGTCAGGATACGGACGAAGTCCTCCTTCTCCAGCGCACGCAGCTCGACGCGGATCGGCAGGCGTCCCTGCAATTCCGGCAGCAGGTCGGACGGCTTCGAGACGTGGAATGCGCCCGACGCGATGAACAGGATGTGATCCGTCTTCAACGGCCCGTATTTGGTCGCCACCGTGGTGCCTTCGACCAGCGGCAGCAGATCACGCTGCACGCCTTCACGCGAAGGGCCGCCCGAAATGTCAGACCTGGCCGCGATCTTGTCGATCTCGTCGAGGAAGACGATGCCGTCATTCTCCGCCGCGTCCAGCGCCCGGCGCACCACCTCGTCCTGGTCGAGCAGCTTGTCGGACTCGTCTGCGACCAGCAGGTCGTAGGATTCCTTCACCGTGGTCTTGCGCAGCTTGGTCTTCTTGCCGCCCATCGCCTTCGACAGCATGTCGTTGATGTTGAGCACGCCGATATTGGCGCCCGGCATGCCGGGAATCTCGAAGCCGGGCATGCCGCCATTGCCGGTGTCGGCCACCTCGATCTCGATTTCCTTGTCGTCGAGTTCGCCGTCGCGCAGTTTCTTGCGGAAGCTGTCGCGCGTCGCCGGGCTCGCCGTCTTGCCGACTAGAGTTTCCAGTACACGCTCCTCGGCGTTGACATGGGCGCGCGCCTTGACGTCCTCTCGCATCTTCTCGCGCACCAGGCCGATGGCGATCTCGACCAGGTCGCGGATGATCTGCTCGACGTCGCGGCCGACATAGCCGACTTCGGTGAATTTGGTCGCCTCGACCTTGACGAACGGCGCGCCGGCCAGCCGCGCCAGGCGGCGCGAGATCTCGGTCTTGCCGACGCCTGTCGGGCCGATCATCAGGATATTCTTCGGCATCACCTCTTCGCGCATCTGGCCTTCGAGCTGCTGGCGGCGCCAGCGGTTGCGCAAGGCGATGGCCACGGCGCGCTTGGCGTCCTTCTGGCCGATGATGAAGCGGTCGAGTTCCGAAACGATTTCGCGGGGAGAAAATGTGCTCATATCACTAAATTCCACTTTGCCACTGCTTGATGGCCTCGAACGGATGCAGCAGCATGATCACGTTGAGCGTCAGATTGTCCCGGATGAGATAGCCGGTACCCAGTTCGAAGAGGATGGCGAGGCTGACGATCACCCATATAGGTAGCCTTCGCGCCATCACAAATCCCAGCACCATGGCCAGTGTGTCGGACACCGAATTGATGATGCTGTCCCCGTAATAATCGAGCGAGATGGTGCCGGCGCGGTAGCGCTCGATGATGAACGGGCTGTTTTCGAGGATTTCCCAGCCGCCCTCGATGAGGACGGCGAATGCCAGCCGCAAGCCGATCGGCGAGCGCGGGAACAGGAACCGGGCCAGCGCATAGAACAGGAAGCCGTGGATGATGTGGGAAAAGGTGTACCAGTCCGAAATGTGCTGGGAATTCTCCGAACTGTTCACCACGCCATGCCACAGCTTGACATAACCGCAGGTACAGATCGGCGGATGGCCCATCAGGTAGAGCGTGACGGCCTGGGCGACGAGCAGGCCGGCGACGATCAGCAGCCCCATCCGCCAGCTATCCTCGTAAGCAGAAAGGCTCTTGTCGTCGCTGGATGTGGCCATGCCCTGGATTACCCCTCTTGCGCGTCTTCGGCGTCGATCGCCATCAGCACGACGTCGCCATAGATCGATTGCCTGCGATCAATGGCCCGAAATCCCGCCTTTTCATAGGCGCGAATGGCCCTGATGTTGGCGGGATCGGGGTCGATGATGACGCGCGGCACGCCTTCCTCGAACAGGTCTTCGACGAACTGGCGCACGATCGCCGAGCCATGGCCGATGCCGACCAGTTCCGGCCGGCCGATCGAAAGATCAATGCCGAGCGTGCCGAACGGCTGATCGGAATAGGGATGATCGTCCTCCATATGGGGGTCGTAGCTTTGGAGATAAGCGATCGGCTTGCCGTCGAGCTCCACGATCAGCGGCTCGACGGAAATGCTGTCTATGTGATCGGCAATCTCTGCGATTTCCGTCTCCGGATCGTCCCACCACTCGGCGACATGCGGCTCGGCCAGCCAGCCGGCGATCATCGGCAGGTCCTTTTTGGTCACCGGCCGAAAATCGTAGGGCACCACCCTCTCAGGCGGCATCGAGCGTTTCGACGACGAAATTGTTGTTGGTGTAGACGCAGATGTCGGAGGCGATCTGCATCGCCTTGCGGGCGATCTCCTCGGCATCCTTGTCGGTGTCCATCAGCGCGCGCGCCGCGGCCAGAGCGTAATTGCCGCCCGAACCGATGGCCATGACGCCATGTTCGGGCTCCAGCACGTCACCATTGCCCGTCAGTGCCAGCGAGACCGACTTGTCGGCAACCAGCATCATCGCCTCCAGCCGGCGCAGATAGCGGTCGGTGCGCCAGTCCTTGGCGAGCTCGACGCACGCGCGGGTGAGTTGGTCAGGATACTGTTCGAGCTTTGCTTCGAGCCGCTCCAGCAGCGTGAAGGCATCGGCGGTGGCACCGGCAAAGCCAGCAATCACATTGCCGCCCTTGCCGATGCGGCGCACTTTGCGGGCATTGCCCTTCATGATGGTCTGGCCAAGGCTGACCTGGCCGTCGCCGGCGATCACCACCTTGTTGCCCTTGCGCACGGTCACGATCGTCGTGGCATGCATGGTCAATTCATTGGACATTTCCTGCTCCGAGCAGCGCCATCCCTTTAAAAGGCGATTTGGCGCGGTACGAGTGACTTTGATCGGCCATATGTATGCATGGGGCCAATGATTGCAAACCGCTCGATAGCGGCCGGGATCGCAACTGGCAATCGCCGGATCATGCTGCTAGAAGGCTCTCGTTTTCAAGCCAGCGAGCGCTTGAGGCCCGTGAACCGGTCGCGGTCTGAACCACTGGCACAAGGATAGAGTGATGGCGCCCCGTTCCGCCGATGCAAGCCGCAAGACCAGGGAAACCGACATCTCGGTGTCGATCCATGTCGACGGCTCCGGCAAATCGGACATCGCCACCGGCGTCGGCTTCTTCGACCATATGCTGGACCAGCTTTCCCGCCATTCGCTGATCGACATGACCGTCAGGGCCAAGGGCGACCTGCACATAGACGACCACCACACGGTCGAGGACACCGGCATCGCGCTCGGCCAGGCCTTGACCAAGGCGTTGGGCGAGCGGCGCGGCATCATGCGCTATGCCTCGATCGACCTTGCCATGGACGAGACGCTGACGCGTGCGGCGATCGACGTCTCGGGCCGCCCCTTCCTGGTCTGGAACGTTTCGTTCTCGTCGCCCAAGATCGGCACCTTCGACACCGAACTGGTGCGTGAGTTCTTCCAGGCGCTGGCGCAGAATGCCGGCATCACGCTGCATGTCACCAACCACTATGGCGCCAACAACCATCATATCGCCGAGACCTGCTTCAAGGCGGTGGCGCGCGCGCTGCGCGCCGCGCTCGAGCGCGATCCGCGCCAGCCCGACGCGGTTCCCTCCACCAAGGGTTCTTTGAAGGGATAGCCTCATGACCGCCTATGTCGTGATGGAGCCACCTGGCCGCAGCGAGAAAGTCGACATGACGACGTTGGTCCGCGACGGCTTCACCTGGCTCGGCCTGCTGGTGCCGCCGCTGTGGCTTGCCTGGCACCGGCTGTGGGTCGAAGCGGCGCTGGCCTTTGTCATCATGGGCGTGCTTTCGATGCTTGGTCAGAAACTTGGCCTCGGCGTCGCCGGCTCGCTGCTGTCGCTGCTCGTCTCGCTCTATGTCGGCCTGGAGGGCCAGGGATTGCGCATCGCGGCGATGCGCCGCCGCGGCTGGCATGAATGGGGCGTCGTCGAGGCCGGTCGGCTCGGGGACGCCGACATGCGCTATGCCCTTGAGATCGAAGGTCTTTCGGATGAAGCGGCACCCGCGCCGCGCATCGTTCCGGATGCCGCTCTGGCGCGCCCGGCGCAGCCCGGCATGGCGCTGGGGCTGACCCACATTCCGGGACGGCGCTGAGATGCGCGTTGCGATCATCGATTACGGTTCGGGCAATCTGCGCTCGGCCACCAAGGCTTTCGAGCGCGCCGCGCGTGAGGCCGGCATCGCGGCCGAGATCGACCTGACGGCCGATGCCGACCGTGTGCGCACCGCGGACCGCATCGTCCTGCCCGGCGTCGGCGCTTACGCCGATTGCGCGGCCGGCCTGCGCGCCGTCGAGGGCATGTGGGAGGCGGTCGAGGAGGTCGCCATCGCCAAGGGCCGGCCTTTCCTGGGCATTTGCGTAGGCATGCAGCTGATGTCGCAGCGCGGCCTCGAGAAGACCATCACCAACGGCTTCGGCTGGATATCGGGTGACGTCAAGGAGATCCAGCCTGCCGATCCGGCGCTGAAGATTCCGCAGATCGGCTGGAACACGATCGAATTGAGGCGTCGGCACCCGCTGTTTTCCGGCATTCCGACCGGGCCAGACGGGCTGCATGCCTATTTCGTCCACTCCTACCATCTCGATGCGAAAAACTCCGACGAGGTCCTTGCGGTTGCCGACTATGGCGGCCCGGTGACCGCCACGGTCGCCCGCGACAATCTGGCCGGCACGCAGTTCCATCCTGAAAAGAGCCAGGCGCTGGGCCTGGCGCTGATCACGAATTTCCTGCGCTGGAGGCCCTGATGAGCCATCCGCACCGACCGTTGGCGCTGCCCCTCATTGTCCTGCCGGACATTTCTCCCCGTATAAGGACGGGGAGAAAAACGCTGTCTTCGATGTTTTCGACAATTCTGAAAGAGGCGACGAGGCCGGAACTGCCCCCTTCTCCCCGTCTCTATACGGGGAGAAGTGCCCGGCAGGGCGATGAGGGGCAGCGCGGACCTGTGATGGATCGCAGCGCTCCACCGGCCAATTCGGGCGCCCAAACGTTCCAGGAGCCCCAAGCCGTATGATCCTGTTTCCAGCCATCGACCTCAAGGACGGCCAATGCGTGCGCCTGAAGCACGGCGACATGGCGACCGCGACCATCTACAATGACGATCCGGCCGCGCAGGCCAAGGCCTTCGAAGAGCAGGGTTTTGAGTGGCTGCATGTCGTCGACCTCAACGGCGCTTTCCAGGGCCAGAGCGTCAACAGAGCCGCGGTCGGCGCGATCCTGAAGGCGACGAAGAACCCCGTACAGCTCGGCGGCGGCATCCGCACGCTGGAGCAGATCGAGGATTGGCTCGACCGTGGGCTGGCCCGCGTCATCCTCGGCACGGTGGCGGTGCGCGATCCCGATCTGGTCAGGCAGGCCTGCAAGGCATTTCCGGGCAAGGTCGCCGTCGGCATCGATGCCAAGGCCGGCAAGGTTGCCGTCGAAGGCTGGGCCGAGGCGTCGAGCCTCGGCGTCATCGAACTTGCCAGGAAATTCGAAGGCGCCGGCGTGGCCGCCATCATCTACACCGACATCGACCGCGACGGCGTGCTGACCGGCATCAACTGGGACGCCACCATCGATCTCGCCGACGCCGTGTCGATCCCGGTCATCGCCTCCGGCGGGCTGGCTTCGATCGCCGACATCGTGCGCATGACCATGCCCGACGCACAAAAGCTCGAAGGCGCCATCTCGGGCCGGGCGCTCTATGACGGCCGCATCGATCCCGCAGAGGCGCTGGCCATCCTGCAGGGCAGGCCAGCGACGGAGACGCGGTCGTGAAGGTTTCGCTCATCCTGGCCTCCTATGACAGCGGCCACTATCATGGCGGCATGGGCCAGGGGCCCGACGCGCTGATCTCGGGCGGGCTGGTCGACGCCTTGACCCTTGCCGGCCATGACGTCACGGTCGAAGATATCGGCAGGGTCGGTGACGACCAGGAGCGCGAGATCGCCACGGGTTTCGCCGTCTGCAACGCCGTCTCGGGCGAGGTCCGCATCGCCCGAGACAGAGGGCGGTTTCCCATCGTGCTGGCCGGAAACTGCCTGACCAGTGCCGGCGCGGTCGCCGGCGAAGGCGCCGACGCCATCATCTGGGCCGACCAGCATGGCGACCTCAACACGCCCGAGACGTCCGTATACGGTTTTCTCGACGGCATGGCGCTGTCGACGGTGCTCGGCCTGTGCTGGCGCCCGATGGCATCGGCCATTCCCGGCTTCAGGCCGATCGATCCCGCGCGCTGCGTGCTCGTCAACGCCCGCGATCTCGATCCGGCGGAGGAAAAACTTCTCGAAACATTGCCGGTCATCCGGACGGAATGCCCCGGCGTGGCGCAAGCGACGGAACAATTGAAGGCCGCCGGCGCCAACAGCGTGCACATGCATCTCGATCTCGACGTGCATGATCCCAAGGCGCTGCAGGCCAACCGCTATGTCACGTCAGGCGGACCGAGTGCGGAGCAGCTGCGCCACGCGGCCTGCGCCATGGCGCTTGCGGTGCCGGTCGTCGGCATCACCGTTTCCGCTTACGATCCGGCCTTCGATGCCCGGGCCGATGTGCCGCCGCTGGTCGGCCAGTTGCTCAACGATCTGCTTGCCACGATAGAGGGCCGCTGATGCTGAAAGCCCGCGTCATCCCTTGCCTCGACGTCAAGGACGGCCGTGTCGTCAAGGGCGTCAATTTCGTCGATCTCATCGACGCCGGCGATCCGGTGGAGGCAGCCAAGGCCTATGATGCCGCCGGCGCCGACGAGCTCTGCTTTCTCGACATCACCGCTTCGTCGGACAATCGCGAGACCATCTTCGACGTCATCGCCCGCACCGCCGAACAATGCTTCATGCCGCTGACCGTCGGCGGCGGCGTGCGCCAGGTCTCCGACATCAGGAAATTGCTGCTGGCCGGCGCCGACAAGGTGTCGATCAACACGGCCGCGGTGAAGAACCCGGATTTCGTCGCCGAAGCCGCCGACAAGTTCGGCAACCAGTGCATCGTCGTCGCCATCGACGCCAAGAAAGTGTCGGCGCCCAATGAAGCCGACCGCTGGGAAATCTTCACCCATGGCGGGCGCGAAAAGACCGGCATCGACGCCATCGAGTTTGCGCGAAAAATGGTCGATCGCGGCGCCGGCGAGATCCTGTTGACCTCGATGGACCGCGATGGCACCAAGGCCGGCTACGACATCGCGCTGACCCGGGCGGTATCGGACGCGGTGCGTGCGCCAGTCATCGCATCGGGTGGCGTCGGCACGCTGGATCATATGGTCGAAGGCATTCGTGACGGCCATGCAGGGGCTGTTCTGGCGGCCTCCATCTTCCACTTCGGCACCTACACCATCGCGCAAGCCAAGGCGCATATGGCCGCGGCCGGCCTGCCGATGCGGCTGGACTCGCTGGGAAACAGGTCCTAGAGCATGTTCCTTGAACCGGCTTTCGGAAAAGAGCAGGCTTAAACAAGAAGATAGACTGACATGGCCGAGTTTTCGCTCTCCGACCTGGAAAAAATCGTCAGCGACCGCGCCCATTCCGGCGATCCGGACTCATGGACGGCCAAGCTGTTTTCGCGCGGCATGGACAAGGCGGCGCAGAAGCTCGGCGAGGAGGCGGTCGAGACCGTGATTGCCGCCGTCAAGGGCGACAAACAGGGCCTCGTTTCGGAAAGCGCCGATCTCATATATCATTGGCTCGTCGTTCTCGGCATAGCGGGCGTTCCGCTGAACGACGTGCTCAGGGAGCTCGAAGGCCGCACCGGGCGTTCGGGCATCGCCGAGAAGGCGTCACGGCCCAAGGGCTGACCGCGAGGGAGGGCAGGTATCTCGATGGATCAGCTCGCGCCAACCGAGAAATATTCCCCGTTTCGCTTTTTCTCGGCCGAGCAATGGTCGCAATTCCGCGCCGACACCCCGCTGACGCTGAGCGAGGACGAGTTCCGCCGCCTGCGGTCGCTCAACGACCCGGTCGACCTCGAAGAGGTCAAGCGCATCTATCTGTCGCTGTCGCGGCTTTTGTCGGCGCATGTCGAGGCGAGCCAGCTTCTTTTCAGGCAGCGCCAGGCCTTCTTCAATGCCGTCGATGTCGCCAAGACGCCGTTCATCATCGGCATCGCCGGTTCGGTCGCGGTCGGCAAATCGACCACGGCGCGCGTGCTGAAGGAATTGCTGGCGCGATGGCCGTCGAGCCCCAAGGTCGACCTCATCACCACCGACGGCTTCCTGCTGCCCAATGAGGTGCTGCGCCGCGAAAGCCTGATGGAGCGCAAGGGGTTTCCCGACAGCTACGATGTCGGCGCGCTGCTGCGTTTCCTCTCGGGCATCAAGTCGGCGTTGCCCGACGTCCGCGCGCCGGTCTATTCGCACCTCACCTATGACGTCATCCCCGGCGAGTTCGTCACCATCGACCGGCCCGACATCCTGATCTTCGAAGGCATCAACGTGCTGCAGCCGGGCAAGCTGCCGCAGGACGGCAAGATCGTGCCTTTCCTGTCGGACTTCTTCGACTTCGCCATCTATATCGATGCCGATGAGAAGCTGATCCACCAGTGGTATATTTCCCGCTTCATGCGGCTGCGCGAGACCGCCTTCCGCAACCCGGACTCCTTCTTCCATCGCTATTCGCGGCTGTCGGAGGATGCGGCCAAGGCAATCGCCGAGGGCCTGTGGACCAACATCAACCTGAAGAACCTGCGCGAGAACATCCTGCCGACGCGCGCCCGCGCCGACTTGATCCTGCGCAAGGGCGCCGACCACCTGGTCGAGGAAGTGGCGCTGCGCAAGCTCTAGGCTTTCAGAAAACGATTCCGCTCGAACCGTTTCGATGCGACTGGCGTCCGATTAGAACGCCCTTAACCGATTGGTTGCTAGAACTCCGCCATATCAGCTGTTGTGGTGAAGGCCGTTGGCATGGATGCGCCGCTCATTGCCCCGGGCAAGCCGGCAAGCTTGAATTCCAGCCAGGCCGCGTCTCGTCTCGGTGCTCCGGCCGCTGCAACGTTGCTGATCGTCGCCTATGCGACCATCACCTCGCTTCTTCTACCGGTCAATGTCGACGTCTCCTGGCTGCTGACGGTCGGCGACCGCGTCCTCAATGGCGAACGCCTTTACGTTGATATTGCCGAGGCCAACCCGCCGTTTTCAACCTGGCTCTATCTGCCCTTCCTTGTCATGGAGCGGCTGACCGGGCTCGCGGCGGAACTCTGGCTGAGCGTTGGACTGGCGGCGCTGGCGGTTGCTTCAATCTGGTTTTCGGCCCGCATTCTCATCCAGGCCGATGAATCGCTCAAGCGATACGCCCGGCTCGCTCCGGTCGCGGTGTTTTGCGTGCTGTTCCTGCTGCCGCTGGATTTCGGCCAACGCGAGCAGATTTCCGTCATTGCCTTGCTGCCATGGCTGGCTCTGTTCTCGGTGCGCGATCACAGAGTGGACTTCCACGCCGGCAGCGCTGCCGAGCAGATCGTTGCGGGTGTAGGCGCCGCTGTCTTCGTCATGATCAAGCCTCCTTACAGTGTGCTGGCGCTGGCGGTGCCGGCCTTGGTGGTTGCGCTGCAACGACGCTCATTGCGTCCGCTTTGGACGACGGAGAATATCGTCGGCGGCATCTTGACCGTCATCTATCTGACTGCGGTCGCAGTCTTCATGCGCCCCTTCTTCACCGATGTCTTGCCGTTGCTGCGTCAGGTCTATCTGCCGATGCGCGCGCCGGTCGTTGATATGTTGACGCTCTGGCCGATCGAAGCGTTCCTGGCAATGGCGGCGACCACGCTCGCAATGGCTCGCCCCGACCGTATTCATCGCGATGCGAAAATACTGCTTCTGGCCGGGACAGCTTATGTCCCCGCTTTCCTCATGATGGGCAAGGGTTGGACCTATCAGGCGCTGCCGTTCCTGACATTTGGCGCCTTGGCGTTCCTGCTCCAATTTGTCCGGCGGCCGCCGTGGCGGGACCTGACCATCTTGGCCAGGACCGGAACCGCGCTCGGCCTGCTTCTCTTGATACTGATCGCCCTTCAGGGACAGGTCTCAGCGCTGTTGCAGCCTCGCGGCGATCTGGACGCGGCTACAGCCGCCATCGCCATCGCCGTCGATCGCCCCACCGTCATGTCGATCGGCTCTCGGCTGCAGGTCGGCAACCCACTCGTGCGGGCGGTCGGTGGCCGCCTTGTCGGTCGTCACCCCTCCGCGTGGATGGTCAGGGATTCCGGGCTGCTGATCGAGGCGGGGAGGGATCCGGTCACACGGAAGGAACTGCAAGCACTGCGGGACACATACATTCTCGATATTGCGAAGGAAGTGACCACCAAACGGCCGGACATCGTCCTTGACGATGGGACGGCGGTACCCAGTGCCCCGGTATTGCTGAAGATCGCGGACAACCCCCCTCCGCCGAGGCCACTTCGCGACAACCCCGCGGTCGCAGAAGCGCTGCGGGGCTACCGCTTGCTGCTCCAGAATGGTTCGGTGACAGTGCTCATCCGCGCCGATACAGCCGCGCGCTAGCAGCTCGTAGCAGGTTCGTCGAACCTGCTACGAGCGAAATGCGGGATCACGGTTCAGCCATTGGCGAACGGGACGGCGACATAGATCTGGCTGCCCTCGCGTTCGACCAGCAGCAGCACCGACTTGCGGCCTGACTTGCCGGCCTGCGCGATGGCTTGCGTGACCTGCCTGGCGTTCTTCACCGGCGCCTGGTTGACGGCGACGATGATGTCGCCCGGCTGGATGCCTGCGGTGGCCGCGGCCTTGTCCGGGTTGACGGTGGCGACCACCGCGCCGCGCTCGTTGTCGGCCAGGTTCATCTGCTGGCGGATGTCGGGCGTGATGTCCATCAGGCCGAGGCCGATGGCCGGCGCGCGGGAGCCCTGTTCTGTCCCCGGCGCGCTGGAATCGCCGGTGGATGCCGTTTTCACATCGTCGCTGTTGCGGCCGACATCGACGGAAATCCGCATGGCCTTGCCCTTGCGCCAGACATCCAGTGTCTTCCTGGCACCCGGCGCGACGTCGGCGACAGCCCGCGACAGATCCTTGGGATCCTTGACGTCCTGTCCGGCGAAGCTGGTTATGACATCGCCGGTCTCGACACCGGCCTTGGCCGCGGGCGAGCCGTCATTGACCTGCGAGACCAAGGCGCCGGCGGGATGATCGAGCCCGATGGCGCTGGCCACGTCCGGGGTGACCGGCTGGATCTCGACGCCGAGATAGCCGTATTCGATGTCGCCACCCTTCATCAGCTTGGCAACCACCTTCTCTGCTTGGTCCGACGGAATGGCGAAGCCGACACCGACGCTGCCGCCATTCGGCGAATAGATCGCCGTGTTGATGCCGACGACATTGCCGCTGACATCCACCAGCGGGCCGCCGGAATTGCCGTGATTGATCGGCGCGTCGATTTGAATGAAATCGTCGAACGGCCCGCTGTGCAGGTCACGGCCACGCGCCGAGACAATGCCGGCCGTGACCGTGGTGCCGATGCCGAACGGATTGCCGATCGCCAACACCTGGTCGCCTGTCATGAGCTTGTCGGAGTCGCCCCATTTCACGGTCGGCAGCGACTTGCCGGCCTTGATCTTCAGCACCGCGAGATCGTTCTTGGCGTCGTGACCGACCAGCTTGGCCGGAAGCTCCGTGCCGTCGTCGAGCGTGACCTTGATCGAGGAGGCGCCGTCGACGACGTGGTTGTTGGTGACGATGGTGCCGTCGGCGCTGACGATGAAGCCCGAACCGAGCGCCTCGGCGCGCTGCGACTGCTGTTGCTGCGGAGGCGTCTTTGGACCAGGCATGCCCTGATCGCCGAAGAACTGGCGGAAATAGTCGTCGAAGGGCGAATTGCCGCCAAAGGGCGAACTCTCAGGCGAACCTTCGCTCATGGCATCCGGTTGCGCCTTCATGACTGTCGTGACCGTGACGACAGCGGGCTTGGTCGAAGCCACGATGGGCGCGAACGATCCGTTCGGAGCCGTTATCCCTGCGACAGGGGTCTGCGTCGTCGCAGCGACGTTGCTCAAGCCGCCATTGCCGGCATTTTGAGCGAGGGAGACGACGGCGGGGGAGATGATCAGCGCGGCGCCCAGCAGGGCGGCGACGCGATGCCTACGAAGAATACCAAGAGGTGACATGGTCGTTCTGTCCGGGCGAGGGTTGATCCGGCGCCTCGGGCGGCTCTTGGGAGAAGGCGCCCGTCAGCGTGTCGACGGCCGGGATGGCCTGTCTCGCCGTACATGGCGGCCGGCCGGATCGACACGAGGTATCTAGGGTGCCGAATGGCCCGAATTAGGGTTTTTGCCCGACCTTACGAAGATTTAATTCAGAGCGCGCTTACGGATCGCAGATAGGCCGACGCGATTTCACGCATGCGCTTGCCGTCGAAACTCGGGCCGTGGCCGCCATGGCCGATGCGGATCGGCAGGTCGAGCAGGCGCCGCATCGTGCTGGCATAAGCGCCCCTGTCGGAATCCGGCAGATCGTCGATCAGCGTGTCGTCATAGATGGCGTCGCCACTAAAGAACAGGCCATCGGCCTCGTCGAAAAGCGCGATCGAATCCGGCGAGTGGCCGGGAAGGTGCAGCACGCGAAATTGCCGGTCGCCGAGGTCGACCACGTCGCCCTCGTCAAGGGTCCGCGTCAGCGGCGCCGATGGGATCTTGTAATCCGCCGACTTCCAACCCGGCTCGGGCAGCTTCGAAACCGCGCCCTCGAGATCGTGAAACATGTAGGCGTAGGTCGCGGCCTCATCCATGCTCTCGAATTGCGCCGCGCTCATCCTTGGCCCGGCCCGCAGCGGAAATTCGTGCAGCGAGCCGACATGGTCGAGGTGGATATGGGTGGCGACGACCAGAAGCGGCTTGCCTGCGGGCGTCTCTATCTGCGGCGCCAGTGGACAGATGCCCATGCCGGTGTCGACCAGAAGGTCGGCGTCGCGACCGGTGAAATGCCAGATGTTGGCGCGCACATAGTCGTGCACGAACGGCTCGGTCAGCATCATCGTCCTGTCGTCGACGATGCGCTTGCTGAACCAGTTTTCCATCAGGCGGGACCGGGCATTAATTCCAAGCCCAAGATCAGACGAACGGTTTTCCGACCTTGTATTTTTCCGGCACCAGCCGCTTGAGATAGGCCATGCCGGTCTCGGACAGTTGGTTGGCGTCGGACTTCATGAAATCGTCGGGCATGTGCCGGGTCTTGCCGGCGACGTTCTTCAGCGGCACCTTCTTCAGCACTATTTTGCTGCCATCATACTGCAGCGCGACCGAGCCGCCGCCCTGTTCGGCGACGCCGACGGCGAAGGCGCCGGCATCGAAGGCCTCCTGCGCGTCGACCGCGCTGATGGCGCCGACATAGCCGCGCGGCATGTAGCCGAGTGCGTCGACGCGGGCGCGCTTGCCCGGCAGCCCTTCGGCCAATGCCCGTTCGAGCGCCGCAGGCAGGTCGCTGCCCGACAATTTGACGTTGCCGTGCTGGTCGCGTTCGAGCTTGTCCGCCGGCACCAGGCTTTCGACCAGCGCCTTGCCGTCGGCGGTGCTGACGCCTTCCGACACGGCGACGATACAGCGCTTGTGGCGGTCGAGCGTGGCGCGCACGTCCTCGATGAAGCCTGCGGCGGAGAACGGCCGCTCCGGCACGTAGACGAGATGCGGGCCGCTGTCGGGGTCGAGCTGCCAGGCCGCGGCGGCCGCGGTCAGGAAGCCGGCATGCCGGCCCATGACGATGCCGACATAGATGCCGGGCAGCGCGCGAAAATCGAGGTCGACCGACAGGAAGGCGCCGGCGACGAATTCGGCCGCCGAGATGAAGCCCGGCGTATGGTCGTTTTCCTCGAGATCGTTGTCGATGGTTTTCGGCGCATGGACGAAAGCGATCTTGCCGCCGGCGGCATCGGTCAGGATCTGCTGCGTGCCCGAGGTGTCGTTGCCGCCAATGTAGATGAAGGCGTCGGCGCCCGCCTTCTGCAGGCCCTTCAGGATGACCTCGCAATAGGCAGCATCCGGCTTGTCGCGCGTCGAGCCCAGTGCCGCGCTCGGCGTTCCGGCAATCAGCCGCAGCCGGTCCTCGGGAATGGCCGAAAGGTCGACATAGTTGCCGTCACGAATGCCGCGCACGCCGTGGATCGAGCCCAGCACCTTGGCGCCGGGATGTCGCTTGCGGATCTCCAGAGTGGCGCCCACCACCGTCTGGTTGATGACGGCGGTAGGACCGCCGCCCTGCGCGATAACAAAAGTTCCGGCCATTCCTGACGTCTCCCGAGGTTTTCAAGGCACCTTGGCCTGTCTTCTCGCCTCGCGCAACGGAAGAGTCTGGCGGCCGCAAAACGTGGCCACGATCACATGACGACGACGGGGTTTTTCTTCGATACCCGGCTGTAGAGGTCGATGATGTCCTGGTTGATCAGGCGCACGCAGCCCGACGACATCGCCTGGCCGATGCTCCACCATTCGGGCGAGCCGTGGATGCGGTAGCCGGTGTCCTTGCCATCCTGGTAGATGTAGAGCGCGCGGGCGCCAAGCGGATTGGTGAGGCCGCCGGGCTGGCCGCCCTGCCACTTCACCAGTTCCGGCTTGCGCTGGATCATTTCGGGCGGCGGCGTCCAGGTCGGCCATTCGCGGCCGTACTGGATGTTGGCCCGGCCGGACCAGCGGAACCCGTCCTTGCCGATGCCGACGCCGTAGCGGATGGCGTCGCCACCCGGCTGGACGAGATAGAGCATGCGCTCCTTGAGATGCACGACAATCGTGCCGGGCGCCTCGCCTGTCGTGTCGACGACGATCTGGCGGCGGAATTCCGGCTTCACCTTGAGATAGGGCACCTCGGGCACGTTGAAGCCGTTGTCGGTCAGCGCGGCATACATGACGTCGGCGCTGGTGATGTTCTTGTCGACGCTGATCGAGGGCCGGATCGGCACCGACCCGGTGACCGTATCGTCGAGCTGGAGCGCCGGCAGGCCGCCGCCACCCGAAGTCGAGCAGCCGGCGACGCCGAGCAGCGCCAAGGCGCCCGCCCCGGACAGGACGGCGCGGCGGGAGAGGAGAAGATCGGTTTCGATTGCGTCGCCGTTTCGCGGCGGCGTCGGACCTTGCGGCAACTCACGCATATACCCAAACCCTACGCTGTCGGCGGGAAGCACGGTCCGGCCGGATAGCGGGCATTTTCATCATTCATGGTTGATAAAGCGTGAATGCCTTGCGCTGCTTGCGTTTGCGCATTGCCGGAAACGCCGTTCCGCCCTCCCGGCGACCGTCATCCAGTGTCAGGCACAAAATCACCCCTGTCAGGTCACAATCCCGGCGCTGGTGTTTCCTACCTCTCCCGATGATCAGCGAGGGGCCTCCATGTGCAAGACGTTAAAAACCGACATCAAGCTTTTTGCCGCTGCCATTGTCGCGGCCGCCACGGTTCTCGGTGCCAATGTCAGCCTGGCCGATATCGTGAGCACGCTGGGCGGCGCGAACTGACACCGGGCTGCCGCTGGCGCAATTGATGTCGTAGTCCATAAGGTCGTACCGGTTGCCCGACCGGAATGCGCAAAAAACAAAGATTCGGCCCTTTACATTTTTCGGGACCCAAGGATTTATCCTCTTCTTTGAGCTCAAAGGAGACGAGCATGTCCTTCGAAAACTGGGCCGCCTTCGCTGCCGCGTCGACCATCCTCCTTGTCATCCCGGGTCCGACCATCCTTCTGGTCGTGTCCTATGCGCTGGGCCAGGGCTGGCGCACCGCTTTGCCGATGGCCGTCGGCGTGGCGCTCGGCGACTTCACCGCCATGACCTTGTCGATGCTGGGCATCGGCGCGCTGCTGGCGGCTTCCGCTGGTGTTTTCACCATCCTGAAGCTGATCGGCGCCGGCTATCTGATCTATCTCGGCGTGAAACTGTTCCGCGCCGGCGGCACGCTGAGGGCCGAACCGCGCACCGACGCGGTGTCGTCGGCCAAGATGATGGCGCATGCCTGGCTGGTCACCGCGCTCAACCCGAAGAGCATCACCTTCTTCGTTGCGTTCCTGCCGCAGTTTCTCGACCGGCATGCCAGTTTCTGGACGCAGATGCTGGTTTTCGAGACGACCTTCCTGGCGCTCGCCTTCGCCAACGCCTTCGGTTACGCGCTGATCGCGGCACGCGCCCGCAACGTGGTGCGCAATCCCAGGGCGATCCGCATCTTCAACCGCACCGGCGGCACGCTGCTGGTCGGCGCCGGCATCGCCACGGTGGCGATGCGGTCCGGCAATTGAGAAAGCAGGCGCGGCCAAGGCGTGTTGAGATTCAGGTCAGGCTGGCACTAGCTGAACATCAGCACAGCTTGCTTCACCATTTGACGCTGAAGCCCAGATTGCCCTCGAGGATGCGGCGTTTGTCGCCGTCGAGGTTGGTGGTGTAATCGCCGGTGGCGAAGATGCTGACCTTGTCCGTCACCTTGGCGACGATACCGCCGCCGAACTCGAACGAGGTCGACCTGCCCTCGGTCGAGATGTCGGTGGTGTCGAAGCTGACACGGTCGGTGCCGCCGAAATCATGCCAGATATTGGCCTTGAGATAGGGCTGCAGCGCTATGCCGTTGACAGAGGCTTCGCCCTGCAGCCGAGCGCCCAGCCGGCCGGTGACGCTGCCGTCGCTATCGAATGAGACCGACGAGAAACGGTCCTTGGTATCGTCGAGCGACAGATGCTGCCAGATCAGTTGCGCCTGTGGTTCCAGCGTCCAGCCCTGCGCCAGCGCTATGGGATAGCCGCCCTCCAGCGAGGCGGTGACACCTGTTCCGCCAATGTCGATGCCAACGTCGCGCGACGACGTCGCGTCGCCGCCGAAGAAGGTGGCCATGAGCACCCCGTCGAGGTACCAGCCGCCCTGGCCGATGCGGGTCCAGTAGCCGCCGACGCTGGTGCCGCTGACATCGAGCCCGCCCACGGACAGATCATTCTGCCCCAGAGCCTGGCCGCGCACGTCACCCTTCATGCTGGCATAGGCGACGAAGAGGCCGGCGCGATCGATGCCGCCCGAAGCGGTTTCGCGTCCGAAGACGTCGAAGCCCGCCTGCAGGCCGAACAAGGTGCCGTCGAAAGACGGCGACACCGTTCCCGACCAGCCCATTTCGGCGTCCTGGCCGTAGATGCGGCCCCAGACAGGCGACAGCTCGGCGTTCGACAACAGACTCTGTTCGCCGCGCCGCTCGTGGAAGGTGCCGAGCGTCGTCATCGCAAGGTGCTCGGCCACCGGCGGCAAAGCCGAATAGGTCGGCACCTCGATGCGGTAGAGCAGGATCGTCTCGCCGGCTGCCGGCGTCGGCAGGGCCGGAACGGCGGTCGGCACCACCGGTGGTGGCGGTGGTGGATCCGCCGGCGGCGCTGGCGGCGGTGGCGGCGGCGCCTCGGGTTCGGGGTCGCTCGCCTGCACCGGCGGTGTCGAATCGACCGGCGGATTGTTGATGTCGCCGTCGGTCGGCACCGGCACCGGCGGCAGCTCGGACGGCGGTGGCGGCGGCTCGGCCTGCGGCGGCTCCGGTTCTGGTTGCGGCGTCGGTTCGAGCGCCGACGGCCCGGCGGCCGGTGTTGCCGGTGTGTTCAGCGTCGAACGCAGATACCAGTTCTCCGCGCTGCCGGCGCTGACGCCGCCCTTGAAGAGATAATATTCGAAGGCGCCGGCGGCGACCGGCGCATCGAGGGCAAAGGCGCTTGCGCTCGACGTGGCGCCGTTGACCGCCTGGACGAGCATGATGCCGTCGGACGTGGTCTGCGCCCCGGCGCCGCCGACATTGACCACAGCGATGCCGGTCGAGCCGGAGGCCGTGCCGCCGGACAGCACCAGCCGGTCGGAAGCGGAGCTGTCGTCGCCAAGCTCGGTCTGGAGGAGGAGCAGCCCGCCCATGCCGACATAATTGCCCGATATGGTCAGGCGATCGGAAGCGCCGGTGCCGCCGTTGGTCAGGTCGATGCGGCCGGCATTGACCACATCGGCCAGTTGGCCCGAGGTGAAGGCCTGGATGGAACTGTTGAAGCCACCGCCGCCATAGAGCGTGCTTGCCTGGTCGACGCTGAGCCTTCCGGTGCCCGTGCCGCTGTCGCCCAGTACGAGATTGCCGTCGAGGATCAACTGGGTATCGTTGGTGGCGTCTATGGTTTCCCAGTTCTGGACCCTGGCGATGCCTTCCAGCTTGACGTTGTCGAAGGTAAGCGCATCGGTGCCGAGGCCGCCATTCAGCGCATCGGCTCCGCCGAGATTGGCGTTGGTGAGATTGCTGAGCTTGGCGGTATCGTTGTCGGCGCCGAGGTCGACCGAGCCATAGATGATGCCGCCGCCGTTCCAGACGAAATTGTCCGCGCCGAAGCTCATCAGCACATCGCCGCCCACCGTGCCGCCTGTGATCGTCACGCTGTCGTTGCCGCCGCTGACGCTGATGTTGCCGCCGATCGTGCCACCGGAGAGAATGATGGTGTCCTGATCGAAGCCGGTGACGAGGTTGCGGTCGATGATGCCGCCCGACATGTTGAAATAGTTCTTGTCGAGCTTCATGTTGACGCGGCCGATGCGGCCGCCGGTCATCACGGCACGGTCCCCATCGTCGAAGAAATCGACGATGCGGCCGCCCGTCATGG
This sequence comes from Mesorhizobium sp. M8A.F.Ca.ET.202.01.1.1, assembly GCF_004791595.1. Classification (NCBI taxonomy): domain Bacteria; kingdom Pseudomonadati; phylum Pseudomonadota; class Alphaproteobacteria; order Hyphomicrobiales; family Phyllobacteriaceae; genus Mesorhizobium; species Mesorhizobium sp. M8A.F.Ca.ET.202.01.1.1. Next base: position 161,577 of record NZ_SRUN01000008.1, on the reverse strand, counting down.
TGAAGGTATCCAGCCCGTCGCCCTGGTTCAGCGAACCGACCTGGCCGCCGCTCATGCTGAAGTCGTCGATGCCGGCGCCCTGCTGGACATTGCCGGCGACCGTGCCGCCGCCGATGGTGAAGAAATCCGTGCCGTCGCCCTGATCGACCGCGCCGGTGATGGTGCCGGACTGCATGTCGATGCGGTCCGTGCCGGCGCCGAATGTGACATTGCCGCTCACCTGGCCGGTACCGCCGGCAGGGAAGGTCAGCGTGTTGTTGCCGCTGGTATCGTTGAGGCTGCCGCTCGAATCGCCACTATCGCAAGTGAAGGTGTCATTTCCCGGAGACGGAACCAGCACGCATGCCGCGAAGGCCGCGGAGCCAGGCAGCAACATAAGCGCTGTAGTTGCAAGTAAGCTAATAAACCCAGGATTGATTCGCCTGGGCCTTCGCCGCGTCAAAGAAATAGCCTCGCCGATGTGCTCCGAACCGCTGTTCGGAGGCTGTAATTCAAAGTGCCGCATCGCGTCCCCTCTCAGATCGCGATTTCAAGCCCCTTACCCGCGCCACATTGAAGCCACAATTCGTCCAGTTTTACAAAGCCTAATCTGCCTCTCATGGTTGATGAACTGCAAAAATAACTGACGTGGCGCAGATGTGTCCGTGAAATGGCATCGCCTTGGCCCATGCTTTAAGATGATGTTGGACCGAGGGGCATCATGCTCATCCGGGTCTGACCAAGGACTCTCGCATGCCAATCAAAGACACATTCGGCTTGGCAGTTTCGGGCGCGACGGAAGCCGGATTCGCGCTCTACGGCCAGGCCGTGCGCGAATTGCAGTGTTTCATCGGCGATCCGGTCAACTCCGTCGATCGCGCCATCGCGCAGGACCCCGGTTTCGTCATGGCGCATGTCTTCAAGGGCTACCTTTTCGGCCTTGCCACCGAGCCAGAGGCGACGGCCGTGGCCAGGACCTGCCACGAGGCGGCGCTGCCGCTTGCCGCGACAACGCGCGAACGGGCGCATGTCTCGGCTCTCGGCCACCTCGCCAACGGCCGCTGGCATCGGGCTTCCGGCATCCTTCAGGACATAGCGATCGATTTCCCGCTCGATGCCGTGGCGCTCCAGGTCGGACACCAGGTCGATTTCTTCACCGGCAACGCCCGCATGCTGCGCGACCGCATCGCCCGCGCCCTGCCGTCATGGCAGGCGGACATGCGGGGTTACCACGCCATCCTCGGCATGCAGGCCTTCGGGCTCGAAGAGATGGCTGAATACGCACAGGCCGAAAGGCTGGGTCGCAGAGCGGTCGAGATCGAACCGCGCGACGGCTGGGCGCAACATGCGGTGGCGCATGTGATGGAGATGCAAAGCCGGCAAAGGGACGGCGTTGCCTGGATGCGTGCCGATCCCGATGCCTGGACCAAGGAGAGCTTCCTCCAAGTGCACAATTGGTGGCACCTGGCGCTGTTCCACTACGATCTCGGCGAGACCGGCGAGGTGCTGGCGCTCTATGACGGACCGATCTACGGTGCCAGGTCGACGCTGGCGCTCAACATGGTCGATGCATCGGCGATCCTGTGGCGGCTTCATCTGGGTGACGTCGATGTCGGCGACCGCTGGGCGGCGCTGGCCGCCAATTGGGCGCCCAAGGCCGCCTCCGGCAATTACGCGTTCAACGACGCCCATGCGATGATGGCCTTTGTCGGCGCCGGGCTCGACGCCCCGGCCCGGACCTTGCTCGAGGCCCAGCGCGAGGCGATGCGGGGCGATGCGGACAATGCCGCTTTCACGCGGGATGTGGGGCACCCCCTGACGCTTGCGATCAAGGCGTTCGGGGAGGGCAATTACGCCGAGACCATCCGATTGATCCGGCCCATCCGGGCGATCGCGCACCGTTTCGGCGGCAGCCATGCCCAGCGCGACGTCATCGACCTGACGCTGATAGAGGCCGCCCTGCGCGCCGGCGACGCCGCGCTCGCCAAGGTGCTGACGATGGAGCGCTCGATGGTACGCCCGGACAGTCCGCTGTCCGCGCTGTTTTCGCGGCGTGCCGCCGATTTGTCGGAGAATTGACCCGGAGCGGATCTTGCCTTAAAAACTGGCTCAAGCATATTTTTCGGGTTCCGAAAAAAATAAGAACGTGGGAGGAAACCATGTATCTCGGCCTCGACCTGGGGACATCGGGCGTCAAGGCGTTGCTGATCGATGCCGGACAGGGCGTCATCGGCTCCGGCCATGGCACGCTTGACGTTTCGCGCCCGCATCCCGGCTGGTCCGAGCAGGATCCGCTGCACTGGATACGCGCCTGCCAAGACGCGATCGCCGAACTGAAGGCGTCGCATCCCGGGCAGTTCGCGGCGGTTAAGGGCATCGGCCTGTCCGGCCAGATGCATGGCGCGACCTTGCTCGACGCGGCCGATCAGATGCTGCGTCCCTGCATCCTCTGGAATGACACGCGCAGCCATGTAGAGGCGGCCGCGCTCGACGCCGATCCACGCTTCCGCGCGCTCACCGGCAACATCGTCTTTCCTGGCTTCACCGCGCCGAAGCTGGCCTGGGTGAAGAACAACGAGCCCGCTGTCTTCGCCAAGGTAGCAAAGGTGCTTTTGCCCAAGGACTTCCTGCGGCTTTGGCTGACCGGGGAACACATTTCCGAAATGTCTGATGCAGCCGGTACGTCCTGGCTCGATGTCGGCAAGCGCCGCTGGTCGGCGGACCTGCTCGCGGCGACATCGCTCGACGAGAGCCATATGCCGGCGCTGGTCGAGGGCACCGCGAAGGCTGGCGGGCTGCGCGCCGAACTCGCCTCGCAATGGGGTATCGCGGCCGGCATTCCGGTGGCTGGCGGCGCCGGCGACAACGCGGCTTCCGCCTGCGGCATGGGCACGGTCCGCGCCGGCCACGCCTTTGTCTCGCTCGGCACGTCGGGCGTGCTGTTTGCCGCCAACGCCGCCTATCTGCCCAATCCGGCAAGCGCGGTGCATACCTTCTGCCATGCGTTGCCCAACACCTGGCACCAGATGGGCGTCATCCTGTCGGCGAGCGATTCGCTCAACTGGCTGTCGGAGATCACGGGCAGGGGCGCAGGCGAGTTGACGTCGGAACTCGGCGAGACGCTGAAAGCGCCGACCGGCGTGTCCTTCCTGCCCTATCTTTCGGGCGAGCGCACGCCACACAATGATTCCGCCATTCGCGGTTCCTTCACCGGCCTCGCGCATGAATCGGGCCGCGCCGTGCTGACCCAGGCCGTGCTCGAAGGCGTCGCCTTCGCCTTCCGCGACAGCCTCGAAGCGTTGAAGACAGCCGGCACCACCTTGACGCGGGTGACGGCGATCGGCGGCGGCTCGCGCTCGCGCTACTGGCTGAAGGCCATCGCCACCGCGCTGCAGGTGCCGGTCGACATCCCCGCCGACGGCGATTTCGGCGCCGCGTTTGGGGCTGCGCGGCTTGGCCTTATCGCCGCGACAGGGGCGGATCCGCTGGCCGTGTGCACGGCGCCGAAGACAGACGCCACGATCGAACCGGATGCGGCGCTCGGCAACGCCTATGCCGATGCCTATCACCGCTACCGGGCGCTTTACCCGGCGATCAGGGCTGTAACCGCGTGAGTTGGGGCGTGTCCCACCCTCTTTATCAGGGCGCCGGCGCTGCCCCTCACCTGCCTGCCGGCATCCTCTCCCCGCATAGGGACGGGGAGAGGGGCGCTCCCGTCACCGGTTTCGCCAATCACCAGCGTAGTGACGAAGGCGCCAAGGTTGCGGCCAGCCCCCTTCTCCCCGTCACTATACGGGGAGAAGTGCCCGGCAGGGCGATGAGGGGCAGCACCGACTTTGGCGATTGGTATTCTCCACCACGTCTTGACGAGGTGACCTCACTGCGCCGGCACCTTGTCGAGGAAGCCGGTCACGCTTTTCAGGCGACCGTCCTCGATGACGCCGATGTCGGTGCCTTCGATGACGGACGGGACCCCTTCCGGCCCGAGATTCCACGAAAACCGGATCTTGTCGGCAAAGCCGTCCGGAGTCCCCTTCAGAGAGAAGCGGAAGCCGGCAAAGCGCTGCTGCACGCCGTCGATCAGCGCCGCGACGCCTTCATGGCCGTCGCCCTGCATGAGCGGATCGCGATAGCTGATGTCTTCGGTGAAAACAGCCTTGAGCAACGCTGCCCGGCGGCCGGCATCGCTCTCGTTCCAGGCGGTGATGTAGTTTTGGGCGATCGTGTTGAGGTCGGTCATGATCTGTCTCCTTCGTTTGACGGTTTTGACGTGACCGTTTTCGACCAGCACCGGCGTGAAACCAATTACGCCTGAGGTAATCAGGCAAAACTATCTTGGAGAGGAAGAGAACATGAGCAGCGGCTTTTTCGGCGACATCCAGAAGATCAAATATGAGGGACCGGATTCGACCAATCCGCTGGCCTATCGTTTCTACAATCCCGACGAAGTGGTGGCTGGCAAGCGTCTGGAAGACCATCTGCGCTTTGCCGTCGCCTACTGGCATTCCTTCGCCTGGCCGGGCGGCGACCCGTTCGGCGGCCAGACCTTCGACCGTCCCTGGTTCCCCAAGGCCGGCGGCGTCGACACGATGGAACTGGCGAAACTGAAGGCGGATGTGGCCTTCGAGATGTTCTCGCTGCTCGGCGCTCCCTATTTCTGCTTCCATGACGCCGATGTACGGCCCGAGGGCAAGGATTTCTCCGAAAGTGCGGCCCGGCTGGATGAAATCGCCGATTATTTTGCCGGAAAGATGAAGCAGACCGGCGTCAAGCTTCTCTGGGGCACGGCGAACCTGTTCTCCAACCGCCGTTTCATGTCCGGTGCCGCGACCAATCCCGATCCGGATGTGTTCGCCTATGCCGCTGCGACGGTGAAGAGCTGCATCGACGTCACCAAGCGGCTGAAGGGCGAGAACTACGTGCTGTGGGGCGGGCGCGAGGGTTACGAGACCCTGCTCAACACCGACCTTGCCCGCGAGCAGGAACAGGCCGGCCGCTTCCTGAACCTCGTCGTCGACTACAAGCACAAGATCGGCTTCAAGGGCACGATCCTGATCGAGCCGAAGCCACAGGAGCCGACAAAGCACCAATATGACTACGACGTCGCGACCGTTTACGGCTTCCTCAAGCGCTTCGGCCTGGAAAAGGAGGTCAAGCTCAACATCGAGCAGGGCCACGCCATCCTGGCCGGCCATTCCTTCGAGCACGAACTGGCCCTGGCCAATGCGCTCGGCGTCTTCGGCTCGATCGACATGAACCGCAACGACTACCAGTCGGGCTGGGATACCGACCAGTTCCCCAACAACGTGCCGGAGATGGCGCTCGCCTACTACCAGGTCCTCCAGGCCGGCGGCTTCAAGACCGGCGGCACCAATTTCGACGCCAAGCTGCGCCGCCAGTCGCTCGACCCGCAGGACCTGCTGATCGGCCACATCGGCGGCATGGATTCTTGCGCGCGCGGCCTCAAGGCGGCGGCCCGCATGGTCGAGGACAAGGCATTGTCGGGCCCGCTCGCCGAACGCTACGCCGGCTGGAACAGCGCCGAGGCCAAGGCGATGCTGTCGGGCAAGCGGACGCTGGAAGAGATCGCCGAACGCGTGGTGAAGAAGAAGATCGAGCCGCAGCCGCGTTCCGGCCGCCAGGAACTGCTCGAAAACATCGTCAACCGCTACGTCTGACGCTGCCTGGCCGTCGGCAATCCAAGCCGGCGCACTATGCGATTCGAAAGCTTGGCGCGCGGAAACATTTTGCGCGCCATGCTGAAACCGACGACAAGGTTTTGCCCCTTGCCGCCTCTCAATGACCTCGCTCTTGCCTTCAAACTGCCGTCACGAATCTCGTATAGGTATCGCTCGTGGCGGGAGAGGAAGAAGGAGGCGAACCGATATGCAGAACGAACGTGAAATCGACGCCCTGCTCTCACCTGGCGAAGCCGGATCGATCATTGACCGGCTGATGGCAATGCCGCATCCAAAACAGGGCGCACGCAGCACCAATGAATGGGACCGCGCCGTTGCCAGCCGCTTCGAGACCCATCTCGCGCGGCAGATGCGCTCGCAGATCGACGGCGGCAGCGACCGCCGGAATGCTGCCTGACTTCCCGAATCAACCCTGGCCGAATCAACCCTGGCCGAATCAACTCCGGCCCGAATCAACCCCGGCCCCAATCAACCCCGGCCCCAATCAACCCCGGCGAAGCCTGACAGGGGCTTCGCCGAAAGCTCTTGAAAATGCCCTGGAAAAAGCCGCGGCCGACGAGAACCCCGTCCGCCCGGCAATATCCGCCATGGCGATCCGCGTGTCGACCACGAGCCGGCGCGCGGCGCCCAGCCGCAGCCTGAGATAATAGGCGCCCGGCGTCTCGCCGATCGACTTGCGAAAGATGCTTTCCAGGGTCCGCGCCGTCACCCCGGCGCGTTTGGCGACCGCCTCGACGGTCAACGGCTGATCGACATGCGATTCCATCAGCCGGATGGCCTGCGCCAGGCGCGGATCATAGCCGTCGAGCCGGCCGAGCGAGACCAGCGGCTGGGCATCGGTCGCGGCCCGGGCCTGGTCGTAGATGAAGACGCTGGCGACATCGAGCGCCACGGCCATGCCGAGGCGCGTGCGAATGAGATGCAGCATCAGGTCGAAAGTCGGCGACGCGCCGCCCGAGGTGAACATCGGCCCGTCGATGACATAGCGGTCCGGACGGACGTCGACGCCAGGGAAGGCCGAGGAAAAATCCTCCATGTCCTCCCAATGGGTGGTAGCGCTGCGCCCTTCCAGCAAGCCGGCACGCGCCACCAGCCAGGTGCCGGCCTCGACCCCGCCGCACGCGCGGGCCGCTCGCGCCGCCCTCCGCAAACCTGAAAGCAGACCCGACGTCGCGTAATTCTGCGTGCCGAAACCGGCGACGACGACGAGAACGTCGGTCGGCTCCGCCGCGTCGAAACGCCCGCTGACCGCGACCGGCAGGCCGCAGGTGGTGACCGGAGCCTCGCCGGTGACCGAGACCAGCTTGAAATCGAACAGGGTCTCGCCGGAGATGCGGTTGGCGGCGCGCAGCGGGTCGACGGCCGAAGCGACGCACATGATCGACGACCCGGAAAACACCAGGAACGTCACCTTGAGGGTCTCGCGTTCGGCGCGAAAGACAGATTTTTCGCTTTTGATCATATCGCCTTCGTAAAACGCAAAGCAGCTTGGATCAAGGCGAGCGATGCTAGTGGCTGTTTCGAATGGGAGGAGAGTTTCGATGCCGCTCGCGATGAACCGTGAGGTTTTCATTACCTGTGCCGTGACCGGTTCCGGCGGCTCGCAGGACCGCAGCCCGCATGTGCCGCGCTCGCCCAAGCAGATCGCCGACTCGGCCATCGATGCGGCCAAGGCGGGTGCGGCCATCGTCCATTGCCATGTGCGCGACCCCGAAACCGGCAAGCCCAGGCGCGACGTGCATCTCTATCGCGAGGTGACCGAGCGTATCCGCGCGGCTGACGTCGACGTCATCCTGAACCTGACCGCCGGCATGGGCGGCGACATGGTGTTCGGCTCGCCGGAAGCGCCGTTGCCGCTCAACGAAAAAGGCACCGACATGGGCGGCGCCACCAACCGCATGGAACATGTGCGCCAGTGCCTGCCGGAAATCTGCACGCTTGACTGCGGCACCATGAATTTCGCCGAAGCCGACTATGTCATGACCAACACGCCCGGCATGCTGCGCGCCATGGGCGGCATGATGACGGCGCTCGGCGTCAAGCCGGAAATCGAGGCCTTCGACACCGGGCATCTCTGGTTCGCCAAGCAACTGGTCGAGGAAAAGGTGCTCAACCCCGACGCGCTGGTGCAGCTTTGCATGGGTGTGCCGTGGGGGGCGCCCGACGACCTCAACACCTTCATGGCGATGGTCAACAACGTGCCGTCGACCTGGAACTGGTCGGCCTTCGCCATCGGCCGCAACCAGATGGCCTATGCGGCGGCAGCGGTGCTCGCCGGCGGCAATGTCCGCGTCGGCCTGGAAGACAATCTCTGGCTCGACAAGGGCGTGCTGGCGACCAACGCGCAGCTGGTCGAGCGCGCCGCCTCCATCGTCACCAATCTCGGCGCCAGGATTCTTGGCCCCGAAGAAGTGCGCAAGAAGCTCAACCTGACCAAGCGAGCGCCGATAGCGGCATAAATTATTCGCAGGGAGGGTCGCTATGGCTACCGTCAAATTCACCGCGATGAAGGATGGCGACAGGCAAGACTACGAGTTCCTGACCGCCCATGAAATCGACTATGCGGCCAAGACCGGCGAGCGGCTGCTCGACGCGCTGGTCCAGCTCGACGAAGGCCTGTCCGGCTACAAGATCACCCGGCTCGGCCATTCGCTGCAGGCGGCGACACGGGCCTGGCGCGACGGCGCCGACACCGACTGGATCGCCTGCGCGCTGCTGCACGACATCGGCGACATCTACGCGCCCTACAATCACGACGAATACGCCGCGTCGATCCTGAAACCTTTCGTGCGCGAGCAATGCACCTGGGTGGTGGAGAAGCACGGCGACTTCCAGCGCCTCTATTACGCGCACCATCTCGGCGGCAATCGCCATGCGCGCGACCGCTTCGCCGGCCATGCCTATTTCGACGATTGCGATGCGTTTTGCGAGCGCTGGGACCAGTCGAGCTTCGACCCCGATTATGAGACGCTGCCGATCGAATTCTTCCGGCCCTTCGTGCTCGAAGTCTTCGCCCGCAAGGCCTACGACCCGTCGGTCATCCGCGCCGGCGAGCGCGTGCCCCTCACCGATCCCGAAACCGCCAGGACAAGAACCGGAGCCTCTCAATGAGCATCATCAACAAGGCGGCCGCCATTGGCGGCGGTGTCATCGGCGCCGGCTGGGTCGCGCGCCTGCTCTTGAACGGCATCGACGTCTCCATTTTCGATCCCGATCCCGAAGCCTCGCGCAAGGTTTCGGAAGTGATGAAGGGCGCGCGCCGCGCCTATAAGCAGATGGTGCCCGGCGGTCTGCCCAAGGAGGGCAAGCTGACCTTCGCCAAGACGATCGCCGAAGCGGTCGCCGATGCGGACTTCATCCAGGAAAGCGTGCCGGAACGGCTCGATCTCAAGCACAGGGTGCTGGCCGAGATCGACGCGCATGCGCCGGCCAACGCCATTGTCGCCTCCTCGACCTCGGGCATCAAGCCGACCGACATGCAGGTGGCGATGAAGAAGCATCCGGAGCGCTTGGTCGTCGGCCATCCGTTCAACCCGGTCTACCTGCTGCCGCTGGTCGAGATCGTCGGCGGCGACCAGACCTTCCCCGAGGCGGTCGAGGTCGCCAAGGAGATCTATGCCTCGATCGGCATGAAGCCGGTCGTGATCCGCAAGGAGATCGAGGCTTTCGTTGGCGACCGCCTGCTCGAAGCCGCCTGGCGCGAAGCGCTGTGGCTGATCAAGGACGGCATCTGCACCGTCGAGGAACTCGACGACATCATGCGCTATGGTTTCGGCCTGCGCTGGGCGCAGATGGGCATGTTCCAGGTCTACCGCGTCGCCGGTGGCGAGGCCGGCATGCGCCACTTCATGGCGCAGTTCGGGCCCTGCCTGAAATGGCCGTGGACCAAGCTGATGGACGTGCCGGAGTTCAACGACGAGCTGGTCGACCTGATCGCCACCCAGTCGGACGACCAGGCGCATGGCCTGTCGATCCGCGAGCTGGAAAAGATCCGCGACGACAATCTGGTCGCGATCATGGATGCGCTGTCGAAGCAGAACAAGGGCAAGGGCTGGGGCGCCGGCGCGCTGCACAAGGATTATACCAAACAGCTCGCCAAGCTGGCGGCGAAGAAGCCCGCGGCTTCAAAGGCGGCGGAAAAGGCCAAGGCCGCCAAGCCGGTGAAGAAAGCCGAAAAGCCGAAGAAAAAGAAGAAGGGCTGAGACCATGGATTTCGGTCTTTCGGAAGAGCAAAAGCTCATTGTCGAGACGACGCGTGCCTTCGTCGAGAACGAGCTTTATCCGCATGAGCGCGAGGTCGAGCGCACCGGCGTGCTGCGCCGCGAGCTGATCGAGGAGATCAAGGCCAAGGCGATCGAGGCCGGGCTCTATGCCGCCAACATGCCGGCCGATGTCGGCGGCGCGGGGCTCGATACGGTGACCTGGCTGCTTTACGAGAAGGAACTCGGCCGGGCCAATTACGCGCTGCACTGGACCTGCGTGGCGCGTCCTTCCAACATTCTGCTCGCCGGCACGCCGGAGCAGCGCGAAAAGTACCTTTTCCCCTGCATCCGCGGCGAGAAATGGGATTGCCTGGCAATGACAGAGCCGGGCGCCGGCTCCGATCTGCGCGGCATGACGGCATCAGCCGTGCAGGATGGCGACGACTGGGTGCTGAACGGCACCAAGCACTTTATCTCGCACGCCGATCTCGCCGATTTCGCCATCGTCTTCATGGCCTCGGGCGAGGAGGAGTCTGCGCGCGGCAAACGCAAGAAGATCACCGCCTTCTTCGTCGACAAGGGCACCAAGGGTTTCACGGTGCGCGACGGCTATCGCAACGTCTCGCATCGCGGCTACACCAACGCCATTTTGGAGTTCGACGATTGCCGGCTGCCGGCATCCCAGGTTCTGGGCGAGGTGCACAAGGGCTTCGACGTCGCCAATTCCTGGCTCGGCGCCACGCGTCTGCAGGTCGGCGCCACCTGTCTCGGCCGTGCCGAGCGGGCGCTTGGCCATGCCGTCGAATACGCCGCGCAGCGCCAGCAGTTCGGCCAGCAGATCGGCAAGTTCCAGGGCGTGTCGTTCAAGCTCGCCGACATGGCGACGGAACTCAAGGCCGCCGACCTGATGGTCTTCGAAGCCGGCTGGAAGTACGATCAGGGCACCGTCACCGACCAGGACATGGCCATGGCCAAGCTGAAGGCCACCGAAATGCTCGCCTTTGTCGCCGACGAGGCAATCCAGATCCATGGCGGCATGGGGTTGATGGACGACCTGCCGCTGGAGCGCATCTGGCGCGATGCCCGCGTTGAGCGCATCTGGGAAGGCACTTCGGAGATTCAGCGACATATTATTTCGCGGGCGCTGCTGCGTCCGTTCGGCGCTTAGAGCATGATCGCGCAAAATCGGGATTCGGTTTTGTCGGGCAAACAAGATCGTTTGTCCTGAGATCGCGCAAAAAACGAAAAGATGACCATGCATAAACTTGAACGTCTCCTGCGCCCGAAATCGATCGCCGTGTTCGGTGGCGTGCAGGCCGCCGCCGTCGTGGCGCAATCGATCAAGATGGGCTTTGCCGGCGATATCTGGCCGGTGCACCCGACCAAGGACGAGGTTGCCGGATGCAAGGCCTACCGCTCGGTCGCGGATCTGCCCGGCGCGCCGGATGCCGCCTTTGTCGGTGTCAACCGGCACCTGACCATCGAGGTGGTCAAGGCGCTGGCCGAGCGCGGGGCCGGCGGCGCCGTCTGCTTTGCCGCCGGATTTCTCGAAACCGAGGCCTATGACGACGACGGCGAACGGCTGCAGGCCGAACTGGTCGCGGCCGCCGGCCAGATGCCGATCATCGGGCCGAACTGCTACGGCCTGATCAACTATGCCGACGGCGCGCTTTTGTGGCCCGACCAACATGGCGGCATCAGGCTGGACGAGGGCGGCAAGGGCGTCGCCATCATCACCCAGTCGTCCAACATCGCCATCAACATGACGATGCAGAAGCGCGGCCTGCCGATCGCCTTCCTGATGACCGCCGGCAACCAGGCGCAGACCGGCCTGTCGGAAATGGCGCTCGGCCTGATCGAGGATGAGCGTGTGACGTCGCTCGGCCTGCATATCGAGGCCTTCGACTCGGTAGCCGGCTTCGAGCGCCTAGCCGCACGGGCGCGCGAGCTCAGGAAACCGATCATCGCCATGAAGGTCGGCCGGTCCGAACAGGCGCGGCAGGCAACCGTTTCGCACACCGCATCGCTGGCCGGCTCGGACGCTGCTTCCGGCGCCTTCCTGAGGCGGCTTGGCATTGCGCGGGTCGATTCCATCCCCGCCTTCATCGAGGCGCTGAAGCTGCTGCACATCACCGGCCCGCTGCCTGGCTACAAGCTCTCGTCGATGAGCTGTTCGGGCGGCGAAGCGTCGGTCATGGCCGACAGTGCCGAAGGGCGCTGGGTCAACTTCCCGGTGCTGACCGACACCCACCGCGCCCATGTCAAATCGACCCTCGGGCCGCTGGTCGCGGTGGCCAACCCGTTGGACTACCACACCTTCATCTGGAACAACGAGCCGGCGATGACGGCCACCTTCACCGCCATGGTGTCGGGCGGCTTCGACTTGAACATGCTGGTGCTCGACTTCCCGCGCCCCGACCGCTGCTCGGTGACCGACTGGTGGGCGACGCTGCGCGCCTTCGAATCGGCGCTGAAGACCAACAAGGCGCATGGCGCCATTGTTTCCTCGCTGCCGGAGAACCTGCCGGAGGAATACACCGCCGAGCTGATGGCGCGCGGCATGGTGCCGCTGTTCGGCATTTCCGAGGCGATGGACGCCGCAGGCGCAGCAGCCTTCATCGGCTGGGCCTGGCGCGAGCCGCAGGCGCAGCCGGTGGATACGAGAGCTGCCGGCGCATCCGACGCGCCGCGCGTTACGCCTGACGAAGCCGAAGCCAAGGCGCGGCTGATCAAGGCCGGGCTTTCCGTGCCCAAGGGCGAGCGGGCCGGCAATGCGGTCGAGGCGGTGATCTCGTCGATGGCGCTCGGCTTTCCTGTTGCCCTGAAGGCACTGGGCGTCACCCACAAATCCGAGGTCGGCGCTGTCCGGCTCAACCTCAAGGACGCCGAATCGGTCAGCACGGCCGCACACGACCTGTTGCCGCTCGGCACCGGACTCTATGTCGAGCGCATGGTGCGCGACGGCGTCGCCGAACTGATCGTCGGCTTCACCCGCGACCCGATGTTCGGCGCCGTCATGACGCTGGGCACCGGCGGCGTGCTGGTCGAACTGCTGCGCGACAGCGTCACGCTGATGCTGCCGGCGACGCGCGACGACATCGAGGCCGCGCTGCGCGGGCTGAAACTGTTTCCGTTGCTCGAGGGCTATCGCGGCCGGCCGAAGGCCGATGTCGCCGCGGCCATAGACGCGATCGCTGGCATCGCCGGTTTCGTGCAGGAGAATGCCGGCGAGATCGAGGAACTCGACATCAATCCGCTGATCGTCTGCACACAAGGCAAGGGCGCCTGGATCGCCGACGCGCTGCTGGTGCTGGGAGAGAACAAGAATGTCTGACGTCATTTCGACTCGCCGCGAAGGCACCATCCTCGAGGTCACGCTCGACCGGCCCAAGGCCAATGCGATCGACCTGAAGACCTCGCGGCTGATGGGCGAGACCTTCAAGGCATTCCGCGACGATACCGGCCTGCGGGTCGCCATCGTCAAGACGGCAGGCGACAAGTTCTTCTGCGCCGGCTGGGACCTCAAGGCGGCGGCCAGCGGCGACGCGGTCGATGGCGACTATGGCGTCGGTGGTTTTGCCGGCCTGCAGGAACTGCGCGACCTGAACAAGCCGGTCATCGCCTGCGTCAACGGCATGGCGGTCGGTGGCGGCTTCGAGCTGGCTCTGTCCTGCGATCTCATCTACGCCTCGGACCATTCCTCCTTCGCACTGCCCGAAATCCGTGCCGGCACGCTGGCCGATGCGGCGACGATCAAGCTGCCGAAGCGCATCCCCTATCATGTCGCCATGGACCTTCTGCTCACCGGCCGCTGGATGGATGTCGCCGAGGCGCATCGCTGGGGCCTGGTCAACGAGGTGCTGCCCAAGGAAAAGCTCGAGGACCGCGTCTGGGAGATCGCCCGCCTGCTCGCCAGCGGCCCGCCGCTGGTCTTCGCCGCGATCAAGGAGACGGCACGGGTGGCAGAATCGCTGACCTTCCAGGATGCGATGAACAAGGTGACGCGCCGGCAGTTGCCGACCGTCGACGCGCTCTACGGGTCGGAGGACGGTATGGAAGGCTTCCGTGCCTTCGCCGAAAAGCGCGAGCCTGTGTGGAAGGGGAAGTGATCCCACGGAGATGACAGCGCCATCCCCGAAAATTGGTCAGCCAGCATGACTGACTACGCAAAACTCATCGACGCCGAGACCTGGGCCTTCATCGAGCGGACCAATTCCTATTATCCGCCCGACACGATCGACTATACGATCACCCAGCAGCGTGAGATCTATGACCGGATGTGCCGCGAGTTCTTTGCCGGCTATCCGCAAGGCGTGACGGCCGAAACCACGGTTGTTGCCACGCCTGCGCAAAACGTCCCGATCCGCATCTACCGCAACGCGACGCCGGACGATGCGGCGATGGTGGTCTACATCCATGGCGGCGGCTTCATTCTCGGCGGGCTGGACAGCCATGACGATGTCTGTGCCGAACTTTGCGGCCGCACCGGCCATGAAGTGGTCTCGGTCGATTACCGGCTGGCGCCTGAGCATCTGCATCCAGCCGCTTTCGATGATGCGATGAGCGCCTTCGAATGGGCCGCAGGGACCTACGACCGCCCGGTCGTGCTGTGCGGTGACAGCGCCGGCGGCAACCTTTGCGCCGCCGTTGCGCACGCGACGCGTGGCCATGTGAAAAAGCCGATCGGCCAGGTGCTGATTTATCCCGGTCTCGGCGGCGATCGCTTGCGCGGCTCCTATGTGAGGCACGCCGAAGCGCCGATGCTGACGGTACGCGATCTCGAATTCTACAAGCACATCCGAACCGGGGGCGTGGATCAAACCGGCGACATCACGCTGTCGCCGCTGGCCGATGCCGATTTCGCCAATTTGCCGCCGACCGTGCTGATCACCGCCGAATGCGACCCCTTGTCATCCGACGGCGAGGCTTATCGCGACCGCATCGTCGCGGCAGGCGGGCGCGCCACCTGGTTCGAGGAGCCCGGCCTGGTGCACGGCTATCTCAGGGCCCGGCACAGCGTCGGCCGCGCCCGCGCGAGCTTCACCCGCATCGTCGACGCTGTGGCCACGCTCGGAAAGGGCGGCTGGACCTGGTAAGGGCAGGGCCCGTCCCCGCTCAAGAGGCCTTGGCCAGGAAACTCTGATAGTCCGATTTCGCCTGCAGCAGGCGCAGCACGTTCTCGCGCGATCCCCGCACATGGGCGCGCGCCAGGGCGCCGGCCCGGCTGGCATCGCCAGCGCAGATCGCCTCGACGATCTCGGCATGCTCGTCGCGGGCGATCTTCCATTCATCGAGCCACAACAGTTCGGTCCAGACATAATGCTGGCACTTGTCGAGGATGCCGCACAGCATGCCGTGCAGCATCGCATTGCCGCTGATTTCGGCGATGACACGGTGCAGGTCGATACCGACTTCCAGTTCCTGGAATTTCTCGCGCGTGGTGCGATCCGGGATGGCGGCCAGCCGTTCGCATTCGGCCAGCATGGCGCGCAGCCGCGCCTTGTCCTTGTCGGTCGCCGCGGTGGCCGCGAGTTCGGTCGCATGGCCGTCGAGCAGTTCGCGGATGTCGAAGGCCTCGCGGAACATGTTGATGTCGAACTCGGTGACGGCATAGCCCTGGCGCGGCCGGCCGGTGACCAGCCCGTCGCGCTCCAGCCGGTTGAAGGCTTCGCGCACCGGCGTGCGGCTGACATTGAGTTTCGCCGCGATGTCGCTTTCGGTGACGCGCGAGCCCGGCGGAATCTGGCCGGTCACGATCATCGCCTTGAGCGCGGAATAGACCGAGTCGCGCAGTGTGTTTTTGGTTTCCTTGGCCAAGTTCCGTTCCCAGTTCTCCGGCCGCTTTAGCCGGACATTGCCTCGTTTGTAGTCGCAGTCGGCGCAATTTGCCACGCCTGCGGCATCGTCCCATCGCGTCGAACTGATCGTGCCTGTCGCAGTTGACAACATCGATCTCTCGGCTACATTCTAAATTGTATACAAAATCGCATGCCAAATCAAAAACAAATGGGAACACCGGTCGGAGAACCGAAATGAACAGGATCAGAAACGTTAGCGTTGTGGCGATCGCGGGCCTCGTGGCGGCGTTCGCAGTGCCCGCCGTCGCCGCCGACACGATCACCGTCGCCTCGTGGGGCGGCACCTATCAGGAGGCGCAGACCAAGGCCTTCTTCAAGCCGACCGCCGATGCGCTCGGCATCACCATCAAGGAAGACACCACCAACGGCCTCGACGACGTGCGGCTGCAGGTGACCGGAAATGCAGTGAAGTGGGACATCACCGAGCTCGGCGCCGACGAATGCGCGCGCGGCTCGAAGGAAGGCCTGTTCGAAAAGCTGGATTACGGCATAATCGACAAGAGCGGCATCAACCCGAAATTGGTGCATGACGACTGGGTCGGCATTTCCTACACCTCCGTCGTGTTGATCTACCGGACCGATGTCTTCGGCGACAAGGGCCCGAAGACCTGGGCCGACTTCTGGAACGTGGAAAAATTCCCGGGACGGCGCGCGTTGAGCAGCAGCCAGGCGACGGAGACGCTGAGCGTTGCCGCACTCGCCTCGGGCCTGCCGATCGACAAGGTCTATCCGGTCGATGTCGATAGCGCCTTGAAATCGGTCGACAAGATCCGCGGCCATGTCGATGCCTGGTGGACCTCCGGCGCCCAGGCCATGCAACTGGTGAAGGACGGCGAAGTCGACATGGCGAGCATCTGGAACGGACGCGCCGGCACCCTGAAGAAGGCAGGCGCGCCGGTCAGCTTCTCCTTCGACCAGGGCGTGCTCACCGCCGACTGCATGGTCATCCCCAAGGGCGCCAAGAACAAGGAAGCGGCGATGAAGGCGCTGGCGATGTTCGTCAGCCCGCAATTGCAGGCCAATCTGCCGCTCTATGTCGACAATGGGCCGGTCAACGAGAAGGCCTTCGAGACCGGCAAGATCCCGCCCGAGCGGATCAAGGACATCAATTCGGCGCCCGAAAACGTCAAGAAGCAGGTGCTGCAGGATGCCGAGTTCTGGCGCGACAACCTTGTCGAGGCGACGGAGAAGTTCAACAATCTGATCCAGCAATAGGCCGGAACCCTGACATTGCGGGGCGGCGCGAACGCCGCCCCGCTCCTTCAGTCTCTGCCCGGGAGAAAACGATCTTGTCCATTGCACCATCCGCGCTGCCGATCAGCATGCGCCGGATCGAGAAGAGATTTGGCAGCGTGCCGGTGCTGCGCGACCTGAACCTCGATGTCGAGGCCGGCGAGTTCCTGACCCTGCTTGGCCCCTCCGGCTCGGGAAAGACGACGCTGCTGATGATCCTGGCCGGTTTCGTCAGGGCCAATGCCGGGAGCATCAAGGTCGGCGGCGACGAGATCATCACCACGCCGCCGCACAGGCGCAACATCGGCATGGTGTTCCAGAACTATGCGCTGTTTCCGCATATGAACGTCTTCCACAACATCGCCTTCCCGCTGAAACAGCGCGGCGTCGCGGCCGGCGAGACGGCGCAGCGGGTGGAGAAGGCGCTGGAGCTGGTGAAATTGCAGGGACTGGGCGAGCGCCGCGTCGACCAGCTCTCCGGCGGCCAGCGCCAGCGCGTGGCCCTGGCGCGCGCCATCGTCTTCGAGCCGCGCATCGTCTTGATGGACGAACCGCTGTCGGCGCTCGACAAGGGCCTGCGCGAGCACATGCAGATCGAGTTGCGCGCGCTTCATCGCCGTCTTGGCATGACGACGGTCTATGTCACGCACGACCAGCGCGAAGCCATCACCATGTCTGACCGCATCGCCGTGATGAACGGCGGCCGCATCGAACAGCTCGACCGGCCCGAAACGCTTTACGCCGCGCCGAAGACACAGTTCGTGGCCGGCTTCATAGGCGAATCGAACTTCATCCCGGTCGAAAGCCGCAACGGATCGGTCTGGTATGGGGACAGGCGGATCCAGACCGGGGCACCGACACCGCCGGCTGGCCCGCATCTGATGGTGGTGCGACCGGAGAAGCTCAGGCTGGTCACGGCAGCCGACCCGTCGGCCGGCATCAATGTGCTCGAAGCGACGGTCAGCGACATCATTTACCAGGGCGACAGTTTCGTTTGCTACGCCAGCCTGCGCGACGGCCGGCAGCTGACGTTGCGCGACTATTGCCGCAGCGATGTGCTGGCCAGGATGCCGGCGCCCGGCCAGCCGATCATGCTCGGCCTCGACGCGAAGGACACGATCCTGGTGGCGGCCGAGGGATGAGCGCGCAATCCGCCCTGTTGCAGGAGATCGCCGGCCCGGCGGGGCAGGATCTCAACGCGCAGGCGCTGCGCGCCGACGCGCGGCGCGAGTCGCTGCGGCTGCTGGCGCTGCTGGCGCCGAGCCTGTTCCTCGTCTGCGCCATCATCATCGTGCCGATCGGCTGGCTGTTCTGGCTGTCGCTGTTCGACGAGACCGGCGCCTTCAGCGCCGCCAATTATGCGCGTTTCTTCGAACAGGCCTCCTACATCAAGACCTTCATCAGCACCTTCAAGGTCGCCTTCATCGTCACCGGCGCCTGTGTGCTGCTCGGCTATCCCCTGGCCTATATGCTGTCGCAACTGCCGCGCCGGGCCGCGTCGATCTGCCTGATCTTCGTCATCCTGCCGTTCTGGACCTCGGTGCTGGTGCGCACCTATGCCTGGCTGGTGATCCTGCAGCGCAAGGGCCTGATCAACAGCTGGCTGATCGATCTGGGTGTGATCAGCCAACCGCTGTCGCTCGCCAACAATTTTTCCGGCGTGGTCATCGGCATGACGCACATATTGCTGCCATTTCTCGTTTTGCCGCTCTATGCCTCGATGAAGACCATCGACACCGACTGCCTGCGCGCCGGCATGAACCTCGGCGCCGGCCCGGCCGCGACTTTCCGGCAAATCTTCTTTCCGCTGTCGCTGCCCGGCCTCGCCTCGGGCGTGGTCATCGTCTTCGTGCTCTGCCTCGGCTTCTTCGTCACCCCGGCGCTGATGGGTGGCGGCAAGGTGGTGATGTGGGCGATGCGCATGGAACAGACCACTAGCCTGTATTCCAACTGGGGGGCTGGTGCGGCACTCGGCGTCGTGCTGCTGGTGGTCACGCTGGCGCTGCTCGGCCTGTTCCAGTGGCTGCTCGGCGCGCGCGCCACCGGCGTATGGAGCTCGCGATGAGCGACGGTATCGGCCTGCCGATCTCGCACCGGCAACGCCTGTGGCTCTACGGCTTCGGCGGCCTCGTGCTGTTGTTCCTGATCGCGCCGTCCGTCATCATCGTCATCATGTCGTTTTCGGATTCGACGCTGCTGCAATTCCCGCCGCAGCAATGGTCGCTGCGCTGGTACCAGAGCTATTTCCAGTCGCTGGAATGGCGCGATGCGACCATCGTGTCGGTCAAGGTAGCTATCATGACCGCGCTGTTGGCGACGCCGCTCGGCACCGCTGCCGCCTATGCGATCAACCGCGGCACGCTGCGCTTCAACGGCACCATCAACGCGCTGCTCACGGCCTCGCTGATCATCCCGGTGATCCTGGTCGGTATCGGCACGTTCTTCCTCTACGCGCGCATCGGCCTCAACAACACGCTGACCGGCCTCGTCATCGCGCATACGGTGCAGGCGCTGCCGCTGGTGGTGCTGACGGTGCTTTCGGGCCTGCGCTCCTACGACATGAACCAGGAGCGGGTGGCGCGCAGCCTGGGTGCGGGACGCATCGCGGCGTTCTGGCAGGTGACGATGCCGCAGATCCGCTTCTCGATCGTCTCTGGCGCGCTGTTTGCCTTCATCACCTCCTTCGACGAAGTTGTCGTTTCGCTGTTCATCTCGGGCGGCGAGACCACGACCCTGACACGCCGCATGTTCAACGCGCTGCGCGACCAGATCGACCCGACCATCGCCGCCATCTCGACCTGCCTGATCGTGCTGTCGGTGCTGCTTTTGTCGCTGGCACAGATTTTCGGCCGGCGGCATTGATTTCATCGGACCAATTCGCAGAAATGACCTAGGGATATCCAGACAGAATGCGTGATTTCCAGTTTCCCGGCCGCTCGCCGGTTCGTGCCACCGAAGCGATCGCCGCGACATCGCATCCGCTTTCGACGCTTGCGGCCATCGAGATGCTGCGCGCCGGCGGCAATGCGATGGATGCCGCCATCTGCGCCGCCGCCGTGCAGGGCGTGGTCGAGCCGCAATCGACCGGCATCGGCGGCGATTGCTTTGTCCTCTACTGCCCCAAGGGACAGAGCGAGGTGCTCGCCTTCAACGGCTCCGGCCGGGCGCCGGCGGCCGCCACCGTGGACTGGTATCTGGACAGGGGTTTCAGCGAGCTTCCCAAACAGGGGCCGCATGCGGTGACCGTGCCGGGCGCCATCGACGCCTGGTGCCGGCTGCTGGAAGACCATGGCAGCAAGAGCCTGGCCGAGGTGCTGGCGCCGGCGATCCACTATGCCGAGAACGGCTATGTCGTGCACGACCGCGTCGCCTTCGACTGGGCGGACCCGGAGATCGACCTTGCCGGGGACGAACATGCCGCCCGCATCTTCCTGCCCGGCGGCACCGCGCCGAAAGCAGGCGACGTGCACCGGCAGCCGGAGCTTGCCGCCACCTTGCGGGTCATCGCCAAACAGGGCCGCGCCGGATTCTATGAAGGTGCCGTCGCCGACGACATGGTGCGCCGGCTCAAGGAACTGGGCGGGCTGCATTCGCATGAGGATTTTGCCGCGACCCGGGGCGACTATGTGGCGCCGGTGAGCATCAGCTATGGCGGCCACGAGATCCACCAGATGCCGCCGAACAACCAGGGCCTGACGGCGCTGTTGATGCTGAACGTGCTGTCGGGCTTCAAGCTTGGCGAGCTCGATCCCAACGGCGCCGAGCGCCTGCATCTGGAGATCGAGGCCGGGCGGCTGGCCTATCGCGACCGAGACCGTTTCGTCGGCGACCAGGACCGTGTCCAGGTGCCGGTGCGAGAGCTGCTGTCGGCCGCCTATGCCGAGCGGCTGCGCGCCGAGATCGACCGCGAGCGCGCCATGACCCACCTGCCGGATGTGCAACTGCCCGGCAGCGACACGGTCTATATCTCGATCGTCGACCGCGACCGCAACGCGGTCTCCTTCATCAACTCGACCTATTATTCCTTCGGCAGCGGCGTCGTCGGCCCGAAGACCGGCGTGGTGCTGCAGAACCGCGGCTCGAGCTTCCGCCTCGACCATGCGCACCCCAACGCGATCGCGCCCGGCAAGCGGCCGATGCACACGATCATGCCGGGCATGGCGACGAGGAACGGCCGCGTGGTGATGCCGTTCGGCGTGATGGGCGGCGGCTACCAGCCCTTCGGCCATGTCCACCTTCTGACCAACATGATCGATTTCGGCATGGACCCGCAGCAGGCGCTCGACGCGCCGCGCGTGTTCTACAATGACGGCATGGTGGAGGCGGAGCGCAACGTGCCCACCGAGGCGATCGAAGGCCTGCGCCGGCGCGGCCACGCCATCGCCGAGCCGCACCATCCGCTCGGCGGCGGACAGGCGGTGCTGATCGACTGGGAGAAGGGAACGCTGACCGGGGCGTCGGACCCGCGCAAGGACGGGATGGCGCTGGGATATTGAGGTATGGGTACCGGTAGAGCGTACTGATGGGATTCAGTTCAAGGTTGCTCGCTACTTCTCCAGGCGCTGGCGCTGCCCCTCACCTGCCTGCCGGCATCCTCTCCCCGTATAGTGACGGGGGAGAGGGACGGTCCGCTCCCTCGGCGCTTTTCTGCAACGCTGGCAGTTGGCGAAACGATCGGCGAACAGCCCTTTCCCCCGTCGCTATACGGGGAGAAATGCCCGGCAGGGCAATGAGGGGCGGCGCGAACCTCCGCTGGACTTTCACAAGCTTTGAAACATAGTCGGTGATCATGACCCAAACCCACCCAGACCTCTCCCGCCGCCTCGCCGCCGGAGACGACAACGCCCCCGCCATCCTGGCGCCCGACAGGCCCACGCTGACCCATGGCGGTCTGCGCGCGCTGATCGCCGCCACCGCCACTCAGCTGCGCGCCCTCGGCATCGGCCAGGGCGACCGGGTGGCGATCGTGCTGCCGAACGGACCGGAGATGGCGACGGCCTTCATCGCGGTGGCCGCCGCAGCCTCGACGGCGCCGCTCAATCCGGCCTACCGGGCCGACGAACTCGATTTCTATCTCACCGACATCGGCGCCAAGGCGATCCTCGTCGCGGAGACCGAGACCGGTCCGGCCGTGACGGTGGCCGAGCGTCTCGGCATCGCCGTGCTGCGGCTCATCGTGCGGCCAGATGCGCCGGCCGGCAACTTCGTCATCCAGGGGGCGGCGGTCGGTCCGCAGGCGGCGCCCGCGATGGCGGGGGACGACGACATCGCGCTGCTGCTGCACACCTCCGGCACGACGTCGCGGCCCAAGCTGGTGCCGCTCAGCCATGCCAATGTCGCGGCCTCCGCCCGCCATATCGGCGCGACGCTCGGCCTGACGGCCGGTGACCGCTGCCTCAACATCATGCCGCTGTTCCACATCCATGGGCTGATCGCGGCGGTGCTGTCCTCGCTCGCATCGGGCGGCGGCATCTACTGCACGCCAGGCTTCAATGCGCTGCGCTTCTTCCAATGGCTGAGCGAGGCGAAGCCAAGCTGGTACACGGCGGTGCCGACCATGCACCAGGCGATCCTGGCGCGCGCGGCGCGCAATGCCGAAGCGCTGGGGGCGGCACGCCTGCGCTTCATCCGCTCGTCCTCGGCATCGCTGCCGGCGCAGGTCATGGCCGAACTCGAAGCGACCTTCGGCTGCCCGGTCATCGAATCCTACGGGATGACCGAGGCCGCGCACCAGATGGCCTCGAACCGGCTGCCGCCGGGCCTGCGCAAACCGGGCAGCGTCGGTGCGGCGGGCGGACCCGAAGTGGCGGTCATGGCGCCGGACGGACGGCTGATGCAGGCCGGCGAAACCGGCGAGATCGTCATTCGCGGACCCAATGTCACGTCAGGCTACGAGAAGAACCCGGACGCCAACGCCACGGCCTTTGCACATGGCTGGTTCCACACCGGCGACCAGGGCGTGCTCGACGGCGACGGCTATCTCAAGGTTACCGGCCGGCTGAAGGAGATCATCAACCGCGGCGGCGAAAAGATCTCGCCGCTCGAGGTCGACGACGTGCTGATGGACCATCCGGCGGTGGCGCAGGTCGTCACCTTCGCCATGCCGCATGACAAGCTTGGCGAGGAGGTGGCGGCGGCCGTGGTGCTGCGCGAAGGCATGAGCGCCACCGAGGGCGATATCCGCGCCCACGCCGCGACCCGGCTCGCCGATTTCAAGGTGCCGCGCAAGGTGCTGATCCTGGATGAGATCCCCAAGGGCGCCACCGGCAAGCTGCAGCGCATCGGGCTCGCCGCCAAGCTCGGGCTCTGACGATGAAGATCACCATCTTCGGCGCCGGTGCCATCGGCGGCTATCTCGCGGCCAAGCTGGCCATTGCCGGCCGCACCGATCTGTCGATCGTCGCCCGCGGCGCGCATCTCGAGGCGATCAAGGCAGATGGCCTGCGCCTGATCGAGGACGGCAAGGAAACGACCGCCCCGGTCAGGGCCGCCGCCAAGGCGGGAGACCTCGGCGCGCAGGATTATGTCGTGCTGGCGCTGAAGGCGCATTCCGTCGCGCCCGCGCTCGACCAGATCGCACCGCTGCTTGGACCCGACACATCCGTCGTCACCATGCAGAACGGCGTGCCCTGGTGGTATTTCTACAAGGCCGGCGGCGCGCTCGAAGGCACCAGGCTGCAGCAGGTCGATCCCGGCGGCACGATCTGGGAACGGCTCGGCCCGCAGCGCGTCATCGGCTCGGTCGTCTACCCCGCCGTCGAGGTCGACGCGCCGGGCCTGATCCGCCATGTCGAGGGCAGGCGCTTCTCGCTCGGCGAGCCCTCGGGCGAGAGGAGCGAACGGACCACGCTTCTGGCCGGGGAGATGGTCAAGGCCGGGTTGCAGGCGCCGGTCCGCGACGACATACGCGGCGAGATCTGGATAAAACTGTGGGGCAACCTCTCCTTCAATCCGATCTCGGCGCTGACCGGCAGCACGCTGGCCGGAATCGTCGCCGACGAGGGCACCCGCACGCTCGCCCGCGCCATGATGCTGGAAGCGCAGGCGATCGGCGAAAGCCTCGGCGTGCGCTTCCCCATAGACGTCGACCGCCGCATCAAGGGCGCCTGCGATGTCGGCGAACACAAGACCTCGATGCTGCAAGACCTGGAACGCGGCCGCCCTATGGAGATCGACGCGCTGGTGGGCGCGGTGCAGGAACTGGGGCGGCTGACGGGGCAGCCGACGCCGGCGATCGATGGGGTGCTGGCGCTGGTGCGGCGGCTGGCGGTGGAGCGCGGGTGTTACGGGTGAGGAGGCGGGCTGAGCCTGCGCTTGCGCGCCATCCCTCTCGACAAGAGCTGAACGCGATCGAAAGCAGGCGTGCTCAGTTGGTGCTGGTTGTTGCGGTAAACCCGCACTGCTTCTGTTCCATCTCGATCTGTTTCGTGATGCGGACGGCGTTCTGTGCGTAGGCCTCCGTCACCGAGCCACTATTCACGGTCTTGTCCTTCAGTGGGCTGACGCCCGCGCAGAGATGGAAAACATGCGGCTCCGTGGACTTCGCGGCTCCGTTTTCGGGCGCGATCCAGTAGACGACATCCTGACCTGCGGGATTTGCCGCGTCCTTCGTCGCCGCAGCCACCGCGGCCGAGTCGGTGGCTATCGCCTGCGCCTGGGCGGCGACGTCGGGCGAACAGGCGGTGGTGGGCTGCCCCGACTTGATCTGGGCTGCGCAGGCGTTCATATCCTGGGTGTATTGTTCGACCGACGGGGGTTTGAAACTGATCCCCATGACAGTCGCGAGCACGGCCAGCGCAGCGCCGAGGCCGCCGGCAACCTTCTTGGTCTGCGGATCCATGTTTTTGTCGGTGAGGATCAGGAAAACCAGCGGGAGGAAGGCTATCAGCGTGATGATTGCGCCGAGCTGGTTTTGGAAGAAGAACCTGGCTGTGTCGGATGCACGGGCCGGATCGTGCCTGTTGGCCGCCTTCCACAGCAAATTGCCGGCGATTGCGAAAATCGCAATGCCGACCAGAAGGCCGATGATCAGCGGCAGGTGTCCCTGGTCGAACCTGTTCTGGCGAAGCAGAATAATCCCGTAGATCTCGCCGCCAATGGCGACGATCCACGACAGTGCGGCGAAAAGGCGAAGACGCGTGGCGGAGGACTTCTGGCCCTGCGTCGCTTGCCAATCCTTGGTAACGTCTGGCTTGTTGTCGGTCATTGACCAGATCCCCTGATATCGACACTTATGCGAGCGGCATTGGACCAGAAGGCCAACCCGCCCTGCGCTGCGTCATTCAACAAACGTCTCCTGCCTCAGCGACGCGGTGAAAATGCGAATACCACATCCATATTGCGCATGATTGGATCCGTCCATACCCACGGAGGCGGACGCCTATGCGGCGATGGCTCCGTTCTTCTTCATCTCCGGCTCGAACTTGACGCTGCCTTCTCGCTTGCCTCGCCGATCAAGACGTTCCCACTCTGGGCAAAGCGCACCTTGCGGCAGCCTGCTCAATCGCGGTTAGTCGATCTGGACCTGATCAGCCCCTGCCCGGCCGTTTGAGAAGCCGCGCGTAAAGTTCGCCGACGATGTCGCGTCGGAAAATGAGCACGCACACCATGAAGATCAGCCCCGTCGTGATGGTCACCGGGAAGCCTGACGTGGCCAGCGTGTTTTCCAGGCCGACGACGAGGCTGGCGCCGATGATCGGGCCGACCATGGTGCCGATGCCGCCGAGAAGCGTCATCAGGATCACCTCGCCCGACATCTGCCAGGTGACGTCGGTGAGGGTGGCGAACTGGAAGACGATCGCCTTGAGGGAGCCCGGCCAGCGGCGGCCGTCCCTCAGCCCTCGGCGGCGACGAGATGGCCGTCGCCGACGTCGCTCAGCGCCAGTTTCAGCGGCGCCTCGCCGATCCGGCGCGTCGCGCTGGGGATTTCCTGATCGAGGCGGGCGAAACGGTTTCTGCGCCGCGCGGGATCGGGCACCGGCACGGCTTCGATCAGCCTTTTGGTGTAGGGGTGGCGCGGGTTTGAAAAAACCTGGTCGCGCGAGCCCATCTCGACGATCTGGCCGAGATACATGACGGCGACACGGTCGGAGATGTTCTCGACCACGGCCATGTCGTGCGAGATGAAGAGATAGGCGACGCCGAATTCGCGCTGCAGTTCCTTCAGCAGGTCGAGCACGCGCGCCTGCACCGAGACGTCGAGCGCGGAAACGCTTTCGTCGGCGATGATCAGTTTCGGGCGCAATGCCAGCGCACGGGCGATGCAGACACGCTGGCGCTGGCCGCCGGAAAATTCGTGCGGGTAGAGCTCCATCTGGTTTGATGAAAGGCCGACACGGTCGAACAAGGCCGACACCCGCTCGCGGCGCTCTTCCTTCGAGGCGATGCCGTGGATGACCAGCGGCTCGGCGACGAGGTCGCCGACGCGCATGCGCGGGTCGAGCGAAGCAAACGGATCCTGAAAGATCATCTGCACGTCGCGGCGCACCGCCTTGCGCTCGTCCCGGCCGAGGCCGGACAGGTTGCGGCCGCCGACGACGATGTCGCCGCTATACGGCACCAGCCCGGCCAGCGCCTTGGCGGTGGTCGACTTGCCGCAGCCTGATTCGCCGACCAGCGCCAGCGTCTCGTTGGGCGCGATCGAGAAGCTGACGCCCTCGACGGCATGGACGCGGCGGGTGACCCGACCGAAGACGCCGCCGCGCAGGTCGAAGCGGACATGGAGGTCTTTCACATCGGCGACATTGGCCGGCATTGCGGCTTCGGCAATCTCTTTCGACGCCTGCCGACCGACGCCACTGCCGATACGCGGCACGGCGGCGAGCAGCTCGCGCGTATAATCGGCTTGCGGGTGAGCGAAAATGTCAGATGTCTTGCCTTCCTCGACCATGCTTCCATGCCGCATGATGATGACGCGGTCGGCCATCTCGGCGACCACGCCCATGTCGTGGGTGATCAGGATGACGCTGGTGCCATGCTGCCGTTGCAGGTCCCGCAGCAGCTCCAGCACCTCGCCCTGCACGGTGACGTCGAGCGCCGTCGTCGGCTCGTCGGCGATCAGCACGTCGGGCTCCAGCGCCAGCGCCATGGCGATCATCACCCGCTGGCGCATGCCGCCGGAGAGCTCATGCGGAAACTGTTTTAGCCGGCTTTCGGCTTCCGAAATGCGCACCGCCTTCAGCGCCTCGATGGCACGCTGGCGGGCCTGCGCAGGCGTCAGGCTGGTGTGCGCCTCGATGGATTCGGTGAGCTGGCGACCGATCGACAGCACCGGATTGAGCGATGTCATCGGCTCCTGGAAGATCATGGCGATACGGTCGCCGCGGATACGGCGCATGCGGCGTTCGTCAAGCGTGGTCAGCTCGGTGTCGGCCAAACGGATGGTGCCGGCGGAGATGCGCGCGGCGGGCTGCGGCAGGAGCTGCATGATGGCAAGCGCGGTCATGGACTTGCCGGAGCCGGACTCGCCGGCGATGCAGAGTGTTTCGCCGCGCTCGAGCGTCAGGGAGAGGTTGGAGACGACCTCGCGGGAGCCCTCCTCGCCGCGCACGGAGACGGAGAGGTTGGCGATGGTGAGGATGGGGTTGGTGGTGGTCATTGCAGGCGCAGGCTTCCGAGAGGTTTAGCGCGGCACGCCCCCCTCTGTCCTGCCGGACATCTCCCCCTCGAGGGGGGAGATTGAACGGCACGCAGGCCTTCGCCAATTTCCAACGCTGCAATCGGGGAAGCCGGCATGAATGACAGCCAATCTCCCCCCTTGAGGGGGAGATGCCCGGCAGGGCAGAGGGGGGTGCCTTGGCGCTGACCTGGCCTCATTCAAACACGCAACGCGGAAAATAGAACGACACCACCCAGTTGGGCATATCGACGATCTCGCTGATGCGGAGATCGCCGCAGACCGAGGCCAGCATGTAGGCCTCGACCGGATCTATTCTGTAGCGCCCGGCGAGCAGGTCGACCATCTGGGCCACCGCTTCCTTCGCGCCCGCCATCAAGTCGGGGCCTATGCCGGTCGTCACCTCATAGCCCTTGGCGTCGAGATGGCGCGTCACCGGGCCAGATGTGGTGAAGCGCGGCGTCTTCAGCCGCGCATCTTTCACCAAATCGAGCTTGAGCACGACGTCCATCGGGCTTTCGATCGCGGTGCCGCAGACCTCGCCGTCGCCTTGCGCGGCATGGGTGTCGCCGACCGAGAACAGCGCGCCCGCCACCTCCACCGGCAGATAGAGCGTGGTCCCGGCGGCAAGGTCGCGAATGTCGAGATTGCCGCCGACGCGACGTGGCGGCACCACCGAGTGGTGGCCCATCTCGGCCAGTGCATTGCCGATGGTGCCGGCAAAGGGCTTCAACGGCACGCGGGCATTTTTGCCGAACAATGCTGGCTCCAGTGAAGCCGCATCGTATTTCCAGATGTTCAGCGCCGGCTCCTTGAAGTCGTCGGCGAGCAGGCCGAAGCCCGGAATGTTCGCCGTCCAGCCGAAGCCGGACGGTTTGAACATCTCGATCGTCACCTTCAGCGCATCGCCGGGCTCGGCACCCTCGACGAAGATCGGTCCGGTAACCGGATTGATCCCCGCGAAGTCGAGCTTGGCAATGTCGGCGGCGGTGCTATCGGGCCTCAGCTGGCCACCGCCGGCATCGAGGCACTGGAACTCGATGGTGGAGCCGGGCGCCACGCGCTGCGCCGGGACAAACGAATTGTCCCAGCCGAAATGGTGGTGGCGCCCGTGGATGGTGTAGTCGCAGTTATTGCACATCTTTTACGTACACATTGTCGTAGTTGATTGGAACGTGGACCGGGTCGACATAGAGGTTGTCGGCGCCTCCCATGCGGGCCGATTTCATGGTGAATCGCTGCTCGTTGAAGACCGGCGCCCAGGGCGCGTCCGCCATGATCTTCGCGTAGATGTCGCTCCACATCTTGCTGCGCTCCCCGGCCTTCGCAGGGTCGACAATCGAGTCGGCCTCGGCCGCCTTGGCGTCGAGTTCCTTGTTGCAATACCACGACCAGTTCCAGCCGCCCGGCACGGCACCGGCGCAGCCCAGGATTGGACCGTAGAAGTTCGACGGATCGGGGAAGTCGGCGATCCAGCCCATGCCGCCCGACCAGATCATCGGCGCGCCGGCCTTGTCGCCGCCGGCGGCGATGACGTTGGCCTGCGCCAGCGACTGGATGCTGGCCTTGATGCCGATCGCCGCAAGGTCCTGCTGGATCGCCTGGGCGATGCGTGGGTTGGGGTCGGTGTTCATGGCGAACAATTGCGTCTCGAAACCATCGGGATGGCCGGCCTCGGCAAGCAACGCCTTGGCCTTGGCGACGTCGTAGGGATAACCCTTGTACTCCTTGTCATAGCCCGGCATCGATGGCGGCAGCGGCTGGTTGGCCGGCACGGCGCGGCCGTTGATGATCTGGATGATGCGCGCCTTGTTGAGCGCCATGTTGACGGCTTGGCGCACCTTCACATTGTCGAACGGCGCCATGGTGGTGTTCATGGTGACATAGCCGGTGTGCAACTGGCCGCCCTCGACCACGCGCGCCTTCTGCTCGGGATCGGCCATCACCTCCTGGAATTTTGCCGGAGGAATGCCGTCGAGCGGCAGGTCGATCTCACCTTTCTGCAGGCGCAGCAAAGCCACGATCGGCTCCTGGCCAACCTCGAAGGTGATCTTGTCGAGATGCGGCAGGCCTATGTGCCAATAGTCCGGATTGCGCTCGAAGACGATGCGCTGGCCGAGCGTCCACTCGGCGAGTTTGAACGCCCCGGTGCCGACCGGATGCTTGCCGAAATCGGCGCCATATTTTTCCACCTCTTCCTTCGGCACGACATGCGAGAAGTTGATGGCCATGACATGCAGGAAGGTGGCGTCGGGGCGGGTCAGCTCGAACTTGACCGTGTAGGGGTCGACGACGGTGACGCCGGAGAGGCCTTCGGCCTTGCCCGCGGCGACATCGTCATAACCCTTGATCGAGCCGAAGAAGCCGGCGCCGGGGCTCTGCGTCTTGGGGTTGGTGACGCGGTCGAGCGAATATTTGACGTCGTCGGCCGTCATCTCGCGGCCATTGTGGAATTTCACGCCATGGCGCAGCTTGAAGGTGAAGGTCTTGCCGTCCGGTGAAATCTCGTAGCTCTCGGCGAGGTCGGGCTTGAGGTTGGTGGTGCCGGGCTCGTAATCCATAAGTCCGTCGAACAGGCTCTTGATCATCGACCAGTTCTGCCAGTCATAGCCGATCGCCGGATCGAGCGTCGTGACATCGTCCTTGTATGTGGCGATGATTTCGCCGCCCTGCCTGGCGTTGGGGTCGATCGTTTCCTCGGCGCGGGCGCTGGTCATGCCGAGCAGCAGCGCCAAGGCCGATGCGGCTACGGTCGATGCGAGAAACTTCTTCATTGTCGTGTTCCCTTTCTCTGTTTGTTTTCTGGTTTCATCTGGGCGCTCATCTCAGTTTGATACGGGGGTCGATGAACGGCGCGATGATGTCGGCCAAGAGGTTGCCGAGCACGATGGCGAAGGCCGAAACCAGCGTGACGCCCATGATGATCGGAATGTCGACGCGCTGGATGGCCTGCCACGCCAGCTGGCCGATGCCGGGCCAGCCGAACACGCTTTCGACGACGACGATGCCGCCCATGAAGATGCCGATGTCGATGCCGATCATGGCGATGACCGGCAGGATGGCGTTGGGCAGCGCGTGGCGGAAAATGATGGCGCCGCGCGCCAGCCCTTTCGCACGCGCGGTGCGCACGTAATCCTGGCGCAGCACGTCGATCATCGACGAGCGCATCATACGCGCATACCAGCCGGCGCCGAGAATGCCCATGGTGAGCGAGGGCAGCACGAGATGGCGCCAGGTGCCATAGCCACCGATCGGAAACCAGCTCAGCCTGACCGCAAAGACGTAGAGCAGCAACAGGCCGACGACGAATTGCGGCGCCGAGACGCCGACGAAGGAGGCGACCATCAAGGTCTGGTCGGTGGCGGTGCCGCGCTTGACGGCGGCGATCAGGCCCATCGAGAGCCCGATCAGCAATTCGCACAGGATGGCGCCGACCATCAGAAGCAGGCTGGCCGGTAGCCGCGAGACGATCAGCTCGGTAACCTCGGAGCGCTGGATGTAGGAGCGCCCGAGATCGCCGCCGACGAGCTTCACCAGATAGTGCCAGTACTGGACGACGAAGGGCTGGTCGAGGCCGAGCTGCTGGCGGATGTTCTCCACCGTCTGCGGCGTGGCGCTGCGGCCGGCGATCTGGCGCACCGGATCGGCGGGCAGGAGATAGAGCAGCGCGAAGGTGATCAGCGAGACGCCGAGCAGGATGAGCAGCGACTGGATCAGTCGGCGGCCGAGATAGGCGATCATGACCGGCCTCCCATTATTCCCGGCCCCCCATTATTCCCGGCCCCTTTGCGTCGGGTCGAGGATGTCGCGCAGCGCGTCGCCGATCAGGTTGAAGGCCAGCGCCAGCGCCAGGATCGCGGCGCCGGGAAAAAACACCAGCCAGGGTGCGGCCTGGAAATAGGTCTGGTTCTCGAAGATGATGTTGCCCCACGATGCCGTCGGCGGCTGCACGCCGATACCGAGGAAGGAAAGCGTCGCCTCCAGCAGCACCGTGGTCGAGATGCCGAGCGTGCCCCAGACGATGATGGTGGGCAGGAGATGCGGCAGGATGTGGCGAAACAGGATGCGCGGTGCGCTCGCGCCGATGGTGCGCTCGGCGTCGATGAACTCGCGTTCGGCGAGCGAGGAGGTTTCGGTGTAGATGACGCGCGCGGTCTGCACCCAGTTGACCAGGGCGATGACCATGGCGACGATCCACAGGCTGGGCTGGAACACCGCCGCCAGGCAGATGGCCAGCAGCAGCGCCGGGAAGGCCATCATCAGATCGGTGAAACGCATCAGCGCGCTGCCGACCCAGCCGCGGAAATAGCCCGCGCTGACGCCGACAAGCGTGCCTATGAGCAGCGCCACGCCATTGGCGACGATGCCGATGATCAGCGAGGTGCGCGCGCCGTAGAGGATGCGGGTCAGAAGATCGCGCCCGAGCAGGTCGGTGCCCAGCCAGAATTTCGCGGTCGGCGGCAGCGGCGAGCCCTCGATGGTCAGGCCGTCGAACATCTGCTCGTTGGGATCGTAGCCGGTCAGCCACGGCGCCAGGATCGCGCCGGCGACGACGATGGCCACGATGACCAAGCCGAGCAGCGCCAGGCGGCGCTTGGTCAGCCGGCGCCAGACGCCGGCGCGCGGCTTGGCCGGCATGCGCCCGGCCGTGAGATCAGGCGCGATGGGACTGGTCATCGCCGCCTTCCTCTTCGGTCTTGGCCTCGTCCGTCATCGCCACGATACGGCGCGCGGCGTCCTCGACGCTGATCTGCCAGCTCATCGCCAGCGAGCGCAGCTGCGCATAGGCGCGGTCGTCGTCGCCGCCTTTCGACAAAGCCGAGACAGCCCGCACGATGGTCTGGCGCTCGGCGACACGCTGGCGCAGCGCGGCGATCTCGCCGGCTAAATGCTTTCGAGCCTCGAAACTCTGGCGCGCGATCAGCAGCGCGCTGTAGACGCCGGCATTGCCGACCGGCTTCAGGAGCTGGGCATCGGCCTTGTGCGACAGCGCCCATTCGATGCGGCCGGGCGCTTCGGAACCGATCAGCGCCACCAGCGGCATCGGCGCCTCGCCCGGCTTCCAGGGGAATTGCTCGTCGAAGCCGAGATCGGCGTCGAAGAAGACGAAGTCCGCGGCCAGCGCCTCCGGCGCCAGTTCCGGCCAGCAGTCCACGGTGACAAGCCCGATGGCCGACAATTGCCTGGTGATCGCCTGCACCGTCGGGTGCGGGCGATGCAGGACAAAGGCCCTGGCGCCGCCGAGATTGGGGATGCGCGGGGTTCGGGTCACGACACCACCCTGAGGCGCGGCCGGCCGAATGTCTTTGCCGGGTCGTAGCGCGACAGATACGGGTCCGGCGCGACCTCGTCCTCGCGGCTGACGACTTCGAAGAAGCCGTCGGCGATCCGGCCGATGATGACAGGCAGCGTCGCGTGCTGGGAGTGGGCGTCGATGGCGATCGGGCCGAGCCGGGTGGAAAAGCGCCGTTCCGCGAAAGCCTTGGAGAATTCCGCCGGACCGGCCTCGGGATCGCGCAACAGCACGTCGGCCATCACCTGCACCGAGGCATAGGCGGAGGCCTCGAAGGACGAGGCGAAGGCGGCCGGCCTTGGCGCGAAATAGGGCCCGACCGACAGGTGGCCCTTGCCGGTCTCGCCGATCGCCGGCAGCTCACCCTCGGTGAGGTTGCAGGAGATGACCGGGCAGTTTTGCGAACTGAAGGCGGGATCCTCAACGCCCAGGTCACGATAGGCCGCCAGGAAGGCATAGGACGAGGTGCCGATCAGATTGTTGAGGACGAAGTTCGGCCGCGTCGCCCGGATTTCGGCGATCAGCCGCGACACGTCGATCTCGCCGATGCGCAGGTAGCGCTCGCCCAGCACCTTGCCACCGGCGTCCGCGATCAGGTCGCGCGCGACGCGGTTCATCTCCCAGCCCCAGATGTAGTTCGACCCGAGTAGAAAACCGTTGGCGCCGAAGCGCGGCACGACATGAGCCAGCAGCGGCACCAGGTGCTGGTTGGGGCAGGCGTGCATGTAGACGACATGCTCGTTGGCCTCGAAACCCTCATAGGGGCAAGCATACCAGAGCATGCCGCCGGCCTTCTCAAGCACCGGAATCGTCTCCTTGCGGCTCCAGGAGGTGACGCAGCCGACGACATGACGGGCGCTGCTGGTTTTGAAAATATCCTCGCACAGCGTCGCGTAGCGATCGGCATTGCTTTGCGGATCGCGCTCGACCGGCACCAGCTCGATGCCTGAACTCCTGTCGGCGTTGATGTCGGCGATGGCGCGCATGGCGCCCATGCGACACGCGTCGGAAACGAGCTGATAACTGCCCGAGCGGGAATAGAGGATGCCGATTTCGATGCGCCGTTTCAAACAGGACCCCAGAAATGACAATGCCCCGCAGCCAGCGCCGGAAAGGCGAGGCATACGAGGCATGTTTGCCGCCCGGCGATCAGAGCCGGTATTTGGCCTTAGCGTATTCGGTCCGGCGGGTCAGTCAAGCCCTCAACGCCATCCGCGTCAAACAGCGAAGGCCGGCCATCGCTATTTCCCGCGAAATCCGCTGCCGCTATTTGGCGGCCGGCCTGTGTTGGCGGGCATAGGCCACGCAGGCATCCACGGTGCTGACACAAAGCGCGTCGCGCCTGTTTGGCAGATTGTTGTCGCCGGCGTAGGCAACTTCGGCGACGCGGCCGCCGACCATGCGGACCTGCGTGTCGCAATAGCCGCCGGGAGCGACATTGAGGGAGCCACCGAGCGCCGGGACCGGTCCCACCGACAGGGTGGGGACGACGATGCTGAGGTTGCCGCGCTGAACGACGCGCTTATAGGTCCAGATCTGGCCGGATCCGCCGGCATCCGCGGTGGCGGTTGGAAACCCCGCGCACATACGAACGTCGGCTTCGCTGAGGCCTATCATCTCCTTGCGAGCCGCCGCCGCCGTGGGATCAACCTTGGCGATGCGCGACGTGTCGTCGGGAACGACGCAGGAAGACTGGACGACGACGATGAGACCAGAAAGGGCAAGCTTTCGAATACAGGAAAATGTCATACCGAATGTTGAGATCGCGTGGCGCCCGGCCGCTCTCCCTACCTAGGCATGCAGGCCGCCGGATCAACCCGCGCACCTTCACGAAAAGGTGGCCGTGGCCGCATCGGGGAAGAATGCTGGCTTCAGGCACAATCAATCAGCGTAAGGATCACTGGCCCCGCAATTGCCTCCGCCGCCACGCGGCCGGCGCCTCGCCGGTACGCTCGCGGAAGAAGCGGGAGAAATAGGCCGGATCGTCGAAGCCGATTTCGTAGGCGATGTCCTCGACCGTGCGCACGGTGAACAGCAGCAGCCGCTTGGCTTCCAGCAACCGGCGCTCGCCGACCACCCGCTTGACGCCGCTGCCCAGCACCGCGTGGGCGGCCTTGTCGAGCAAATGCGGCGTCGTGGCGAGGGCCTCGACGTAGCGGTCGACCGGCCAGTTGTCGCGGAAATGCGCATCGACGAGCCTCCGCAGCCCCCGCGCCAGTGAAGTGTCGGAAGAGCCCCGGGCATCCGTCGGCTCAGGAGCGAGCCTCGCGATATGGGAGAGCGCGACAGCGATCAGCGCCGGCAGCACCTTGTCGCTGCCGCCCTGCGCCTCGGCGTATTCGGCGGCGATCATGTCCAGCACCGTTGCCAGCCTTTGCCATGCGGCGTGCTGGGGCAGGGCGTCGGTGAAGACCGGCCGGTCGAGCGGCAGCAGGCTGTGGCCAGCAAGCGTGGCCAGCGCATCGTCGGCGACCGAGACGACGATGGCGTCGGTGCCTGGTCCGATCGAAAAACCATGCACGATGGTGCTCGGCACGAAGCTGACGGCCGGCGCCGAAAAGTCCCAGGAGCGGTCCTCGATGCGGTAGGTGCCGGAGCCCCCGGTCCAGTAGGTGATCTGGCCCATCTGCGGGTGCTTGTGCGCGGCGACCTGGCCAAGGTGAATGTTGCTGCGCGCAAGCACCGTCTCGACATGCA
This sequence comes from Mesorhizobium sp. M8A.F.Ca.ET.202.01.1.1, assembly GCF_004791595.1. NCBI lineage: Bacteria > Pseudomonadati > Pseudomonadota > Alphaproteobacteria > Hyphomicrobiales > Phyllobacteriaceae > Mesorhizobium > Mesorhizobium sp. M8A.F.Ca.ET.202.01.1.1. The sequence continues at coordinate 126,001 of NZ_SRUN01000008.1, read as the reverse complement.
GGAAGCCAACATCGAGCGGCCGCACCGGTTCGCCATAGACGAAGAAATCGGGAATGGAATTCTGGCTCATGGCGCCGGAAAAAGTCCAATCGGTTTTGCCGTTCCGTCCATACCCGATCGCCAGCGGAGGCGCTAGGGTTGCGGTACAAAGTGGAGGAGCATCATGCGGTCGGAAGATTTTCGCGCGGACAAAGCGCGCCCGTTCACGGGGGCGGAGTATCTGGAGAGCCTGCGCGACGGGCGCGAGGTCTATATCAATGGCGAGCGCATAGCAGACGTCACCACCCATCCGGCGATGCGCAATTCGGCGCGGTCGCTGGCGCGGCTCTACGATGCGCTGCATGACGGCAAGCGTCGAGAGACGCTGACCTCTGCGACCGACACCGGGTCGGGTGGCTATACCCACAAATATTTCCGCGTCGCCAAATCCTCCGGCGAACTCGCGGCCCAGCAGACGGCGATCGCCGAGTGGTCACGCATGTCCTATGGCTGGATGGGGCGCACGCCCGACTACAAGGCGGCGCTGATGAACACGCTCGGCGCCAATGCCGACTGGTACGGACCGTTCAAGGACAATGCGCTGTCCTGGCACAAGCGGGCGCAGGAAGCCGTGCTGTTCATGAACCACGCGATCGTCAACCCGCCGATCGACCGCCACAAACCGGCCGAACAGGTGAAGGACGTCTTCGTCCACATCACTGGGGAAACTGATGCCGGCATCTATGTTTCCGGCGCCAAGGTGGTGGCGACGTCCTCAGCGCTGACGCACTACAATTTCCTGGCGCAGGGCTCGGCGACGGTGACCGAGGATCCGTCGCTGTCGGTGATGTTCATCGTGCCGATGAACGCGCCGGGGATAAAGATGTTCTGCCGCGTCTCCTATGAGCAGACGGCCAACACGGTCGGCGCGCCCTTCGACTATCCCTTGTCGTCGCGCTTCGACGAGAACGACGCCATCCTCGTGCTCGACAATGTCTTCATCCCCTGGGAGGACGTGCTGGTGCTGCGCGACGCGCAGAAGATCCTGTCCTTCCACCCGGCATCCGGCTTCATGCACGGCTACTGCTTCCAGGGCTGCACCCGTTTTGCCGTGAAACTCGACTTCCTCGCCGGTCTGCTGGCCAAGGCGCTGCGAGCCACCGGCGGCGACGCGTTTCGCGGCAACCAGGCGGCGCTTGGCGAGGTCATTGCGCTGCGTCACATGTTCTGGAGCTTCTCCAACGCCATGGCGTACAACCCGATCCCGTGGGCGAACGGCGCGGTGCTGCCCAATCTCGACGCGGCGCTCGCCTACCGCACCTTCATGTCGGAAGCCTATCCGCGCGTCATCGACACGGTGCGCCGTGTGATCGCGTCCGGCCTGATCTATTTGCCGTCGTCGGTGCGCGATTTCAACAATCCCGAGATCGACAAATATCTGGCGCAATATGTGCGCGGCTCCAACGACATGGGCCATATCGAGCGCATCAAGATCATGAAGCTTTTGTGGGACGCGACCGGCACCGAATTCGGCGGCCGCCACGCGCTCTACGAGCTCAACTACGCCGGCGCGCCGGAAGAGGTGCGGCTGCAGGTGCTGAAGGGCGCCGAGCGCGGCGGCCGGCTGAAGGCGATGGAGGAACTGGTCGACACCTGCATGGCCGACTATGACGAGCATGGCTGGACGGGGAATACCTGGCTGCCGCCGCTCACTCCAACGGCCGGATGAAGCCGATGGCCGCGCAGATTTCGAAGGCCGATTTCCGCGACGCCATGGCAAGGGTCTGCGCGCCGGTCAACATCATCACCACCGACGGGCCTGCCGGACGCGGCGGCTTCACCGCCACCGCCATGTGCAGCGTCTCCGACGAACCGCCGACGCTGCTTGTGTGCATGAACGGACGGTCGACGCAGGCCGCCATGTTCCTCGCCAACCGGCGCTTCTGCGTCAACGTGCTGACGCATGACCACATGCATCTGGCGGGAAAGTTTGCCGGCGCGACCAGGGATATGGCGGCCCGTTACGAGGCGGCGCGCTGGCAGATGCTGGCCTCGGGCACGCCGGCACTGTCGGACGCCATCGTCAATTTCGACTGCGAGATCGAGACGGTGCATCTCGTCGGCACGCACAATGTCATGATCGGCCGCGTAACCGACGTCAGGCACGGCAGCGGCGGCTCGGCGCTTCTCTACGTTGACCGGAACTATACGCAGCCGACGCGGTTGGGCAGTTTTGGCGGGTGAGGCGAGGCCTTGGGAGCGCGGTACAGGCATTGGAGATCGGCCGCCGCCCTCTCAACCTCGTCATCCCTGGGCGGAGCAGCCGCGAAGCGGCGTCGCGGAGACCCTGGGATCCATTCCGTGACATTAGACGACGAGTGCAGCGGTGCAGAATCTGCACCGTGGGGGCGCTCAGGAGTCCCGGCATGGATCCTAGGGTCTGCGCGACGGAGCTTCGCTCCTGCTTCGCCCTAGGATGACGACACGATGGATGTCGCGGCTAATCGCGAAGGCGTGTTGCTGTCCTGGCGGCGATCATGCGAGCCGCCGCGACGAACCGAAAAGCCTCAGCTCTCGCCGTCGATCAGGGTCTCCAGCAGGTCGAGCAACTGCTCCAGCCGCTCATGGCCGAAGCGCTTTTCGATGTCGTCGTAGATGACGCGGCGCTCGGGCGAGAGCGCATCGATCAGGGCCGAGCCAGCCGGCGCGATGGTCAACACGACGCGGCGGCCGTCGCCTTCCGCCTTGTTGCGGGTGATGAATTTCCGGCCCTCGAGCGCCTTGATGATGCGGGTCAGGCTCGGCGGCAGCACCGAGGCGCGCTCGGCAAGCTCGGTCGCCTCGACCGGGCCGGCCTCGCTCAGCACGCGCAGAACGCGCCATTGCTGCTCGGTCACGTCATGCGCGGCAAGCATGGGGCGAAACCGCGCCATCACGGCTTCGCGGGCGTGAAGCAATGCCATCGGTAAGGAGCGACGAGTGTTTTCCGGCAGCAAGAAGCAGCGCCCCCAATAAATGCGGTGGTCGGCGAGTCTTGACCCCACATGGACCAACGTCAAACCCCGACCTTTCCATCCCGTATCGTCGCCTCCAGCCCGATGCAAGACTTGACTTTGGGGGTACATCATGTAATTAACGCGTTAACTACAAAATGCAAGAATCCAGGGAACGAAACGCGGTGCCGCACTTCTCCATCGAGTATTCGGCCAATCTCGATGCCAAGGTCGACATGAGTGAATTGTGCGCGCTGGTATTGCGCACGGTGCTCGACACCGGGCTGTTCGAGACCGGCGCCGTGCGGGTGCGGGCTTTTCGCGCCGACGCCTACGCCATTGCCGATCGCCTGCCGGAAAACGCCTTTCTCGATATGTCGTTTCGCATCGGTAGCGGCCGCAGCGCCGAGGACAAGAAACGCACCGGCGAGGCCGTGTTCACCGCGGCAAGCCAATACCTGGCAACGCTGTTCGAGACCCCGCATTTCGCCTTGTCGCTGGAGATCAGGGAAATCGACCCGGTGTTGAGCTGGAAGAAGAATGCAATCCACCCGCGGCTGCGCGGCAAGTGACGAAAGACCGACATGTCCGATCTCGAAGGCAATCTGAAAAAGGCGCAAGCCTACCTCGCCCGCTTCAAGCGCGATGGCGTGCTGAACCAGATCGGCGGCGAAGCGGTGCCTGCCGCCGACGGCTCGACCTTCGAGACGTTGTCGCCGGTCGATCTCAAGCCGCTGGCCAAGGTCGCGCGCGGCGGCATCGCCGACATCGACCGCGCGGCAAAAGCGGCGAAGGCGGCATTTCCGGCCTGGGCCGGCATGCCTGGCGAGGCGCGCAAGAAGCTGCTGCACAAAATAGCCGACGCGATCGAGGCGCGCGCCGAGGAGATCGCCTTCGTCGAATGCATGGACACCGGCCAGGCGCTGAAGTTCATGGCCAAGGCCGCACTGCGCGGCGCCGAAAACTTCCGCTTCTTCGCCGACCGCGCGCCGGAAGCGCGCGATGGCGAAACGCTACGGACGCCTGGCCAGGTCAACATGACGACGCGGGTGCCGATCGGGCCGGTCGGCATCATCACGCCGTGGAACACGCCATTCATGCTGTCGACCTGGAAGATCGCGCCGGCACTGGCCGCCGGCTGCACGGTGGTTCATAAGCCGGCTGAGTTCTCCCCGCTGACGGCGCGGCTGCTGGTCGAGATCGCCGAGGAGGCCGGCCTGCCGAAGGGGGTGTGGAACCTGGTCAACGGCCTCGGCGAACATGCCGGCAAGGCGCTGACCGAGCACCCCGACATCAAGGCGATCGGTTTCGTCGGCGAAAGCCGCACCGGCTCGATGATCATGAAGCAAGGCGCCGATACGCTGAAGCGCGTGCATTTCGAACTCGGCGGCAAGAACCCGGTGATCGTCTTCGCCGATGCGGATCTGGAGCGCGCGGCGGATGCGGCGGTATTCATGATCTACTCGCTCAACGGCGAGCGCTGCACCTCCTCGTCGCGGCTGCTGGTGGAGGCCTCGGTCTATGACCGGTTCACCGATCTGGTGGCGGAGAAGGCCAAGCGCATCGAGATAGGCCATCCGCTCGACCCCAACACCGTGGTCGGGCCACTGATCCATCCGGTGCACGAGGAGAAGGTGCTGTCCTATATCGAAATTGGCAAATCGGAGGGCGCGGTGGTCGCCGCCGGCGGTGGCAAGTTCGCCGGTCCGGGCGGTGGCTGTTATGTCAGCCCGACATTGTTTACCGGCGCGACCAACAGGATGCGCATCGCCCAGGAAGAGATTTTCGGGCCGGTGCTGACCGCGATCGCCTTCAAGGACGAGGCGGAGGCGCTGGCGCTGGCCAACGACACGCAATATGGCCTCACCGGCTATCTCTGGACATCCGACGTGACCCGCGCCTTCCGCTTCACCGATGCGCTGGAGGCCGGCATGATCTGGGTCAATTCGGAGAATGTGCGGCATCTGCCGACGCCGTTCGGTGGCGTCAAGAACTCCGGCATCGGCCGCGACGGCGGCGACCATTCCTTCGACTTCTACATGGAGACGAAGAACGTCGCCTTCGCCACTTCGGCGCACGCAATCCAGAAACTCGGCGGCTGACCGGAGGAAACCAGATGCCCTTGCCCAAGCCCAACCTCTACCCCGCCTTCAACATCGTTCGGCTCAGCCATGTCGAGCTCGCGGTGACCGACCTTGCCCGATCCCGCGCCTTCTATGTCGACACGCTCGGCCTGCAGGTCACCGACGAGACATCGGGCGCCATCTACCTCAGGGCCATGGAGGAGCGCGGCCATCACTGCATCGTGCTGCGCAAGGCAACGACGCCGGAAGCCCGCGATCTCGGTTTCAAGGTTTTTTCCGACGAGGACCTCGACAAGGCAGAGCACTTCTTCAGGGGCAAGGGCCTGCCGGTCGAATGGGTCGAGCGTCCCTACCAGTCGCGCACCTTCCGCACGCGCGACCCGCACGGCATTCCGCTGGAATTCTACGCGACGATGGAGCGGTTGCCGCCGATCCACCAGAAATACGCGCTCTACAAGGGCGTGAAGCCGTTGCGCATCGACCATTTCAACTGCTTCTCGCCCAATGTCGACGAGTCCGTCACCTTCTACAACGAGCTCGGTTTTCGCGTTACCGAATATACGGAAGATGCCTCAAGCGGAAAGCTGTGGGCGGCCTGGACGCATCGCAAGGGCGGCGTCCACGACATCGCCTTCACCAACGGTATCGGCCCGCGCCTGCACCACGTCGCCTTCTGGGTGCCGACGCCGCTCAACATCATCGATCTGCTCGACCTGATGGCGACCACCGGCTACCTGCCGAACATCGAACGCGGCCCCGGCCGCCACGGCATTTCCAATGCGTTCTTCCTCTATGTCCGTGATCCCGACAATCATCGCATCGAGATCTACTGTTCGGACTACCAGACGGTCGATCCCGACCTCGAGCCGATCAAATGGGATTTGAAGGACCCGCAGCGCCAGACGCTGTGGGGCGCGCCGGCGCCGAAAAGCTGGTTCGAGGAGGGCAGTGTCTTTGCCGGCGCGGAGGTGCGGCAGCCGGATCTGGCGGCTTCGCCGATTGTGGCGCCGTGATGGGCTATTGGGAGATGTCGGCGTTCCTTCGCGCCCCCCTCTGTCCTGCCGGACATCTCCCCCACTTGGGGGGAGATTGGCTGTCATCCCTGCCTTCGCCAATTTTCAACGTTGCTGGTGAGGCGCCGACGGCGCGGCCGGCTGATCTCCCCCCTTGTGGGGGAGATGTCCGGCAGGACAGAGGGGGGCGCCGTAGAACTCGGCGATTCCGGTCGGCAAATAGAACCGGAGTTGCAGCATGAGCGCCCGCCTCGCCACCTTCACCGCCGGCGGCAAGACACGCTATGGCGCCATCACCGCCAAGGGTGTCGTCGACCTGTCGGCCCGCCACGGCCAATGGCCGACATTGCGCGAGGTGATCGAGGCCGGCGCCCTGCGGCGCCTGGCGGAAGAGGCGGAGGCCTTCGCCCCCGATTTCCCGCTCGACGCCATCACCTACGACATACCCATTCCCTCCCCGGAAAAAATCATCTGCGTCGGCGTCAACTATCCGGACCGCAACGAGGAGTACAAGGACGGGCAGGCGGCACCTTCGAACCCGTCGCTGTTCATTCGCTTTGCCAGTTCCTTCGTCGGTCATGGCGCGCCGTTGGTGCGGCCGCCGGAATCACCACAGCTCGACTATGAGGGCGAAATCGTCATCGTCATCGGCAAGCCCGGCCGGCGCATCGCCGAGGCCGATGCGCTGGACCACATCGCCGCCCTGTCGCTGTGCAACGAAGGCACCATCCGCGACTGGGTGCGGCACGCCAAATTCAACGTCACGCAAGGCAAGAACTTCGAGCGCACCGGCTCGATCGGCCCGTGGCTGGTGCCGTTCACGGACGAGGCGCAGATCGCCGACATCGCGCTGACCACCCGCGTCAATGGCGAGGCGCGCCAGCAGGACCGCACCAGCCGGATGATCTTTTCCTTCCGCAAGATCATCAATTACATCTCGACCTTCACCACGCTGGTGCCGGGCGATATCATCGTCACCGGTACACCGACCGGCTCCGGCGCCCGCTTCGACCCGCCGATCTGGCTGAAACCGGGCGATGTGATCGAAGTCGAGGCCGACGGCATCGGCGTGCTCAGAAACGGTGTCGTCGACGAGGCAACAGCATGACCCCAAGCCAGGTGGAAGACGCCGCCAACCGGCTGTTCGAGGCCGAGCGTTCGCGCCGCCAGATCCGGCTGCTCAGCCTCGATTTTCCCGAGGCGACGATGGAGGATGCCTACCGCGTCCAGGCGGCGCTGGTGAAGCGCAAGACCGATGCCGGGCTGAAGCCGAAGGGCTGGAAGATCGGCCTGACCTCCAAGGCGATGCAATATGCGCTGGCCATCGACACGCCGGATTCGGGCGTGCTCTTCGACGACATGTTCTTCAGCGACGGCGCGGCCATTGCCGCCGGCCGTTTCATCCAGCCGCGCGTCGAGGCCGAGATCGCCTTCGTCATGAAGGCGCCGCTTAAGGGGCCTGGGGTGAGCGTCTTAGACGTGCTCAACGCAACGGACTACATCACGCCGGCGCTGGAAATCCTGGACACGCGCATCGAGCGCATCAATGCCGAGACCAAGAAGGCGCGCACCTTCTTCGACACCATATCCGACAATGCAGCCAATGCCGGCATCGTCATCGGCGGGCGGCCGCAGCGGCCCGATGAAGCCGACATGCGCTGGATCGGCGCCATCGTCTCGCGCAATGCCGAGGTCGAGGAGACCGGGCTCGGCGCCGGCGTGCTCAACCATCCGGCCATGGGCGTGGCCTGGCTGGCCGACCGGCTCGCCCGCTACGGCCTATCGATCGCGGCCGGCGAAGTGGTGCTGTCGGGTTCCTTCGTGCGGCCCGTGGAGGCACGGCCGGGCGACACGATCGTCGCCGATTTCGGCGGTTCGGGAACGGTCAGCATCCATTTCGCGAAAGGCTGACGGTTCCCCGCCAGCCACACCGCCTCATTTGTCGCGCAAATAGGCCGCTATCACATCGGCGGCGATGTTCGACATGCGCAGGCCGACTTCGCGGGTGATGTCGCCCTCGACGCGGCTTTGCACCCAGCCCAGAAACGCGAAGGCCCGCAGCGCGGCGAACAGCGGCAGCGCAGCGATGTCCTGCGCGGTCAACTCCCGCTGCTGCCGGTAGCCGTCGAGCAGCGAGGCCTCGATCAGCGGATAGAGTGGCTCGTCTCGGTTCTGGTAGAGCGCAACCGCAAGGTCGTACATGTGCCAGCCAAAGCCGCAATCATCGAAGTCGATGATGCGCACCGCACCGTCATGGATCAGCACGTTCTCGCGCACCAGATCGGCGTGGATGATGCCGAAATTGCGGGCGCTGCGTTCGTGTTCCGACAGCGCCTTCGCGGCCTTTTCCCGCGCTTGGAAAACCAGATCGCGGCGCGCGCCGTCGAGGAAGGGTGAGGTCTCGAAGCGTCCCCAGTTCGGCGCCGCGCCGAAGAAGCCGTCGAAGTCCCAGGCATGGCGGGTGAAGCCTGAAGGCGGCGTCCAGGCGGCGGTGACAGTGTGCATGTGGGCGATGCTTCGCCCGATCTCCCTGAAGACCTGCTCCAACTGTTCCGGCGTATGGTCCAGCGGTACGCCGCGCGCGCCGACGGCGCGGCCCTCGAGCCAGCTCAGGCAGTCGACCTGGCGTGGTTGCGTCAAAGCCGCGGTCCCGACGAGCACGAACGGGTCGCCGGCTTGCGTTGCGATCGGAGACGGGGTGGCGACGCCGGCGGCTTGCAGAAAGCCCATCCATTGCAGTTCCCCGCGCAGTGCGGCATCCGTGTGGTAGCCAAGCCGATGCACGCGCATCACGGCCGGCCGGCCATCGAGCAGGTGGATCCGGAAGACCGCATTCTCGCGGTATTTCAAGAGCACCGGCTCGCCGCCGCGAACGCCCCAATGGTCCAGCGCGCGTCTGGCAAGGTCGGTGACATCAGCTGCCGTTTCCGGCCCGGCATGCGTCGAGACGGCGTTCACCCCGGCACTCCGCCGACTTCGCCGACTTCGCCGACTTCGCCGAGCACCTCATCGAGCGTTTCGATCAGGACATCGGCGTTTTCGCGGGAAAACGGCATTGGCGGGCGTATCTTGAGCACATTGCCGTGGATGCCGGTCTTGCCCATCAGCACGCCACGGTCGCGCATCGCGTTGATGACGCGGCCGGCGATGTCGGGCGCCGGCTCGCGTGTCTTGCGGTCGTGAACCAGTTCGGCGCCGAAGAATAGCCCGGCGCCCCTGACCTCGCCGATCGATTCATGACGATCGGCCAGTGGCCGCAGCAGGCCGAGCGCATAGGCGCCGACATCGCGCGCATTGGCAACGAGGTTTTCGTCTTCCAGTACATCGAGGACGGCATTGGCCACCGCGCAGGAGACCGGATTACCGCCGAAGGTGTTGAAGTAGCGGAAGGCGTCGCGGAAGGTCGCCAGTATCTCCTTCGTGGTAACCACGGCGGCGACCGGGTGGCCGTTGCCCATTGGCTTGCCCATGGTGACGATGTCGGGAACGAACCCGGCGCGCTGATGGCCCCAAAAATGGCTGCCGGTGCGGCCGAAACCGGGCTGTACCTCGTCGGCGATCATCAGACCGCCGGCTTCGCGCACCGCCGATATGGCGTCATCGAAAAAGCCGTTCGGGAGTGCCGGAAAGCCCTCATTGGCGAGCAGCGGGCAGAGGATCATGCCGGAAAGGCCGATGCCGTCTCTGGCCAGCGAGGCGATCGCCTCGCGCACGGCATCGCCGAAGGCCTTGCCATTGGCCATCGCATCGGGATGGCGATAGCTGTCGGGGGCCGGCACCAGCCTGACATGGTGGGCGCGGCCGCCGACCGGCGGCATGCGGGTTGAGAGTTGCGAAACGGCTGCGGTGTTGCCGTGATAGGTGGCGTCGGTGGCGATGATGCCCATCTGGCCGGAGACCGCCTGCGCCATGCGCAGCGCGATGTCGTTGGCCTCGCTGCCGGTGCAGGTCAGGATGGCGGTGGAGAGGCTGGCATCGAAGGTGGCGGTCAGCCGCTCGGCATAATCGAGGATCGCGGTGTGGAGATAGCGCGTGTGGGTGTTGAGCAGGCTCGCCTGCCGGCACAGCGCCTCGACCACATGGGGGTGGCAGTGGCCGACATGGGCGACATTGTTGTAGGCGTCGAGATATTTGCGGCCATCGGCGTCATAGAGCCAGGCACCCTCGCCGCGCACAAGATGCACCGGCTCGTCATAGAACAGTTGCGATTTCGCACCGAGCACCCGGCCACGCCGGCTAACCAGTGTTTCCCCAGCCAGTTCCTGCTGCGATTGGGCCATCGGTGTACCAAAACTCCGTTGCATGCGTCAGACCTTCGACAGGCCTGCGTCGATCGCCTCACCGATCTTCGCGACATCGGCGGCGCTGATGATGAGCGGCGGCGACAGGATGATGTTGTTGCCGGAGACGCGCAGCATGACGCCGGCCTCGTAGGCCGCCTCCGAAACGACAGCCATGGTCTTCTTGTCGGCGGGTTTCTTCGTCGCGCGGTCGGCAACCAGTTCCACCGCCGCCATCAGGCCCTTGTACCTGACATCGCCAACGATCGCGTGCTTGGCCTTCAAACCTTCGAGAACCGCCGCCAGTTCTGCGCCGCGCGCGGCCGCGTTTTCGTCGAGGCGAAGCCGTTTGGTCTCGGCCAAGGCCGCCAACCCGGCCGCGCAGCCGACCGGATGGCCGGAATAGGTGTAGCCGTGGCCGATCGCGCCGAAGCTGGTCTTGTCGGCCTCGAATACGTCAGCAACCTTGGCGCCGATCAAGGTGGCACCGAGCGGGAAATAACCCGAGGTGATCGCCTTGGCGATGGTCATGAAATCCGGCTTCACGCCGGACAGCCGCGACCCGGACCACGCGCCGGTGCGGCCGAAGCCCGTGACCACCTCGTCGGCGATCAGCAGGATTTCGTGGCGGTCGCAGATTTCCCGCACCAGCGGCATGAAGCTTTCATGTGGAACGATGACGCCGCCCGCGCCAAGCACAGGCTCCATGATGAAGGCTGCGATGGTGTCGCCGCCCTGGAAGGCGATCTCGTCCTCCAGCGCCTTGGCGCACAGCTTCGCCAGCCGCGCCGGATCGGTCTCGTCGAACGGGTTGCGGAAGGTCCAGGGTGCGGGAATGTGGAAGACGCCGGGCAGCAGCGGTTCGTAATTGCGGCGGAAATTGGCGTTGCCATTGACCGAGGCACCGCCGAAATGCGTGCCGTGATAGCCCTTCTTCAAGGCGAGGAACTTGGTGCGGTCGCCCTGGCCGCGGACCTTCCAATATTGCCTCGCCAGCCGCAGCGCGGTTTCGACCGAATCCGAGCCGCCCGAAGTGAAGAAGGTGCGCACCATGCCTTCCGGCGCGAACCATTCCCCAAGTTCGTAGGCGAGCTCGATCGACGGTCCGGTCGAGGTGCCGCGAAAGCCGGAGTAGTAAGGCAGTGCGCCGAGCTGGTCGGCGATGGCCTGCTTGATCGGGTCGCAGCTGTAGCCGAGATTGACGTTCCACAACCCGCCGACGGCGTCAAGGACGGTGTTGCCGGCGATGTCGGTGACCATGACGCCCTCGCCCTTCATGATCACCTTGGGCGGATTGGCCCGCATCTCGGCCGGATGCGCCATCGGGTGCCAGATCGGCCTGGCGTTGGTCTCGGTGAGGAAGTTGATGTCGCGCATCACAAGGCTCCGCAAAAGGTCTCAGGCAACTGGAACGAGGCCGAAATGGCCGAGGGCCTCGGCATAGGAATGGGCCGGCCGGGCAACGTCGAAATGAACCGTGCGCATGCCGGCGGCACGGCCGCCATCGACATTGCGCTGCTGGTCGTCGACGAAGACACAGGCTCCGGCGGGCAGGCCAAGCGCTTCGGTGACAAAGGCGTAGGCACGCGGGTCGGGCTTGAGGATGCCGGTATAGGTGGCGTCGACGATGACGTCGAACAGGTCAAGCAGCGGCAGCCGCCGGCGGAAGCCGGCGCCGTAGAACAGGTCGAGTTCGTTGGACAGGATCGCCAGGCGAAATCCCGCCGCGTGGACGGCGCGAATGGCGCTGATGGCTTCCGGCCGCACCACCTTTTCGGGCTCGGCGCCACGCGCGCGCTGGACGAAGGTTTCCATCGCCTGCCAGTCCTCGCCTACGAGCCGGCCGACCTCGCTGGTACGCGTGCGCCAATAGTCGCGCTCGGTGATCTCGTCGGCCTGCATGGAACGCCACAGCGGATCGCTGTCTGGACCGAACGGGCCGAGCCACTGCAGCGTTCCGGGCTTCAGTCCCAACGCCTGTTCGGTCAAGGCGTGCGTCTCGAACAGCGTGCGGGTGACGACACCGCCGAAATCGAGCACCAGGGCCTGGGCGGGAACGGCGCTCACGCCGCGACCTCCTTGGCCGGGGCACCGCGCGGGATGATGCCTTCCTCGACCCAGCGGTCGAAGATTTCCAGCGCCTTGCCGACAAAGTCGTCGCTGTTGATATGGGCGTCGATCTCGTGGAACTCGACCCCGGCGGGAATGCCCTTGCGCATTTCATCGACAAAGGCGGCAAGCGCTTCGGGTTCATAAAGCGGCTCGCCCTGCGTGTCCCATTCCTGGATACCCCGGGAAGGCAGGATGAAGGCAGAGCGCCCTTTCGAGGCGGCGAGCTTCCCGGCGATGGTCCGGGCGACCTCGCGGCGGTCATCCGCATCGACGGTAACCGAGGCAATCAGCCTGTTGTGGGCGTGGAACGGGCGTTCGGAAAATTTAGCCGGCAAATCCTGCCAGGTCGGCAGGTCGACCATGTCGATCGCGCCGGGTGCCGCGATCTGCGGGACGCCGCGGGCGCCGGCATTCTCAAGCCGGTCGGCGCCGGAGCTGACGACGGAGCCGGCCAGATGGTTGGTGATCTCCTGCAGGCTGAAATCGAACACCGCGCAGAAATGATCCTGACCGGCGATCGATTCGAAGGCACGACCGCCCATGCCGGTGGTGTGGAAGACGGCGACGTCATAGCCGCGCCGTTCCAGCGCCGGCTTCAGCGTCTTCATGTAGCGCAGGCAGGAGCTGCCGAGCGAGGTCATGCCGACGGTCGGGCCTTTCGCCGGCGCGGAGGCGCGGGTTTCAAGCATCATCTTCGTCGCGCCGACGACCGCGCCGCAGGCCTGCGACAGGACGAGCTTGCAAATGGTGTTGAGGCCGTACAGCCCACCCGCCCAGAGGATCATCATCAGGTCTGGCGCGACCCGCTCGGGCGGGATCAGGTGCGAATAGGCGATGGTCGAGACGACGAATTTCGGCACGCCGAGCGGCAGGCAAAGCGCGACATCGAGCGCCAGATCGGTTCCCATCGAGCCGCCTATGGCGATGAAGGCGTCGATCTCGCCGTCTTGCTGGAGCTTGCGCACCAGTTGCACCGCACCGCCCGCCATCAGCGTCATGGCGGTGTTCTCATCGCCGCTGGAGATGATCTCGGCGATGGTGACATCCACGGCGCGGGCGACCGCGTGCTTGTCGTGATCGGGGCTGTAGGGCGGGTCGCCCAGCACGCTGACATCCAGCATAACGGCGCTGCCGCCCGATGCCTCGATGCATGCTTTCATGAACAGCAGTTCTTCGGCCTTGGTATCGCCGGTGCCGATGACCAGGATGCGGGGTTCGGACATCAGGCCTGCCTCCTCAGCGCTTGCAGATTGTCGCCATTGAGCCGCATCGAAATCTCGCGCGCGGCGGCCACCGCCGCAAGTCCCCGCTCGGCGATGTCGACCGCCGTCGTCCTGGCCTTCGGAGCCGCCACAGCGATGGTGCCGAGCGCGAACCCATCCGCCGCCAGGATTGCCGCCGCGACTGATATGACGCCTTCTTCCAGGCCCTGGTCGCAGATCGAATAGCCGCGCTCGCGCGCCTCGCCCATGGAGCGCGCGAGCGCGGCCGGTTCGGTCAGCGTATGCGCGGTGAAGGCCTCCAGGGGAGTGGCCAAACATGCCTTGACGGCCTCGTCCCTGGCGAAGGCCAGATAGATGATGCCGGAGGCGGTCGAATGCAGGGGCAGGAGTTGACCGATATCGACATTGACCCGGTTTGCCCGCGCCGGATGCTCGACATGGACGGTGACCAGCCGGTCGATGCCATACTCCGACAGATGCACGGTCTCGGCCGTGGCACTTGCCAGATCCCGCACCAGCGGCACCGCGGTCTGCAGGAAGGGAAAGCGGGCCTCGCGGATGCGCGCCAGCCGCGACAGGCCGGCGCCGAGCCGGTAGAGCCGCGTGACGGCATCCTGCTCGACGAGACCGTGGCCGGTCAGCGCCACCAGCAGGCGCCGCGTCGTCGCCTTGTCGAAACCCGACCGGCGCGCCAAGTCCGACAGTCCGAGCTCGGGCTCGGCCACGGTGAACAGCTCCAAGAGTGAAATCGCCTTGCCGACCGTACTCAACGCATTCCTCCCAGCAATGTGCGCCCCATAAGCGGCAATCAATTAACGTGTGAATTAACTTGACAGGAAGCCGCTTTGTTTGCAAGTCTATATTCAAAATAACGGTTCAAATAATGAACCATATCCAGAGCGTATGGGACAGGCCATTCGGCCGGCAAGCCAACCGGTTTGCAAACAGGAGGGACAAATGTCAGCAGTTTCGGAAGCGGCGCCGGCCAACAGGCTGCGCAAGAACAGTCTCGGCGTCGGCGCCATCACCTTCATGGTGATCTCGGCCGCCGCCCCGCTCACGGCGGTCGCCGGCGGCACGCCGCTCGGCATGCTGATGGGCAACGGCGCCGGCTTTGCCGGCACCTATCTGATCGTCACGGTGCTGCTGCTTCTGTTCGCGGTCGGCTATGTCGCCATGTCGCGCCATGTTGGCAACGCCGGCGCCTTCTATGCCTATGCCGCGCGCGGCCTGGGCGGCCTCGCCGGCGGCGCCACGGCGCTGATCGCCATCCTGTCCTACAATGCCATGCAGATCGGCGTCATGGGCCTGCTCGGTGCGGCAACCTCCGGGCTGTTCGCCAGCTGGGGCATCAACCTGCCCTGGTGGGTGTGGAGTTTCATCGCCATCGCCATCGTCGCCGTGCTCGGTTACCGCCAGGTCGACCTGTCGGCCAAGATCCTGACGGTGCTGGTGCTGTGCGAATACGCCGTGGTGCTGATCCTCGACCTGGTGATCCTCAAGACCGGCGGCGACAGCGGCCTCTCGGCGACCCCGTTCAGTTGGAGCCAAATCACCTCTGGCGCGCCGGCGATCGCCATCCTGTTCTGTTTCGCCGCCTTCATCGGCTTCGAGGCGACGACGATCTACGCCGAGGAAGCCCGTGATCCCAAGGTCACCATTCCGCGCGCCACCTACTTCTCGGTGCTGCTGATCGGCGTCTTCTACATGGTCACCGCCTGGCTGATGGCGGTGGGCGCCGGCGTCGACAAATTGCTGCCGGCGCTGCAGGGCCTGCAGGACCCGACCACCTTCCTGTTCGGCCTCTCCGACCGCTATGCCGGAACGCTGCTCACGCACGCGATGAGCATCCTGTTCGTGTCGAGCCTGTTTGCCGGCGTGCTGGCGTTCCACAATGCGGTTGCCCGCTACATCTATGTCTCCGGCCGCGAGAAGCTGTTGCCGCAGGCGATCGGCGTGACGCATTCGGCGCACCAGAGCCCGCATGTCGCTTCGGTGATCCAGAGCGTGCTGGCGGCTGTCGTCGTCGGGCTGTTCGCCGTGCTCGGGCTCGATCCGGTGCTGGCGCTGTTCTCGTGGCTGACCAATGTCGCGACGCTCGGCGTCATCGTCATGATGGCGGTCGCCTCGCTCGCCGTGGTGATGTACTTCCGCGCCAACCCGTCGGCCCAGGAGAACGCGCTCAAGACCACGATCCTGCCCGGGCTGACCTTCATCGCCTTCGTCGTCATCATCTACCTGATCGTCATCAATTTCGGCAGCCTGTCGGGGGCCGGCGGCTTCCTCGGTGCGTTCCTGCCGGGACTGGTGCTGATCGCCGGCGTGGTGGGCCTGCTGCTGGCAGGCGCGTTGAAGAGCCGCGATCCGGTGGCCTTCGACAATCTCGGCGTACCGCTCAAGGATTGAGCGAGATATCAGGGCGGCGTATCACGCCGCCCCGCAGACCCTCCTGAAGTGAGAATATAATGATCAGTCAAAGTGCCATCGACACACTGCGCAAGGCGGAGATCGGCGCGCGCGGCCTGTTCATCGATGGCGCCCAAGCGGAGGCGGCAAGCGGCGCGAGCCTGCTGGTGATTTCGCCGATCGACGGCCGGCCTTTCGCCAGCATCGCCGACGGCAATGCAGCCGACATCGACCGCGCCGTGCGCTCGGCACGCAAGGCGTTCGAGAAGGGTTCATGGTCGCGCGCCGCCCCCGCTTTCCGCAAGAAGGTGCTGACCAGGCTCGCCGAGCTGATCGAAAGACATGTCGACGAGCTGGCCGTGCTCGGCGTGCGCGACAACGGCACCGAGATCGGCATGGCCTACAAGGCCGAGCCGCTGTCGGCGGCCGGCACCATCCGCTACTACGCCGAGGCGATCGACAAGGTCTATGGCGAGATCGCGCCGACCGCCGACAACGTGCTCGGGCTGATCCACAAGGAGCCGCTCGGCGTCGTCGGCGTCATCGTTCCCTGGAACTTCCCGCTGATGATCGGCGCCTGGAAGATCGCGCCGGCGCTGGCAGCCGGCAATTGCGTGGTGGTCAAGCCGCCGGAGATCGCCTCGCTGACGCTGCTGCGGCTGGCCGAGCTGGCAGCAGAGGCCGGCCTGCCCGCCGGCGTGCTCAATGTCGTGACCGGCCGGGGTGCGGTCACCGGCGAAGCGCTCGGCCTGCATGGGGATGTCGACGCCATCGCCTTCACCGGCTCGGGACCGGTCGGCCGCCGGCTACTCGAATACTCCGCCCGTTCCAATCTGAAGCGCGTCTTCCTCGAACTCGGCGGCAAGTCGCCCAACATCGTCTTTGCCGACGCGCCGGACCTGAAACAGGCGGCTGTCGTCTCGGCCAACGGCATCTTCCGCAATTCCGGCCAGGTCTGCGTCGCCGGCTCGCGGCTGCTTGTCCAGGCCTCCGTCTATGACCGTTTCATGGACGAACTGCTCTCGGCGACCACAAGGCTGAAGGTCGGCGATCCGCTCGATCTCGCAAGCGATGTCGGCGCGGTGTCGAGCGCGGAGCAGCTGGACAAGAATCTTGGTTTCGTCGCCAAGGCCACTGAAGAAGGCGCGAGGTTGGTCACCGGCGGCGAACGGATCCTGGCCGAGACCGGCGGCAGCTATATGGCGCCGACGATCTTCGAGAACGTGACGCAGGACATGCAGCTTGCCCGCGAAGAGGTGTTCGGGCCGGTGCTCGGCGTGATGCGCTTCGAGACCGAGGAGGAAGCGGTGCGGCTTGCCAACTCGACGGTCTACGGGCTCGCCTCGGCGGTGTGGACATCAAATCTTGCCACCGCGCATCGCATGGTGCGCGCCATCAACGCCGGCGTTGTCCACGTCAACACCTATGGCGGCGCCGACGTCACCGTGCCGCTCGGCGGCGTCAAGCAATCCGGCTTCGGCCGCGACAAGTCGCTGCACGCGCTGGAGAAGTATCTCGAACTGAAGACGGCATGGATTGCCCTTTGAGGGGCCGCCGGGTTCGCTGAGGACCTCACCGCTTCTCGACGCCCGCAGTCTTTTACTCCCTTCTTCAAAATTTTTGAGAGAATATTCCCGGCTTCAAGGAGAATGGCGAAAGGCTGCTTTGATAAAATCGATAGAATTTCTGACGATGTGAACAAGCCTAGGCAATCCGCCTTGCTGCCATGACTTCACAACCGCAGAGATCAATCATGTCCGACCTCAACAACACTTTGTCCTCTTCCCCAAGGTCAACCCTGAACCGCCGCAGCGGTCTTGCTCTGCTGTTCGCATCGGCCGTCGCGATCGGCGCCCTGATGGCGCCGCATGCCTCCTTCGCCGAGGACAAGAAGGCGATCAAGGTCGGCATCATCAGCGGCGAGGACGAGGATGTCTGGCGCGTCGTGGTCGCTCAAGCCGCCGAGAAGGGCCTGAGCATCGAGACGGTGGTGTTCAACGACTATACCCAGCCCAACGAGGCACTGGAGCGCGGCGAGATCGACGCCAACGCCTTCCAGCACCAGCCCTATCTCGACAACCAGATCAAGACGCAGGGCTACCATATCGTGCGCGTCGGCTATACCGGCGTGTGGCCGATCGGCCTGTATTCCAAGAAGTACAAAGCGGTCGCCGACTTGCCCCAGGGTGCTGTCATCGGCGTGCCCAACGACCCGTCCAATGAAGGCCGGGCGCTGCGCGTGTTGCAGAATGAGGGCGTGATCAAGCTGAAGGACGGCACCGGCATCCTGGCCACCACCGCCGACATCGCCGAAAACCCCAAGAAGGTCGAGATCAAGGAACTCGACGCCGGCATCGTCGGCCGCTCGGTCGAGGACCTCGACGCAGCCGTGGTCAACACCGACTGGGCGCTGAAAAGCGGCTTGACACCGGAAAACCGCATCGCGCAGGAGCCGATCGCAGACAATCCGTACCGCAACTTCATTGCGGTCAAGGTCGGCAACGAGAACGAGGCCTGGGTGAAGACGCTGGTGGCGTCCTACCAGAACGAGGCGGTCAAGGCCGAGTTCGACAAGGTCTACAAGGGCACCGGCCTCAGCGCCTATTGAGCAATCCGGGCACGAAAGTGTCTGCTTTGACAAGAAAAGCGGTCCGCGCAACGCGCGGGCCGCAATCCTGTTTCGGGATCCGCGTATGAACAAGCATGTGACCGCAGCCATCGAGAACACGAACGACGCCGATGCACCGGCGCGGGACGTGGTGCGCCTTGTCGAGCTGAAGCGCCGCTTCGGCGCGACGGCGGCGCTCGACGGCATTTCCCTGACGGTGCGCAAGGGCGAGATCCTCGGCATCATCGGCCGCAGCGGGGCCGGCAAATCGACGCTGATCCGCTGCCTCAACGGGCTGGAGCGGCCCGATTCCGGCGAGGTGTTCATCGAGGGCCGCGAAATCAGCCGGCTCGGCGAGCGCGACCTGCAGCCGCTGCGGCGGCGCATCGGCATGATCTTCCAGCATTTCAACCTGCTGTCGGCCAAGACGGTCGAGGACAATGTGGCGCTGCCGCTGAAGATCGAGGGCCGGCCAAAGGCCGAGCGGCTGAAGCGGGCGGCGGAACTGCTCGATCTGGTCGGCCTGTCGGAAAAGGCGAAAGCCTATCCGGGGTCACTGTCGGGCGGCCAGAAGCAGCGCGTCGGCATCGCCCGGGCGCTGGCCGCGCGGCCGGCGCTGCTTCTGTCGGACGAAGCGACGTCAGCGCTCGACCCAGAGACGACGCGGTCCATCCTCGCCTTGCTCAAGGACATCAACCGGCAGCTTGGCCTGACCATCCTGCTGATCACCCACGAGATGGAGGTGATCCGCTCGATCGCCGACCGGGTGGCGGTGATCGACGCCGGACGCATCGTCGAGGAAGGGCCAGTCTGGTCTGTGTTCGCCGATCCACGGTCCGAGATCACAAGACGCCTGCTCGGCGCGATCCGGCCGCAACTGCCGCCGGAGCTGGCGGCGCGGCTGCTGCCCGCGGGTGGCACCGAAACGATCTTGCGCGTCGACGTTGCGGGCGAGCCTGCGCGCGGGCCGCTGCTGTCCGACCTTGCGAGAACCGTGCCCGGTGCCTTCCGGCTCGTCCATGGCGGCATCGACCATATTCAGCGAGAGCCGGTGGGGACGCTGTTCCTCTCCATCCCTGGCGGCGATGCGGGTCATCTCGCCGAGGTGATCGCTTTCCTGGAAGCCCGCCAGGCGCGGGTGGAGGTGCTTGGCCATGTCGCCGATCCTGTTTGAGCTTCTGCTGCGGTCGATCTGGGAGACGGTGCTGATGACGGCCGCCTCCGGCCTGATCTCGCTGGTGTTCGGCCTGCCGCTCGGCCTGGCGCTGATCGCCACCGAACGCGGCGGCATTGCCGAAAGCCCGTGGGTGAATCGCGTGCTCGGCGCCGTCATCAACGGCTTCCGCTCGGTGCCGTTCATCATCCTTCTGGTGGCGCTGATCCCGGTGACGCGGCTGATCGTCGGCACTTCGATCGGCACCTGGGCGGCCATCGTGCCGCTGTCGATCGCCGCCACGCCCTACTATGCGCGGATTGCCGAAGTGTCGTTGCGCGAGGTCGACCACGGGCTGATCGAGGCCGCCCGCGCCATGGGCGGCAACCGCTGGACGATCATCCGCGAGGTGCTGGTGCCCGAGGCCCTGCCCGGCATCGTCGCCGGCTTCACGGTGACGCTGGTGACGCTGGTCGGCGCCTCCGCGATGGCCGGCGCCATCGGCGCCGGCGGCCTCGGCGACCTCGCCATCCGCTATGGCTATCAGCGGTTTGAAACCTCGGTGATGGTGGCGGTGGTGATCGTGCTGATCATCCTGGTCTGCGGCATCCAGTGGGTGGGCGATCGGCTGGTGGCGCGGCTCGACCGGCGAGGGTGAGGCGGCTGATATTCAGGTTCGGCCGAACCTTCTGACTAAACAATCTTAGCGTTGGCGCCGCCCCTCACTGTCCTGCCGGACATCTCTCCCCGTAGAACGGGGAGAGAGAAGCTGGCCGTGACGCCGGCGCCCCTCTTGCAACGCCGATGATTGGCGAAATCGGCGACGGAGCGCCCCTCTCCCCGTCACTATACGGGGAGAGGATGCCGGCAGGCAGGTGAGGGGCAGCGCGGAGGATTGGCCGCTATGACGCTGTGGGGCGCGCACACACCAGGCTAGCCCCTCAACCTCGCGCCCTCCGGATCGAAGAACGGCATCGGCGCCACCACAGCGCGCACGGGCTGGCCGTCGATGGCGATGCTGAGTTCAGTGCCGATGGCCGTGAAGGGTAGCCGCAGATGCGCGGTGGCCAGCACCTTGCCGAGGGAGTAGCCATGGTCGCTGTAGGTGACCACGCCGACATCCCTGCCATCGGCCAGCACCCTGGCATCGGTCGCGGCCGGCTTGTCGCCGTCGAGGATCAGGCCGGTCCAGCGCTCGTCGAGGCCCTTGTCGCGGATCTTGAGCAGCGCCTCGCGTCCGATGAAATCGCCCTTGTCGAACTTGATCCAGCGGTCGAGGCCGACATGGAACGGCGTGCGGCTCTCGTCCATGTCGATGCCATGGGCGGGATAGGCCTTCTCCAGCCCGAGCGTGAACATAGCCAGCACGCCATAAGGTTTCAGGCCGAAAGCCTGGCCAGTCCGCATCAGCGCGTCCCAGACCGAGGTCGCCTCGTCCGCCGGCACGAACAGTTCGAAGCCGAGTTCGCCGGTCACGCCTGTGCGCGAAATCATGACCTTGGTTTCGCCGACGCGACCCGAGGTGAACGCCCAGCGCTTCAACCCATCGAGATCGGCATCCACGACCAGCGCCTTCAGGAGTTCGCGCGAACGCGGGCCCTGGATCGTGGGGAAAGCGACCGCCGCGGTGATGTCGGTCACATAGGCCTTGCGGCCCTCAGCATGATGCTGGAGCCAGGGCAGCATCTTCAGCCGGTTGACCGAGCCGGTCACCAGCATGAAATGCTCCGGCCCCAGCCGGAACACGGTGAGGTCGTCCATGATGCCGCCATCCTCGCGGCAGACGGTGGAGTACCGGACATTGCCCGGTTTCATCGCCGCGGCGTCGTTGACGATGACATGGTTGACCAGCGCCTCGGCGTCCGGACCCTTGATGTCCATCTTGCCCATGGTGCTGAGGTCCTGCACGCCGACATTGGCGCGGGTGTTCAGGTGCTCGTCGGCAATGCCGGAATAGTATCTGGCCGAGATGAAATCGCCGCCGACCCGGCCCATGGTCGCGCCCAGCCCGACGATGCTGCTGTAGAAAGGGGAACGCCGCTCGGCCAAGATAGTCAAGCAGCGCCGGTGGCGATGGTGAGGGCGACGGAAGCGGCAAGCACGAAACGACCCAAAAGACGCATGTTCGAGATCTCCGTTGACCGGATAAATCTACGGGCTTTCATGCTCCCGGCGGAGACGGAAACGACACGTCATGCGGCGATCACGGCGCGGGGCGGCTCATCCGAGTTTGGTCAGCTTCCTTGTGCCTCGATCCCGAACAGATGCTTGGCTTGCTCAGCTGTATAATAGCCAAGCTGGACATCCCGAGCGACCAGTTTCGGGTCGCGCTCACGCGGATCGCCATAGCCGCCGCCGCCCGGCGTGCCGACGCGCACGCGGTCGCCGGCCTTCAGCGGGATGTCCTGCTCCTTGGAGAGGTGCGGCGGTATGTGTTCTACGCCATCGCGGAAGACGGTCACGCTGTTGGGCTCGCCATCCCCACCGCCGAGCGCGCCCTGCGGGCCGAAACGGCCATGGTCCATGACGAAGGAGGCCCGCGCCTCGCCGCGCAGGATCTCGACCTCGTAGGCGAGGCCGAAACCGCCGCGATGCTTGCCGGCGCCACCCGAGCCTTCGCGCAAGGCATAGTGCCGGTAGAGCACGGGAAAAGCCTGCTCCATGATCTCGACCGGCGGCGATTTCGAAATGCCGATGGTCGAGCAGCCATTGGTCAGGCCGTCATTGCCCGAATTGCCGCCATAGCCGCCGCCGGAGATCTGGTACATGACATAGTCGCGGCCGCGCGCGGGGTCGCTGCCGCCCAAGGCGAAGTTGCCGCTGGAGCCGGCGGGAGCCGCCGTCACCTTGTCGGGCAGCGCCTGCACCATGGCGGCGAACACCGCCTCGGCGATGCGCTGCGAGACCTCGGCGGCGCAACCCGAGACCGGGCGCGGATACTTTGCGTCCAGGAAGGTGCCTTCCGGCCGCTTGACCTCGAGTGGCTCGAAGGCGCCGGCGCTGATCGGCACATCCGGGAAGATATGGCGCATGGCGAGATAGACCGACGACAAGGTCGTCGCCAGCACGCTGTTCATCGGCCCAGCGCAGGGCTTTGATGAGCCCGTGAAATCGAAGGTCAGCGCATCGCCCTTTTTCTCCACGGCGAGCGCGATGGTCAGCGGTTCGTTGACCACCCCGTCGGAATCGACGAAGGCCTTGGAGCGATAGGTGCCGTCGGGAATGGCGGATATGTTGGCGCGCATCTGCTCGGCGGCGCGTCGGCGCAGTTCGGCGATCGCCTTGGTAACCGTTTCATCTCCGTAACGATCCAGGATCCCGTTGAGCCTATCCTGGCCGATCAGCAGCGCGGCGGCCTGCGCCCTGATGTCGCCGATGCGCTGGTCGGCAACCCGGATGTTGGAGCAGATGATGGCGTAGATCTCTGGATCGAGCACGCCCTTCTTGAACAGCTTTACCGGCGGCAGCCGCAGGCCTTCCTGCTCGACGGCGGTCGCGGAAGCCGAGAACCCGCCCGGCACCGAGCCGCCAATGTCGGGCCAATGGCCGGTGTTGGACAACCAGCAGAAGATTTTTCCAGCGCGGTAGACAGGCATGACGAAGCGCACATCCATCAGATGCGTGCCGCCGAGATAGGGGTCGTTGACGATGTAGATGTCGCCCGGCTCCGGCGCCAGGCAGCGGCCGTCGGCGATCATCTCGATGACCGTTTTGGTCGAGTATTGCATGACGCCGACGAACACCGGCAGGCCCTGGCTGCCTTGGGCGATCAGCGAGCCATCGACGGCCGAATAGATGCCGTCCGAGCGATCATTGGCCTCGGCGATGACGGGCGAGAAGGCGGCGCGGGAAAAGGTCAGGTCCATCTCGTCGCAGACCTGCTGCAAGGCGGCCTGGAGAACCGAAAGCGTGATGGCGTCGAGACCGGTCATTGCTCAGTAATCCTCATGGCAGGTACCGGACATGGAAGGCCTGAGACGTCGCGCCGCCCCTCATCGCCCGGCAGGGCGATGAGGGGCAGCGCGAGGCCGACTGTAAAAGGACAGAAACTAACAGACGAATTTCCCATCATTCCTTGCCCACATCGATGATGATGTTGCCGTCGGCGTCGCAGCGCGCGCGGTCGCCGGGTTCGAGCACGGTGGTGGCGTCCATCTGTTCGAGGATCGCCGGCCCTTCGATGATCGCATCGAGCGGCAGCTTTTCCCTGATGTACACCGGCGTGTCGTGCCAGCGTCCGCCATACCAGACCGGCCGGATTTCGCGCCGCGCCTCTTCCAGCGTCTTTGCCCGCCCGGCCGGGTCGATCAGGCGTGACAAGTCGATCGCCGGGCGCATCCCGGTGACCGAGGTGTTGAGGTTGACGAGGTTGGCGCGGATTTCGGGCAGCTCGACCTTGAAGCGAGCGAAATAGGCTTTCTCGAACAGGCCCTGCAATGCAGCTCGCGTTACCGAGGAGGACGGCAACGGCACGTTGATGATGTGGGTCTGGCCGACGAACTGCATGTCCGCGGAGTGGGTGACGCGGATCGTTGCCGGCTTCACCGCTTCCTTGGCGAACAGTTCCTCACCTTCGTTCCGGTGCCGTTCCAATACTTGGTGGAGCCGGCTTTCATCAAGCAGGGCCACTGGCTGGTTGATGGTGTTGACGAAGTCGTGGCGCAGATCGGCGACGACGCAGCCGAGCGCATTGGTGATGCCGGGACGTGCCGGCACCAGCACTTTGGGCAGGCCGAGTTCGCGGGCGAGCGCCGTCGCATGCAGCGGCCCGGCGCCGCCGAAGGCGAACAGCGCGAAATCGCGGGGATCGTGGCCGCGCGATACGGATACCATGCGGATGGCGCCGGCCATCTTCATATTGCCGAGCCTGAGCACCGCGCCAGCCGCTTCGACGCCGGAGAGGCCGGTCGACTTGCCGATCCGGTCCTCGAAAATGCCGGTGACGCGCTCCGCTGTGACCGGATTGTCGACGGCCAGCAATTTCTTCGGCGCCAGCCGGCCGAGCACCAGGTTGGCGTCGGTGATGGTTGGCTCGGTCCCGCCGCGCCCATAGCAAATCGGGCCGGGATTGGCGCCCGCGCTTTCCGGACCGATCTGGATCAGTCCGGCCGCATCGACGCGGGCGATCGAACCACCGCCGGCGCCAACCGTATGCACCGCCACCATCGGGACATGGATCGGCATGGCGTATTCAATCTCGATCTCGTTCGAGACCGCCGGCTCGGCGTTGCGGATCAGCGCCACGTCGGTCGACGTGCCGCCCATGTCGTAGGTGACGAGGTTTTCGAAGCCGGCGCGCTTGCCCGTATAGGCGGCGGCGATGACGCCGGAGGCGGGCCCCGACATCACGGTCTTTGCCGATTCACGTGTGACGAAGCGGGCCGATATCATGCCGCCATTGCCGTTCATGATGAGGAAGTCTCTGATATAGCCCCTCGCGGCCAATTCCTTGCGCAGCCGCTCGACATAGCGCTCGAGTATCGGCTGCACCGAGGCATTGACCGAGGCGGTTACCCCGCGCTCGAATTCGCGTGCCTCCGACAGCAGCGCGTGGCCGGTGGTGATGTAGCCGTTCGGCCAGAACTCGGCGGCGATTTCGGCCGCCCGCCGTTCATGCGAAGGGTTGGCGTAGGAATGCAGGAAGTGGATAACGAGGGATTCGCAACCGGCGGCGATCAGCGCCTGTACGGCCTCACGCATTTCGACCTCGTCGAGCGGCGTGCGGATAGCACCTGATGCCTCGACGCGTTCGGACACCTCCAGCCGCAAATTGCGCGGGATGACCGGAACGAAGGTGCCCGTCATGCCATAGGGCTGCGGCCGCGTGCGCCGGCCAAGCTCGATCACATCGCGAAAACCGCGCGTGGTGATCATGCCGGTTTTCGCCAGGCGGCGCTCCAGCACCGCATTCGTGGTGGTGGTCGTGCCATGCACGATGAGATCGATGCCGTCGACCGGAAAGCCGGTGGCGCCAAGCGCCGAAACCACGCCAAAGGCCTGGTTGTCGACCGTGGTCGGGGTCTTGGCCAGATACACCTTGCCGCCGTCCTTGCCGTCGATCAGCAGCAGGTCGGTGAAGGTTCCGCCGACATCGATGCCGGCGACGACGCTGCCCAGGGAATCCGGCGGCTGCACCGAAAAATTCTCTTTCATTGTCGAAACCCGAAATGCTGGGACTACGGATATGCCGCAGTTTGGAAAGGTGTTTTACGGCGGCATCTTGACGCAAATATCGTTTGTATACTAATAAATTCTCGACACAAGAGCTTACCGCCTCGCAGTGTGTGCAAGGCACGCCGGAACCTGAATGGTTCGGGCGCGCACGGGAAAGTTTGGCGCCCGCGTCTGTAATTGGGCGAGAAGGTTGGAATTGATGAACACCACGCCCGCGTTCAATACCGCTGAAGCCCGCCCGCTGCAGTTTCCGATTCCGGCCAATGTCTATGCCGAAACCGTCGTCTCGGTGAAGCACTATACCGACCGGCTGTTCTCGTTCCGGATCACCCGTCCGCAGTCGCTGCGCTTCCGCTCGGGCGAGTTCGTGATGATCGGCCTGCCCAATGCCGAGAAGCCGGTGTACCGCGCCTACTCCGTCGCCAGCCCGGCCTGGGACGAAGAGCTGGAATTCTTCTCGATCAAGGTGCCGGACGGCCCGCTGACCTCGGAACTGCAGAAGATCCAGGTCGGCGACACCGTGATCATGCGCCAGAAGTCGACCGGCACGCTGGTCGTCGACGCGCTGACCCCGGCCAAGCGGCTGTTCATGATCTCGACCGGCACCGGCATCGCGCCCTTCGCCAGCCTGCTGCGCGACCCCGACACCTACGAGAAATTCGATCAGCTGATCCTGACCCATACCTGCCGCGACAATGCCGAGCTGATCTATGGCCAGGAACTGGTGGCGGCATTGGAAAGCGACCCGCTGATCGGCGAGCTGACCGCCGGCCGCGTCACGCTCTACAATTCGACGACACGCGAAGAGTCGGCGCGCATGGGCCGCATCACCGCGCTGATCGGCTCCGGCAAGTTCTACAGCGATCTCGGCATCGAGAAGCTCAATCCGGAAACCGACCGCATCATGATCTGCGGCTCGATGCACATGCTGAAGGACGTCAAGGAGCTGGCCGAAAGCCTCGGCTTCCAGGAAGGGTCGCTCAGCCACCCCTCGAGCTTCGTCGTCGAACGCGCCTTCGTCGGCTGAGGCCCGCGGGTCTCCCAGAAACCTTGTTTTGACCTTCCGGTCAAAAATCAGCTGCTTTCGCGGCCTTTTTCGGCTATCCCTCGCTTGAGGACTCGTGAAGCACGGCTTCGCGGGCTATCTTCGTGCGTGTCGCCCAAAAGTGTCGAACGGCTTTGGGAGGACGATGCGCCATCAGGCGCACGCCGCTGAATGAAAGGGCAGGAGATGAGCAGCACAATCCGCGAAGCCGATCTTGGCACCAAGGTGACGCCGCTGCCGGCACGCGCCGCCGCCAACACGCCGGTGCCGCTGGATCATCACATCGCGCGCAATCCCGGCCTGAAACTCGATCTCGGTTTTCTGGAATCGGTGCGCAGCGTCAACCGCTCGGCGCTGGAGCGCCGCGTCGCCAGCCTGACCAAGCGGCGCTCGATCAAGGCCGACAACCAGGCCGCCTGGCTGCTGCGGGCGATCGCCTGCATGGACCTGACGACACTGAACTCCAACGACACCGAGGAACGCGTGCGCCGGCTCTGCGCCAAGGCGATCAACCCGCTGCGCCGCGACATCATGGAAGGCCTCGGCATTGCGGGCGAAACCATCCGGCCGGCCGCCGTCTGCGTCTATCATCCCTTCGTTGCCACGGCCGTTGACGCCGTGCGCGGCACCGGCATCCATGTCGCCGCCGTCTCCACCGCCTTCCCGCACGGCCTGGCGCCGCTATCGACCCGCCTGCAGGAAATCGAGGCCTCGGTGAAGGACGGCGCCGACGAGATCGACGTCGTCATTCCGCGCGGCCTGGTGTTCGGCGCCAAGTGGCGGGAGCTCTACAACGAAATCGTCTCGATGCGTGCCGCCTGCGGGGACGCGCATCTGAAGGTCATTTTGGGCACCGGCGACCTCGCCACGCTGCGCAATGTCATGCTGGCCTCAATGGTGGCGATGATGGCGGGCGCCGATTTCATCAAGACCTCGACCGGCAAGGAAAGCGTCAACGCCACGCTGCCCGTCGGGCTTGCCATGGTGCGCGCCATCAGGGCCTATTTCGAGGAAACCGGCTATCTCATCGGTTTCAAGCCGGCCGGCGGCATTTCCACCGCGAAAGTGTCGCTCGACTGGCTGGTGCTGATGAAGGAAGAGCTCGGCCGGCCCTGGCTGGAGCCGGAGCTGTTCCGCTTCGGCGCGTCGAGCCTGCTCACCGACATCGAGCGCCAGCTCGAGCATCATCTGACCGGGCATTATTCGGCCAATCACCGCCACGCGATGGCGTAAGGCGAGCGAGGCCTTGAACGTGGAGCCCTACGGCGCCCCCCTGACAATTATCTGGAGCCCCGCCTGATGAACATTCTCGAACGCTATCACGCCATGGAATACGGCCCGGCGCCGGAGGCGCGCAACGAAGCTGATGCCTGGCTCGCGGCGCGCGATTTCGGCAAGGCGCTGTTCATCGGCGGCGATTGGAAGGCGGCGAGCGGCGGCAAGACTTTCGAGACCAGCGAACCGTCCTCCGGCAAGTTGTTAGCCAAGATTTCGGACGCCAACGCCGCCGACATCGACGCGGCCGTCGCGGCGGCCACGAAAGCGCTGCCGAAGTGGAGCGCCAGTTCAGGCTATCAGCGCGCGAAAGTGCTCTACGCCATCGGCCGCGCCATGCAGCGCCACCAGCGCCTGTTCGCGGTGCTTGAGACAATCGACAATGGCAAGCCGATCCGCGAGAGCCGCGATATCGACGTGCCGCTGGCCATCCGCCATTTCATCCATCACGCCGGCTGGGCACAGGCGCTGGACAGGGATTTCCCTGGCCACAAGGGTGTCGGCGTCGTCGGCCAGATCATCCCGTGGAATTTCCCGCTGCTGATGCTGGCCTGGAAGATCGCGCCCGCACTCGCGGCGGGCTGCACGGTGGTGCTGAAGCCGGCCGAATTCACGCCGCTCACATCAATCCTGTTCGCCGAGATCTGCGAACGCGCCGGTGTGCCGAAGGGCGTCGTCAACATCGTCCAGGGCGGCCCGGAAGCAGGAGCGGCGATCGTCAACCATCCCGGCATCCAGAAGATCGCCTTCACCGGCTCGTCCGAGGTCGGCAAGATCATCCGCAAGGCCACCGCCGGCTCGGGCAAGAAACTGTCGCTGGAACTTGGCGGCAAATCGGCCTTCATCGTTTTCGAGGACGCCGATCTCGACAGCGCCGTCGAAGGCCTCGTCGACGGCATCTGGTTCAACCAGGGCCAGGTCTGCTGCGCCGGTTCGCGCCTCTTGGTACAGGAAGGCATCGCCGACGCCTTGATCGCCAAGGTCAAGACGCGGATGAGCCGGTTGCGAGTCGGCAGCCCGCTCGACAAGAACACCGATATCGGCCCGCTGGTCGACCTGACCCAGCTCGACCGCGTCAAGGGACTGATCGCCGAGGGTGCCCGGCAGGGCGCCGTCTGCTGGCAGCCGGATGCAGCGCTGCCGTCTTCCGGCTACTATCATCTGCCGACGCTGGCAACGAGTGTTTCGCCGGCTAATATCCTTGCCCAGGAGGAGGTGTTCGGGCCTGTGCTTGCCACCATGACCTTCCGCAACACCGAGGAAGCGATCGAGCTTGCCAACAACACACGCTACGGGCTCGCCGCCTCGGTGTGGAGCGAGAACGTCAATCTCGCGCTCCATGTGGCGCCTCAGCTGAAGGCCGGCGTGGTGTGGGTTAACGGCACCAACATGTTCGACGCCGCCTGCGGCTTCGGCGGCTACCGCGAGAGCGGCTTCGGCCGCGAGGGCGGGCGCGAGGGCATGTTCGAATATCTATCGGCAAAATTGCCGCTCGGTTCGGTCATCAAGCCGGCGACGTCGTCCGCTCAGCCCGTCGAACAGGCGGATGGCTCAGCCATCGATCGCACGGCCAAGCTGTTCATCGGCGGCAAGCAGGTGCGGGCGGACGGCAATTATTCGATTGCCGTCGCCACCGCCAAGGGCAAGCTTGCCGGCGAAGTCGGGCTCGGCAACCGCAAGGATATCCGTGACGCCGTTTCAGCCGCGCGCGCCTGCAAGGCCTGGCCGGAGGCAACCGCCTATAACAGGTCCCAGGTGCTCTATTACCTGGCCGAGAACCTTTCCGGCCGTGCCAGCGAGTTTGCCGCCCGCCTCACCGAACTGACCGGGGCCAACGCCAAGGCGGCGCGGGACGAGGTCGAACAGTCGATTGAGCGGCTGTTCCTCTACGCCGGCCTCGCCGACAAGTTCGAGGGCCGGGTGCACCAGCCGCCGGCGCGTGCCGTGACGCTGGCGTTGCATGAGCCGGTCGGCGTCGTCGGCATCGTCGCGCCCGACAATCAGCCCTTGCTCGGCTTCATCTCGCTGGTCGCGCCGGCGCTGGCCATGGGCAACACGGTGGTGGCCGTGCCGTCGGAACGCCACCCGCTGCTGGCCACCGATCTCTATCAGGTCATCGAATATTCCGACGTGCCCGCCGGCGCCATCAACATCGTTACCGGCCGCACGGCGGAGCTTGCAGGCGTGCTGGCCAAGCATGACGACGTCGACGGGCTCTGGCTGTTTGCCGACGCCGACACCTGCGCCAAGGCGGAAGCCGACTCCGTCGGCAACCTCAAGCGCGTCTGGAGCGGCAATGGCCGCAGCCTCGACTGGGCCTCGGAAGAAGCCGCCGGTGACGCCTTGCTGCGCCGCGCCATCGAGGTGAAGAATGTCTGGGTGCCTTACGGCGACTGATGTTCGCACTTGGTGATCGCGTTCGGGCTTGACGCCCGGACGCATGTTCTTTAACGAGAAAAAACATCTTTATCAGTGAACTGGCACAGGCCGCACGATCGCGCCTGACTGGCACATGACGCCTTCGCCGGCCGCCGATAAAGGCAGTTGACCCAAGCAGGCGAGGAAAAGATATGGCGGATCTGGCAGGCAAGGTCGTTGTCATCACGGCGGCGGCGCAAGGCATCGGCAAGGCAAGCGCGCTGGCCTTCGCCAAGGCTGGCGCCACCGTCCATGCCACCGACATCAACGAGACGCTGCTGGCGGAACTCGCCAAGACCTCCGGCATCAAGACGCGCAAGGTCGACGTCCTCAATGACGAGGCGGTCAACTCGGCCTTCGCCGAGATCGGCCGTGTCGACGTGCTGTTCAACTGCGCCGGTTTCGTCCATTCCGGCTCGATCCTCGAGATGAAGGATGGCGACCTCGATTTCGCGCTCAACCTCAACGTTCGCGCCATGGTCCGCACCATCCGCGCCGTGTTGCCGGGCATGCTGGAGCGCGGCGACGGATCGATCATCAACATGGCCTCACTGGCGAGCTCGACCAAGGGTGTACCGAACCGCTTCGTCTATGGCCTGAGCAAAGCCGCGGTCATCGGCCTGACCAAGGCGGTCGCGGCCGACTATGTCGGCAAGGGCATACGCTGCAACGCCATCTGCCCCGGCACGGTCGAGAGCCCTTCGCTGGAGGACCGCATGCACGCGCAGGGCGACTACGAAGCCGCGCGTGCCGCCTTCATCGCCCGCCAGCCGATGGGCCGGCTCGGCACGCCGGAAGAGATTGCCGATCTCGCCGTCTACCTGGGCGGCGCCACCTACACATCGGGGCAGGCCTACAATATCGACGGCGGCTGGTCGATCTGAGCGCTGCCCGGAGACAATCGCGGGCACCGGGCGATCGGGTTTGGCGAAGGATCGGGAAGTCTGAAAATCCCGCTCGCCGGCTGTCAAAACAGGCTGCCTGCGCTTGTCGTGAAGCAGGCCGGTGGCTAGGGTCCGCCCGGTTCCGAAAGGGCTGATGCCTCGGCGGAGAGTTTGTAGAACGGCCGCGAGGCCGCAATCAGGAGAAGATGCATGAAACTGCTGCGCTATGGCGAGGTGGGAAGCGAACGTCCCGGCCTGCTCGATGCGGATGGAACGATCCGCGATCTCTCCGCCCATGTCGCCGATATCGCCGGCACCACGCTTCATCCGGCCTCGCTCGACATGCTGTCGAAGCTCGATGCAAAGTCGCTGCCGGCGGTTTCCGGCAAGCCTCGGCTCGGCGCCTGCGTGGCCGGCACCGGCAAGTTCATCTGCATCGGCCTCAACTATTCCGACCACGCCGCCGAAACCGGCGCCACCGTGCCGCCGGAGCCGATCATCTTCATGAAGGCAAGCTCGGCCATTGTCGGCCCCGACGATGACGTGCTGATCCCGCGCGGCTCGGAGAAGACCGACTGGGAAGTCGAGCTCGGCGTGGTCATCGGCAAGACCGCGAAGTATGTCAGCGAAGCCGATGCGCTCGACTACGTCGCCGGTTACTGCGTCTCCCATGACGTGTCCGAACGCGCTTTCCAGGCCGAGCGCCAGGGCCAGTGGACCAAGGGCAAGAGCTGCGACACGTTCGGTCCGACCGGCCCGTGGCTGGTGACCAAGGACGAAGTATCCGACCCGCAGAACCTCAAAATGTGGCTGACCGTCAACGGCAAGACGATGCAGAACGGTTCGACCAAGACCATGGTCTACGGCGTCGCCTATCTCGTCTCCTACCTCAGCCAGTTCATGTCGCTGCACCCCGGCGACATTATTTCGACGGGCACCCCGCCCGGCGTCGGCCTGGGCATGAAGCCGCCGGTGTTTCTCAAGGCTGGCGATGTGGTGGAGCTGGGCATCGAAGGCTTGGGGCAGCAGAAGCAGACGTTTAGGGCTGACGTTTAAGTCAGCGATCCTTGCGAAGCTTGCGCCGCCCCTCATCCGCCTGCCGGCACCTTCTCCCCGTATAGTAACGGGGAGAAGGGAAGCGCTCCAGCGTTGGCGACCCCCTCTCCCAGTTTTTCACGGGGAGAGGATAAGGGTGAGGGGCAGCGCCGACCTACGCTGAAACACTACTTCAGCACCTTCCCATCAGCGCCAAACCGATAGGTCCTCCCCGGATCGGGCGTCGCATAAAGCGTGGCGCCGGGTTCCGCGTCGTAGACGCCGAAAATCCGCACGGTGATCAGCCCGGCCTTCTCGCAGTCGAGATAGAGATTGGTGTCGGCGCCGAGATGCTCGGCATGGACGACCGTGCCCTTCCAGGCGCCGGATTTCGGATCGACGGTCAGATGCTCCGGCCGCACGCCGATGCTCTTGGCTGTCTCGCCGAGGCGGGCGCCGTCGACGAAATTCATCTTGGGCGAGCCGATGAAGCCGGCGACGAACTCGTTTGCCGGCGAATTGTAGAGCTCCATCGGGCCGCCGATCTGCTCGATTTTTCCCGCGTTGAGCACGACGATCTTGTCAGCCAGCGTCATCGCCTCGACCTGGTCGTGGGTGACGTAGATCATCGTCGCCTTGAGGCGGCGGTGCAACTGCGCGATTTCCAGCCGCGTGTTGACGCGCAACGCGGCATCGAGGTTCGACAGCGGCTCGTCGAACAGGAACAGTTTCGGCTCGCGCACCACGGCGCGGCCGATGGCGACGCGCTGGCGCTGGCCGCCGGAGAGCTCCGCCGGCCGCCTTTCCAGGTACGGTTCCAGCGACAGCATGGACGAGGCGATGCCGATGCGGCGGTCGATCTCCGCCGCAGGGGTGTTCGCCTGCTTGAGGCCGAGGCCCATATTGTTTTTCACCGTCAGATGCGGATAGAGCGCATAGGTCTGGAACACCATGGCGATGCCGCGTTTCGCCGGCGGCGTGACGGAGACGTCCTCGCCATCGATCAGCACCCGGCCCGAGGTCGAATCCTCCAGCCCGGCGATGACCCGGAGCAAGGTCGACTTGCCGCAACCCGAAGGGCCGACAAAGACGACGAACTCGCCATCCGTCACTTCGAGGTCGATGCCCTTCAGCACCTCGACCGGCCCAAAGGCCTTTTTTACATTCTCGATTTTTAGCGAGCCCACGGCTTCTTCCTGTCGTTAGAGTTTGACGGCTGCGCCGCTGCGAACGCTCTCGTCGGCCGCAAGGCAGACGGCGAGCGACCGCACCGCATCGTCCATGTGGCGGGTCAGGTCCAGGTCCTCGCGAATTGCCTTGAGGACAAAAGCCTGTTCGAGATCACACAAGTCCTGATGGCCGGGTTCGCCTTCCATCGACAGCATCTCGTCCGGCTTTAGGAACTTGCCGTCCGTGCCGGTCGCCGCACTGTGCAGGCGGATGGTCGAGGTTTTGGTGTGGGTGTCGATGTCGTCGGACTTCACGCCCTCCTTCATGACGATCGACACGCAGCCCTTGGGCGACATGACATCCTTCACAAAGAAGGCCGTCTCGGAAATCATCGGACCCCAGCCGGCCTCGTACCAGCCGACCGAACCGTCATCGAACAGCACCTGCAGATGGCCGTAATTGTACATGGAGGGCGCGACCTCGTCGGTCAGCCGCACGCCCATGCCGCGCACCTCGACCGGCTTGGCGTCGGTGATCTGCAGCATGACGTCGAGATAGTGCACGCCGCAATCGACGATCGGCGAGGTCGTCTGCATCAACTGCTTGTGCGTCTCCCAGGTCGGCCCTGAGGATTGCTGGTTGAGGTTCATGCGGAACACGTAGGGGCCGCCGAGCTTGCGCGCCTCGGCGATCAGCCTGATCCAGGACGGGTGATGGCGCAGGATATAGCCGATCACCAGTTTTTTGCCGTTGGCCTTGGCGGCGGCAACGACGCGCTTGGCGTCGGCCACCGTCGTTGCCAGCGGCTTCTCGACGAAGACATGGCAGCCGGCCTCGAACGCCTTCACCGCATAGTCGGCATGGCTGTCGGAATAGGTGGCGATGCAGGCGACATCCGGTTTTTCCTCGCGCAACGCGTCGTCGAACGAGCGTCTGATGCCATAGCCGGACAGCCCCTCCGGCAACGGCACGTCGGAACGGTTGATCAGGGCGGCGATCTCAAAGCCTGGATTGGTGTGATAGGCCAGCGCGTGACTGCGCCCCATATTGCCGAGCCCGGCGACGACGACACGAAGGGGTCTTTCTGAACTCACTTGACGGCTCCGGAAGTAATGCCGCGGATCAGCTGCCGCGAGAAAATGACGTAGAGGATCAGCACCGGCAGGATCGCCAGCGAGAGTGCCGCCAGGATGGCGTTCCAGTTGGTGACGAACTGGCCGAGGAAAAGCTGGGCGCCGAGCGTCACCGTCTTGGTCTCTTCGGACGGCGCCAGGATCAGTGGGAACCAGAGGTCGTTCCAGATCGGGATCATGGTGAAGACGGCGACGGTCGCCATGGACGGCCGCACCAGCGGCACCACCAGGCGGAAGAAGATGGTGTACTCCGACAGGCCGTCGATGCGGCCGGCATTCTTCAGATCGTCGGACACCTGCTTCATGAATTCGGACAGGATGAAGACGGCCAGCGGCAGGCCCTGCGCGGTGTAGACCAGGATCAGCGCCGTCAGCGTGTTGACCAGCCCGCTCGCCACCATCAGCTGCAGGATGGCGACAGTGGCGAGCCGGATCGGGATCATGATGCCGAGCGCCAGGTAAAGCCCCATCAGCGTGTTGCCGCGAAAGCGGTATTCCGACAGCGCGAACGCCGCCATGGCGCCGAACAGCAGCACGAAGAACAGCGAGCCGACGGTGACGACGAGACTGTTCTGGAAATAATGGATGAAATCGCCCTGGCCGATCACCGTGGTGTAGCCGATCATATCGAAGGTTTTCGGCGTCGGCGGCGTCAGCGGCGCGCCGAAGATGCCGGCGCGCGACTTGAACGAATTCATGATGACCAGAACCACCGGGAAAAGCGCGATCACCGTGTAGGTCAAGAGGATCGCGTGGGCGCCGATGGTGCGGGGGAGTGAACGGGTGGCGATGCTCATCTCTTGCCCCTCAGAACTGGTAGCGACGCAGGCGCGTCTGGATGAGGAAGAGGTAGACGCAGACACCGCCGAGGATGATCAGGAACATGATCGTGGCGATGGTCGCGCCCATGTTGGGATCGCCGACCTGCAGCTGGAAGCCGAAGAAGGCGCGGTAGAGGAAGGTGCCGAGAATATCGGTCGAATAGTTCGGCCCGGCGAGCGCGCCTTGCGCCGTGTAGATCAGGTCGAAGGCGTTGAAATTGCCGACGAAGGTGAGGATCGAGATGATGCCGATCGACGGCAGGATCAGCGGCAGCTTGATCTTCCAGAACTGCGACAGTCCGGTGATGCCATCGCATTCAGCCGCCTCGATCACCTCGTCGGGGATCGACAGCAGGGCGGCATAGATCAGCATCATCGGGATGCCGATGAACTGCCATACCGACACCAGGCTGAGCGCGGTCAGCGCGTATTGCTCCTTGCCGAGCCACGGCGTGAACAGGCTTTTCAGGCCGACGAAATCGAGCAGATGCGGCGCCACGCCCCACAGCGGCGACAGGATCAGCTTCCAGGCGAAGCCGACGATGACGAAGGACAGAATGGTCGGCACGAAGATCGCCGTGCGGTAGAAGGCCGAGAACCGAAGCTTCGGGCTGGACAGGAGGGCGGCCAAAAGCACGCCGACCGGGTTCTGCACCAGCATGTGGATGATGAAGAACCAGACATTGTTCCTGAGCGCATTCCAGAAATTGACCGACCAGTTGGGGTCGCCGAACAGGGTGCGGAAATTGTCCAGGCCGACGAAGACCTGGGACTGGTCAACGTTGCGGAACAGCGAGAGCTGCAGCGTGCCGGCCAGCGGCAGGATCATGATCGCCGTATAGACGAGCACCGCCGGCGCCAGGAAGACGGCGATATGCCAGCGGAACGGTCTTTTCGGTCGTGTTTGTGCGGCCATGAGTTCGGTCCCCGCCGTCTCTCGGTTCGGACGATATGATGCTAGATGACGCCTCGATGCACGGCCCGAATGTTCTTGCCGGTGAGGCAACAACAAAGCCTGCGACTGGTCAGCCAGCCTTCCCCAACAAGAGCAAGGGTAAGGCCGAGAGGCGATGCCGACAATCGCTATCTGAACTGCCAGGTAGTCCGGAACCGGCCGGGCATGCGCCCAGCCGGCTCCGTTGCCTGAGCTCTTACTTCGCCGGATGATACCAGCTGTCGAGACCGGTCTGCAGCTTCTTGGCCGCGGCTTCGGGCGTATCGGTGCCGTTGATGACGTTGGCCGATTCAACCCAGGTCTCGTTTTCGAGGTTCGGCGTGCCGCGCGACAGGATCTGGTAGGTCGAGCGGATCGTCGACTTGCACTTGCCGCGCCAGGAGACGAATTCCTGCGCCAGCGGGTCTTCCATCTTCACCGGCGCGGAGTTCAGGCTGAAGAAGCCCGGCAGCGCGTTGGCGTAGATGGTGGCGAAATCAGGCGAAGCCACCCAGGACAGGAAGGTCTTGGCCGCGTCGGCGTGCTTGGAGGCTGCGTTCAGGCCCATGCCGATGTCGGTATGGTCCGAGATGTAGCAGGTGTCGCCGGCCTTCTCGACCGGCGGCGGGAAGGCGCCCATCTTGAACTGGGCCTGGGTGTTGAACAGGCCGATTTCCCACGAGCCGGCCGGGTAGATGGCGGCGCGGCCGAGCGTGAACAGGTTCTGGCTGTCCGGATAGGTCTGAGCCTCGAAGCCGTCGCCCAGATAAGGCTTCCACTTGGCCAGTTCCTCATAGGGAGCGACCCAGTCCTTGTCGGTCAGCTTCTGATCGCCCTTGATCAGTGCCGCGCGGCCGTCCTCGCCCTTCCAGTAGTTGGGGCCGATGTTCTGGTAGCCCATGGTCGCGGCTTCCCAGAGGTCCTTGGTGCCCATCGCCATCGGGATGTAGGTGCCGTCGGCCTTGATCTTGTCGAGCGCGGCGAAGAATTCGTCGCGGGTCTGCGGCACCTTGATGCCGAGTTTATCGAAGGCGTCCTTGTTGTAGATGAAGCCATGGATGACGGAGGCCATCGGTACGCAGAAGCTCGCCTTCCCGTCATCGGTCTGCCAAGCGGACTTGGCGACGGGCGAGAAGTTTTCCATGCCGGGCAGCGCCGAGAGATCGGCAAGGTTGCCCTTCTTGAACAGTTCGAGCGACTTGTCGAACGGGCGGCAGGTGATCAGGTCGCCCGCCGAACCGGCGGCGAGCTTGGCGCCGAGCGCGGCATCATATTCCGTCGGAGCCGATGGGGCGAACACCACCTTGATGCCGGGGTTCTTGGCTTCGAAGGCCGGGATCAGCTTGTCCTTCCAGATGGCGAGGTCGTCGCCGCGCCAGCTTTCGATGTTGAGCGTTACGTCCTCGGCGTGAGCTAGCCCGGCCGAGCCGAGAATGCTTGTGCCCAGTAGCAGTGCCGTCAGTAGTTTCGTTGTCATGCTCAGTCTCCCTGTTGACCTTTTTCAGGTTCCGTTTTGATGAGAACAGAGGCGTTGCGCCCCTTGCTCCCCTCGATTGCTGAAAGCGCTGGCCGCAGCTTCTGGCCGGTCCCTTCCAACAGTTTCTCGGCCGCGTCGGCGCTGTCGGCGCCGGCGGCAAGCAGAATGGCTGTCTTGACCGCGCCGCCGCTCTTTTCGAGCAGGCTGGCGGCCTCTTCCTGGCCGCGGCCGCTGACGGCGGCGACGATGCGCGCCGCCCGGTCGCGCAGCTTCATGTTGTCGGCCATGAGGTTGACCATGTAGCCGTCATGAACATGACCAAGATGAATGGCGGTCAGCGTCGACAGCATGTTGAGCGCGATCTTCTGCGCCGTGCCGGCACCCATGCGGGTCGAGCCGGCAATGACTTCCGGCGGGGTTTCGAGCAGGATGGCGGTGTCGGCCTGCCGCAGCAGAGCCGAACCCCTGTTGTTGGCAATGCCGATGGTGACGGCACCCCGTCGCCGCGCATCCTCGATGGCGCGCACCGCGTAGGGGGTCGTGCCGCTGGCGGAAAGTGCGATCAGGCAATCGCCCGCGCCGATGCCGGCATTGGCGACCGCGGTCGAGGCCTCCTCCGTATCATCCTCCGGCCCGCCGGCCAGTGTCTTGAATGCTTCGTCGCCGCCGGCGATCAGGATGGCAATGCGGTCGCGCTGGATGCCGAACGTGCCCGGCAGTTCCAGCGCGTCGGCCAGCGCCATCAGGCCGGAGCTGCCGGCCGCGGCGTAGGCAAGCTTGCCGCCGCTGCTCAGGCAGCCGGCAATGATCTCGGCTGCCCTGGCGATGGAAGGAATGGCGTTGCGGACCGCTTTCGCGGCCTCGACCTGCGCATCGGCCAGCGAGCCGAGGATCGCTTCGGGCGCCTGGATATCCAGCCCCTCGGCATTCCCATGCAGCGCTTCGGTGCGCATTTCGGCCATCCCAGTTCCTCCAATCCACAAAACAATACCAAAAAAATACCACTTGTCCACACGCATTAACGAATTCGCGGACAGGGAATCGCTGAGCCGACGAATTACGCAAGTTTTTCAATAAAATACGGCTTAATCTTTTTGAAACGGAAATTAACTCTTGGCTATTGGTATTTTATTGGTATTATCCGCCCGGAGGAGAAATCGCGTGAAATTCGTGCTCGGTATCGATGGCGGCGGCACCAGCTGCAGGGCCGCCCTGGCAACAGTCGACGGCGCCGTCATCGGCCGCGCCAAAAGCGGCGCCGCCAACATCCGCACCGACCTCACCGGCGCCCGCTCGAACATCGTCGATGCGGCGCGGCAGGCCTTCATCGCCGCCGGTCAGGATCCGGACCTGATCCCGCAAACACCCGCCATTCTCGGCCTTGCCGGCGCCAATGTCGGAACCTACCGGCAGCAGCTCGAAGCGATCCTGCCGTTCAGCACCAGCCGCGTCGAGACCGATGCCGAGATCGCGCTCGAAGGCGCGGTCGGTTCTGGTGACGGCGCGATGGCGATCCTGGGCACCGGCACTGCCTATATGGCACGCAAGAATGGCAAATCGCGCGCCATCGGTGGCTGGGGGTTCCAGGTCGGCGACCAGGGCAGCGGCGCCCGCATCGGCCGCGACCTGCTTGAACAGACATTGCTCGCGCATGATGGCGTGCGCCAGGCATCGCCGCTGACCGACAGCATGATGGCCGTTTTTCGCAACAATCCCGAGGACGTGGTCGAGTTCACCACCAACGCCAAACCAGGCGATTTCGGCGGCTTCGCGCCGAAAGTGTTCGAGCACGCGCAAAAAGGCGACATCGTCGCCAACTGGATCCTCGACAAGGCGGTCGCCGATGTCGAGGCATCGCTCGGCGCGCTCGACCTCGCGGCCGGCGCGCCGCTCTGCCTGCTCGGCGGGCTGGCGCCGCTCTATGCGCCGCGCTTGTCGGCACGCTACCGCGCCCTGCTGAAGGAACCGCTCGACGATGCGCTAGGCGGTGCCGTTCAGATGGCGGCGCGTCTGTTCGCCAGGACGGAGGCCGCACGATGAGCGATGCCGCCGACCAGATCTTCGCCACGCTCAAACAATCCTCGCAAAGCGGTGCGCCGCTTTACCTGCAGCTCAGGAAGAGCATCGAGGACGCCGTCAATCGCGGCCTGATCGGCCCGGGCGACGCGCTGCCGTCCGAGCGCGACATCGCCACCAAGGCCGACATTTCGCGCGTCACCGTGCGCAAGGCGGTGCAGGACCTGGTCAAGGGCGGCATCCTGGTCCAGCGCCATGGCTCCGGCACATTCGTGGCGCCGCGCATGGAACGTGTCGAGCAGTCGCTGTCGCGGCTGACCTCCTTCACCGAGGACATGGCGCGGCGAGGCATGGCGGTGCGCTCCGCCTGGCTTGATCGGGGGCTCTACGCGCCCTCGCCCGACGAGATGATGGTGCTCGGCCTGTCGTCGAACGAGCTGGTGGCGCGCGTCGCGCGCCTGCGCATCGCCAATGACACGCCGCTGGCGATCGAACGCGCCTCGCTGTCGGCCAGCGTGCTGCCCGATCCGGCCGGCATCGGTTCCTCGCTCTACGCGGCACTGGAACTGACCGGCAACCGGCCGGTGCGCGCCGTGCAGCGTATCTCCGCCGCCAATCTCGGCGAGGGCGATGCGCGCCTGCTCGAAGTGCCGCCGGGTATTGCCGGCCTGCACATCGAGCGTATTTCCTATCTGGCGAGCGGCAAGGTGATCGAATTCACTCGCTCCATCTACCGGGGCGATGCCTATGATTTCGTCGCCGAACTGCGGCTGACAGGGCCGAGCGAAGAGGGCCGACCATGATCTCCAACACCACCCATATGCAGCGCGAGATCGAGGAAATCCCGCAAGCCGTCGCCCGCCTGCTCGACGGCTCGGGCGCGGTGCTGGCCGAAGCCGGGCGCGGCATCAGGGAACGCGACCCGCATTTCGTCGTCACCGTGGCGCGTGGCTCGTCCGACCATGCCGCCACCTTCATGAAATATGCCGTCGAACTGACCGCGGGCCTTGCCGTCGCCTCGGTCGGCCCCTCCATCGCCTCGATCTATGGCCGCAAGTTGCGGCTTGACGGCTCGGCGTGTCTCGCGATCTCGCAGTCGGGCAAGAGCCCCGACATCGTCGCCATGGCCGAAACCGCACGGGCCGGCGGCGCGCTGACCATCGCCGTCACCAACACCGCCGATTCGCCGCTCGCGCGCGCCTCGGACTATGCGATCGACATCCTCGCCGGCCCCGAGCGCAGCGTCGCGGCTACCAAGACCTTCATCAACTCCGCCGTTGCCGGTCTTGCCTTGATGGCGCATTCGACCGGCGACGAAGCGCTCCTCGCGGCACTTGCCCGCCTGCCCGAGCATTTCGGCAAGGCGATCGCCTGCGGCTGGATGAGCGTGCTCTCCGAAACGATCGAGAAGCAGAAGTCGTTGTTCATTCTCGGCCGCGGCCCGTCGGCGGCGATGGCCAACGAGGCGGCGCTGAAGTTCAAGGAGACCTGCGGCATGCATGCCGAGGCCTATAGCGCGGCCGAGGTCATGCATGGCCCGCTGGCGCTGATCGGCCCCGACTTTCCGGTGCTGGCGCTGGCCGCGCGCGACGCGTCCGAGCCCTCCGTCGCCGAAGCCGCCGACAGCCTGGCGGCCAAGGGCGCGCCGGTGTTCGTCACCTCGGCACTCGCCAATCGCGCCACGCGCCTGCCGCATGTCGCCACCGGTCATCCGCTGACCGATCCGCTGACGCTGATCGTCTCCTTCTACATGTTCGTCGAGGCCTTTGCCCGCCATCGCGGCCTCGACCCGGACGCGCCGCGCAACCTTCGCAAGGTGACGGAGACCGTATGAGCGATCGTTTTGCCCTGACCGGAGCCCGCATTTTCGACGGCGACGACTGGCATGAAGGTGCCGCCCTTGTCGTGCGCGACGGCCTTGTCGAGGCCATGCTGCCGCAAGGCGCACTTCCCGGGGATATCCGCGCCATCGACACCGGCGGCGGCATGCTGGTGCCGGGCTTCGTCGATATCCAGGTCAATGGCGGCGGCGGGGTGATGCTCAACGACCATCCCGATGTCGCCTCGATCGAAACCATCTGCCGCGCGCATGCGCCGTTCGGCACGACGGCACTGCTGCCGACGCTGATCACCGACACGCCCGCGATCACCGCTGCAGCCATCGCCGCCGGCGAAGCCGCAGCGCTGCAAAAGGTGCCGGGCTTTCTAGGCCTGCATCTGGAAGGGCCGCATCTCTCGATCGCCCGCAAGGGCGCGCATGATCCGGCGCTGATCCGGCCGATGACGGACGCCGACCAGGCCATGCTGATGGCGGCGCGCCGGAAGCTGCCGGTGCTGCTCACCACGATCGCGCCGGAATCGGTCGACCCGGCCCGCGTCACGGCATTGGCGAAGGCCGGGATCGTCGTCAGCCTCGGCCATTCGGACACGGGCCACGCCACGGCAAAAGCCTTCGCCGAGGCCGGCGCCAGTGTCGTCACCCATCTGTTCAACGCGATGAGCCAGATCGGCAATCGCGAGCCCGGGCTGGCGGGAGCCGCCATCGACATCGGCACCTTGTCCGCCGGCCTGATCGCCGACGGCATTCATGTCCATCCGGCGACGATCAGGATCGCTCTCGATGCCAAGCAGGGGCCGGGCAGGATCGTGCTGGTCACCGACGCGATGGCGACGATCGGCACCGACATGACGTCGTTCACCCTCAATGGCCGCACCATCTACCGCAAGGATGGGAGCCTGCGGCTTGCCGACGGCACGCTGGCCGGCGCCGACCTCGACATGATCTCGGCTATCCGGTTCATGCACCGCACCGTCGGACTCGACCTATCCGAAGCCTTGCGCATGGCTTCGCTCTATCCGGCGCAGGCGATCGGCCAGTCGCACCGGCTTGGCCGCTTTGCCAATGGCACGGCGGCGGACATCGTTGCGCTGTCGGACGATCTTGGCATAGGAAGCGTCTGGATCGGCGGCGACAAGGTGTTCGAGACTGCCGCTTCCCGCTGAGCGAGAGGGCATGCAGACAATCGATTGTGTCGTCGCCGGAGCAGGCGTCGTCGGCCTTGCCGTCGCCAGGGCGCTTGCC
Organism: Mesorhizobium sp. M8A.F.Ca.ET.202.01.1.1; assembly: GCF_004791595.1. NCBI lineage: Bacteria > Pseudomonadati > Pseudomonadota > Alphaproteobacteria > Hyphomicrobiales > Phyllobacteriaceae > Mesorhizobium > Mesorhizobium sp. M8A.F.Ca.ET.202.01.1.1. Next base: position 82,686 of record NZ_SRUN01000008.1, on the reverse strand, counting down.
TTGTCGGGCCGCGAGGTGGTGGTGATCGAAAAGGCCGACGCGATCGGCACCGTCACCAGTTCACGCAATTCGGAAGTGATCCATGCCGGGCTCTATTATGCGCCCGGCAGCCTGAAGGCCCGGCTCTGCGTCGAAGGCCGCCGGCTTCTCTACGCCTACTGCGCCGAACACAATATCGGCCATCGCCGCGCCGGCAAGCTGATCGTCGCCAGCGAGCCAGGCCAGGCGGACGGGCTGCGGGCGATCGCGGCCAATGCCAGGCGCTGCGGGGTCGACGATCTTGAGTTTTTGACGCGCGGCGAGGCCGAGCGCCTGGAACCGGCGCTGAGCTGCGCCTCCGCGCTGCTGTCGCCGTCGACCGGCATCATAGACAGCCATGCGCTGATGCTGTCGCTGCGCGGCGACGCCGAGGCATCAGGCGCATCCCTGGCTTTCCTCACTTGCGTTGCCGGCGCGACGACCGAAGCCGGCCGGATCCGGATCGACACGCGCGATGCCAATGGCGAGACCTTCGCCTTGGAGGCCGGCGCTTTCATCAACGCAGCGGGCCTCGATGCGCAGGCGGTGGCCGGCCGGATCGAGGGTTTTCCAAGGGACCTCATCCCCCGGCAGTGGCTGGCGCGCGGCAATTACTTCGCGCTTCCCGGGCAGTCGCCCTTTTCGCGGCTGATCTATCCGGTTCCGGTCGAGGGCGGTCTCGGCGTCCATCTGACGCTCGACCTTGCCGGCAATGCGCGCTTTGGTCCCGACGTCGAATGGACCGACAGCGTGGATTACACGGTCGACCCCGGCCGAAGCGCTGTCTTCTACGAGGCGATCCGCAGCTATTGGCCCGACCTTGCCGATCATGCCCTGCAGCCGGCCTATGCCGGCATCAGGCCGAAGCTGTCCGGCCCGGGCCAGGCTTCAGCCGATTTCATGATCCAGGGTCCAGCCGATCATGGCGCGGGCCGGATCGTCAATCTGTTCGGCATCGAGAGCCCCGGCCTGACGGCGAGCCTGGCGATCGCCGACCATGTCGTCGAACTCTTGTACACAAGCTGAACCGGCGTCCTCGCCAGGGCGGGTTTCTGCCTAGCCGGCCTTGGCGGAGACATAGAGATCCTTGTAGCTGTCGCGAAGCAAGTTCTTCTGTACCTTGCCCATCGTGTTGCGCGGCAGTTCGTCGACGAAGATCACCCGTTTCGGGTGCTTGTACTTCGCCATGCGGCCGGCGATGGCGTCGAGGATTTCGGCCGCGGTGATACGCGAAGCGGGCGAGCGCACGATGACAGCGGTGACGCCTTCGCCGAAGTCCGGATGGGCAAGGCCGATGACGGCGCTTTCCAGGACGCCGTCGAGCGCGTCGATCTCGCTTTCGAGCTCCTTCGGATAGACGTTGTAACCGCCTGAGATGATCAGGTCCTTGCCGCGACCGACAATATGGACATAGCCGTCGGCATCGATCGTGCCGAGATCGCCAGTGATGAAGAAGCCGTCGGCGCGAAATTCCGCCCTGGTCTTTTCCGGCATGCGCCAGTAGCCGCCGAACACGTTCGGCCCCTTGACCTCGATCATGCCGACCTCGCCCTGGGCAAGCGGCTTGCCGGTGTCGGGATCGGCGATGCGCAGCGACACGCCGGGCAAGGGGAAGCCGACCGTGCCGGCGCGCCGCTCGCCCTCATAGGGATTGGAGGTGTTCATGTTGGTCTCGGTCATGCCGTAGCGCTCGAGGATGGCGTGGCCGGTACGCTCGCGCCATGCCTTGTGCGTTTCGGCCAGCAACGGCGCAGAACCGGATACGAACAGGCGGATGGTCTTCGCAGCCTCGCGATCCAGCCCCTCCTGCTGCAACAGCCTGGTATAGAAGGTCGGCACGCCCATCAGGGCGGTGGCGCGCGGCAGCAGCGAGACGACGCGGCCGGCGTCGAATTTCTGCTCAAACAGCATCGAGGCGCCGGCCATCAGGACGACATTGGTGGCGACGAACAGGCCGTGCGTATGGAAGATCGGCAGCGCGTGGATCAGCACGTCATCCCCGGTGAAGCGCCATTGCTCGACCAGGACCCGGGCATTCGAGGCGAGATTCTCGTGGCTGAGCATGGCGCCTTTCGAGCGGCCGGTCGTTCCCGACGTGTAGAGGATCGCCGCAAGGTCGTCCGCGCCGCGCTCGACATCATGGAAATCGGAGGTCTGCCGCGATGCCTGGTCCGCAAGGGATCCCTCGCCATTGCGGTCGAGCGTGACCACGACGGCACCGGACGGCTCGACCATCCCACGGATATCCGCCGACCGCGCCGGATCGCAGACAATCACCCGGGGTGCCGCATCGTCGAAGAAATAGCCGAGCTCGGCCAGCGTATAGGCGGTGTTGAGTGGCAGGAAGACGGCGCCGGCGCGCACGCAGGCGAGATAGAGCAAAACCATCTCCGGGCTCTTCTCGACCTGCACGGCAACCCGGTCGCCGGGCGCGACATCCATTTGCAGCAGCGCATGCGCGAGCTGCGCCGATCGCGCCAGCATGTCGCCATAGGTGAGCGTGCGGCCATCATCGGTTTCCATCAACGGATGCCCAGGCGAGGGCATCCGGGACCGGAATGCATCGAACAGATGATTGCTCATGAAATCTTCCTGGAGTGACGCAATTGTGGGTGACGGCAATGTCGACGCCGGCCGCGGGTCGGCACGCGGCGAAGCGTTCGCGTTTCCCGGCCCGGCCGTCAAGGCCGCAAACGGCTGCCCGGCGTCTACCGAAAAGATTCGAGAGATGGGACAGCGGAGCGCGACGGTCAGACAGCCGTCAACGCTGGGCGCGCTGACCCGGACCGGCGGCGGCCTTTGGCGTCTCGCCTTGCTTGAAGCGTTCCATGCACATGGCGGCGGTCAGCTGGTAGTGATCGATCAGGGCCTGGACGGCGCCGTCCGCATTTCCGTCCAGCGCATTTTCAGCAATGAGCCGGTGTTCGGCGAAATCGTCGCGCTGGACGCTCTCGCCGTCATTGGCCATCTGGCGATAGCGGTAGGCGTGATCGGAAAGCTGGTCGCAGAAGCCCACCAGCCAGTGCGACCGGCAGGCCGAGATCAGCACCCGGTGGAAGGTGCGGTGCAATTTCTCCCAGTCCGGATTGAGCGACGAGCTGCTTTGCGGCAAAAGACGTGAGGCACGCCCCAGGCGATGCAGCGCCAGCACCAATTGTTCTTCCCATTCGGCGGTGCGGTGGGCAATGGATTCGCGCAGCGCCCGCTCCTCGAGCCAGCAACGGGTGCGCGTCAGCTCCTCGAGTTCGGCCGCAGTGACCGGCATGATGAAGAAGCCGCGCTGGTCATGGCGGCCGAGGAGACCTTCGGAGGCAAGGCGATTGAGGGCTTCACGAACCGGAGAGGCGCCGGCGCCATACTTGGAAACGACCCACTCGACGCGCAGCTTGCTTTCGGTTTCCAGGGCGCCGGCGAGAAGATCATCACGCAATTGATGATAGACCGTGCTGGCAAGCGTACTCTTGGCTCCGGGCCCGTCGTCGTTCAGATTGGCAACTCCGTATGTCAAAAGCGACTCCTTGTCCCCAACTGTCGTCTTGGGCAATTCGAGTCCGAAAATTCCCCTTCTGTACCAGTACCATACAGCGCCACGCTCCAGCCGCTCAAGCAGAAGATCGCGCTATTGTACTTTAGAACAAAGAAATATACCCAATCCGCACGCCGATCGCGGGAATTCGAATATCTCTACAACCAGTGGAAACTTAACGTGTTTTGTATGCACGCACAAACATCTGTTTCTCCTGTGCCCGTGCGAGCATCTTTTCTGTCGCGCGCAAAAACAAGGAACAACGCGCCGAATCAGGCCTCCCGGGCGGCCTGATTCGGGCGTGCCTACGCTGAAGGGTGGTGATCGCACAAAGCCGGCGTGTTGGAATTGAAGCCGGATGACCGCGCTGTGTTAGCCGGCAGCCTTGTCGGCCGCGGTCCTGATCGCTTCGATATTGGCGCGGTAAGCCTCGACGCTGCCGCCCTTGAAGATGGCAGCACCCGCCACCAGCACGTCGGCGCCGGCCGATGTGACCAACGGGGCTGTTTCCGGCGAGACCCCGCCGTCGATCTCGATGCGGATCGGCCGGTCGCCGATCAGTGCCTTGACCCTTCTCACCTTGTCGATGATCCCCGGGATGAAGGCCTGGCCGCCGAAGCCCGGATTGACGGTCATGATCAGGATCAGATCGAGCCGGTCGAGCACATATTCGATCATTGTTTCGGGCGTCGCCGGATTGAGCGAGACGCCGGCCTTCTTGCCGAGGTTCCTGATGGTCTGCAGCGAGCGGTCGAGATGCGGCCCGGCCTCGGCATGCACCGTCATGCCGTCGCAGCCGGCCTCGGCGAAGGCGGCGAGGTAGGGATCGGCGGGCGCGATCATCAGGTGGCAGTCGAAAAAGGCCTTGGTGCGGTTGCGGATCGCCTTGATGACAGGCGGGCCGAAGGTGATGTTGGGCACGAAATGCCCGTCCATCACGTCGAGATGGATCCAGTCGGCACCTGCCGCCGCCACCGCCTCGACCTCGTCGCCGAGCTTCGAGAAATCCGATGCCAGCACCGACGGTGCGATCAAGGTTTTTTTGCTCATCTCGTGGCCTTTCCGGGCGTCCTTTTCATACGGGCGCTCCGAACCGACTGCCTAAAGCGCTCCTGGCGACTTGTCGAGGGCGCAAGCACGGCGGTTCCACAGGCAGGGGTAACGTCGCGGCGCGCGTTGGTCCTGGGCGGCCAATCACCGCCCGCGCGGGTCGTGAAGAAAAACCCGCCGGATTGCTCCGGCGGGTTCTCGTTTGGCATCGCGCAGATGGCTATTGCTGCTGGAGCTTCAGGACCCTGTTAGGAACCGGATCCTGTTGCTGGTCGATCTGCTGCCTGCGCTGCGGCAGCAATTGCAGCAGTTGGCCCGGATCGAGCTGCAGCGACGGCTGCCCGCGTATCGGCCGGCAGTTCGGATACCGCCCGATCGTACCCTCCGGGCAGTGTCGCCTGAAGATCGGCTGGCACTGGCCGTTGACCATCTGCGAGCCCGGCGCGCATTCGCTCTCTTGCCTGGGCTTGCGGCATGCGCCGTCGATCACCTCGGTCCCACGCGGACAGACGCATTCGCCGCGCTTGTTGTGGACTTGGCCGCGTATGTCGCACTGCTGGAGCACTGGACCTGGTCGACGACATGCGTTGCCCTGCACCTCGGTACCCCTCGGGCAGACGCAATTGCCGTTGGCGTCGTGGACCTGGCCACGGATGGTGCACTGGTCAGGCTGCGGCCGGACCGGGCGGCAGGCTCCGTCGCGCACCTCGGTGCCTTGCGGGCAGACGCAGTCCCCGTCCGCATTGTGGACCTGGCCACGGATGGTGCACTGCTCGGGCTTCGGCCGGACCGGGCGGCAGGCGCCGTTGCGCACCTCGGTGCCTTGCGGGCAGACACAGTCGCCATCGGCGTTGCGGAACTGGCCAGGGATGCGGCACTGCTGCGGTTTTGGCCGGATCTGACGGCAGGCGCCGTCCCGCAGCTCGGTGCCGCGCGGGCAGACGCAGTAGCCGTCGGCGTCGTGGACCTGACCACGGATGGTGCACTGCTCGGGCCTGTCGGTCCTGACGCATTTTCCGTTCTCCAGCTCCGTGCCGCGCGGACAGACGCAGCGTCCGTCCTCGGTGCGGATCTGGCCTTCGAGCAGCACGCAGCGCGGTGGCGGTGGCAACGGAAGAACGTTGGTGCCGCCGCCCGTGCACTGGCCGTTGCGGAAGGTGGTGCCTTCCGGGCAGACACAGCGGCCGGCGTCGTTCATGACAAAGCCCGGCGAGCACTCATTCTTCACCTCATGCGTGATGATGAAGGGATGGCACGCATAGGCCTTGCCGCGATCGCCCTGGACGTTGGTCGCATCCTTGGACAGCACATCGCCGCCGCCCTGCACACGTGTGTCGGGAGAGAGCACGCCAACGCAGTTCTGGCCACTGACGTTGCCCTGCAGGTTGGCAAGACGCCCATCGTCGGGGATGACCACCGTCACACGGTGCGACTGGCTTTCGCCGGCGCCGAGCGTCAGGTTGGCGATGCAGGAGGCCGGCAAGGTCGTCGGCTCCGGCGAGCAGCCGAAAGGCGGGTCGATCGAGGTGATCGCAACACCTTCCAGCCGGCCAAGCCCTTCCACGCCGATCGCATCGCCGATGCGGACCGGACCCGAGAAGGGGCTCGTCCCGTCATTTGTGATGGTGATGTCGAACGAGCAGGGCTGGCCGACGCGGCATTCGCGGTCGCCGGTCTTTTCGACACGGATCGTCGAAGGACCGCCGCCCTTGGCGCAGGCCTGGCCGATCGGATAGACGACATCGTCGCCCTGCGCCGGCCCGTAGGAGCCGCGCGCGCAGTTCTCGAACTCGCCATTGGCCGAGACCGTCACGTCGAAGTGCCTGGAGGTTCCGGGCGTCATGACGGCGCCTGGTATCTGGCACGACAACGCGTTGGCCGGAACCGGCCCGCACGCCCATTCCGCGCCGTCGGGGGTGACGGTCTGGATCTGCACGGGCGCTCCGCCCGACACCAGCGTGGTGGCATCGTTGACCCGCACCGGACCGGTGGGGGCAGCGGTGCCGACGCTGCTGACGGTGATGCGGCAGGAAACCGCGGCCGCACCGGCGAGCGAGCCGCTGCACACCTTGGTGATGCGCAAGGTCGGCTGGCCGCCGTTGGGATGGCGGATGCGTTCCTTGGCGCAGGCCTTGTTGTTGGTGAGGTCGACCTCACCGGGGATGGCCTTGACCTCGGCGCAGTTCTCGACCGTGTCGGACCGGTAGCCGGCCGGCACGACCGCCTTGACGAAGATCGGCGTCGAGGCGCCCGCCGGCAGCGATATGCCGGCATTGTCGCAGCGGAACTGGCCGGGGCCGTTCGGGCCGCATGTCCAGGGTGGGCTCGGCCCGAAGGTCGAGGATGTCGGCGCGCCGCTTGGGTAGTTGTCGATCACGATCAGCGGCCCGTTATAGGTCGATGCGCCGTTGTTGATGATGTCGATGATGAAGGTGCAGACGCCATCGGCGGTGCAGACTTCGGTGCGGGCACGCTTCTTGAGGATCAGGTCGACCTTCTTGTCGACCGGCGGCTGGCACTCCGGGTTGCGGTCGCCGCGGCGGCAGATCGGGATCGAGGCACAGCCACGGTCATTGGCCTGGCTGCCGAACAGCGGCTTGCCGCTGGCGCCGTAATTGTAGGTGGCGCAGTTGCGCAGCACGCTGCCTTGCCAGCCTCCGGCCGGCTTGAAGCCGAGCTTTAGGTCGACAAAGGCCCCCGGATTGAGCGTGGTCACCGGATAGGTGCACGTCATCGGGGTGGTACCCGGCGCGCAGACCCAGGGCGGATTGGGCCCTGAATCGAGCGTCGAGCCGGCCGGCAGCGTCACCTCGTCGAGCACGATCTTGCCGTTGTAGGGCGCGGTGCCGACATTGGTGACCCGGATGGTGAAGGCGCAGCCGCCACCCATCGTGCAACGTGTGACATCTGCATGCTTTTCAACCTTGAGGTCCGGTTCCTTGTCCTTGGGCGGGCACCTCTGGTCGCGCGGGATGATGATGTCGATGGTTTGCGTGCAGCACAGGCCCCAGCCTTCCTTCGGTCCGGCATAGGTCTCGATGCCGGTGACGACGAGATGGATGACGTCACCGGGTGAAGCGCCGACGATCTTCCAGTTGAGCACCCCGCCGCCCACCGGCACTTTCTGGGTGTCGGGGATGATGGTGATGCCTGGTGAGGTAGTCGAAACCTGCACCCACTTGCCGCCCATCTCCGGGCCGACAGGCATGTGATAGATGAAGGCGCCGCCGCCGGGCACGCAGTCGACCGTGCCGCGCTCGACCTTGAAGCATTCGTGGTCGGTTGGAGGCGGAGGTTGCCTGTCGCATTTGGTGAGGTCGATCCGGATCGAGGTCTTTTCGCCGGTCGCGATGTTGCCGTCATCCGGCTTGCCCGGATCCTGCGACGGGATGAGGGTGCCCGTACCGAGGCCGGAGGTAACCTTGATCAGGCCCTGGTTGTCGACATTGACCGGCGCCGGAAACGCGGCGTGGTCGATCTTTGCCGTAGTGCGGAAAGTGATGACGCGTTCGTTCGGTGCGCCCGAGCCATCGAGATCGCTGGCGGAAATCCGGAAATCGGAAACCGTTGCGGTGTCGTTGGGGCCGGTCGAATTGCTGATGACAGCACTCGGCAAGGCCCCGCCCGATGCATCGGTGCCGTCGCCGGAGACCGTCACGTTGACGATCGAAAGACCGTGCGGAAGCTGGTCCTTGAAGTCGAGCTTGGCTTTCTTCAGCGCCGCCTCGAGGCCCGGATTGGCAAAACCTTGCGGATTGCCGCGCAGCCCGAAGGTCAAGGTGTAGAAGACATAGTCGCAGCTGCGCTGGCCACCGGTCTTGGTGAAGAACGGCACGACACGTCCGGGTTCCGGGTTAATGATGCGCGGATTGTCGAGCTGCAGCGGCTGCACATCCGGGCTGGTGACTGCCTGGACGGTCTGGGCGGCGGATGCCGGCAATGCGGGCGCAAGGGCGACCGCGATACCGGCCGCCATCAGCCAGCGCGCACCGCGCCTGGCATATGACAGGGGTTTCATGATCGTCTCCATGACGGTTTTTTGCGTTTTGGTCGCGAGCGGGGATGGGGCAAGAATAGTCATCTTTGCCTCCTCAACGTTCGCAGCTGACGGCTGGGGTGCGGAGCGGCAAGGTCATCTTGCAGCAAGGGTAGTAGCCACCCTTGTCCTTGTCGGACTTCCTGTAGAAGCACAGCCCGACATCCACTCTGTCGCCCGGATAGTGGCCGGTGATGTCGATCGTGTACGGCTTGCCTGGCGCATGCGACATGGGTGAGGTCACCCCGACGCCTGGCGTCCTGGACTGGACCTTGATCGAATCGCCGCCGAAGCCGGCATGGTCATGGAGATAGAGATCGGCCTCGAGGCCGCGCGGCGTGCAGTAGAATTGCACGTCCTCGACATCGAGACACGGAGGCAGATTGCCGGGCGGTGGAAAGTCCGGCGGGTAGAAGGGAGGCTCATAGCCGCCCGGTATTTCCTCGTAATAGCCGGCACGGCCCTCGCAGGGATGCCAGACGGCGACGTCGCCGACATGGCCTTCCACTTCGGGATCCTCGAAATAGCCGTCGAAATCGACGAACCAGGAGCCGGAGGGCGGCACGTTGGCCGGCTTGACCAAGTCCCTGGGCGTGATCTGCACGCCATGGACCGCAAGCGGCCCGCCAGCCGCGAGTTTTTCGGCAAGCTCGGGGTTGTCGCGCAATTTGTCGCCGGTGTTGACCAAGGTCTGGGTGCAGACCGAGGTGTCGAGATTGCCGTCGGCATCGTAGCCATATTGCAGGTCGAGACCGCCGGCCGACTGCCTGTTGCCTTGCGGGAAGCCGACAGCATATTCCTGCGGCGCTTCGACCCAGACCGATTCCGTCGAGGGATCGTCGGGATTCTCTCTGAAGTAGCGGATTACCTCGCCCTTGCCGGAATCGGCGAAGCGGCTGTAGTCGTAGCGGTTTTCGACCGGGCCGCGCTGGGCGAGATACATGAAGCCGCTGTTGTCGAAGGCGATGTCGGTGACGGCGTAGTCCTTGTCGGCCTTGACCGTCAGTTCCCAGCGCGGATCGCCGGCGAAGGTGCCGTCGCGGGCGATGCCCACCGACCAGATTTCCGACTTTTCGCCAACCGAATAGTAGAGCCGGCCGCCATGATAGGAGACGGCCCTGACGCGGCGCTCATCCTGGGTGTAGCCCCAGCTGTCGGGGTCTTCGGTGTCGAAGGCCGCGCCCTGTATGTCCATTATAGCGCCATCATCAGCGACCGGGGCCAGCCCATGCGCCGGGCGGCCGGCGACACCATGGTCGAAAGTGTCGATCAGTCTGCCGTTGGCGTCGATGCGATGGATGAGGCCGGTGTCGAGATCGGAGGCGAAGAACTGGCGGTGGACGGGATCGAAGGTGAGATTGCCGATGCCGGGACCGCTGTTGGTGTCGAGATCGGCGAATTTGGCGACCTGGCCGGTGATGCCGTCGATCTTCCAGATGGTGCCCGGTCCGCCGCCGTTTTCGGTGCCGAACTGGCCATCCATGAAAGTGGCGCCCGCCGTGCCGCGGCGCTGCCGCTCCGGCCTGCCGTCCTTGTCGGCGTCCGGCGTGACGATCTCGATGCCATGCAGCGACGTGGCGGCGGCATAGAGGTTGGGAATGCCGGACGGCACACCGTCGCGCACGCCGTCATCGTAGGTGAGGCCGAACACCTCACCGATCTGGCCTGCCGTCACCTCGAAAGGCGGCGGCGTGAAGACGAGCTGGCCGGAGGCCGGACCGCCCAGGTGCGAAACGTCGAACACGCGCAAGGTGGCGCGCGAGGTGTCGATGAAGGTTTCGTCGACCGGATCGACGCCGGGCGGCAGCCCCTCGTCGAAATTGGGGATGATGGTGCCGGGAAAGCCGGTGACCGCCATCGAGCCGGGATAAATGATCTGGGTTTCCTGCGCCCTGGCCGCGCCGCCCAGCCACAGGCTGGCGGCAAGCGCGAGAGCCAGCAAGCCTGTGGCCTGCAAGGCACCGCGCAAGCGGCCGTCTAACTCTGAAGAAGGCACGAACGAGCCGCGGATGCGAGACATGACACTACCCCCGTAGTCCAGGGGAGAGACGTCCGGACTTGCCGCACAAATCAGGGCAAGTCGCGGCGGTCCGGCTCGTTCTTCCCTGATTGAATTGTCTGCTTTCCTCATAGTGACGATACGCCTGCTCCTGCGCAGGGTCAACGGAATCAGCGGAAAGCCCAGCGCATCGACCCCGTCCCGAAGGCGGTGGTCGCGCCGAGCTCCTGTTGGTCCCGGAGACCGCGGAGTCTCTGGGTTGCTGGTCATGGGGGCTTCCTTTCCGGGGCCGCACCATGCGGCACCTGGACATCAGTCGCTGGCCGGCGTGGAAAGGTTCATGGAAGCCTTGCGCAGAATGCTTGCGCGCGATGCCGCCTGTTCTTATATACGCGCCAAGCCGTGCGGCGCCGGACAACCGGTGGCCGGACGGGATTTCTTGTGAACAGGGGCTTTCATCGGAACGCCTTTACCGGGTCCTGAGAGCCTGCTTAGCGGAGAGACTAGAAAAATGGCAAAAGTAATCGGTATCGATCTCGGCACCACCAACTCCTGCATCGCCATCATGGATGGCAAGGAACCGAAGGTGATCGAGAATGCGGAAGGCGCGCGCACGACGCCTTCCATCGTCGCCATCTCGGGCGACGGCGAACGTCTCGTCGGCCAGCCGGCCAAGCGCCAGGCGGTCACCAATCCTGAAAACACCATCTTCGCGGTCAAGCGCCTGATCGGCCGCCGCTATGACGATCCGGTGACGGAGAAGGACAAGAAGCTTGTCCCCTACAAGATCGTCAAGGGCGACAATGGCGATGCCTGGGTCGAGGCCGGCGGCAAGAAGCAGTCGCCCAGCCAGATCTCGGCCATGATCCTGCAGAAGATGAAGGAAACGGCGGAAGCCTATCTCGGCGAGAAGGTCGAGAAGGCGGTCATCACCGTTCCGGCCTATTTCAACGACGCCCAGCGCCAGGCCACCAAGGACGCCGGCAAGATCGCCGGCCTCGAAGTGCTGCGCATCATCAATGAGCCGACGGCCGCGGCACTCGCCTACGGCCTGGACAAGAAAGAAGGCAAGACCATCGCCGTCTATGACCTTGGCGGCGGCACGTTCGACATTTCGGTGCTGGAAATCGGCGACGGCGTGTTCGAGGTGAAGTCGACCAATGGCGACACCTTCCTCGGCGGCGAGGATTTCGACATGCGCCTGGTCGAGTATCTGGCGGCCGAGTTCAAGAAGGAACAGGGCATCGACCTCAAGGCCGACAAGCTTGCCCTGCAGCGCCTCAAGGAAGCGGCCGAGAAGGCCAAGATCGAGCTGTCGTCGACGACGCAGACCGAGATCAACCTGCCCTTCATCACCGCCGACGCGACCGGCCCGAAGCACCTGACGCTGAAGCTGACCCGCGCCAAGTTCGAAAGCCTGGTCGAGGATCTCGTCCAGCGCACCATCGAACCGTGCAAGGCGGCGCTGAAGGATGCCGGCCTGAAGGCTGGCGAGATCGACGAAGTGGTCCTGGTCGGCGGCATGACCCGCATGCCCAAGATCCAGGAGATCGTGAAGCAGTTCTTCGGCAAGGAGCCGCACAAGGGCGTCAACCCGGATGAGGTCGTCGCACTCGGCGCCGCCATCCAGGCCGGCGTGCTGCAGGGCGACGTCAAGGACGTGCTTTTGCTCGACGTGACGCCGTTGTCGCTCGGCATCGAGACGCTGGGCGGCGTGTTCACCAGGCTGATCGAGCGCAACACGACCATCCCGACGAAGAAGAGCCAGGTGTTCTCGACGGCCGAGGATTCGCAGTCGGCCGTGACCATCCGCGTCTTCCAGGGCGAGCGTGAAATGGCCGCCGACAACAAGGCGCTCGGCCAGTTCGACCTGGTCGGCATTCCGCCTGCGCCGCGCGGCGTGCCGCAGATCGAAGTCACGTTCGACATCGACGCCAACGGCATCGTCAACGTCTCGGCCAAGGACAAGGGCACCGGCAAGGAGCACCAGATCCGCATCCAGGCCTCGGGTGGTCTTTCGGACGCCGACATCGAGAAGATGGTCAAGGACGCCGAGGCCAATGCCGACACCGACAAGAAGCGTCGCGCCGTTGTCGAGGCCCGCAACCAGGCCGAAGCGCTGGTGCATTCCTCGGAGAAGTCGCTGAAGGAATATGGCGACAAGGTCTCCGAAGCCGAGCGCACGGCGATTTCGGACGCCATCGCGGCGCTCAAGACCGCTGCGGAAGGCGATGACCCGGCCGACATCGAGGCCAAGAGCCAGACGCTTGCCGAAGCTTCCATGAAGCTTGGCCAGGCCATGTACGAGGCCTCGCAGAAGGAAGCGGCGGAAGCCGACGCCAAGGCGGATGCGGCCAAGGACTCCGACGTGGTCGATGCCGATTTCGAGGAAATCGACGAGGACGACGACAAGAAGAAGTCGGCCTGAACGGCCTGACGGCAAGATAATGCGAAAAGCCCGGCGCAGGCCGGGCTTTTTTGCAACCCTCGCGGAAAAAATAACAGAAAAACCCGGACAGGCGCACACCGGCACTGGCATCCGGGCGGCACCGATCCTAAATCGAGACAACATGCCGGCAAACGACGCAACAATGCATCAAGACGTTGATCCGGACTGCGGGAAAAAATGAAAGCTGATTTCTACGAAACGCTGGGCGTGCAAAAGGGCGCCGACGAGAAGGCGCTCAAGAGCGCTTTTCGCAAGCTCGCCATGCAGTTCCATCCCGATCGCAACCCCGGCGATCATTCCTGCGAGCACAAGTTCAAGGAAATCAACGAAGCCTATGAGACGCTGAAGGACCCGCAGAAGCGCGCGGCCTATGACCGTTTCGGTCACGCCGCCTTCGAGCAGGGCGGCATGAATGGCGGCGCGCAAGGCTTTGGCGCCGGCGGCTTCGCCGACATCTTCGAGGATATTTTCGGCGACATGATGGGCGGCCGCCAGCGCCGCTCTTCCGGTGGCCGCGAGCGCGGCGCCGACCTGCGCTACAACATGGAAATCTCGCTGGAGGAAGCCTTCGCGGGCAAGACCGCGCAAATCCGCGTGCCGGCTTCGATATCCTGCACGGAATGCTCCGGCAGCGGCGCCAAGCCCGGCACCCAGCCGGTTACCTGCTCGATGTGCAACGGCCACGGCAAGGTGCGCGCCACGCAAGGCTTCTTCTCGATCGAGCGGACCTGCCCGCAATGCCAGGGCCGCGGCCAGACGATCAAGGACCCGTGCCCGAAATGCGCCGGCCAGGGCCGCGTCACCGAGGAGCGCTCGCTCTCGGTCAACATCCCGGCCGGCATCGAGGACGGCACCCGCATCCGGCTGGCCAATGAAGGCGAGGCCGGCCTGCGCGGCGGGCCGTCGGGCGACCTCTATATTTTCCTGGCGGTCAAGCCGCACGAATTCTTCCAGCGCGACGGTGCCGACCTCTATTGCAAGGTGCCGATCTCGATGACGACGGCGGCCCTTGGCGGCTCCTTCGAGGTGACGACGCTCGACGGCACACAGACCAAGGTGAAGGTCACCGAAGGCACGCAGAACGGACGTCAGTTCCGCCTCAAGGGCAAGGGCATGCCGGTGTTGCGCCAGCCCAATGTCGGCGACCTCTACATCCAGACCGCGGTCGAGACGCCACAGAACCTGTCGCGCCGCCAGCGCGAGCTGCTGGAGGAGTTCGAACAACTCTCCTCGCAGGACAATTCGCCCCAATCGAGCGGCTTTTTCGCTCGCATGAAGGACTTTTTCGAGTCTTTCGGCGAACGTTGAGACGCGACCAAAGCTATCTTATCCACGACATAGGCATGGCCGTGCCTTGCCTTGCGTCACCCAGATGTTAAGTAGCTTCCAAGGGGCGCGCTGAGGAGAGCTTGCATGGCACGTGGTCACGGACTGCGGAAGGCGTTTGCCGAGAAGTTCGACGACGAACTCAAATTCTTCAAGGGCTGGATCGACAAGCCGAAGACTGTCGGCTCCATCGTTCCGACCAGTTCGATCACCGCGCGCAAGATGGCCTCGATCGTCAACCCGAAGTCCGGCCTGCCGGTGCTCGAGGTCGGTCCCGGCACCGGCGTCATCACCCGCGCCATCCTCGCCCAGGGCGTGCGGCCCGAAAACCTCTACGCGGTCGAATATTCCACCGATTTCGTGCGCCATCTGCGCCAGCTCTATCCCGGCGTCAACGTCATCGAGGGCGATGCCTTCAACCTCAACGCCACGCTTGGCGAGAGGCGCGGGATGATCTTCGATAGCGTCGTTTCCGGGGTGCCGCTGCTCAACTTCCCGGTCGCCCAGCGTATCGCCTATATCGAAAGCCTGCTCGATCGCATCCCGGCCGGACGGCCGATCGTCCAGCTGACCTATGGTCCGATGTCGCCGATCCCGGCGGGCCGCGGCGACTACACGGTCAAGCATTTCGACTTCATCTTCCGCAACATCCCGCCGACGCAGCTGTGGATCTACCGGCGCGAAGCGCATTAGCGGACGCGCTGAGCCGTTCGCGGTTCCTGATGCTGGCTGCATAGCTTGGCGATTGGCCGAAACATCCCTCATTTCGTCATCCACGGGCGGAGCAAGGAGCGCAGCGACGCGGCGCAGACCCCTGGCGTTGCTTCGCAGCCCAAGGGATCCATGCCGCGACCTCGACGTGCCGCGGCGAAGAAGAATTCTGCTCCGCTGCACTCTACGTCCAAGGTCACGGAATGGATCCCAGGGTCTCCGCGACGGAGCTTCGCTCCTGCTTCGCCCAGGGATGACGAAGTCGGGGGCTTCGGCCAATACCGAGCGTTTTATGGCGCCGATGCGTTGATTTGATCGAACCTTCGCTGTACGTGTCCCAGAACAAGGTTGGCCAATGGCAGTGATCCCGAAAATCCTCGTCTTCGCCGGCTCGGTGCGCACAGGCGCCTATAGCGGCAGGACCGCCGACGTGGCGCAGAAGGAACTTGCGGTGCAGGGCGCCGAGGTCACCCGCGTTTCGCTCGCAGACTATCCCTTGCCGATCCTCGACGAAGACCTGGAAATGGAAAGAGGCGTCCCCGAAAACGCCCAGAAGCTGGCGCGGCTGATCGCCGCTCATGACGGGCTGCTGATCGCGACGCCCGAATATAACGGCTCGATCCCGCCATTGCTCAAGAACACGATCGACTGGGTGAGCCGGGTGCGACGGGATGGCGGCCGATCGGTCAGGCCGCTTGCCGGCAAGGTCGCGGGCCTCTGCTCGTCCTCCAACGGACACTTCGCCGGCATACGCTGCATCAACCATCTGCGCGCCGTGCTGGTGCGCTGCCAGATGGAGGTGGTGACGCCCGAATGCTCGGTGCCGGAGGGTGGCGACGCCTTCGACGGGGACGGCCATTTCCGTGACGAAAGACTGCACAAATCGATGGAGCACCTATGCCGCACGCTGATCGAGACCTCGCGCATGCTGTCGACCAGGGTCGAGGTGTGACCGCCGCAACCATGCAGGCCCATTCCATGCAGGCCCAATCCATGCAAGAGCGACTGATCGTCGGCCTCGACGTGCCGACCGTGAAGGAGGCCGAGCAGGCGGTGCGCGAGCTCGACGGCGTCGTCTCCTTCTACAAGATCGGCTATCAGCTGGCCTTTGCCGGCGGGCTCGACTTTGCCAGGGAGCTGGCCAGCGGCGGAACGAAAATCTTCCTCGACATGAAGCTGCTCGACATCGACCACACGGTGGCCAAGGGCGTCGAGAACATCGTCAAGATGGGCATGACCATGCTGACCATCCATGCCTATCCCAAGGCGATGCAGGCGGCGGTGGAGGCAGCGCGCGGCAGCGAGCTTTGCCTGCTCGCCGTCAGCGTGCTGACCTCGATGGATGAGCAGGACATGATCGATGTCGGCTATGAATATGACCCGCACACGCTGGTGCTGAGGCGCTCGGAACAGGCGCTGCATGCCGGCATGGGAGGTATCGTCTGCTCGGCCGCGGAAGCCGAAGCGGTGCGCCGCATCGTCGGCCCGGACATGGCGGTGGTGACGCCCGGCATCCGGCCGGCCGGCAGCGACCATGGCGACCAGAAGCGCGTTGTGACGCCGGCGCAGGCGGTCCGCAACGGCGCCAGCCATCTGGTCGTCGGACGGCCGATCGTCGCGGCAAGCGACCGGCGCGCGGCGGCCGAGGCCATTCTGGAAGAAATGCGCTCGGCCTGACGAGCCAGCACGATAGGAGAAAAGAGAATGCCCAAGGGATACTGGATCGCACGTGTCGATGTGCGCGACGCCGAAGGCTACAAGGACTATGTCGCGGCCGCCAAGCCGGCCTTCGAGCGCTTTGGCGCGACTTTTCTCGCCCGCGGCGGTGAACACGAGAAAGCCGAGGGTCAGGGCCGCGCGCGCAATGTCATCATCGAATTTCCATCGCTCGCCGCCGCGCATGACTGCTATCACTCGCCGGAGTATCAGCGCGCGGTCGCCATCCGCCAGAAGGTCGCCGACGGCGAGATCGTGCTGGTCGAAGGCATTTAGGTCCGGGGGCGGCCGAGCGGAATTCCGCACCGTCGCAACGGATCGAAGTCACGGCATGTCCGCGCCGCGTCGCTCCTTGCTTAGCCGTCGGATGCCGATTGCGAGGGGGTGTCGCGCCGCCATCCCTGACGTCATGGGCGCAACCGGCTTGCGGCGGTTTCCGCCATCGCGTCGGTCAGGCCCAGCGCCCAT
This sequence comes from Mesorhizobium sp. M8A.F.Ca.ET.202.01.1.1, assembly GCF_004791595.1. Lineage (NCBI taxonomy): Bacteria > Pseudomonadati > Pseudomonadota > Alphaproteobacteria > Hyphomicrobiales > Phyllobacteriaceae > Mesorhizobium > Mesorhizobium sp. M8A.F.Ca.ET.202.01.1.1. The sequence goes on along the minus strand of NZ_SRUN01000008.1, from coordinate 65,387 downwards.
TGCTGGCGGCAGTAGGCGCGGAAATCGAAGCACGGCAGGCCGGGGCAGACCTCGAACTCGATGAGATGAACCGTGTCATCTGCCTCGACGCGCAGGTCGATGGAAAACACGTCGCGCAGGCCGAGCCCGCTGATCAGCCGTTCGGCGATCACCCTGATCCTCGCATCGGCCACCGGCTGGCTGTCCGCGACTGGAGCGAGTTCGGGTTCGGCATAGTGCCCGGCAGTCTTCGCCGCCTCACCGGTGTCACCATAAAGCGCCAGGCTGTCCGCCATGGTCTGGAAGTCCGCGCCTGACTCGACAAAGGCGACGCCAAGCGCCTCGACGCCGGTTTCCGGCGTCAGGCCGAGGAAGCTGGCGCGCACATTGCGGCCGGCGACATAGGGCTGGACGACGACATCGTCGCGATAGGCCGCGAAAACACGGCGGCTGAGCTCCAGCGCGTGGCCGAGATCGGCTACGCGCGAATCCGGCCAGATGCCGATCTTGGCGCCGAGCCTGTTGGGCTTGACGAACCAGCCGGCAGCGGAGGCCGGCGGCTCGACCAGCCAGTTTCCATTGCGGGCAAGTCCCGCCTGCGGCGCCGGCAGGCCGAGCGCGCCAAGCACGGCGCCGGAGCGGAACTTGTCCTGGCAGAGCGCGAACAGCGAATCGTCCGCGCCGATCGTTCTCAGGCCATTGAGCCGCGCCAGCGCGGGTGCGCCGCCGCCACGGAAATAGGCGATGCCGTCGGTCAGCGTCCAGACCAGCGTCGTGGCCGGATCGGCTCCGGTGAGCGCGCTTGCGGCATCGTCCAGCTCCACCGCGGCGAAGGCGAGGCCGCGGCTGTCACAGGCTGCGGCGAGCGTGTCGAATTCGGGCGCGAGGTCGGTCGACTGCGCCAGGTAGGACGAAATCTCGGCGGCACGCTTCGGCGCATAGCCCTCGGCGACCAGGCGCTCGAAGCAAGCCTTCTCCGGCTCGTGGACGAGGATCAGTTCTGGCCTGCGGCTGGACATGCGATGATTGAATCCCGGCTATGTGATCGCCCAGCATCGCACGGCGCATGCCGTGGGCTTTCGCGAAACCGACCGTCCCGGACGGTTGCGTGACAACGCCGGCGAGGACGTTTATCGGCCACCTTCGTTCAGGCGATCAGCACGCGTGGCTCGAAGCGGCCGTTGACCTTGATGTCGAGGACGAACGTCATGCCGGCCTGCGGGTCGAGCTGGCGCTGCTTCTCGTCCTTGCCCTTCCAGGCCGACGTCACCGCCAGCCGGTCCGCCTTCGCGCCGGCGAAAGCCGGGCAGGAAGGCTGCGTCACCGGCATCGCAATTTCGCGCAACAATGTGCCGTCGGGCGAATAGGCCTTGACCGCCTTGCCGCCCCAGACGGCGTTCCACAGCACGCCATCGTGGTCGACGACCGACCCATCGACATAGCCCTTGGACGAGCGGTGATCGACGAACACATTTGGTTCTCCAGCGGGCAGGCCGGTCGCCGGATTACAGGCGACGCGCATCAGCAGGCCGGTCGAGGTGTCGGTGTAATAGGCGAGCGCGCCATCCCCGGAGAAACAGATCGAGTTCGACACGGTGATGCCGGAGAATAGCTTGCGCAGTTCGCCCTTGAAAAACCAGTAGATCGAACCGGCGCCCTTTGCCTCGCTCTTGCCCATCGTCCCCATCCACAAGGCGCCGCAGGGATGGACACGGGAATCGTTGGAGCGGGTAAGGGGGTTGTCTGCCTCGACAGGCGTATGCAGCGTCATCCGGCCGGTCGCGACGTCGCGGACGAAGAGGCCGGTCTCGGTGGCGATCAGCTGACGCTTGTCGTCGATGATGGCGATGGCGCTCGCCATCTGGCCAAGCTCGTGGATCTTCAGCGCACCGCCGGCCACGGATTTCTCCAGGAGCCGACAGTTGACGATATCGAACCAGTACAACGCATCGGTGGCGGGATCGTAGCTTGGCCCTTCGCCGAGCTCGCAGACATGGTCGGAGAAAACCGAAACCTCGCTCATCATGCGTCTCCGAATGCCGCGTCCCAGGCAGCGACGGCGGCGTGTGCGCGCGCCGCTACGTCGTCGACGCTCGTGCCAGGCTTGAACAGGCTGGAGCCAAGCCCGAAGACCGTCACGCCAACCGCCTTGTAGCCGGCAAAATCCTTGTCCGAAACGCCGCCGACCGCGCCGACCAGCGTCTGCGCCGGCAGTACGGCCCGGATCGCGGAAATGCCCGATGCGCCGAGCACGCTGGCGGGAAAGAATTTCAGCGCCGAAGCGCCGAGCCGGATCGCCTGGAAAGCTTCTGTAGGGGTGAACACGCCAGGCATGGTGACCATGCCATATGTCTTGGCGCGGCCCATCACCTCGGCATCGATGTTGGGGCTGACCAGCAATCGACCGCCGGCCCGGTGCAGGCTGTCGACATCGGCCGCCGTCAGCACGGTGCCGGCGCCGACCAGGGCCGTTTTCGGCAGCACTTCGACAATCCTGGCGATCGACGAGAACGGTTCGGGCGAGTTGAGCGGCACCTCGATCGCCTCGATGCCGGCGTCGAACAGCGCCTGGCCCATGGCGATCGCCTCGGTGGGCTTCAGGCCGCGCAGGATGGCGACCAGGCCGCGCTTGAGTTTGGGAAAAGGTGCGGTCTGGCTCATAGGGCTGCTCCGGTTCTGGCGATCATGCCGTTCTCGCGCGCGGCTTCGATCAGCCCGGCGCGTACTGCTTCGTCGGCGTCGACGGTGCGCAGGCCAAGCCCGGCAAGGCCGAGCGCCGCCTGGTAGAGCACGGCCAGCGCGCCCGAGGCAACCAGCACCACCGATGTCGCGCCGGCGCCGTGCCGGCGCCGGGCGGAGGCAATCTCGCCGCCGATCAGCAGGCCGGACAGGCAGGCGGCCGCATCATCGGCCTTCAAATCCTGGAGCAGGCCGGCGGCGCGGATGGCAAACAGCCGCGAGGTGACGTCACCACCCTCGCCCAGTGCGATTTCGCACCAGCGGCGGAAGAACGGATTGTCGGCAGCAACCGGGCTGGGATGTTCGCCCAGCGAATGGCGCAGGATCGAGTGCGCGGCAAGCACGGAAAACAGCTCGCCCGTCGGCCAGGTGCCAAAGCCGGTGACGGCGCCGTCCTCGACCAGCACCCATTTCGAATGGGTACCGGGCATGCAGACGAGATGGCGGCCCTTGGCCGGCAGGCCGGCGCCGGCCAACTGCGTTTCCTCGCCGCGCATGACGTCGGGCGCGTCGGCCAGGCGCTGGGCAAGGCCGGGAACGATACGGATGTCACGTTTCTGATCAGGCACACGGGCGGCGCCGCCGAGAATGGCGCCGAGCGGCGACGGCACGCTGACATAGGGCGCCTCGAGCCAACCCTGGCGCGAACCGGCCATGCCGCAGATGATGACGGGCAATTCCTCCGGCGCACCCATCGCCGTCAGATGGCTCTCCAGAACGTTGGCGAAGCCCTTTTCGCGCGCGGTGATCAGGCCGTCGTCGCCGCGACGCTCGGCAAGCACCTTGCCGGCGCCGTCGATCAGCCAGGCCCGGAGCCGGGTCGTGCCCCAATCGAGCGCGGCAACCGCCGGAACGTTGCTGGCTGGGCTCACAGGAAGCCTCCATCGACGATCAGCATCTGCGCGGTCAACATGCGCGAAGCGTCCGAGGCCAGGAACAGCACCGTGCCAACCATGTCGTCCGGCCGCATGACGTCCCTGATGCACTGCTTGGCGACATGGGCGGCGAGCGCCTGTTCGGTCACCCAGCGCTCCTGCTGCCGCTCGGTGATCACCCAGCCGGGCGCGACGGCGTTGACGCGGATGCGATCGGGCCCGAGCTTGCCGGCCAGCCCCTTGGTGAGGCCGAGTATGCCCGCCTTGGCAGCGGTATAGGCCGGCATGTCGGGATGGTTGATCAGGTAGGAGGTCGAGGTGAAATTGATGATCGAGCCGCCGCCGGCCCGCTTCATGCCTGACACCACCGCCTGCGCGGTGAAGAAATGCGGCCTGAGATTGATGGAGAGATTGTTGTCCCAGAATTCGACGGTGACGTCCTCGACTTCATGGCGTTCGTCCCAGGCGGCGTTGTTGACCAGCACGGTGACGTCGCCATGCGCGTCGGCGGCCCGGGCGGCTGCAGCGCGCAAGGCCTCGACGTCGCGCAGATCGGTCTTGAGGTAGAGCGGACGCCGGCCGAGCTCTTTCTCAACGCGGTCGGCGAGCGTGATGCTCGGCGCATCGGCGATGTCGATGAAGGCGACCTTGGCGCCCTGGCGCGTGAACCCTTCGGTCAACGCCGCACCGATGCCGGAGCCGCCGCCGGTGATCAGCACCGAAGCGCCTTCGAGGTCGGCAAACCGCGCCGATGGCATCATGATTTTCGTCTCCCGGGTCAACCGGCGCGCATCCTAGCCAGACACGTCCGGCGGGCAAGGGCGAAAAGACGCATTTTCGGGCTTATGTCTGACAAAAAGGCGATGGTGCCATGCTCGACCCGCGAAGTGGCGTCGCCACATGGCGGGCGGCGCCGAAGTCCTGGGCTCAGATCGCTTTGGCGCGCAAGGCGCCACGGAAGGAATCACGGAGGTAGCCCAATGTGGCATCGGCATCGGCCGGTTTGCCGAACAGATAGCCCTGTCCGCCGGCGCAACCGAACTGGACCAGCCGGTCGGCCTGCGCTTCCTCTTCGATGCCTTCGGCGACGACGTCCATGCCGAGCCCTTCGCACATGGCGAGGATGGCGCGGATGATGTGCTCGGATGGCCGGTCTTCGAGAATGGAGGCGACGAAGGCGCGGTCGATCTTGAGCTTGTCGAAATGGAATTCACGCAGCCGGCCGAGCGAGGACTGGCCGGTGCCGAAATCGTCGAGCGAGACGCGGATGCCGACGCGGCGCAGATCCTCGACGATCTGCGCCGCCGAGGCAGGGTCGTTCATCAGGCCGGTCTCGGTGATCTCGATCTCCAGCCGGCGCGGATCGAAGCCGGTGCGGTCGAGGATCGCCAGTATGTGCAGGCCGGTGTTCTGGTCGACGAGCTGCGAGGGCGACAGGTTGAAGGACAGGAACAGGTCCTTCGGCCAGCTCCTGGCGGCTTCGGTCGCCTTGCGCAGCACCAGCTGCGACAGCGGACCGATGATGCCGCGCTCCTCGGCGATGGGGATGAAGACGGTCGGCGGCACCGCGCCGAGATCGCGATCGGTCCAGCGCGCCAGCGTCTCGAAGCCGATGGTGCGGCGCGTGGTGAGGTCGACGATCGGCTGGAAATGCGGCTCCACCTCGCCGGCGGAGACGGCGCGGCGCAGCGCCTGCTCGATGCGGGTGACGCGCTTGGCGGCCTCTTCCATCTCACGGGTGTAGACGACGACGCGGCCGCGGCCGGAACGCTTGGCATGGTAGAGCGCCGTTTCGGCCTTGTTGATGAGGATCTCGGTGGTCTCGTCGCCCGAATAGAACAGCGAGCAGCCGACCGAGGCCGAGAGCCTGGCGGTGCGCTCGCCGACATCATAGGGCGCCGACAGGATCTCGATCAGCATGCGGGATTTTTCAGCCGCCGCATCCTCCGAGAACACCAGCGGGTAGAGGAAGGCGAATTCGTCGGCACCGATGCGGCAGACCGTCGAATGGCCGTCCATCGAGGCACGCAGCCGCATGGCGACCTGGATCAGGATGTCGTCGCCGGCCTTGTGGCCGAACAGATCGTTGATCGGCTTGAAGCCGTCGAGGTCGAGAATGCCGACGGTGAAGGGCGCGGGATCGTCGGCGCGGTCGCTGATCAGGCGGTCGACCTTGTCGAAGAAGCGGCGATGATTGCCAAGCCCGGTCAACGGATCGGTGAACGCCAGATCCGTGCTTTCCCTGTTTGCCTGACCGGTGCCAAACGGAGCTTGCATCGGTGTCCCTGTTCGTCCCTGTTTTGTCGTCGGAATTTATTTCGAGACTGGCAGCAAACCCTTTAGGAAACGTATCGCTTGAATCGATTTTTCGAGACCCGCCAACGATCCCACGACGCTATCTGAAGCGCTGCAGGTGATCGACAAGCGCGCGCAGCTTCGGCGCCAAGTTGCGGCGGCCGGGATAATAGAGATAGAAGCCGGCAAAGCGTGGGCAGTAGGACTCCAGGATGGGCACCAGCTCGCCCCGGTCGAGCCAGGGACGGAAGCTCCGTTCCATGCCGAAGGTGATGCCGGCGCCGGCGACAGCGAGCCTGATCATCAACGTCATGTCGTTTGTCGTGATCTCCGGGGCGACGGCGACGCTGAACTCCTTGCCGTCGACCGCGAATTCCCATCGGTAGGGCGCAACCCCGGGAGCGGGACGCCAACCAATGCAGCGACGGGCCGCAAGCTCGCTCGGATGCGCAGGCTCACCAAATCGATCGCGGTAGGCTGGCGCGCAGACAGCCAGCTGCCGCTCGTCACCGGCAACGGGAACCGCGATCATGTCCTGCTCGATGACTTCGCCCAGCCTGACGCCGGCATCGTATCCCTGGGCAACGATATCGAATTCATCGTCCGTCACCGTGATGTCGATCTGAACCTCCGGATTGGCCTCGGCGAAGGCTGCCAGGAACGGCCCTGACAGGAAGCCCTCGGCGATCGACGAAACAGCGAGCCGCAACTGCCCGCGCGGGCGCCCACGCAAGCTGCCGGCGGCCTCGACCGCGGCACGCATGTCCGCGATGGCCGGCGCGATTTCGGCGCGGAGCCGCTCCCCCGCCTCGGTGAGGCTGACGCTGCGCGTCGTGCGCCGCACAAGCGCTATGCCGATGGTCTCTTCCAGCCGCCTGATCGTCTGGCTGACGGCCGAGCGGGTGACACCCAGCCGGTCGGCGGCGGCGCGAAAACTCCGCTCCTCGGCGACAAGCGCAAAAACGGAGAGCGCGTTGAGATCCATTGGTTAGCGTGGCTTTCCATAGCGTCAAGAAATGGCTGTCTTAACGCGACAATGGGGCAATTCTATCTTCCTGGCAACCGACGCAAGGCGGCGGTCAATCCAGGAACAGGAGACAAGCATGCCCCTCGACAAGACCGTCCTCATTACCGGCGCATCAAGCGGAATCGGCGCGGGGATTGCCCGCGAACTCGGCGCCGCCGGGGCGAAAGTCATGCTCGGCGCGCGGCGCACAGACCGGCTGGAGGCGCTCGCCGAGGAGATCACCGCGCACGGTGGGGAGGCCAGGATCCGCGGCCTCGACGTCACCGACCGTAACGATGTCGCTGCCTTTGCCGAGGCGGCGCGACAAGCCTGGGGACGCGTCGACGTGATCGTCAACAATGCCGGCGTGATGCCGCTTTCGCTGATGGCCTCCCTCAAGGTCGACGAATGGGACCGCATGGTCGACGTCAACATCAAGGGCGTGCTGCACGGGATCGCCGCGGTGCTGCCGGAGATGACCGCGAGAGGCTCCGGCCACATCATTAACATCGCTTCGGTCGGCGCGCTCTCGGTCGCGCCAACGGCAGCGGTCTATTGCGCGACCAAATACGCGGTGCGGGCGATTTCCGACGGCCTCAGGCAGGAGAACGACGACATTCGGGTGACCTGCATTCATCCCGGCGTGGTCGAGAGTGAATTGGCCCATTCCATCACCGATCCGCTGGCGGCCGAAGCCATGAAGACCTACCGGGCGATCGCCTTGCAGCCGGACGCGATCGGCCGCGCGGTGCGCTTCGCCATCGAGCAGCCCGACGACGTCGATGTCAACGAGATCGTCATTCGGCCGACGGCCACAAGGTAGCGGCCATGACGTCGTCGTTTTCCCTGCTTGCATCGCTCATGCTTCTCTTTGGCGCGGTCCCCGTGCAGAAAGGTCTCGCCCAGATGAATCCCGACCAGCAAATCATTGCTCAAAGCCATCCCTATGCAGGCATGTGGGTGACAGCCGATGGCCATGTCCGTCACAAGCTGCTTCCAAATGGCCGGTACGACGAAGCGCGTGGAACCCGGGAGAGCGCGTATCGGGGGCGTTACGAAGTCCGGGGGCATCACATCGACTATTGGGACGATACCGGATTCACCGCCGATGGCACGTTCATCGACGGCGTGCTGCATCACGGCGGCATGATCTTGTATCGGAAGGAGTAGCGTCTGCCGGCTGGATCAGCCGCCGAGCCGGACGCGGTACAGTTCCAGAGGAGCGCCACGGGTCTCCGCCACCGGCTCCAGCCATTCCGGCACGCTGCCGCGCATCAGCCCGGCCAGAAAACCGTCCGGCGCCCTGGCAGCGAACAGCCGGCTTTCAGGGTTGTCGAGGCAGAGCGCGACAAGGCCGACATGGTGACTTTCGACGATGGCTTTGGCGTCGGTGGCCGAGCCCAGCAATGCATCGAACACGAGCAGGTTTCCGGCGACGTTGCGATGGTAGGGCCCGGCGAACACGCGATGACCGGTAAAGGCGAGGATGGGCGAGCCAAGATTGGAGATGGCAAGCACCGTGGTGGGGGCCATCGCGCCAAGCACGGCGAACGAGGCCTTGCTGTTGCAGGGCGCATCGATGCTGGCGTCCCTGGCGGGTGCAGCAGTTGCGAAGGCGCTCGAGGCGGCCTCGGCGGCACCCGACCAGATGGCATTGACCGAGATCAGCCAGGCCGCCGCCATCCTGAGTACCGAGCCGCTGGACGGGCTGGCTTCGGCCCGCTGTCGCCATTTGGCGATCCAGGCCGAAAGCGGGATCACCGCAAAGGCGATGGAGAAGGTCGAGCCGCGCACTTCCCAGGCGCTGACCAGGACCGCCACGACCAGCAGTGCGGCGACGAGGCTGTCCTGCCGCCGCCAGCCGCCATGGCTGAAACGGAGCGCCATCAGCACGATGGCCACCAGCGGCGTGGCAAAACGCGCCACGGCCCTTGCCGGATCGTCGACGACAAGCTGGACGATCGACTGCGCCTCCTCGATATAGCCGAGCCACATCTGCTGCAGGCGCGGGTCGAGATGGGCATAGGGCGCCGCCAGGCATTGCGGGAACAGCAACGCCACGACGAGGGCGAGAGCGACGGCAAGCAGGCCAAGCGACATCAGGCGCTGGGCGGCCGTCGCGTTGGCTGCCCTCCATGAAGCAATGATTGCCAGACCGGTGCCGGCAAGCGCTGTGACGGCGAACTGCACGAGCGAGAACGTGTCGCACTGGGCCTGGCCCCAGGACGAGACGGGGATGGTGGCGGCGAAGACCAGAGCCGAGACGCCGGCGACGCCGAGGCCGAAATCCCTGGCGATCAGCCTTTCGGCGTCACCATTGCCGAGAAACAGCAGAGCGACGACGGCGCCGAGGGCCCCGGCATAGGGCGCGCTTTCCATGCCGATGGCCAGGGTCAGCGTGGCGCAGATGCCCGCGACAAGGGCAGCCGGCCGATACGTGGGCGCCTCGAGCAGCAAGGCCAGGCTCGCCAGCGTCAGCATCAGCTGGACATTGTGATGATCGAGCGCGCCTGGGGAAAAAATCCCGATGTAATACAAGGCCGCCCCGCCGACGACGGCGGCGGGCAGCACAGCGGGCGGGCCGGCGAAAGCGCGCGCGGCGCGGATGATGAACAAGACCGCGATAAAGAACTGCAGGGCCGGCCAGACTATTTGCACGATCTGTTCGGCCAGGGCGGCGCTGCCAGTCAGGCTCGAAACGGCAAGGATGCTCAATGCCAGCGGCGCGTCGAGCAGCCGCGACCAGTGCATGACGAAGCCGCCCTCCAGCCCCATTCTGTATTGGTGCAAGTCGAACCAGCCTTGGCCCGCCAGCAGGTCGCGGACTTCGACCAGTTGCAGCAGGCTGTCATTGTCGCCCGCCGGATTGGCCAGTTGCGGGAATCCCTGCTGGGCATTGAGGCCGAGCAGCAGCAAGGCGGCAAGCAACGCGAACGCGATATCGGACTTCCCTGTGGAAGTTCCCGTTGCTGTGCTCATGCCGATCGCCCTTGGCGGGAATGCCGGGCCTTTCCAGGCCAATCGACACTCGTGAAGTCGGTCTTAAACCTAGCCTTAACGGCTTCAATAAATAGTAAAACCGCCTGAACGCGGCCGGTTTCCGGAGCGCGACCGCATGGTCGACAAGGCATTCGGAGACGAAAATGCCGCAAGACATCAGCCATGAACCCGTCATCGCCGTGCTCCTGCCCTGCTATAATGAGGAGCTGACCATCGCCGAGGTGGTGCGGCGGTTCCGCGAGACGCTGCCCGCGGCAACCATCTATGTCTACGACAACAATTCGAAGGATCTGACGGCGCTGCGCGCCCGCGCGGCCGGCGCCATCGTGGTTCGCGAGCCGCGCCAGGGCAAGGGCAATGTGGTGCGGCGCATGTTCGCCGACATCGACGCCGACATCTACCTGATGGCCGATGGCGACGGCACCTACGCGCCCGAGGACGCGCCGCAATTGATCAACACGCTCCTGACCGAGCGTTGCGATATGGTGGTGGGCACCAGGCGCGGCGTCACCGACGATGCCGGCAGGGCCGGCCATGCCTTCGGCAACCGGGCCTTCAACAGCCTCTACAAATGGCTGTTCGGCAGCGATTTCACCGACATTTTCTCCGGCTACCGCGTCTTCACCAGGCGTTTCGTCAAGAGCTTCCCCGCCGTCTCCGGCGGCTTCGAGATCGAGACCGAAATGTCGGTGCACGCCTCGCAGCTCAAATTGCCGGTCAGCGAGATTGCGCTCGACTACGGCCGCCGGCCGGAAGGCTCGTCGTCGAAGCTGTCGACCTTCCGCGACGGCGCCAGGATCCTGTGGATGTTCGCCATGCTGATGAAGGAGACGCAGCCGTTGCGCTTCTTCGGCGCCTTTTCGCTGTTCTTCCTGGCCTCGAGCCTGTTCCTGATGGCGCCGGTGCTGGTCGAATTCGCCGAGACCGGCCTGGTACCGCGCATGCCGACCTGGGTGCTGTCGGTCGGCCTGCTGCTTCTGTCCATGCTGGCGGCGGTGACCGGACTGATCCTCGATTCGGTCTCGCGTGGGCGCGCCGAGCAGAAGCGGATCTTCTATCTCTCCATGCCTTCGGGCCGTGTCGAGCGCCGCACCGGCGACGTGGTTCGGAAGCCGCAACCGGGCAAGGCCTCGCGTGCGGCCTGACCGATGCAACGCGTCGTCCGCTTTGTCTTCGCCGGCGGCATCGGCTTTGTCGCCGACGCCGCGGCGCTATGGCTGCTGCTCGCCGTCACGCCGCTCGGGCCCTTCGTCGCCCGGATGCTGTCGATCGGCTTCGCGCTCTGCGTCACCTGGCAGATCAACCGGCACCTGGCCTTCTCGCCGTCGAGCAGGGGCGTGAGACAGGAAGGCGCCCGCTATGGCGGCGTCGGCGTCGCCACCAGCATCGTCAACTATGCCGTCTACTCGGCCGTCCTGCTGGTGCTGCCGGCGGCGCCACCACTGGCGGCGCTTGCCATCGCTTCGCTGGTGGCCATGACGCTGTCCTTCCTGGGTTACTCGCGGCTGGTCTTCGACCGTTAACGGCGTGGCCCGATTGGCAGAAGGCGCCGGGACCCTTATATCGCTTGCGTTGACTGCGCTGGGGATCCGCCATGAAGCTGAAAATCGCCGTCCAGATGGACCATGTCTCGACCGTGTCGATCGCCGGCGACACCTCGTTCGCGCTGTCGCTGGAAGCGCAGCGGCGCGGCCATCAATTGTTCCACTACACGCCCGACCGCCTGTCGCTGCGCGACGGCAAGGTGTTTGCCCGCATCGAGGAGATGCAGGTGCGCGACGAAAAGGGCAGCCACTACTCGCTGGGCGAAAAGGTTCGCACCGACCTATCGGAGATGGACGTCATCCTGCTGCGCCAGGACCCTCCCTTCGACATGAACTACATCACCACCACGCATATCCTCGAGCGCATCCATCCGAAGACGCTGGTCGTCAACGACCCGGCCTGGGTGCGCAACAGCCCGGAAAAAATCTTCGTCACCGAGTTTTCCGATCTGATGCCGGACACGCTGATCACCAAGGATCCGCTCGAGGTGGCCGCCTTCCGCAAGGAATTCGGCGACATCATCGTCAAGCCGCTCTACGGCAATGGCGGCGCGGGCATCTTCCATCTGCACGAGGCCGACCGCAACCTCGCCTCGCTGCTCGAAATGTTCGGCCAGCTGTTCCGCGAGCCCTATATCGTGCAGCGCTACCTGAAGGATGTGCGCAAGGGCGACAAACGCATCATCCTGATCGACGGCGAGCCGGTCGGCGCCATCAACCGGGTGCCGGCCGAGCACGATTCCCGCTCCAACATGCATGTCGGCGGCCGAGCCGAGAAAACCGAGCTGACGGCGCGTGAGCGCGATATCTGCGCCCGCATCGGGCCGTCGCTCAGGGAACGCGGCTTCATCCTGGTCGGCATCGATGTCATCGGCGACTACATGACCGAGATCAATGTGACCTCGCCGACCGGAGTGCGCGAGGTACAGCGTTTTGGTGGCGCCGACATTGCCAGCCTGTTCTGGGACGCTGTCGAAGCGAAGCGGACATAATCCGTTTTCATTTTGTGTTAACCATGTTCCGCTTTTTGCAGCCGGCTACAACCGGGGCGCAACCGGTCCGGTTACCGGTTCCCCTGATGTTCCTGATTTGATCAAGGCTCTTCGACCCGGCGCTGTTCGCGCTCCCTGACATCAGCCGTCTCGGCCAGCACCCAGTCCCTGAACAGCCTGATCTTCGGGGTGTTGCGGCGGCTTTCGGAATGCACCAGCCAGTAGCCGTCGCCGTCGGACCCCATGGCCTCGAACGGCTGAATGAGCTGTCCTGTCGCCAGCAACGAGCTGTAGAGGTTGCGGGTGAGGATGGCGACGCCCTGATCGGTCAGCGCCGCCATCGCGTCGTAGGCCTGCGTGCCAAGCTCCGGGCCGGCTATGATGCGATCGGGCTCGAAGCGGGCGCCGGCTGCTTCGAACCAGATCTTCCACCAGGGATCGGTCGAACAGCATAGTGGCAGCTTGTAGAGATCCTCGGGCCGGCGGATGCCTCCCACGCTCCGCACCAGCCTCGGGCTGAGCATCGGCGTGTAATCCGCCTTGAACAGATAGTGGGCTGCCAGGCCCGGCCATTTCCCGGTGCCGGTGCGAATGCCGATATCCATGCCGTCGCGCCCAAAATCGGCCAGCCGGGACGATGTGTCGACTTTCACGGCAAGGTCCGGATGCATCAGCTGGAATGCTCCAAGGCGCACGGCGAGCCAGGTCGAGGCAAAGGTCTGGACCGTGGTGACCGACAAGACGCCGGTGGCGCCGCCCTTGGTCGCCACCCACGCATCGGCCAGCGCCGAGAAGGCACCCGATGCGTGCGGCGCCAGCTGCTCGCCGGCCTCGGTCAAGGCGATCTGCCTTGTTTTTCTTACGAAAAGCGGTGTTCCGGCGCGTTCCTCCAGCACCTTGATCTGGTAGCTCGCCGCCGACTGGGTCATGCCGAGTTCTTCGGCCGCCTTGGTAAAGCTGCCCAGCCGCGATGCGGCTTCAAACACCCTGATGGCGCCCAATGGCGGCAGGTCCCAGCTCATCACACATCAATCCTGTTGATGCATGATAAGCGACGTTCGATTGGAAGCCAAGAGCCGGCAAGCGCACACTCAAACCATCGACCGAACCCGAAAGGACATGGCCATGAACACTTCCACGCGGCGCGTCACAGTCCGTCATCCGATGCTGGACCTCTTCGTTGCTCCCTTCCGATCGCGGTCGCGCCGCCTGCTCGATCAGCGCGCGCTGTCCGACCATTTCAAGCGCGACATCGGCCTGCTCGACGGCCACGCGCCTTATGGCAGCATCCGCTAGACACGATTGGCGCACGGAGACGGAGAGAATGATGACCGTGCCCGCGAAAGCCCTGGCGCAGAGCCGTCGGACGGTCGAGTCGTATGAGGACTACGCGGTCCGTTATGACGAGATTGTCGGACATGTTCCCCACCCGAACGACCAGGCCGCGCTCAAGCGCGCCGCGGCGATCGCCGGGCCGGGCGGCCGAATCCTGGAGATCGGGTCCGGACCTGGCCGCGATGCGGACTTCCTGGAGGGCCTCGGCGTCAAGGTCCGGCGGACCGACGCGACGCGGCGCTTTCTCGAACTGCAGGCAGCACGCGGCAAGACCGGCGATCTGCTCGATGTGATCACCGACGAGCTTGGCGGTCCCTATGACGCGGTGGTGGCGCTTGCCGTGCTGATCCATGTGCCGCGCGACCAGATCGACCCGGTTCTGGAGAAGATCGCGCGGGCGTTGCGGCCCGGTGGTGCCTCTGTCGTCTCGATGCGCGACGGCGACGGCGAAACAAGCGGCAGATACCATACGGTCGACTGGCGCAAGGACGCCTTCGCGGCGCGCATCGAGGCCGCCGGCATGGAGCTTGTCAGCCACAGCTTCCGCGTCGGCAGGAAGGAGCGAGGGTGGAACACTTTTCTGGCGGTGAAGCCGTCGTGATCTGCACGGACTCCCGGAACATTCGCCTCCATCCTGCGCGGCTCGCATCGTCACGCGCTCGGTGAGGCGCCTTGCGGGCAGTTGCGAGCCCGTCGACGGTAGGCGCACGCCTCTCTTTGTTCCTGTATTGTTCTTGCCTTGGGCTAAAATCTGTGGTTGTCTCGCGTTGACGTCGCTCGCGGCCGGCTCACAAAGGCTGGGGAGAGACGGCATCGGGGGCAAAGAATGGTGGCGCGGGTTCGTACGGTCGCTTTCCAGGGCATCGAGGCCGTGCCGGTCGACGTGCAGGTGATGATCGCGCCCGGCAAGGTCGGCATCCAGATCGTCGGCCTGCCCGACAAGGCGGTGGCCGAGAGCCGCGAGCGGGTGCAGGCGGCGCTGCATGCGTCGGGCCTGTCGATGCCGTCGAAGAAGGTCACCGTTAACCTGGCGCCGGCCGATCTGCCCAAGGAAGGCAGCCACTACGATCTGCCGATCGCGCTTGGCCTGATGGCCGCCCTTGGCGCCATTCCGGGCGACATGCTGGCCGGCTATGTCGTGCTTGGCGAATTGTCGCTCGACGGCACGATTACCGCCGTGGCCGGCGCGCTGCCGGCGGCGATCGGCGCCAATGCCGAGGGCAAGGGCCTGATCTGCCCGTTCGCCTGCGGACCGGAAGCTGCTTGGGCGGGCGCTGATTTCGACATATTGGCGCCGCGCAGCCTGATTGCCATCGCCAACCATTTCCGCGGCACGCAGGTGCTGTCGCGGCCCGAGGCCGGCATCCGCGCCGCGCCGCGCGACCTGCCCGACCTCGCCGACATCAAGGGCCAGGAGACCGCCAAGCGGGCGCTGGAGGTGGCGGCTGCCGGCGGCCACAACCTGCTGATGGTCGGTCCGCCCGGCTCTGGAAAATCGATGCTGGCGCAGCGGCTGCCTTCGATCCTGCCGCCGCTGGCGCCGAAGGAGCTCCTGGAGGTCTCGATGATCGCCTCGGTGGCCGGCGAGCTCGGCGAAGGCAAGCTGACGGACCGGCGACCGTTCCGCGCTCCGCACCACTCGGCCTCGATGGCGGCGATGGTCGGTGGCGGCATGCGCGCCCGGCCGGGCGAGGTGTCGCTCGCCCATCACGGCGTGCTGTTCCTCGACGAGTTCCCCGAATTCACGCCGCAGACGCTCGATGCGCTGCGCCAGCCGCTGGAGACCGGCGACTGCATGATCGCGCGCGCCAACCACCGCGTCACCTATCCGGCACGCATCCAGCTGGTGGCGGCGATGAACCCGTGCCGATGCGGCATGGCCGGCGAGCCGGGTTATCGGTGCGTACGCGGCGAACGCTGCCGCACCGACTATCAAGCGCGCATCTCAGGACCGCTGCTCGACCGCATCGATCTTCGTATTGAAGTGCCGGCGGTCTCGGCCAGCGACCTGATCCGCCCCGACAGGGCGGAGAAGAGTACTGACGTTGCACTCCGCGTCGGCCGCGCGCGCACGCTCCAGCGCGAGCGCTTCGAACGGCTCGGCGTCAACAGCGCCACCACCAACGCGCATTGCGCGCCGGCTGTCATCGAGGCGATCGCCATGCCCGATGCCGCCGGCCTGTCGCTGCTCAAGGACGCCAGCGAAAAACTCGCCTTTTCCGCCCGCGCCTACCACCGGGTGTTGAAAGTGGCGCGCACGCTGGCCGACCTCGACGCCAGCGAAACCGTCGGCCGCATCCATCTGGCCGAGGCGATTTCCTATCGCATGAGCGCGGAGCGTGTGGCGCAGGCGGCGTAGAGACCGCAGCACTGGGCACAACATTGCCGGCTCTACGCTCGCGAGGCGACCTCGAGGCACCGGCCGGGCCGGTGACGGCTGGCAGATAACGTTTCGAAGCTGCGCGATGCGCTTGGGCTGAACTGAGCCCATTCAGGAGGGTCCGTGGGCCGGTTCCGGTCCAAGCTTGCGCCAGCTCAGCCCTGTTTCGCCTTCAACTCCAGCCGCCGCTTATGCAGCACCGGCTCGGTGTAGCCATTCGGCTGGCTGGTTCCCTTGAACACCAGGTCGCAGGCGGCCTGGAAGGCGATCGAACTGTCGAAATCCGGCGCCATCGGCCGGTAGAGCGGATCGCCGACATTCTGCAGATCGACGATGGCCGCCATGCGCTGCAGTGAATCCCTGACCTGGATTTCCGAGCAGACCTTGTGGCGCAGCCAGTTGGCGATGTGCTGCGAGGAGATGCGCAGCGTGGCGCGGTCTTCCATCAGGCCGACATCGTTGATGTCCGGCACTTTCGAGCAGCCGACGCCCTGGTCGATCCAGCGCACGACATAGCCCAGAATGCCTTGCGCGTTGTTGTCGAGTTCGCGCTGGATCTCGTCGGGTGTCCAGTTCGGCCGCACGGCCACCGGCACCGACAGGATATCGTCGAGTTTCGCCTTCGGCCGGCTCTTCAGCGCCGCCTGGACGGCGTGGACATCGACCTTGTGATAGTGCGTGGCGTGCAGCGTCGCGGCCGTCGGCGACGGCACCCAGGCAGTGTTGGCGCCGGCCTTGGGGTGGGCGATCTTCTCGACCAGCATCGCCGCCATCAGATCGGGCATCGCCCACATGCCCTTGCCGATCTGGGCATGACCGGCCAGCCCGCATTCGAGACCGGTGTCGACATTCCAGGCCTCGTAGGCGGAAATCCAGGCGGCCTGCTTCATGTCGCCCTTGCGGATCATCGGGCCGGCTTCCATCGAGGTGTGGATCTCGTCGCCGGTGCGGTCGAGGAAGCCGGTGTTGATGAACACCACGCGCTCCCTGGCGGCGCGGATCGCTTCCTTGAGGTTGATGGTGGTGCGCCGCTCCTCGTCCATGATTCCCATCTTGATGGTGTTCTTCGCCATGCCGAGCAGCGCCTCGACGCGGTCGAAGATCTCGACCGCGAAGGCGACTTCCTCCGGTCCGTGCATCTTCGGCTTCACCACATACATCGAACCGGCGCGGGAGTTCATCCGCCGCCCCTTCGGCCCGACATCGTGCAGCGCGATCAGCGCCGTCATCGCCGCGTCCATGATGCCTTCCGGCACCTCGTTGCCGTCACGGTCCAGAATCGACGGATTGGTCATGAGGTGGCCGACATTGCGCACCAGCATCAACGAGCGGCCAGGCACGGTGAGTTGGCCGCCGGCGGGTCCAGTGTAGGCGCGGTCGGGGTTGAGCTTGCGGACAAAGCTCTTGCCGCCCTTGCTGATCTCTTCGGCGAGGTCGCCCTTCATCAGGCCGAGCCAGTTGCGGTAGACGACGACCTTGTCCTCAGCGTCGACAGCGGCGACCGAGTCCTCGCAGTCCTGGATGGTGGTCAAAGCCGATTCCAGGATGACGTCGGCGATTCCAGCCGGGTCGGTGCGGCCGATCTGGTTGGCGCGGTCGATCAGGATCTCGATATGGAGGCCGTTCTTGACCAGAAGCACGGCTTCCGGATTCTCGGCATCGCCGCGATAGCCGGCGAACTGTTTCGGGTCGGCAAGGGTGGTGGCGCCGGCGCCCTCGCCGAGCTTCAGCGCGCCATTGGCGATCGAGAGCCCGTTGACGCCTGCCCATTTGCCCGTGGTCAGCGGTACCGACTGGTCGAGGAAGTCCTTTGCCCAGGCAATCACCTTGGCGCCGCGCGCGGGGTTGAAGGCCTTGCCCTTCTGCGCGCCGCCGGTCTCGGGAATGGCGTCGGTGCCGTACAGCGCATCGTAGAGCGAACCCCAGCGCGCATTGGCGGCGTTGAGCGCATAGCGCGCGTTCATTACCGGCACGACGAGCTGCGGCCCGGCGACGACGGCGATTTCCGGATCGACATTTTCGGTCGAGACGCTGAAGGCCGGACCTTCGGGAACGAGATAGCCGATCTCCTTCAGGAACGCCTTGTAGGCGCCCATGTCGATCGGCGCGCCCTTGTCTTGGTACCAGCCGTCGAGCTTCTCCTGCATGGCATCGCGTTTCGCCAGCAGCGCCCGGTTCCTGGGCGCCAGATCATGGACGATGGAGGAGAATCCGTTCCAGAAGCGCGCCGCTTCGATGCCGGTGCCGGGCAACGCTTCGTCGACAACGAAGTCATGCAGCTCGCGAGCAATGCGCAATCCGGCGATCTCGATGCGATCGGTCATCAGGCTAACTCCAGATGAAAGGCTTTGCGGGGCGTTTGGCATGTTGGGGGTGCAGGGTCAATTCAGCTTAGGGTGAAGGTGGGGCATTTTGGGCCTTCTTTGAAGACACATCCGTGCGGATGTGTTCTTCATCTGTTTGCGTGCGCCATTCTGAACCGTTCGCTCTACCTCCAACGTCACGGAATGGATCCTAGGGTCTCCGCAACGTCGCTTCGCTCCTGCTCCGCCCTAGGATGACGAACGCGCAGGATTCAGGTCAGGCCGAGTCGAAAATGGTGGCGTCCGAGAACCGGAGCGGAGCGTACTTAAGGTACGTGAGCACCGGAAGCGCAGGACGCCGCCATTTGCAGGCCGGCCTCACCTGAATCTAAACCGCGATCCTTGGCCTGCCCGAGGCCACTGCCACGACATGCGCTTCGATGAACATGCGCTGCGCTTCGACGGTCGAGACACGGAACTCCGTCGCGACCTCGATCTCGGCGCTGTCGGTGCCGGCATCCCGGGCGCGTTGGGCGACAATGGCCCGCACGTCGGCCTCGGCGGCCGCGATCGCCGCCGCTTCGTCGAGGAAGTCGCGCACCGTTTCGCCCGAGGCAAGCCGGAACAGGCCTTCCTTGGGCTGGCTGACGCGGGCCTCGGCCGAAACCCTGACCTGGCCGACGACGGCGCCGAGCGCGTTGGCGACATCGGTATCCCGGGGCACCACGCAGTCATTTCCGACCAAGGGCGCCAGACCGGCGTAATGCAGGGGGGCCGAAGCGCCCAGCCCAATGACGGGACGGTCGAGCGCGACGCTGAGGCGAGCGATGCCTGGATGCGCATCGACGGCGCGCTGCACCAGCGCGTGCGCCACGGTGGCCGCACCATCGAGCCCGTCCTCGGCAAAGGCGGTTTCCAGGATGTATTCGGCCGACCAGCGCGTCAGCGTCACCAGCACGCGTTCCGAAATCACCTCCGGTGATGCGGCGATCGGCTGGCCACGGCCATCGCGCCTGCGGGCGAACAATTCGGCGCCAAGGCGAGCGGCGGCGACATCCCAATTCGCCTGCTTGCCGAGCACATGAGCGGCGTCCGATGGCGTGAAGCCTGAGATATGCACCAGCCCGCGCGAGACCAGGCGGTTCAGGGTGGCATTCTGGGCGTTCGATGTCAGCAGCCTGTCGAGGGCAAGCGGCGTCGCGCCGATCGCCTCGTAGAGCTTTGCCTCCGGGACGGTCAGCCCCGCCGCGAGCCGGTCCGGCACGCCGGTGCGGACCGCGAAGCGGCCATCCATGCGGCCGGTGTTGGGGGCGCGCAACTGGCGTTCGAGCTCCGCCGTCACCGCCTCGCCATGCGCCATGCCAGCCAGCGCCAGCGGCACCAGCCGGCGCGGCCCGAGCAGGATTTTCGGGTTGAGCGCGCCATCCTCCAGCGTCACCTCGGAATCACCGCCGAGGCCGAACGTGCGCATGGCGACCGCCTCGACCATGGTGCGGAAGCCACCGACGGTGGCGCCTTCCGGATCGAGCCGCGGCCGGCCGCCATCGAGCACGGCGACGTCGGTGGTGGTACCGCCAATGTCGGACACCACCGCATTGTCGAGCCCGGTCATGTGGCGGGCGCCGACGAGGCTGGCGGCGGGGCCCGAGAGGATCGTCTCGATCGGCCGCTGGCGGGCAAACGCCGCCGAAACCAGCGCGCCATCGCCACGCACCACCATCAGGGGCGCGGCGATGTCGCGCGCCGCGAGAAAGCCCTCGGTCGCCGCCACCAGCCGGTCGATCATCGAGATCAGCCTGGCGTTGAGCAGCGTGGTGAGCGCCCGGCGCGGACCGCCGAGCTTGGCCGACAGTTCATGGCTGGCCGTGACCGGCAGGCCGGTCCTGTCGCGGATCAGCTCGCGGGCGGCGATCTCGTGCGCGGGATTGCGGGTGGCGAAATAGGCGCAGACGGCAAAGCCGGACACCGAGGCGCCGAGTTCCGTTAGCATCGCCTCCAGCCCGGACAGATCGAGCTTTGCCGCATTGCCATGCACATCATGGCCGCCCGGACAAAACACCACCGGGTCGGTGCCAAGTGCGGTCTTCAAGCCATCGCGGGCAAGATCGGCCTCGGAAAAGCCGATCATGACCAGTGCCACCCGGCCGCCCTGACCCTCGACCAGTGCGTTGGTGGCGAGCGTCGTCGACATCGAGACCAGCTTGATGTCAGCCGGATCGGTGCCCGCTTTCTCCAGCACCGCATCGACGGCGCCAGAAATGCCGACGGCCAGATCATGCCGCGTGGTCAGCGCCTTGGCCTTGGCCAGCACCTTGCCCTTGTTCGCTCCCTGCTGGGGACCTTCGGTCTCGGACCACAGCACGGCATCGGTGTAGGTGCCGCCGGTGTCGATGCCGAGGAAGAGAGGTTTTGGCTTGGTCATTTTGGGGCGGGGTCCGGGCAGATTGTTTGGTTGCCTGCCCTTAGCGGATACGGGCTTGCGGATAAAGCCGGGAGAGATGGGCCACAAGCGATCTCCCCCCTCGTGGGGGAGATGTCCGGCAGGACAGAGGGGGGCGCTGTCCCGCCGACCTTGCCGCGGTTATGGCAGCATCAGCCAAGCCCGGCCGCCATAACAATATGCTGGCACACATTATCGATGTCGCGAATGACGTCGTCGTTCCAGAAGCGCAGAACGATTCAGCCGTCTTGCTCCAGGCGCAATGTCCTGGCTTGGTCGCCGGTGATTGGGTCCGCATGCTGGGAGCCATCGACTTCGACGACAAGTTTCTTCTCCGGACAAGCAAAGTCGACAATGTAGCCGGCGATTGGAAATTGCCGGCGGAAGCCAAGCCCCATCAAACAGTGCGCGAAGCTCGTTCCACAGCTTCAATTCAGCTGGTGTCGTGACCTTGCGCATCGATCTGGCGTTTGCGCGATGTCTTGGAGGCAAAGGCGTATGAGGCGTTGCACTATTCGCTGCGTGTTGGAGGCAGCGCTCTACGGCGCCCCCTCTGTCCTGCCGGACATCTCCCCCACGAGGGGGGAGATTGGCTACTCACCTATCCCACAAACCCCACCTTCTTATGACTGCCATCGCAGAACGGTTTATTCGCGGAATGGCCGCAGCGGCAAAGGAAGACCTTGGTGGTGCGGTCGACCGTGTGACCGGTGCCGGTGACGATCTCGACATTGCCTTCGAGCTTGAGCGGACCGTTGGGGGTCGGCGTCGCCTTCAGCGGCCCGTCACGGGCCTCCAGCGCGGGCGTGTCCTTCAACGCCGGTTCGCCGGTGGCGGCAAAGCCCGCCTTGATGTGGCTGTTGTCGCAGAACGGCTTGTTCTGCGAGGCGCCGCAGCGGCAGAGCGTGGCGCGATAAAAAGTCTCGTCACCAAGCACGATCTCGGCATGCACCGCCAGCGGACCATTTTCTCGTAGCCGCACGGTGTTGACCACTGGTGGCTTTTCCTGCGGCCCGCCATCCTTGCGCACATAGGTGATGGCGCCCGAGGGGCAGTTCTCGGCTAGCGCGACGATCTTTTCGACGCTGGCCGCCTCGGGATGGATCCATTGGCCCGGCGCATTGGGCACGAAGACATGCGGGTCGCCCAGCACGCAATTGCGCGAATGGATGCAGCGCTTGCCGGAAAATCCGACGTCGATCTTGTCGCTTTCGACCGTGCCGGCCACTGGCGTGCTCCCTGTTTGCCTGGAGCACGCCGCGCCTGAATACGCGGCGTGCCTTGGGTATTTGGACAGGCTATGGCTCCCAGCAGGAAAACCGTCAAGCGGGCAAACCGGTCAGGGGACCAGATCGATCTCCTCGGTCTCGCCGCCGCTGCAGGTATAGCAGCAATCCTCGCATTTTTCCTTGTTGCCGGGGCCGACGCCCCAATAGGTGCCTTCGTCGCCGTCGACCCAGGCGCCATAGCAGATCGATTCGCCTTCGTTGCAGGAAATCGGCAGCTGCTTGGTCTCGCCGTCGTCGAGATAGAAATCCTTGCCATCGCCCGGCCAGACATAGTCGCGGTCCTGGCTGTAGAGCTCGAGGCGCATGGCATTGGGGTGGCTGTTCTTGACGGCGAAGGTGACGTCGCCGGCATGGGCGGCTGGGACAAACAGGACGGCAAGCGAAAACGCGGCGGCAAGCCGGCGCGCGGATGTGAAAGACATGGAAACCCCCGATGTAGAATCGGCCCCCACGGCCGATGGGGGGATCATGGCATGACGCGGGCCGGCGCTAAAGGGATGATGCCGGCAATCCCTGCCAAATCATCGCGGCATTTCGCCTTATCGCTGCCAAAAGGGCAGCTTGGTCGCCTTATCGCTGCCAGAAGGGCAGCTTGGCGGTTTCTTCCTCGACCTGCCGTGTCGTCAAGCCGATGTCGTCGATCAGATGCGGATTGGCCTGCGCCATCTGCTTCAGCTGCCAGCGAAAGTGTGCCTGCTCGCGCCAGGCAGCGATGGTGTTTCGCAAGCTCGCCAGGCTGTAGCGCCGATGCGGCGCGTGCGTGGAACTTGCGGGCATTCCCGGCCGCAGTGCCTGCGGGACCGAAGCAAGGATATGGTTCATGACAACCTCCGTGGGGCCGGACTTGATGGCCCTCGAGCTGAAAGAGGTTGAATTCTGCCGGATACGAACGCTGCCGTAATTAAACCCTCCCAAATAGTTCTCAAAAGTTCCAAACCGGCGTCTAACGCTTTGTTTTCACGCAATTCCCTGGCAATGCGCTACACGCTTCTCCGCTTCGCGTTTTGCCTCGAATTGCTCTATAGATGCGCCGATGCAGGGAGAGCGCTTTGCCTTTGGCCCGTTCGTGCTCGATTCCGGTGCGGGAACGCTGCTCCGGAACGATGCCCCCGTGGCCATCGGCTACCGCGGGCTGAAGCTGCTCGCGGCGCTGGTCGCAAGATCCGGTGAAATCCTCGAGAAGGCCGAATTGATGGACGCGGCATGGCCCGGCACGGCCGTCGAGGAAGGCAACCTCACCGTCCAGATCGCGCAGCTGCGCAAGCTGCTTGGCCCGCCCGGCATTGCGGGTGAAGGGAGCGGCGAATGGATCGCCACCGTTCCACGCGTCGGCTATCGTTTCACGGCGGCCGTCGAACACCTCAATGGCGCCAAGCGAAAGCCGTTGCCGCTGCCTGACAAGCCATCGATAGCGGTGCTGCCCTTCGTCAATTTCAGCAACGATGCCGGGCAGGACGCCTTCTGCGACGGCTTGACCGAAGACCTGATCACCGACCTGTCGAGGATCTCCGGCCTGTTCGTCATCGCGCGCAATTCAACCTTTGCCTACAAGGGAAAGGCGATGGACGTGCGCGAGATCGCCAGGGAGCTTGGCGTCCGCTATCTGCTGGAGGGCAGCGCGCGGCGCGATGCGGGGCGCGTGCGCATCAACGCGCAGCTGGTCGACGCGGCGAGCGGCGATCATCTGTGGGCGGAGCGCTTCGACCGCGGCCTGGACGATATCTTTGCCGTCCAGGACGAGGTGACCGCCAAGATCGTGGAGGCGCTACTCGGCCGGCTGCGCGCGCCGCCGCCACGCAACCGGCCCACCAATCTCGACGCCTACGATCTGTGCGTGCGGGCGCGCAAGCTGATCGACGCTTCGCCGCAGACGGCGCGCGAAGCGCATCTGATGCTGACGCGCGCGGTCGCGCTCGATCCCGGCTACGCCGAGGCCTATCGCTGGCTCGCCATGAACCACTGGATGGGATGGGTGCATTGGGGCGAGCCGATCGACCCCAACCGCCGCATTGCCCTGGATCTGGCTCGCAAGGCGGTCGCGATCGATCCCAACGATGCCGGCTGCCACTGGGTGCTCGGCAATCTGCTTGCCTATGAGCATGATTTCGCCGAGGCGGATGCCGAATTCGCCAGGGTCTTCGAACTCGACCCCAACGAGGCCGACGCCTGGGCGACATTGTCCGACATAACGACGCTCGCCGGGCGGGTCGAGGAGGGCCTGGAGCAGATCCGCAAGGCGTTCCGGCTGAACCCGTTTCCGGCGAGCTGGTACTATCTGACGCTCGGCCAGGCGCAATATGCGGCGCGGGACTATGAAGCAGCCATCGAGACTCTGCGCCGGGACGAGACCTACCGCACCAGTTCACGCCGCTTCCTGGCGGCGAGCCTTGCGCAACTTGGCCGGCTCGACGAGGCGCGCGCCGAGGTCGAGCTGTTCCTCGTCGGCAACCCGCATTTCACCACCAGCCATTGGGTCTGGACCGAGCCCTTCCGCGACGACGCGACGCGCGCGCATTTCATCGAGGGCTTCCACAAGGCCGGCCTTCCAGACTGACGCGTCGGAATAACCGCCTGCACGAGATCCCTGATCACGGCACCAGGTCGATCGTCTCTGTCGTGTGTTCCACGCAAATGAAGCAGCAGGTATCGCAAGGCTGGTCGTTGTTCGGCCCGACGCCGGCGGAAATCTTGTCATTGCCCTCGACCCAGGCGCCATAGCAGATGCGTTCGCCCTGATTGCAGGAGATCGGCACTGATTTCTGCGAGCCCGGATCGACGAGAAACACCTTGTCGTTGCCCGGCCAGACGGTCTCGCGGTCGCGGCTGAACAGCTCGACCGCGACCCCTTCCTTGCGCAGGTTCTTGATGAAGAAGGCCATGTCGGCGGCCTCGGCCGAATTGGCCAGGACCAGTGCCGCCAGCGCAACCATGCGAAACAGCGTCACCGCCGACCTCCCCCGAATCATCGCGGGCAGGTTCGCACGCCTGCCGGGAACTAGGAAGACACGCGGCCGTCCGCGGTGATCTCACGCCCCAGCCTCACCACTTCACGCACCAGCAGATCGAGATCGTCACGTCGGGTGCGATGGTTGGTGATCGCCACGCGCAGCCAGTGCCCACCATGCACGGTGGTGTCGGAGAGTGCCGCGATGCCTTGCTCCTGCAGCCGCAGCATGATCTCGGTGTTGAGCGCCTTCAGCGCTTCGCCCGCCAAACCGGGCTGGTAGCGGAAGCAGACGATGTTGATGGTCGGGGCCGCCGCCAGCTCCAGCGAAGGCTCGGCCTCGATCAGCCCGGCCAGATAGGAGACCTGCGCGATGTTCTGGTCGATCAGGCGGCCGAATTTTTCGACGCCATGCTCTTTCAACGCCATCCACACTTTCAGGGCGCGAAAGCCGCGCGAGGTCTGCAGGCCATAGTCGTGCAGCCATTCGCCGGAGGCCAGGCCGCGCGGCGTCGATTCCAGATATTCGGGCGTCACCGCGAAGGTCCGGCGGTGCGCGGCGGCATCCCTGACCAGCGCACAGCCGACCTCGAAGGGCGCGTGCAGCCATTTGTGCGGATCGAGCGCGATCGAATCGGCCCATTCGACGCCAGCGACGCGATGCTTGTTATCAGGCGCGATGGCGATCAGCGCGCCGATGCAACCGTCGACATGGAACCACAGGCCCTCCTCATGCGCGAGTTTGGCCAGCGCCTTGAGGTCGTCGATCGCCCCGGTGTTGACCGTGCCGGCATTGCCGATGACGCAGGCCGGCTTGAACCCGGCTGCCCGGTCCTCCGATATCGCGCTGCGCAGTGCCGATATGTCGATGCGCAGCCCGGTGTCGGTCGCGATCCGGCGCAGCGCCCGGTTGCCCAGGCCGAGCGCTTCCATGGCCTTGCGGTGGCAGGAATGGATCTGGTCCGAGCCGTAGAAGCGCAGCGGTTTTTCGATCGCGGCGACGCCGTGCTCACGCACGTCGATGCCCGCCTTGGTATTGCGCGCCACCGTCAGGCCGATGATGTTGGCCATCGAGCCGCCACTGACCAGCGTGCCCGAGGCCGATGCCGGAAAGCCGAGCATCTCCTTGCACCAGTTCACCACCTGGCTGTCCATCAGCCCGGCGGCATGATTGCCGCCGCCGAGATTGGAGCCCTGGATCGCCGCCAGGAAATCGCCGAGCGCGCCGGTGAAGTTGCTCGATCCCATGTACCAGGACCAGAAGCGCGGGTGGGTGTTGCCCATGGGATAGGACATCACGGTGCGGGAGACGTCCTCGTAGACAGCGGCAAGCGGCGCCGGCGAGCGCGGCAACGGGGCGGTGAAAAAGTCCCGCACCTGGCCGGGCATCTCCCGCCATACGGGGCGGTCGCGCAGCTCGCGCAGATAGTCGACGGCATCATCGACGACCCGGTGCGACAGGGCCTGGACATCGGCCCAGTCGGCGGGGTCGAGCGTTTCCTCGACCACCATGTCGAGTTGTTCGTGCGCGACGTCCATGACAACCTCCCGTCAAGCCGCCGGGAATTGGCAGCCGGGCGTCGAGCGCGACAGCGCCATCTCGCCGGCGTCCATTTCGGCCTCGATGCCGTCGAACAACGGTGTCGACATGTAGCGCTCGCCAGTGTCGGGCAGCATGCACAGGATCACCGATCCGGCCGGCGCCTTCTCAGCGACCTGGCGCGCAACGGCGAAGGTGGCGCCGCCGGAAATGCCAGTAAAGATGCCTTCCTTCTGAGCCAGCGCCCGTGCCCATTTGATGCCCTCCGGCCCAGCGATCGGCATGACCTCGTCATAGAGGCTGGCGTCGATCGCTTCCTGCAGGACATTGGGGATGAAGTCCGGCGTCCAGCCTTGGACGGGATGCGGCTCGAAGGCCGGATGGCTGGCGGCGGGAGCGCCATCGGCACCGCGCGGCTGCGCCTTTCCGCTGCCGATCAGTTGCGCATTGGCCGGCTCGGAGAGCACGATGCGGGTATCGGGCCGTTCGCGGCGCAGGACCCGCGCCACGCCGACGACCGTGCCGCCGGTGCCATAGCCGGTGACGAAACAGTCGAGCCGCGAGCCAGCGAAATCGTTGACGATTTCGCGCGCGGTCGTCGCCTCGTGGATGGCGGCATTGGCGGCCGTCTCGAACTGGCGGGCAAGGAACCAGCCATTGGCCTGGGCCAGCTCGACCGCCTTCTTGTACATGCCAAAACCCTTTTCGGCGCGAGGCGTCAGCACCACCTTGGCGCCGAGCATGCGCATCAGCTTGCGGCGCTCGACGGAAAAGCTGTCGGCCATGGTGACGACCAGCGGATAGCCTTTTTGCGCACAGACCATGGCAAGGCCAATCCCGGTGTTGCCGCTGGTCGCCTCGACCACGGTCTGACCCGGCTTCAGCGCACCGCTGCGTTCGCCCTCCTCGATGATGTTGAGCGCCAGCCGGTCTTTCACCGAGGCTGCCGGATTGAAGAACTCGGCCTTGACGTAGATGGTCGCATGGACCGGCGCGAGATTGTTGATGCGCACCGCCGGCGTGTCGCCGACCGTGTCGAGAATGCTGTCGAACAGGCGGCCGCGCCCGGCGGTGGTCCTGATTTTCTGTTTGTTCAACATCGTTGATCTCCTCGATCGTGTTCATCTTCACGGGCCGGTTACAAACCGGCGCGTTGGGCGGCGAGGTTTCGAGACCTTGCCGCGCTAGGACTGACGTGCCGGCGATGCGGCAATGAGCGCGGCTGGCGCGAAATTCGCCGCCGGATGCGCCATGTCGTGTTTGGTGATAGAGCAAGGGCCGACAGGCCAGCGTGGGAGCAGGCGTGGAAACGGACGTGGAATCCGCACCATCGAGACAGGACGGCGGCATGCCGTGCCTGTCGGTGCGGCTGCTCGGACCGCCGACGATCACGCATAACCGCGTGCCGATGGCACTGCCGGCGTCGCGCAAGCTGCGGGCGCTGCTTGCCTATCTGGTGCTGGCGCCACATCCAGTAGGGCGCGGCCGCCTGTGCGAGCTTCTGTGGGATGTGCCCAACGATCCGCGCGGCGAGTTGCGCTGGTGCCTCAGCAAGTTGCGCGGCGCTCTCGACACGCCGGAGCGGCGCCGTGTCCGCTCGCAAGACGATACTGTCTCGCTCGATCTCAGCGGCTGCCTCGTCGATGTACTGGAGATCGGCCACGCCGCCACGCAGGGGATCGACGCGCTCGATGCGGAGCGGTTGCGAGCGCTGGCAAAACTCTTCGCCGGCGATTTCCTCGAAGGCCTGGAGCTCGAACGCAGCCCGCACTTCAACAGCTGGCTGATCGGCCAGCGCCGCCGCTTCCGGTCCATCCACGCGGCGGTGCTGGAACAGCTCGTGGCGAGCCTGCCAGCGGACTGCGACGAGGCGATCGCGCATCTCGACAGATGGGTGGAACTCGCGCCTTTCGACGGGCGCGCGCATGCGACGCTGCTGGCGAGCCTCGCCAGGCGCGGCGAGATCGCCGCGGCCGAAAAGCACTTGGCGGCGGCGGCACGGCTGTTCCAATCGGAAGACCTGGATTTCGCGCCGCTCCGGTCAGCCTGGCGGATGATCCGTGACGAGCAGCCGGCTGTCTGGTCGCGGGTACAGCCGGACTCCCAGTCCACGGCGGCGCAATTGGCGCCCCCGAGCGACCCTGGCCCGGTCGAGCCGAGCCATGCATCGCTGGCAGTGATGCCGTTCGTCGAGGAATCCGGCCCGCGCGGTGGGCTGGCCGACGGCCTCACCCACGACATCATCACCCGTCTCGCCAAGCTGCGGGATTTCTTCGTCATCGCGCGCGGATCGGTGTTCGCGCTGGCCGACAGGGGTATCGCGCCCGAGGAGGCAGGCCGCCGGCTGAAGGTCGACTATGTCGCCACCGGCACGGTGCGCAACGCCGCTGGCCGTCTTATCGTCACCGTCGAACTCATCGAGGTGCGCACGGCAAGGATCGTCTGGGCCGAGACCTTCGAGCGCCGGCCGGACGACATCTTCGCAGTGCTCGACGATATCGGCGACAGCATCGTGTCGTCGATCTCGGCCGAGATCGAAACGGTCGAGCGCAACCGCGCCCTGCTGAAGGCGCCCAACTCGCTCAATGCCTGGGAGGCCTATCACCGCGGCCTCTGGCACATGTACCGCTTCACCCAGGCCGAGAACGAAACGGCGCGGCATTTCTTTGCCACGGCCTTGCAGCTCGATCCGACCTTCGCCCGCGCCTATGCCGGCCTGTCTTTCACCCACTGGCAGAACGCCTTCCAGCGCTGGGGCGACCGCGACCGCGAAAGCGCGCTGGCGTTCGAGAGCGCCGGCCAGAGCCTGCTGGTCGACGACCACAATCCGGCCGCGCACTGGGCGATGGGGCGGGCGCTGTGGCTGCGCGGCGAACAGGACGGGTCGCTCTCCGAATTGGGGCGGGCCGTGGACCTCAGCCCGAATTTCGCGCTCGGCCATTACGCGCTGTCCTTCGTCCACTCGCAATCGGGCGACCCGCGGGCGGCGATAAGCTCGTCGGACCATTCGCGGCATCTCAGCCCCTTCGACCCGTTGCTGTTCGGCATGCTGGGGTCACGCGCCATGTCGCATGTCCGGCTCGGCCAGTTCGAGGAGGCGGCCGAATGGGCGCTGAAGGCGGCGGCGCGGCCCAATGCCCATACCATCATCCTGGCGATCGCCGCGCACTGTCTGGCACTTGCCGGCCGGCTCGACGAGGCACGCGGCTTCGCCGCCGCCATCCGCAAGACGTTGCCTGACTACCGCGCCGACGATTTCATCGGCACGTTCCGCTTCGAGCCCGACGCCGAGGCGCTGTTCCGGCAAGGCGCCAGGCGGATCGGGCTCAGCTGATTCCAGGCTTGAGCGGCCCTCGTTAACGCTTCCGGAAGGAGTTGCTTAACCGTTCACCGCTATGTGACCTCCGGGGGGTCCATGGCAAAGTGAGTATGATGAGCAACAGCCCCGACAAGCGCAGCGAATGGCGCGCCATTCTTCACGTGCAGGCCCGTATTGCCGTGCTGTTTGTCCCCGTTGTGGCCAGCCTGCTGCTCATCGCCGCGCTTGCCGGCAACGATCGCAAGTCGGTTCCCGACGTCGACCGAACGGTTACCGGGTCGGTGCGGTAAATCAGGCCGAACCGGCTTTTTCCCGGCTCTCCGGGCGCTCAATAAAACCTTGGGATCGGACCGTTCTGGGGCGTGGTACGGTCGCCGAGGTCGAGAAAGATCTCGTCGACATAGCACCAGCCCCAGCCTTCCGGCGGGTCATAGCCCTCTATGACGGGATGGCTGGTGGCATGAAAATGCTTGGTGGCGTGGCGGTTGGGCGAGTCGTCGCAGCAACCGACATGGCCGCAGGTGCGGCAGAGCCGCAGATGCACCCACCACGAGCCGCTCTTCAGGCATTCCTCGCAGCCAAGCGCGCTCGGCGTCACGTCCTTGACATCAGCCGCGTGTCTGCACTCGTCAGCCATCACACTCTCCCCACCGGTTGAGGCGCGTCGGCATGGCTGCCTTCCCGCGCAAGAAATGCATGCAATGCCGCCACCACTTGGGCGCCTTCGCCTACGGCAGCCGCGACCCGTTTGACCGACCCGGAGCGCACGTCGCCGATGGCGAACACGCCGCTGCGGCTCGTCTCCATCACGCCATGCGCCGATGCTATGTCCGATCCGGTGCGGATGAAACCCCTGGCATCCAGCGCCACGTCGGATTGAGCGAGCCAATCGGTGTTCGGATCGGCGCCGATGAACAGGAAGAGATGGCGGATCGGGCGCGTCGTCACCGCGCCACTCGAGCGGTCGCGCCAGCGGACAGTGGCAAGATTGCCTTCCTCGCCGTCCAGCGCCTCGACCTCGGCGCCGGTCAGCACCTCGATGTTCGGCTGCGCCCTGATGCGCTCGACGAGGTAACGCGACATCGACGCCTCGAGACTGCCGCCACGCGCCAGCAGCGCCACCTTCCTGACATGGCTGGCCAGGTAGACGGCCGCCTGTCCAGCCGAATTGCCGGCGCCGACCAGCGCGACTTCCTGGCCGCCGCAAAGCCGTGCCTCGATGGGCGAGGCCCAATAATGCACGCATGTGCCCTCGAACTCGGCGAGATTGGCGACATCGAGGCGGCGGTAGCGCGCGCCGCTGGCGATCACCACCGAGCGCGTGCGCACCGTCTCGCCGTCGCCGACCGCAAGCTGGTAGCGCGCGCCGTCGGTGGCGGCGCCGAGCAGCTTCACCTCGTCGGGGATGACCATCTCGACGCCGAATTTCTGCGCCTGGTTGTAGGCACGCGCCATCAGCGCCATGCCGGTGATGCCCGTGGGGAAGCCGAGATAGTTCTCGATGCGCGCGGAAGCGCCCGCCTGGCCGCCAAAGGCGCGGCAATCGAGCACGATGGTCGATAGCCCTTCGGAGGCCGCATAGACCGCCGCCGCGAGCCCGGCCGGCCCGGCGCCGACAATGGCGACGTCATAGACCTTGCTGGCGTCGACCGGCCGCAACAGGCCGATGCAGCGGGCGAGGTCTTTCTCCGCGGGATTGAGCAGCAGCCTGCCGTTCGGGCACAGCACGACCGG
Organism: Mesorhizobium sp. M8A.F.Ca.ET.202.01.1.1; assembly: GCF_004791595.1. NCBI lineage: Bacteria > Pseudomonadati > Pseudomonadota > Alphaproteobacteria > Hyphomicrobiales > Phyllobacteriaceae > Mesorhizobium > Mesorhizobium sp. M8A.F.Ca.ET.202.01.1.1. Next base: position 33,673 of record NZ_SRUN01000008.1, on the reverse strand, counting down.
CAGGTGGTGCTGATCGACATGGAAGTGCTCGAACAGGGTCTTCGCGCAAGGATCGGTTTTGGAATCGAGCACGCGGTGGGGCTGGCCGCTGCGCGCGAGAAACCCCTGCAGGCGCAGGACATCGCCATTGTCGGCCGGCCCGACGATGATGGGACCGATCGTGCCGCTCTCGAGCAGCCCGACGCGGCGCAGGATCAGCGCCCGCATGATGCGCTCGCCGAGATTGGCCTCCTGCACCATCAGGTCGCGCAGCCTCTGCGAGGAAATGACGAACGCCTCGACCGCCTCGGCGGCCTCGGCATTGACCAGCGAGGGACGGGCCGAAAGCTGCGCCAGCTCGCCGACGAAGCTGCCGGGGCCATGGGTGACGATCGTCTCGCGCCGGCCGAGCTTGCCGTCCTGGGTGATGTCCACCTTGCCCGACAGGATGACGATCAGCCCCGGGGACACATTGCCGGCCTCGAAAATGGGCTCGCCGGCGGCATAGGCGCTGGCCTCGCCGAACCGGCGCATGCGTTCAATGTCCGCCTCGGCCAGCGTTGGGAAGGCCTGGTCGCGGCGGGCGCCGAAGATCGCGGTGCTGGATTGAGACATGGTTGCGAGCGTAGCGAAGCGAGCGCGCGGTTTGAAGCGGTTTGTTCGGGGACTGGCCAGGAGGCGAGGTCATCGTCTTGAGCTTCTGAACCAATCGAACGGTTCGAAACGGGATTTTGGTGCCCAGAAGAGGACTCGAACCTCCACTCCTTGAACCGTGCACGTCTACGGCGGCTATGAAACAGTCGGCAGAAGTTTGCGTTGGCGCTGCAAGACTGTTCCTTGGTACAGACACGATCCGTCTCTGGCGCCGATTTGCGAGCGAAACCCGGCATGCCCCAGTTCAATCTGGCTTTCTATTGCTACCCGAAAAAGGAAGCGATCGAGGATTTCCGTAGGGCTGCTGCATTGATCGAGGCGCGCGCGCCGGACATCAAGGTCCGCGTGCTTTCGACGGCATCCGCGCTGACGATGTTGCGGACGATGACATTGGCCGGGAGGCCTACCCTGTCCATCGAGATGGATCGGCTGAAATGGCTTAAGCCGCTGCGCGGAACGCGCCTCGTCCATCAGCGCATGGGCAAGATCGGGGAACTGTCCGCCCTCGATACAGCAGGACTTCCAGTTCCCAGGTGGACGGAGATCGTGCCTGGGACAAATCTCGATCCAGCAGCGTGGGGCCCTTACGTGGTCGTGAAACCCTCGCGTGGCAAGCAGGGGGCGTTCGTGCGCATCACCAAGACCGGACGCGTGCGTTACATCGCGCCGGCGGACTATCCGCAAGATCATCCGGGCAGACGCGCGCCGATGATTGCCCAGCAATATGTCCATACCGGTCCATGGCCGACGGCGTACCGCGTGCTGAGCTATCTCGGCAGGCCCCTTGCCGCCATCCGGTATGAGGGCCGGCGTGACCTCAGCCCGGTGAGCGATCCCGGCGGTTTCCGATCGGCCCCTGGCGCGTCGATCGTGGCCTCGGCCAAGGGATGCTCGATTGGTCTTGCGGCGGACCAGGACGTGCTTGACCTTGCCGTTCGCAGCCATGCCGTTTTCCCGACCATTCCGTCGCTCGGCGTGGACATCCTGCGCGACGCCGCGACAGGCGAACTGTTCCTCATCGAAATCAACCCGGTCGGCGACAGCTGGATGCTGTGCGGCCATGCCGGGCGTAACATACAGGAGCAGTTCGGCCTCGATTTCTACGAGCAGTTCGGCGCGCTCGACATCATCGCGGAGGCTTCGATCGAGGCCACACGCAGGCTGGCCGTCTGAGGCTTTCGCCTTGCACAAATCAATAAAAAAGCCCGGACGAAACCGGGCTTTTTTATTAAGTCTCTGAACCACGAACGGTTCGAAACGGGAATTTGGTGCCCAGAAGAGGACTCGAACCTCCACTCCTTGCGGAACACGGACCTGAACCGTGCGCGTCTACCAATTCCGCCATCTGGGCTGGTGCGGGCTCAATAAGCGGGCAAGCGATTGCTGTCAACGCGCTTTTTTCGAGGGCTGATGCTCGCCGGCTCAGTTTCGAGCGTCAGCGCCGCCCCTCATTGCCCTGCCGGGCATTTCTCCCCGTACAGTGACGGGGAGAAAGAAGCCAGCCGCAACGCTGGCGCCCTTTTTGCAACGCCGGCGATTGGCGAAATCGCCGATGACATCGCCCCTCTTCCCGTCACTATACGGGGAGAGGATGCCGGCAGGCAGGTGAGGGGCGGCGCCACGTTCCCAATTGGCGCAAATAACTGCCCGTCAGCCCTCCAGCACTTCCTTCGACGCCACGGTCGAATCGGCGTTGAGCGTGTAGATGACCGGCACGCCGGTGCCGAGCTCCAGCTTGACGATCTCCTCGCCCGACTTGCCGTCCAGCGCCATGATCAGTGCGCGCAGCGAATTGCCGTGGGCGGCGACCAGCACGGTGCCGCCGCGCAGCACGTGCGGCTGCAGATCGTGCAGGTAATAGGGCCAGACGCGGGCGCCGGTGTCCTTCAGGCTTTCGCCGCCGGGCGGCGGCACATCGTAGGAGCGGCGCCAGACATGCACCTGCTCCTCGCCCCATTTCTGGCGCGCGTCGTCCTTGTTGAGGCCGGAGAGGTCGCCATAGTCGCGCTCGTTCAGCGCCTGGTCGCGGATGGTCTGCAGGTCGCTCTGGCCGACCGCGTCGAGAATGTGCTGACAGGTCTTCTGCGCCCGGACCAGCGCGGAGGTGAAGGCGATGTCGAATTTCAGGCCGCGCGCCTTGAGTTTTTGGCCGGCGGCCTTGGCCTCGGCATGGCCCTGCTCGGTCAGGTCGACGTCACGCCAGCCAGTGAACAGGTTCTTCAGGTTCCATTCGCTCTGGCCGTGGCGCACGAGCACGAGGGTTCTCGACATTTTTGCTCCTCTGGGGTCTGGGCAATTCCAGGAAAGGTGCGTAGCGGCTTTCCCGCAGGACTTGCGTAAGACGAAGATGGTTCAGGGTCGTTTCAGGCAAGCCCAAGAACGTCCCGCATTGAGTAAAGGCCCGGTTTTTTTCCCCGCGCCCACAGTGCGGCCTTGACCGCGCCGCGGGCGAATATGGCGCGGTCCTCGGCATGATGGGACAGGGTGATGCGCTCGCCGGTGCCGGCCAGGATCACGCTGTGGTCGCCGACCACAGAGCCGCCGCGCAGCGTGGCAAAGCCGATCGAGCCGGTTTTTCGCACACCCGTATGGCCGTCGCGTGAACGCACATCATTGCCGGCAAGGGCGATGCCGCGCCCCGCGGCTGCAGCCTCGCCGAGCAGAAGCGCGGTGCCCGACGGCGCGTCGACCTTGTGCCTGTGGTGCATTTCGAGGATCTCGATGTCGAAATCGTCGGCATCGAGCGCGCGCGCCGCCTGTTCGACCAGCACCGCCAGCAGGTTGACGCCGAGGCTCATATTGCCCGACTTGACGATGGTCGCGTGGCGCGCGGCGGCAGCGATTTTCGCATTGTCGTCGGTCGAGCAGCCGGTCGTGCCGATGACATGGACGATGCGCGCCTGCGCCGCGTAGCCGGCGAACGCGACCGTCGAGGCCGGGGTGGTGAAATCGAGCACGCCATCGGCCTTGGCGAAGACCGGCAGCGGATCGCTGCCGATCGGCACGTCGATGCGGCCGACGCCGGCCAGTTCGCCTGCATCCTTGCCCAGATGGGGCGAATCCGCGCGCTCGACCGCACCGATGACGCGGGCGCCCGGAATGGCGTGGATGGCGCGGATCAGCGTCTGGCCCATGCGGCCGGCCGCGCCCACCACCACAAGGCCCATATCGCTTGCCGGCTCGCCTGATGTTGCCGATGTTTCGCTCATGCCGTGCTCCCGGCGATGTTCTGGGTCTCTAATTCCTGGACCGAAGTCTCGGCCGGCGCGCTGTCGTCCACAAGCCCCAGGCCCTTGACGCCCTGTATGCGGTGGAAACGGGCATAGATGCTGTGCGGGTCGGCCATCAGCGTCGCATGCGTGCCTTCCTCGACCAGCCGTCCCTCTTCCAGCACGATGATGTGGTCGGCATTGACTACCGTCGACAGCCGATGCGCTATGACGATCGTCGTGCGGCCTTCCATGACATGCGTCAGCGCCTCTTGGACGCGCGCCTCCGCCTCGTTGTCAAGCGCCGAGGTTGCCTCGTCGAGCAGCAGGATCGGCGCCTGGCGCACGATGGCGCGGGCGATCGAGACGCGCTGGCGCTGGCCGCCGGAAAGGGTCGAGCCACCTTCGCCGACCGGCGTGTCGTAACCTTGCGGCTGCTGGCGGATGAACTCGTCGGCTGCCGCCTGTTTTGCCGCCTGCTCGATCTCGGCGTCCGTGGCCGACAGGCGGCCGTAGCGGATGTTGTCGCGGATCGTGCCCTCGAACAGATAGGGCGCCTGCGCTACATAGGCGATCGACTGCCGCAGCGAATGCTTGGTCACCTTCGAGATGTCCTGGCCATCGACCACGATACCGCCCTGGTCGACGTCGTAGAAGCGCTGCAAGAGCGCCACCAGCGTCGATTTGCCGGCGCCCGACGCACCCACGATCGCCGTCACCTTGCCGGCGGCGGCGGTAAAGCTCAGGTCCCTCAGCACCGGCATGTCGGCGTTGTAGCCGAACGTCACATTGTCGAAGCGCACCTCGCCTGTGGTGATCCTGGCCTCGACCGCATCGGGCGCGTCGCCCTGTTTCGGTTCCAGGTCGAGCAACTCGTAGATCATGCGCGCGTTGACCAGCGCACGTTCCATGCCCACCTGTGTGCGCGCCAGGCGTCTTGCCGGGTCGTAGGCCATGATCAGCGCGGTGATGAAGGAAAACACCGCGCCCGGTGGTTGCCCAAGCACCAGCGCCCGGTAGCCGGAATAGGCAAGCACGGCGGTAATAGCGAGACCGCCCAGAATCTCTGAAATCGGCGACAGCCGCTCCGAGACGCGGGCGATCTTGTTGTTACGCTGTTCGGCCGTATCCGCCATGATGCCTATGCGGCGCGCCAGCTCCTGCTCCAGGGTGAAGGCCTTGACGATGGCGATGCCTTGCGTGGCCTCCTGCACGGAACCGTTCAGCCGCGAATTGATCAGCACGGATTCCCGGTTGATACGCCGCAATCGGCGGGTGATGTAGACGACGGCCCAGATCAGCGGCGGGCCGATCAGCAGCGAGCTGAGCGACAACACCGGATCCTGGTAGATCATGACGCCGACGAGAGCGACCAGCGTGACCGCATCGCGGCTGATGGAGGTCAGTGTCAGCGACAGTAGATCGCGGACGCCGCCGACATTCTCGTTGACCTGTGCCGCCAGCCGACCGGAACGCGTATCGTTGAAGAAGTTGACGCCGAGCTTCATCAGATGGTCGAAGCTGCGCTTCTGGTAGCGCGCGACCAGATTGTTGCCGATCTTGGCCAACGCCACGGCCTGGCCGTAACCGGCGAAGCCGCGCAGCAGGGAAGCTCCCATGAAACCGGCGCAGATCCAGACGATCATGTCGCCGCGCCGTTCGTAGAATATCTGGTTGATCATCGGGGCCATGATCCACGCCGTGAAGGCAGTGGTGCCGGAAACAATCAGCAAGCAGGTGACGGCGACGACATAGGACCAGCGATGATCGCGGCCATTTTCGGAGAGGATGCGGCGCAGCACGGCGTTGACCTCGCCAATGCTGGCTTTCTGCTTGTTTGGAGCTTGAAGTGTCAAATCGGGAGCTTCGTGGGTTTTCCGCCTGGGACAGGCTGCAATTCGGCACTCCTCTTAGCGCCATGAGGCCGGCTTGCCTATGCCCGCGGCTGATTAACTTCGTCGCGGGCGGCTCAAGCGCCCACGCGGCAATAGGCACATCCCGTCGAGGAGCTAGGCCTGCCAGCGCCGGCCCGAGGTCTGGACGCCGAACAGCGAGGGGTTCCTGGCATAGGCGGCAAGGCCGAGAAGGGCTGCCAGCGGGTGGGTGATGACATAGACCGGCATGGTGCGCATCAGCGCGCTGTGCGGCGCCTTGTCCTCGAAGGCGGCGCGGAAATTGCCCTCCTTCAGCGCCGGCACGATCTTTTGCGCGATGCCGCCGGTGAGGAACACGCCGCCACGGCTCATGAACACCAAGGCAAGGTCGCCAGCGGTACGGCCGAGACAGGTAACGAAGGTCTCCAGCGCTTCCTGCGCCACCGGATCGGTCTTGGCCAGCGCCGCGGCGGTGACCTCGGCCGGCGTGGTGAAGGGCGATGGCTTGCCGTCCGCCTTGGCCACGGCGCGGTAGACGTTGACGAGGCCGCGTCCGCACAGGATCTGCTCGCCCGAAATGCGCCCCTCGAGCTTCTCGATATGCGGGAAGACCTCGAAATCGCGCGGCGTGCGCGGCCCGATGTCCATATGGCCGCCTTCGCCGGGTACGGGTATCCAGTGATGCAGCGCGTGGACCAGCCCGGCGACGCCGAGCCCGGTTCCCGGACCCAGCACGACGCGGCCGGCATTGGGCTCGGGCGTGCCGCCGCCGATCTTTTCCATATGCTCTTCGCCGAGCGCGACGACGGCCAGCGCCTGCGCCTCGAAATCGTTGAGCACGACGATGTCGCTCAAGCCCAGATTGGCGAACATCTGCCTCGGCTTGACGACCCAGGGACAATTGGTGAGCTCGATCTCGTCGCCGTCGACCGGACCGGCAACCGCTAGCACCGCCGAATTGGGCCGGACCGAGGAGCGGTCGAGCACAGCCGCCTGGATCGCTTCGTCGATGGTGTTGTAATTGGCGGTCTGGACGATGGTCGGCTCGCCGGCCTCGGAATTGGCGTCGAGCACGATCGAAAAGCGCGCATTGGTGCCGCCGATATCGCCAATCAGGATCGGAAACCGCAGCAAAGTCTCGTCATCTGCTGTGCTTGGCATGCTCTCGTCCGTTCCCCGTCCGGGCTACGTGCCGCTGTTTGCCCGTTGACTAGCGCATGGCCCTGCAAAGGGAAAGCCGCTTGCTTTCAGTTCCAGGGCAATCGCTTCAAATTTGAATCCGATCCTTGCGCCGTCGGCGCCGCCCCTCACCTGCCTGCCGGCACCCTTTCCCCGTATAGCGACGGGGAGAGGGGCGCTGTCATCGATGGTTTCGCCAATCGCTGACGTGGCAAGGAGGGCGCCAAGGCTGCGGCCAGCCTCCTTCTCCCCGTCCCTATACGGGGAGAAGTGCCCGGCAGGGCGATGAGGGGCAGCACCGACCTCGGCAATCAATCGTCAATTCCCCGGCGGCCGTGGACGCGGCACCGGCACGCCGACCTCGGGTGTCGCGGTGAAGGCGTTCAACGCGCTTGGCAGGCCTTCCGTGCTGCTGGCCGTGGTGGCGGGCAGCGACGGCGCTTCGGGTTCGGGCGCCGCCACCGCGACCGGCACAGCGCTACCGTTATAGGTCGCCGCCTCCGCCGAGGCAGGCCCGGGCGCGTCGAGCACGGCGCGGCATTCCCTGGGCAGGTTGGCCATCGTCATCAGGTCGCGGGCCTTGGGCGCATCGGGGTTCTTGTTGGGCCGCCAGGGTTCCTGCGTGAACCACCAGGCCAGCGGCTTGCCGCAGCCATCATCATCGGGCGTCGCTTCCTGCCCCTTGCAAGTGGGCGAACCGGGCTGGCAGCCGATGCGCATGTGGAAATGGTAGTCATGGCCCCAGAACGGCCGGATCTTGCGCAGCCATGAGCGGTCGCCCTTGACGGTGTCGCAGAGCTTTTTCTTGATGCCCGGATTGACCAGGATGCGCTCGACTTGCGGGTAGCTTGCGGCCCGCTTCAGCAAAGCCGTGTGCGCCGGCGTCCACAGCGCGTCCTTCACCAGATGGGTCTTGTCTTCGACCATCAGCGTGGCGCTCATGGTCTCACGCTGCGCCCTGGTCATCGTGCGGTCGGGCATCGGCGTCAGCCAGATGTCGGCGTCGAGCCCGATCTGGTGCGAGGCATGGCCGGTCAGCATCGGGCCGCCGCGCGGCTGCGCGATGTCACCGATCAGCAGGCCCGGCCAGCCATCGGCAACGGCGTCGCGCGACAGTCTTTCGATCAGCGCGATCAGCGCCGGATGGCCCCAGCGGCGGTTGCGCGAAGGCCGCATCACCTGCCAGGTCGGGCCATCCATCGGAATGGCGACGCCGCCGGCAAAACAGCCCTTGGAATAGAAGCCGAAGGATTGCGGGGCGGTGGCCGTCGGCAGCTTCTCGGCGCCAAACAAGTCTTTCGCCCGTTCCTCGGCCGCTGCCGGCTGCGCGAGACCGGTCAGGGCAAGCAAGCCAAGAGCGGCCGCCAGCAGTGATCTCTTGCCGAAAGACGACCGCGTCGCTGTCTTCATGAAACCGGATCCCACCAAACCCCAAGCCCGAATCATAGCACGCAACATGCGACGCTTCGATCGCTCTAACCTTTTGGCGCAATTCCGGACGGAAAACCGTTTCACACTTTTCCTGGAATTGCTTGTCCCTTCATTGGGCTGCGCGGCTCGCCGTCGCGCCAGTCGCCGCTTGCCCACATATGGTCGAAAGCGGCGCGGTAGTCGGGAAAGCGAAACCGATAACCCGCCGCCTTGAGCGCCGCATTGGCGACCCTCTTGTTCTCGCCATAGAAAGACCGCGCCATGGGCGAAAGTTGGGCGGTCTCGAAGGGAATTTCGGGCGGCGCCTCGATCCCCATCAGCGATGCGGCATAGGCGACGACATCCTGCGGCGGCGCCGGCTCATCATCGGTGACGTTGAAGATGCCACCCCTATTGCCGACGATCAGATGCCAGAGCGCGCCTGATATGTCGTCACAATGGATGCGGTTGAACACCTGGTCCGGCTTGACCAGCCGCCTCGCGGTGCCGTTCTCCAGATTGACCAGCGCGTTGCGGCCCGGACCGTAGATGCCGGAGAGCCGCAGGATCGCCACCGGCCGGTCGATTTCCCGGCCGAGCTTCTGCCAGGCCTGCTCGGCCTCGACCCGCATGACCGAACGCTTCGAGACCGGCCGGCATAGGGCCGTTTCATCGACCCAGGCACCACCATAGTCGCCATAGACGCCGACGGTCGAGAGATAGCCGATCCACTCCAGCCCCGGCATTTGAGCGATTGCTTGCCGGGCGGCATTCAGCACCGGATCGCCGGCGTCTTCCGGGGCGACCGAGATCACCAGATGGGTGGTTTTCTCCAGCACTTCGCCGATATCGCTCGTCAGCTTACCGTCGAACAGCAGCGGGGCGATGCCGGCCTGGCGCAGCGCATCGAATTTTTCCTCGGAGCGTGTCGTGCCGAAGATGGTGGCGGCCCCTGTATTGGCGCGGGCAAAAGCCTTGCCCGAATAGCCGGCGCCGAAGATGAGAACCCGCTTTTCGCTCATGCATGCGTCCTGGTTGGCCGCGCCAGGCGCCATTCGTCGCGCACCATAGCATCGTCCTCGGTTTCCAGGCCGTTCGCGGCCCGTTCGGCATATTCGGTTTCCGGCACCAGCCGCGCCAGCGCCCAAATTGCCGCGCCCCGCACCAGCGGCGAGGCGTCGCCGAGCAGATCCCGAACGATGTCGGCAAGCGCGCCCTCGCCGGAATTGCCGGCGGCGATCAGCACGTTGCGGACAAAGCGGTCGCGGCCGATGCGCTTGATCGGCGAGCCGGAGAAGAAGGCACGGAAGGCAGCATCGTCGAGGGCCAAAAGGTCGGCGAGCGCAGGCTCGCGCAAATCGTCGCGCGCGGCGAGCTTGGCCTCCGAAGCCGCACTGGCGAACTTGTTCCACGGGCAAGCGGCGAGGCAGTCGTCGCAGCCATAGATGCGGTTGCCGATCGCCTCGCGGAATTCATGCGGGATCGGCCCCTTGTTCTCGATGGTGAGGTAGGAGATGCAGCGCCGCGCATCGAGCCTATAAGGCGCCGGGAACGCGTCGGTCGGGCAAGCGTCGAGGCAGGCGCGGCAAGAGCCGCAATGGTCGATCTCGGCCTCGTCGGGTGCCAGTTCGGCCGTGGTGAAGATGGTGCCGAGGAACAGCCAGGAGCCGTGCTCGCGGCTGACCAGATTGGTGTGTTTTCCCTGCCAGCCGAGCCCTGCTGCCTCGGCCAGCGGCTTTTCCATGACAGGTGCGGTGTCGACGAACACCTTCACGTCGCCGCCGGCGCGTGCGACGATCTTGCCGGCGATTTCTTTCAGCCGGCCCTTCATCACCTCATGATAGTCGCGGTTTTGCGCATAGACCGAGATGGCGCCACGGTCGCGCTTCGACAACAGGTCGCGTGGATCATGGTCTGGCCCGTAGTTCATCGCCAGCACGACGATCGAGCGCACGTTGGGCCAAAGCGTGGAGGGCTCGCTGCGGCGCGCAATCGTTTCGGCGATCCAGTCCATGGAGCCGTGAAAGCCGTCGGCGACGAATTCGGCGAGTCTCGCCGGCGCCAACGGAATCGCGTCGGGAGAGGTGACGGCGACGGCATCGAAGCCGGCGCGCCGTGCCTCCGCGTCGATCAGCGCACGCAGTTTTGCCGCGTCAGAAGTCGAGGTCCGCATAGTGCGACACCGGCGACAGGCCGCGCACGCGGTCGGTCAAGAGCGGCCGGAACGAAGGCCGCGACTTCACCCGCGTGTACCATTCGCGCGCGGCGGGGTGTTCGCGCCAGTCGATCTCGCCGAGATAGTCGAGCACCGACAGCGTCGCGGCGGCCGCGAGATCGGCATAGGTGACCCTGCCACCGGCCAGCCAGTGACGGGTGCCGGCCAGCCAGTTGGTGTATTTCATGTGCTGGCGGATGTTGGCGCGCGCGGCGCGGATGGCGCCCGAATCGGGCGAGCCGCCGCCCGCGGTTTCCGGCATCACCGGCTTCAGCACGCGCTCGCGCACCAGATGGCGGGTGACCTCGCTTTCGGCCTTGTTGAGATACCAGTCGATCAGCCGCCGGATTTCGGCGCGCTGCATCGGATCCTCGGCGAACAGCCGCTTGTCGCGCTTCAGCACACCGCGGGTCTCGTCGAGATATTCCGAGATCACCGTCGCGCCAATGATCGGCACGTCGCCCTCGGCCAGCAGGATCGGCAGCGTGCCGGCCGGGTTCAGCGCCAGGAACTCCTTGCGCCGCGTCCACGGCTTTTCCTCGATCAGCGCCAGCTCCTCGCCATACTCGCCAAAGGCGAGGCGGACGAAGCGGCAGGTAGCGAACATGGGATGGTGGAAAAGCGTCAGCATGGTTCCGCGATGATAAAGCGCACGAGTGTGGACTGGCGAATCGCCGGGCGCACCGGTAAGTCTTGGCCGCCCGGTTTGCGGGCCGTCAGGGGTGTTGCGACCTATAGGGGCACTTCGGCGCCATGACAAGCAAGCCATTCCGTTAGCCATCACGCCAATGCCGAGGTAGAAATGGAAAGCCAGACCATCGTCGAAGCCCTGCTGCTCGGCCTGCTGGAGGGGTTGACCGAATTCATACCGGTATCCTCGACCGGCCATATCCTGCTCGCCGGCCATTTCCTCGGCTTCCAGTCGACCGGCAAGGCCTTCGAGATCCTGATCCAGCTCGGCGCCATCCTGGCGATCCTCAGCGTCTATTTCCGCCGCCTGTGGCAGATGCTGCTCGACCTGCCGCATGACCGGCTGACGCGGCATTTCGTCATCGGCATCCTCATCGCCTTCCTGCCGGCGGCGATCATTGGCGCGCTGGCGCACGATTTCATCAAGACGGTGCTGTTCGAATCGCCACGACTGATCTGCATCATGCTGATCATCGGCGGCGTGGTGCTGCTGGTCGTCGACCGCATGAACCTCAAGCCGGTCTATCGCGACGTCGAGCGGTTTCCGACCCGGCTTTACCTGCAGATCGGCCTGTTCCAGTGCCTGTCGCTGATCCCCGGCACGTCGCGCTCGGGCTCGACCATCGTCGGAGCGCTGCTTCTGGGCGTCGACAAGCGGGCGGCGGCGGAATTTTCCTTCTTCCTTGCCATCCCGACCATGGTCGGCGCCTTCGCCTTCGACCTGTTCAAGAACCGCAACGTGCTGACCTCGGCCGACCTGCCGATCATCGCCATCGGCTTCGTCGCCGCCTTCGTCACGGCGCTGTTCGTGGTGCGCCTCCTGCTCGATTACGTCTCGCGCAACGGCTACTCGCTGTTCGGCTGGTGGCGGCTGGTGGTGGGTATTGTCGGGCTGGTTGCGCTGATGATCTGGGGTTGATTGCAGCGACCGGTTCGGTTGGGGCCGCCGAACGTTAGCGCTGCCCCTCACCTGCCTGCCGGCATCCTCTCCCCGTATAGGGACGGGGAGAGGGCGCTGTTGTCCGCGATTTCGCCAACTACAGCGGTTGCAAGAAGGTCGCCGTCGCTGCGGCCAGCTCACTTCTCCCCGTCACTATACGGGGAGAAGTGCCCGGCAGGGCGATGAGGGGCAGCACTAACTTCAACGAATGGATTGCCTCCGGCAACGAGCCTAGCTTCGTCCATAAAACGCATTCGGGACATGCACGGGCCAACGCCAGGGCAGCACTGCGACCATGTCGAAGCGCATCGACAGCCTGCCATAGTCCGGCTGGCGCGACAGCCAGATGTCGGCCGCGCCCTCGATGCGGCGCTCCGATTCGTGGCCGATCGCCTCCATGGCCTCGATCAGCGTGCGGCGCGCCTTGACCTCGACGAACAGCACCAGATCGCCGCGCCGGGCGATCAGGTCGATCTCGCCGAAGCGGGTGCGATGGCGGCGCGCCAGGATCCGGTAGCCTTTCAGCATCAGCGCGGCAGCCGCCAGCCATTCGCCGCGATGGCCGCGCCGGTAGGCCTTTTGACGGCTGGCGCTCGGGCGTTCAGCCATCGCGGCCTTCTCTAAGTTCAAGCAGCCGCCGGTAGAGCGCCTGCTTCTGGCCGCCGGTCATTTTCGCCGCTTCCGCCGCCGCCTTGGAGGCCGGCATCTCCGCCGCCAGCGACAAAAGCAGGCGGTCGATGTCTTCCGGTTCGTCGGCCTTGGCCTCGGCGGGACCGATGCAGACGACGATCTCGCCCTTCGGCGTGTCCGCCGCCGCGTAATGATCGGCAAGCTCCCGCAGCGTGCCGGTGCGGATTTCCTCGAAAGTCTTGGTCAATTCCCGGCCGATGGCGGCTTTGCGGTCGCCGCCCAGCGCCTGGACCATGGCGCCGAGCGATTCGGCCAGCCGGCGCGGCGATTCGAAGAAGATCAGCGTCGCCGGTACCGCCCTCAGCGCCTCCAGCCGCGACAGCCTCTGACCAACCTTGACCGGTAAGAAGCCGGCGAACAGGAAGGCGTCGGACGGCAGGCCCGACGCCGTCAGCGCGGCAAGCGGCGCCGACGGGCCGGGAATCGGCACGACGCGAATGCCCTGGTCGAGCGCCTCGCCGACCAGCCGGTAGCCGGGATCGGAAACCAGCGGCGTGCCGGCGTCGGAAATCAGCGCCACGCTCTGGCCTGCCGCAAGTGCCGCGATCAGTTTCGGCCCGGCCTCGCCGGCATTGTGCTCGTGATAGGCCGTGGTGCGTCGGCGGATGCCGTAGCGGTCGAGCAGCACCCGCGACACACGCGTGTCCTCGCAGGCGACGATGTCGGCGGCGGCCAGCGTCTCCAGCGCGCGCAGCGTGATGTCGGCCAGATTGCCGATCGGCGTCGCCACCAGATAAAGCGCCGGATCGAGCGGGCGGGCCGCGATTTCGGTCTGCCCGACCACATAGCTGCGCTTGCCCGTCTCGCCAGTCACCGATGCCGTCTCCGTTCAAGCCTGTTTGGCCTGCCAAAACTTGTTTGGCCTGCCAAAACTTGTTTGGCATGGCTGGCGCCGGCTTGCAAAACTCACGCCGATGTAAGGTGGCCGCCATTCCTTCGCCACAGTAGGGAACGAAACCGGTTTTGGCAGATTTAGCCCCTGATTCCCTTGGGGAGGACAGGAATGGACAGCCTGACGATTCAGGACGCTTTCGCGCCCTACTATGCCGGTCGCAGCCGGATTGCCGCACGCCAGGACAAGCGGCTGCCAGCCCGGAACGACACCAGCCTGACCAAGCAGGCCGCGAGTGCCTTGCCGACCAATGTCAGGCTTTCCGACAACAAACCCGACAGCACGACGGAGCACTGACCGGACGATGCCCAATCGCTTCGATATCTTCATCACCCGTCTTGAAACGAAAAACGCCCGCAACGGCGCACCCCTGCCCTCTTTGGGCGACCAGCACCGTGGCCGCCGCGACAAGGACAACGCAAAGCCAGTCCGGAATGGCGAGGCGCACGCCGAGAAAGAGCGCGGAAAGCACCGCCACAAACACGACGCCTGATCTGATTCAGATCGGCGAGGCGGCCGCCCAAGGTGGCGAACGCTGGGCCAGGCGCTCAGTCCAGATATCGTGAAACGCGCGCTTTCAGAAGCTCGATCAGCTCCGGGTCCATGAATTTGTAGTCATCCGGAATGTCGAGGCAGATCACCTTGGCCGCCTTCAGGCTGGCCTTGAATTTCTTCTGCAGTTTGGTGCGGTGGGTTTTCTCCATGACAAAAATGATGTCAGCCCAGGCGACCAGTTCGTGCGTCAGCGGATTGTCGGCATCGTGATTGGTGCCGGCCGATTCGACCTCGATGTCGCGGCGGGTGGAAAACACCTGCTCGGCGGTCGGGCTGCGCAGCCGGTTCTGGCTGCAGACGAAGAGGAGTTTTTTCAAAGGATTAGGGCGCCAGGTCCGCCACCACGGCGTCGAGCACGATCATGCCGGCGGGCGTGGCGCGCAGCCGCGTGTTGCCGATCGGCGCCACCAGCCCCTCGCCTTGCAGCACCGACAGCCGCGCGCTCGACAGGCCGCGCCCGGAAAACGCTTCGTAGCGGGTGAGGTCGATGCCTTCGGCGAGCCTGAGCCCCATCAGCAGGAATTCGTCGGCCTCTTCGGAGCGAGTCAGGAGCTCGCCGCCGGTTATGCCATGGCCCTTGGCCTCGACCAGGTTGGCCCAGGTTTCCGGCATTCTCTCAGCAATCGTCACCACCCGATGGCCGTTCTCGACGAAGCGGCCATGCGCGCCGGGGCCGACGCCGACATATTCGCCGTAGCGCCAGTAGGTCAGATTGTGCCGGCTCTCGGCGCCTGGCCGCGCGTGGTTGGAAATCTCATAAGCCGGCAAACCATGCGCCGACGTGATCTCCTGCGTCAGCGCATAGAGGTCGGCGGCGTGGTCGTTATCGGGAATGGCGAATTTCTTCGCCGCGTGCAGCGCATGGAAGGGCGTGCCTTCCTCGATGGTCAGCTGGTAGAGCGACAGATGGTCGGCGGCATGGCCGATCGCCTGTTCGAGTTCCGCCTGCCAATCCTCCGGCGTCTGTCCGGGGCGGGCATAGATCAGGTCGAAGGACAGGCGCGGAAAGATTTCGCGCGCGAGCGCGATGGCGTGCAGGGCTTCCTCGACGTTGTGCAGCCGGCCGAGGAAGCGCAGATCCTTGTCGTTCAGGGCCTGCACGCCGAGCGAGACGCGGTTGACCCCCGCGATCCGGTAACCACGAAACCGCTCCGCCTCGACCGAGGACGGGTTGGCCTCAAGCGTCACCTCGATGCCGTCAGGCACCGCCCAGTTCTTGGCCACCGCGTCCAGAACCCTGGCCACGGTTTCTGGCTTCATCAGCGACGGCGTGCCACCGCCGAGGAAGATGCTGGTCACTTCGCGCGGCCCGGTGCGCTGGCGCATCGTCGCAAGCTCGGCCTCGAAGGCGGCGGCAAAGCGCTCCTGGTCGACCGGCTGGTGGCGGACATGGCTGTTGAAGTCGCAATAGGGGCACTTGGCCGCGCAGAACGGCCAATGCACGTAGACGCCGAAGCCGGGACTGCGGTCGAGCGCCATGGTGGTGCTGGACCCGATCATTCCGAACCAAGCCGAGCGCGCGCGAATTTCTGGAAGGCGCGGGCGCGATGCGACAGCGCCGTCGCCTGGCCTGGCTTCCAGCCGTGCTTTTCCTCCGCATTCATCTCGCCGAAGGTTTTGTCGAAGCCATTGGGCAGGAATACCGGATCGTAGCCGAAGCCGAGTTCGCCGCGCGGCGGCCAGACCAGAGCGCCCTCGGCCTCGCCGCGATAATATTCGGCCTCGCCGTCGGGAAAAGCGAGGCAGATGACGGCGACGAAGCGGCCGGTGCGCCGTTCGGGCGTGGCCGCGCCGACTTCCTGCAGCGCCACTTCGGTGCGCTGCATGGCCATGGCGAAATCGCGCGATCCTTCCGGCGTCTCGGCCCAGTTGGCGGTGTAGACGCCTGGCGCGCCATCGAGCGCGTCGACGCAGAGGCCGGAATCGTCCGACAGCGCCGGCAGGCCGGTCGCCTTCGCGGCCGCGAAGGCCTTGATGTAGGCGTTTTCCTCGAAGGTGGTGCCGGTCTCGTCCGGTTCGGGCAGGCCATACTCCTTGGCCGACTTCGCCTCGAAGCCGAACGGACCCATCAGGTCGGCGAATTCGCGCAGCTTGCCTTCATTGTGGCTGGCGACGACGATCTTCTTGCCATGGAGTGAATGCATCAAAGGCCCCAGATTCTCGGCTCGGCGAACTCGATCGAATTGCCCGAGGGGTCGCGTATATAGATCGAACGGCCACCTTGCGGCCATTCGAATTCGCTTTCGATGGCGATTTTCTTCGCTTGAAGATGGGCTTTCCAGCCGTCGATTTCAGCGGCGGTTGCGGCAAAGCACAGATGGCCTTCGCCAACCGCGCCGTGCGGCGGTACTTTCAGCTTCGCGTCCGGTGCGTGCGGAATTTTGGTCGCCTCGGCGTTGAAGATGAGCAGAACGCACGGGCCGCAGCGGAAGAAGAGGTGGCGGCCTTCCACCTTGCCGAGGAGGATGAGGCCGAGGATGTCGGTGTAGAAGCGCTCGGCGGCAGGCAGGTCGGTGACGTAGAGGGCCGATTCCAGGATTGCGGAAGGTGTCACGAGGCGCCCCCCTCTGCCCTGCCGGGCATCTCCCCCACGAGGGGGGAGATTGGCTGTATCAGTAGCTTTCGCCACTTTTCAACGTTGAAGGGCAGGCACGGCCAGCCAAACTGCCAATCTCCCCCCTCGTGGGGGAGATGCCCGGCAGGACAGAGGGGGGCGCCTGGACTCGGCATCAAAATCCTACGCCACCGCCATCTGCTGCAGGCTGACCAACCGGGAAATGCCCTTCTTGGCCAATCCCATCAAGTCCGCGAACTGCGCCTCGGAAAAGGGCTCGCCCTCGGCGGTGCCCTGGATCTCGACGATGCCGCCCTTGCCGGTCATGACGAAATTGGCGTCGGTGCCGGCCGAGGAATCCTCGATATAGTCGAGATCGATGACCGGCTGGCCGTCATGGATGCCGCAGGAAATCGCGGCGACATGATCCTTCAGCACCTTCGAAACGCTGGCCATCTGCCGCGCTTCCATCCAGCGCAGGCAGTCATGGAGCGCCACCCAGCCGCCGGTGATCGAAGCGGTGCGGGTGCCGCCATCGGCCTGGATGACGTCGCAGTCGACGGTGATCTGCTGTTCACCCAGCGCCTGCAGGTCGACCACGGCGCGCAGTGAACGGCCGATCAGGCGCTGGATTTCCAGCGTGCGGCCGCCCTGCTTGCCGGCGGAAGCCTCGCGGCGCATGCGCTCTCCGGTCGAGCGCGGCAGCATGCCGTATTCAGCCGTGACCCAGCCCTTGCCGGAATTGCGCATCCAGCCCGGTACCTTTTCCTCGAGGCTCGCGGTGCACAGGACATGCGTGTCGCCGAATTTCACCAGGCACGAGCCTTCGGCATGCTTGGAGACGCCGCGCTCGAAGGAGATGGCGCGCATTTCGTCGAATTGGCGTTTGGAGGGGCGCATTCAGGCTTCTTTCCAGTCATTTTTCGGAATCGTGGCCGGCTTGTAGCCCCACCAAGCCCATGGCGCAAAGGAAAATGGCCGAGCGATCCGGCACCGGGTGATCTGGCACAGACACCGGGTGATCTGACACAGACACCGGGTTGCGCGCGGGTAACGGAAGTCTATATCCTTGAGCCGGAGGTTTTTGGCGCAATGACCAAGGCAGTCGATCCCGCGTCGCGGTCGCCCGCGCTTCAATCGCTCGACATGCGCTCGCGCGACATCTTCCGGCGCATCGTCGATTCGTACCTCAGGGATGGCGAACCCGTGGGCTCGCGCAGCCTGTCGCGCATCCTGCCGTCCTCGCTGTCGCCCGCCACCATCCGCAATGTGATGAGCGACCTCGAGCATCTCGGGCTGATCTACGCGCCGCACATTTCGGCCGGGCGTCTGCCGACGCAGGCCGGCCTGCGTTTCTTCGTCGACGCCTTCATGGAACTCGGCGACCTTTCCGACGAGGAGCGCCGCACCATCGAAGCGCAGGTGCGGGCCTCCGGCTCGGGCGCGACGCTGGAGCACATGCTGACCGAGGCCAGCCAGATGCTGTCGGGCATGTCGCGCGGCGCCGGGCTGGTGCTGGCCGCCAAGAACGAGGTGGCGCTGAAGCACATCGAATTCATCCAGTTGGAGCCGACCAAGGCGCTGGCCGTGCTGGTGTCCCAGAATGGCGATGTCGAGAACCGCGTCGTCGACCTGCCGGCCGGCATCACAGTCTCGCAATTGCACGAGGCCTCTAATTTCCTCAACGCCCATATTCGCGGCCGCACTTTGGCCGAGGCGCGCACCGAGATCGCCCGCATCAAGGAAGAGACAAGGGCGGCGCTCGACACGCTGTCGCAGGACCTCGTCGAGAAGGGACTGGCGGTGTGGGCGGGCGCCGAAAGCGGGCTGCCGGCGCGGCTCATCGTGCGCGGCCGCGCCAATCTGCTCGAAAACGTCACCGCCCAGGCCGACATCGAATTGCTGCGCCATCTGTTCGAGGACATGGAGACGCAGGACGGCCTGATCCAGTTGCTCGACCTCGCCGAGGAGGGATCGGGCGTGCGCATCTTCATCGGTTCGGAAAACAAGCTGTTTTCGCTGTCGGGCTCATCGCTGGTGGTGGCCCCCTATCGCGACAAGGACGCGCGCGTCGTCGGCGCGCTCGGCGTCATCGGCCCGACCCGGCTCAACTATGCCCGCATCGTGCCGATGGTGGATTACACGGCGCAGCTGATTTCCCGCATGCTGCGCTAAGGTCCTAAAATCGAGACAGGCCGCAAAGGAGAAAAAGAATGGCGCTGGAATCATTCAAGGCCCAGATCAGTCTGCTGCTCGAAGAGATGGTCAACCAGCCGGAAGACCAGCACGAAATTCAGGAACAGCTGCGCGAAAAACTGCGCGAAATGCGCGCCATGGGCCTGCCGTTGCCCGCCGATCTCGTTGCCCTGGAAAAACGCCTGGATGACGATTTTTACGCTGCCGGGACCTGATTCCTGACGTTTGCTTCGAACCATCGTGCGTGAGGGAACCCAGGGACAGACCGATCGTTAATTTCCTTCACGATCGAGTGGAGGAAATGATGCGATTGGCCGGACTGGCGATGTCCGCACTGTTTCTCACGACCGCGGCTCTCGCCCAGCAGGCCGATCAGCCTGCGCTCAAAGGCGCGGCGGCTTTCGGCGACTGGCGGGCGGACAGGCCCGGTGTACGCCGGCTGATCAAGCCGGAAGACCTGCCTAAACCCTATGCCACCAAATCCGCCTCGAACGGCGCCGGCATTGTCGACATGCCGGCGGATGCGAAGCCACGCCTGCCGTCCGGGTTTTCGGCCGAGCTGATCGCCTCGGGGATCGACAATCCGCGCGTCGTGCGCGTCGCGCCGAACGGCGACCTGTTCGTCGCCGACAGCGAAGCCAACCAGATCCGCGTTTATCGCCTGACGAAGGACAGCGCGAAACCCGCCGAAAACGGCATCTTCGCCGGCGGCCTCAACCAGCCCTATGGCATTGCCTTCTATCCCTTGGGCAACGATCCGCAATGGGTCTATGTCGCCAGCAGCGACAGCATTGTGCGCTTTGCCTATCGCAATGGCGACCTGAAGGCCTCGGGCGGTTCGCAAACCATCGTCGACAACATTCCGGCGAACCACCACTGGACGCGCGACATCGCCTTTTCGCCCGACGGCAAGACACTTTACCTCTCCGTCGGCTCCGGCTCGAATGTCGCCGAGAATATGGGCAAAAGACCCAGAGGCGGGCTCGACGCCTGGGTCAAGTCCAAGCCGCTCGGCGCCAGTTGGGGTTCCGAGGCGGGCCGGGCCGAGGTGCGGGCCTTCGACCCGGACGGCAAGAACGGCCGCGTCGTCGCCACCGGGCTACGCAACTGTTCGGGCATGACCGTGCAGCCGGCAACCGGCGCGCCGTGGTGCGTCGTCAACGAACGCGACGCACTCGGCGACAATGTGCCGGCCGAATACGCGACATCGGTCAGGGAAGGCGCCTTCTATGGCTGGCCCTGGTATTACATCGGCAACAATGAGGACCCGCGCCACAAGGGCGAGCGTCCCGACCTCGCCGGCAAGGCTGATATTCCCGACGTGCTGATGCAGGCGCATTCGGCGCCGCTCAACATCGCGTTCTATGATGGCAAAAGCTTTCCCGAGGAGTATCGAGGCGATGCCTTCGTGACCCTGCACGGCTCCTGGAACCGCGGCAACAGGACCGGCTACAAGATCGTCCGCCTCCTGTTCAAGGACGGCAAGCCGACCGGGGAATATGAAGATTTCATGACCGGCTTCGTGGCCTCCAATGGCGAGGTGTGGGGCCGGCCCGTGGGCGTGGCGGTGGCCGGCGACGGATCGTTGATCGTGAGCGAAGACGGCAACGGCACGATCTGGCGCGTGACTTATAACGGCGGCCGATCCTGACCCGTCCTTGCGGCCGGACCATTGCCGTCTGGTGTAAGCGAATCCCGCGCGCAGGGCGTTCTCCCGGAGCCCGCCTCGTGCGACAAGGGCATACTCGCCCTTGGACGCCGACACCATGACCCTCACCGGATTCCTTGCCTACAGCGCCGCTCTCGGCATCGCCGCCGCCATTCCCGGCCCCGGCATCACCGCGCTGGTCGCGCGTGCGCTGGGCTCGGGCTTTCGCTCTTCGCTCGCCATGTCCTTCGGCCTGATGCTCGGCGACCTCACTTATCTGACGGCCGTGGTGCTGGGCCTCGCCTTCGTCGCACAGGAATTCGGCATGGTTTTCCTGGCGATCAAATGGGCCGGCGTCGCCTATCTCGCTTTCCTCGGCTGGCGCTTCTGGACCGCCGGTATCACGCCCGAAACCATCGAAGCCAGGAAGGGCAAGGGCGGATTGCCGTCGAGCTTCGCCGCCGGGCTCACCGTGACGCTCGGCAATCCAAAGACGATGATCTTCTACCTCGCCATCACGCCGACCATCGTCGACCTGAAGACGATCACGCTTGCCGATTACGGCATTCTCGTCGCACTGACGGTGGTCGTCCTGTTCGTCGTGCTGGTGCCCTACCTGGCACTCGCCGCCAAGGCACGCTGGTTCCTGAAGTCGCCGCGCGCGCTCAAGGTGCTGAACCGCACCGCCGGCGCGTTCATGGTTGGCGCGGCGGCGGCGATCGCTGCTCGTCAGTAGGTCGTTTCGGCCAAACCATTCCGTGGCCCGGCTGTTTCGAGAAATGCCTTTCCGAGGGCCAGGCGTTTTCAGCACACGCCCCCCTCGGATATTTTCGAGCCGCAGCCTATCTTGCGCGGTTGAAAGCCCTATTCTGTCGGCTACTGCCAATTGCCTGAAATCCAGGGAGCGAAACCAATGAACAAGCCCGTCACTTCCGCCCGCGTGCCCGGCCGCGGCCGCATCTACAATTCCATCACCGACACGATCGGCGATACGCCCCTGGTACGGCTCGACAAGTTCGCCAAGGAGAAGGGCATCGTCGCCAATCTGGTCGCCAAGCTCGAATTCTTCAATCCGATCGCCTCGGTCAAGGACCGTATCGGCGTGGCGATGATCGAGGCGCTGGAGGCAGCCGGCAAGATCACGCCCGGCAAGACCACGCTGATCGAACCGACATCGGGCAACACCGGCATCGCGCTGGCCTTCGCCGCCGCCGCCAAGGGCTACAAGCTGATCCTGACCATGCCGGAGACGATGTCGGTCGAGCGCCGCAAGATGCTGGCGCTGCTCGGCGCCGAACTGGTGCTGACCGAAGGCCCGAAAGGCATGAAGGGCGCCATCGCCAAGGCCGACGAACTGGCCGCGACGATCCCCAACGCCATCATTCCGCAGCAGTTCGAAAACCCGGCCAATCCGGAAATCCATCGCAAGACGACAGCGGAGGAAATCTGGAACGACACGCAGGGCGAGATCGACATCTTCGTCGCCGGCATCGGCACAGGCGGCACCATCACCGGCGTCGGCCAGGTGTTGAAGAAGCGCAAGCCCGCGCTGCATGTCGTCGCCGTCGAACCGGATGCCTCGCCGGTGCTGTCGGGCGGCCAGCCCGGCCCGCACAAGATCCAGGGCATCGGCGCCGGCTTCGCGCCCAAGATCCTCGACACCACGGTCTATGACGAGATCGTCAAGGTCTCGAACGAGGATTCCGTCGCCAATGCGCGCCTCATCGCCCGCCTCGAGGGCGTGCCGGTCGGCATCTCGTCGGGCGCGGCGCTGCAGGCAGCGATCGTCGTCGGTTCGCGGCCGGAGAACAAGGGCAAGACCCTGGTCGTGGTCATCCCCGATTTCGCCGAGCGCTATTTGTCGACGATCCTGTTCGAGGGGCTTGGGGCTTAGGGTTTCGAACTCCCGTCTTTCCTTCTCCCCTTGTGGGAGAAGGAAAGGCCCCGTGAGCCTGGCCCGCAGAAAAACCTGCCGTGGCGCGCCGTACCCGACTTGAGCAGACCGCTGCTTCCGGTGCAAACCTCCAGCGGCCCTGGTTCGGGCCGGGGGAGGATTTCATGTACAAGCTTTACACGCGTCCCGGCAGTGGCGGCTTTGTCGTCGAGGCGGCGCTGACGCTGATCGATGCGCCTTTCGAACAGATCGACGTGCCGAAGAGCGAGGCGCCCGATCCGGCCTTCCTCGCCATCAGCCCGTTGAACCAGGTGCCGGTGCTGACCTTGCCGGACGGGCGCTCGGTCACCGAATCGGCGGCGATCTGCATCCTGCTCGCCGAACGCCACCCACAGGCCGGCCTGGCGCCGGCGGCCGAGGAACCGGCGCGCGCGGAGTTCCTGCGCTGGATGGCGTTCATGTCCTCGGTGCTCTACCCGGCGGTGCTGCGGCTCTACTATGCCCATCGCTACACGGCGGATGCCGAGGGTACGAAGGCGGTGAAACAGGCTGCGGTCGCCGAGATGGACCGCGCTTTTGCAGTCGTTGATGCCGCCTTGCGCGGCCGCGACTGGCTCGTCGGCGATAAGATGTCGCTGGCCGACATCTATCTCGTCATGCTGGTGGCCTGGCATCCCGACATCGACAGAGCGCGGGCGGCCTGGCCTGATATCGAACGCCTGTGGACGGGGCTGCGCCAGCACCCGCTTATGAAGACGCTCAACACCTCGCACGAGATGTGGCCGGTCTGATCGGCCGAAAAAGCCGCCCGCGCGCACGACCTCACTGTATGAACGCGGTGCGTTTTGCTTGCAGGAAGCGGCGCACCGCCGGATCGCGCTCGAGGCCGATCGCGCGATCATAGGCCTCGACCGCCTGCGGTCCCTGGCCGAGCCTGGCCAGGAGACCGGCACGCGCGGCCCAGTAGGGCTGATAGTCATTGAGCCGCTTGTCGTCACCCAGCACGTAAAGGGCGGCCAACCCCGCCACCGCGCCCTCGGTCTCGGCGATCGCCACCGCGCGGTTGATCGCCACCACCGGCGATCCCGCAATCGAAAACAGCGCGTCGTAGAGTTCGCGAATCGCGATCCAGTCGGTGCGACCGGTGAGCCGCCGCGCCGCATGGACGGACTGCACGGCCGCCTCCAGCTGGTAGCGGCCGATGACGCCCTTGGTGGCGGCACCGCGAAGACATGCTTCGGCCTCGTCGACCAGCACATGATCCCACAATGCATGGTCCTGATCGGCGAGCGGCACATAATCGCCGGCCGTATCGCGACGCGCCGCGCGGCGCGCCTCGGCGAACAGCATCAGCGACAGCAGGCCCAGCGCCTCCGGTTCGTCCGGCAGCAGCGAGGCCACCAGCCGACCGAGCCAGATGCCTTCGGTGGCGAGGTTGCGGCGTCGCGTCTCGGTACCGGCCGGATCGGACCAACCCTCGGCGAAAGCGGCGTAGATCGCCTCCAGCACCGCATCCAGCCTTTCACCGAGTTCGGCCCGCTCCGGCACGCGGAACGGAATGCCGGTCTCGCGGATGCGGCTCTTGGCGCGCACCAGGCGCTGGCCCATCGTGGCCGGCGAGAGCAGGAAGGCGGAAGCGATCGTCGCGGCATCGAAGCCGAGGATGGTCTGCAGGATCAGCGGCGCCCGCACGCCGGGTTCGATCGCCGGATGGGCGCAGGCGAACATCAGCCGCAATCGTTCGTCGGGCAGGTCTTCGTCGGTCATGCGCGCCTCCGCCTCCTCGGCAATCAGCTTGAGATGGTCACGGCCGGCTTCGCTGGTCAGCCGCCGCCGCACCGCATCGACACGCCGCCGCCTGGCCACGGCGAGCAACCAGGCTTCCGGCTTTTCCGGCACGCCGGAGCGCGGCCAGCGTTCGAGCGCCGCGGCAAAGGCGTCGGCCAGCGCATCCTCGGCGGCGGCCACGTCGCGCGTGCGCGCGGCGAGCCAGGCGACCAGCTTGCCATAGCTCTGCCGGGCGGCGGCCTCGGCGACCGCCCGGGCGATCTCCGGGCGACTGTCCATCACGCCGTCACTTCTTGGGCATATAGTCGGCCATTTCCCAGATCGGCCGCAGCTCGACCGTGCCGGTGCTGGCCGCCGGACAGCGTGCCGCCCAGTCGATGGCGGTATCGATGTCGGCCGCCTCGATCATGTAGAAACCGGCAAGCTGCTCCTTGGTGTCGGCATAGGGGCCGTCGATCACGTTGGTCTTGCCGTCGGCGATCCGCACCGAGGTGGTCGCCTGGGTCGGACGCAGCCTTTCGCCGGCCAGCCACGCCCCGGACTTCTTCAACGCCTCGGTATAGGCGGCATAAGCCGCGCTCATCTGCTGGGCTTTCTCAATCGGCGTGTTCGCCAGCGCGGCTTCGTCGTTGTTGATCAAAAGCATGTATCGCATGGGTCTTCTCCCGTGGTTTCGAGGGCCGCGTCCTTGCGGGGCCAGACGTATGTCGCGCGGCGGTGGCCGATTTCGACAGGTTGCGGAAAAAACTTTCGTCTCCGGCCGCGCCTTGTGCAAGCGGGCATGCGTTTCAAAGGCTCGGGGGCCGGCATGGAGCCGCCGGAAGGTGCGGTGAGATGGCTGGTGGATTTATGCGCCCAAAATGGGCGCGCGGCGTCGCGTCATGCTCGCCCTCCGGCGCCACCGGCAATGGCTGGAAGCTGTACACGGATGGCTTGCATCAAAGGATGGGGAAGGCGGCTTGGGACGGTCGGTCACGCTGGCCTCGGCTGCTTATGTCCTGTGACACTAAGCCAGCCGATGGCGGTCTCAAAGACGCGGCAATGTCGCACGCTGTCTGCCGGCGAAAGCCGGACGTTCGGCGCGATAGGTCGTGGCGCGGGACGAGGCACCCGGCCTGCAGATGCGGCTGTTGTGGCGGCTCTCGAAAGTCATGGTCAGTGCGCGCCCAGCGAGGTGCCGCGACGGGCGCAGGCCGGACCGGGGCCGCGCATGTAGTAGCGCTCGGGCCGATAGGTCGGCGCGACGAATTCGCGGATGGCGGCGGCATAGCCGATGAGGTGCGTGAGGAAGTTCATTTTACCCGGTCCCTGTCCCGATTTTCGGATGTCCCTTCCGAATTGCGAGAACGATAGCATCAAGGCGTGAATACTCAGTGAACGCGATGTTAATTTTTGGTCGAAAACCCGTCGCTTCGTGGCCGGAATGCGGCTGATTCGGGGTGTTTCGGTGCCCCTTGTCGTCATTTCGGCTGGTGTGACTTTTGCATCACATATGTTTCGTTTGAATGTCGCCTTGGCGCGCTTTTGTTTCAACTTTCGAACCGTCGCTGGAATTTCCTTGCCGGATGGCCGGTGGGGTCGGAACCGGCCCGGGCAACGGACGTTGGGATCACGGCATTGCCGGCTCACAGGTGCTGCCTGTCGGCAGGCCGGAATCCCGCCACAAGCAAGAGCAATGGAAAGGCTGAAATCATGGGCTTCTTTTCGAAGGACATCAAAACACTGGACGATCTCTTCGTGCACACGCTGCGCGACATCTATTATGCCGAGAAGCAGATCGAGAAGGCGTTGCCGAAGATGATCGACAAGGCAACCGATCCGCAATTGAAGGCCGGCTTCGAAAAACATCTCGAACAGACCAAGGGCCATATCGAACGCGTCGAGGAGGTGTTCGAGCTGCACGGCGTGAAGGCCAAGCCGGTGAATTGCCCGGCCATTGACGGCATTCTCGAGGAGGCCGACGACGTCAGCAGCGATGTCGATGACAAGGATGTTCTCGACGCCGCGCTGATCGCTTCCGCCCAGGCCGTCGAGCACTATGAGATGACCCGCTACGGCACCTTGATCGCCTGGGCCAAACAGCTCGGCCGCAGCGATTGCGCCAATGTGCTGGCCAAGAACCTCAGGGAAGAGCAGGCGACGGATCGCAAGCTGACCGAAATGGCGGAAAGCAAGATCAACCTGCAAGCCGCCGAATAGGGGCTGACAGCCGGGGCCGGCGGCAACCGCGCCGGCCACGGCCGGATCGCGTTGGAACCGAGCGGGGTGGTCGTCCGTTGCAGCTGATCTTTCTCAAGGGGAATCATCATGGCGCCGCGCCCGGCCTGGAAAGGCTATCTGAAGCTCTCGCTGGTCACCTGTGCCATCGAACTGACCAATGTCGTCACCCATGCCGAGAAGGTCTCGTTCCGTATCCTCAACCGCAAGACCGGCAATACGGTGAAGCGGATCTACGTCGATGCCGAGACCGGCAAGCCGATCGAGGATGGCGACGAGATCAAGGGCTACGAGATCGACAAGGGCGATTTCGTCCGTATAGAGGAGGATGAGATCGAGGCGGTGCAGATCGAATCCTCGCACACGATGAGCCTCGACGGCTTCGTCGACAAGGCCTCGATCCAGCAGATCTATCTCGACACGCCTTACTATGTCGCGCCGGCCGACACGGTTTCGGAAGAGGCCTTCGCCGTCATCCGCGACGCCATGGCGGGCAAGAAGATGGCGGGGCTTGCCCGCATCGTTCTGTACAGCCGCGAACGGCCCGTGGTCATCGAGCCGCTCGGCAAGGGCATGGTGCTGACGACGCTGCGCTACGACAACACGGTGCGCCAGCCGGAAAGCGTCTTCGGCGACATCAAGGCGGTGAAGACCGACCAGGAGATGACCGATCTCGCCGAACTCATCATCGACAAGAAGAAGGCGAAGTTCGATCCGTCGAAATTCGAGGACAAATATGAGGACGCCCTGCTCGAACTGATCCGCGCCAAGAAGGCGGGGCACAAGGCGCCGAAGGCCAAGGCCGCTCCCAAGCCCTCCAACGTCGTCAATCTGTTCGACGCGCTGAAGAAGAGCCTCTCGTCTGACTCCGGCCCGTCGAAACCATCATCCCAGGCGAAAGCCAAGCCGGCGACCAAAAGCGCCAAGGCGAAAAGCGTTGCGCCGAAGCGCAAATCGGCCTGAGGATACGAGATGGCAAGCCTCGAACAGTATCATTCGAAGCGCGACTTCAAGAAGACCGCGGAGCCGGCCGGCAAGGTTACGCGCGGGCAGAAGGGCGGCGGCATCTTCGTGATCCAGAAGCATGCCGCGACAAGGCTGCATTACGATTTTCGCCTCGAGCATGACGGCGTGCTGTGGAGCTGGGCGGTGACGCGCGGTCCTAGCCTCGACCCGCACGAAAAGCGGCTGGCCGTGCATGTCGAGGATCATCCCATCGACTATGCCGGCTTTGAAGGCACCATCCCCAAGGGCGAATATGGCGGCGGCTCGGTGCTCGTCTGGGACGAAGGAACCTGGACGCCCGAGGACGATCCCGCGAAGATGATGAAGAAGGGGCACATCAACTTCGAACTCGAGGGCCACAAGCTGCGTGGCAAATGGCATCTGGTGCGGCTGCGGCCGCGCCCGGGCGAAAAACGAGACAACTGGCTGCTGATCAAGTCCGACGATGCCGCCGCGCGCCCCGGCGAGGATATTCTCAACGACGAGCCGAAGTCGGTGAAATCAGGCCTGACGATCGAGGAGGTCGGCGAAGGCAAGGCGGCCAAGGGCGAGAAACCCAAAGTCTGGCACTCGAACAAGCCGGCCACCGGCAAGGCCAAGGCCGGGGCCAGGAAACTCGACTTCATCGAACCGCAGCTCGCCACGCTGGAGCGGGACGCACCGTCGGGCCAGGACTGGCTGCATGAGGTGAAGTTCGACGGCTATCGCATGCAGGCGCAGATCGCCGGCACCGACGTGCGGCTCTTGACCCGAACCGGCCTCGACTGGACGGAAAAATTCGGCGGCGAGATCGCGGCCGAACTCGCCGGGCTGAAATGCAGCGATGCTATCATCGACGGGGAGATCGTAGTGCTGGCCGACAGCGGCGTGTCGTCCTTCGCGCTGCTGCAGCAGGACCTGTCGGCGAAGCGGACGAACCGGTTCATCTACTATGTGTTCGACCTGATGCGGCTCGACGGCAAGGATTTGCGCAGGGAACCGCTGGTCGAGCGCAAGCAGGCCTTGCAGGACCTGCTCGGCGAGCAGGCCGCCAATGCGGCGGTGCGTTTCTCCGACCATTTTGCCGAACCCGGCAAGATCATGCTGGAACATGCCTGCCGCATGGGGCTGGAAGGCGTCGTCTCAAAACGCTCCGATGCGCCCTACCGCGGCGGGCGCGGTCCGGCATGGGTCAAATCGAAGTGCACGGCGCGGCAGGAATTCGTCATCGGCGGCTATCTGCCATCTGACAAGACGGGACGCGGCCTGCGTTCGCTGCTGGTCGGCTATTTCGAAGACGGCCGCCTGCACTATGCCGGCCGGGTCGGCACCGGCTTCTCCACCAAGGGCGCCAACGAGCTGAAAAAGAGGCTCGATGCGCTGACGTCGGACGCCTCGCCCTTCGATGCGGCGGTGCCGAAAGGCAAGGGCCTTGTCTGGGTCAGGCCGGAACTGGTCGGCGAAGTGGAGTTTCGCAGCTGGACCTCGGACCGTATAATACGCCATGCTTCGTTCCAGGGGCTGCGCGAGGACAAGCCGGCGGAGGAAGTCGTGCAGGAAAAGCCGAAGGCGGCGACAGGCCAGCCAGCGACAGGCAAGGGCCCGGCAAAGGCCAAGCCGGCGGCAAGCAGCGCCGGTAGGCCTGCCGGCGGGATGACGACCTCCGTAAAGCTCTCCCATCCCGACAAGCTTTTGTGGCCCGACGAGAAGATATCGAAGCAGGACCTGCTCGACCATTACGCGCTGGTCTGGCCGCGCATGGAACAGTTCGTCGTCAACCGGCCGCTAAGCCTGGTGCGCGCGCCGGACGGCGTTGGCGGGCAGCGCTTCTTCCAGAAACACGCCTCCCCCGGAATGAGCGACAAGATCGCCCGGATGAGGGACCCCGGGGATGGCGAGGAAATCCTGTTCATCCGGGATTTCGACGGGGTCGCGGCTCTCGTCCAGTATGGTGTGGTCGAGATCCACATCTGGGGCTGCACGATCGACAAGCTCGAACAGCCGGACCAGATCGTCTTCGACCTCGACCCCGATGAGGGCGTCGATGTGAAGGCGGTGCGCGAGGCGGCGCTCGACATCAGGGGCAAGCTCGACGAGCTGTCGCTGCCCAATTTCGTCAAGACATCGGGCGGCAAGGGCTTTCATGTCGTCGTGCCGCTGAAACCGTCGGCGGATTGGGCCGAAGTCAAAGACTTCGCCCATGATTTCGCCAGGGCGCTGGAGCAGGGTGCCCCCGACCGCTACACGGCGACGCTGTCGAAGAAGGCGCGTACGGGAAAAATCTTCGTCGACTATCTGCGCAATGGCAGCGGCGCGACCACCGTGGCACCTTACTCCTCACGGGCCAAGAAGGGCGCGACGGTGTCGATGCCGGTGACCTGGCCCGAGATCGAGGCCGGCCTGGCGCCGAATGCCTTCCCGATCGGCGACAAGACGACGTTGGCGAAGCTGGCGGAAGCCGACCCATGGAAGGACTTTTTCAGGCAGGGGAAGGCTTTGAAGCGGACCCCATGATTTCGTCATCCTAGGGCGGAGCGACGCAAAGCGTCGCGCAGAACCCTAGGATCCATGCCGTGACTTCGGCCGCAGATCGGGGCAGAGCGGAGTTCTGGACCGTATTATCGTTGGGAAGTTCCCGGCATGGATCCTCGGGTCTGCGCTGCGTCGCTGCGCTCCTTGCTTCGCCCGTGGATGACGAAGCAGGTTCACCCCAAAAACACCCTTTCGAACGCCTGCTTGCCCGGCGGCGAAAATACCACCGCGCGGCTGTCCTTCTCGCGGCGTGCCCATTTCTCGGCAAGGATCTTGTCGAGGATGGCGGCGCCCAGCGTGCCGGCGAGGTGCGAGCGCCGCACGCTCCAGTCGAGGCAGGCGCGGCACACCGGCCGCCTAGGCTTGGTGTAGACATCGATGCCGATCGCCGCGAAGTGCGAGGCCGCCGAGGGGCCGAGCCTGATCTCCTGGCCGTCGCGGACCAATATGTTCTTGTCGACAAGACGATCCAGCATCGCAACGGCCTGTTCGCCGGCAAGGTGATCGTAGCAGACGCGCGCGATGCGCATCGCGCCGTCGCGGGGGCCCGGCCGCACGCGCTTTGGGCCTACGGCTTCGGCCACGCCGGTGATGGCTTCGATCATGCCGGCCACTTGCGGGCCGGCCAGCCCGTAATAGCGATGCCGGCCCTGACTGGCCACGGTCAGCAGTCCGCCCTCCATCAGTTTGGACAGATGCGAGGACGCGGTCGGCAGCGACACGCCGGCCTCCAGCGCCAGTTCGCTCGCGGTCAATGCCGTGCCACCCATCAGGGCGTTCAGCATGTTGGCGCGGGCCGGATCGCCGACCAGGCTGGCGATGCGGGCAATATCGGGTCCTTCGCGCATGGTTTGATCCTCATCGAAGCATTCTTGTAAGATAACCAGTATTCTCGGTCCAGCTCAAGGAGCCGGCATGATGGCTCCTGACACCAGACTGACTAGCACAGAGATGCGCGTGACGTTTCGACCGCCCTCGAACCGTCGTTGCAAAACCCCAAGGAGACCGAGATGACCATCACCTGCTTCATCCGCTATGAGATCGACCCGTTCGGCAAGGCCGCCTTCGAGGAGTATGCCCGCAATTGGGGCCAGGCCATTCCGCGCTGCGGCGCCGATCTGATCGGCTATTTCGCGCCGCACGAGGGCTCGGCCACGACGGCCTATGCCGCCTACAACATCGAAAACCTGGCGGCCTACGAAGCCTATCGCGCCCGGCTTGCCGCCGACCCCGCCGGCAAGGCAAACTACGAGTTCGCCCGCCGCGAACGGTTCATCCTCAAGGAGGACCGCATGTTCCTGAAACTGGCGTCCGGCCCGCACGCGCCGCTGGCGAAGGTATGATCGCCGTCATCTTCGAGGTGCAGCCCGCGGAAGGCCGGCGCGAGGCTTATCTCGGCATCGCCGCCGAGTTGCGTCCGCTGCTCGACGGCATCGATGGATTCATTTCCGTCGAGCGCTTCCAGAGCCTGGCCGACCAGAACCGGGTGCTGTCGCTGTCATTCTGGCGCGACGAGGAGGCGGTCAAGGCCTGGCGCAATACGGAAGAACACCGGCAGGCGCAGCAGGCCGGGCGCGGCGGTATCTTTGCCGGCTATAGATTGCGGATCGCCCATGTGGTGCGGGACTACGGGCTGGCCGAGAGGGACGAGGCGCCGGCGGACAGCCGGGCGGTGAATGGGTAGCGCCTTCCCTTCTCCCCTTGTGGGAGAAGGTGGATCGGCGCGTCAGCGCCGAGACGGATGAGGGGTGTTCCAGCGGAGTGAGACGTTGGTGTTCCCTGGAACACCCCTCATCCGACCTCGCTTCGCGAGGCCACCTTCCCCCACAAGGGGGGAAGGAAGAAGCGCGCCTCACGCATTCCCGATCAGCACGCCGGCCGCGAACACCAGGGCGCCGCCCAGCACCACCTGGAAGGCGGCGCGCAGGAACGGGGTCTGCATGTAGCGGTTCTGGACGAAGGCGATGGCCCACAATTCGAAGAACACCACCACGGCGGCAACGGCGGTGGCCGTCCAGAAATGCGGGATGAGGTAGGGTAGCGCGTGGCCGAGCCCGCCCGCGGACGTCATGACGCCGGTGGTGATGCCGCGTTTTACCGGCGAGCCCCTGCCCGACAATTTGCCGTCGTCGGAAGCGACCTCGGTGAAGCCCATTGAAATGCCGGCGCCGATCGAGGCGGCCAGCCCGACCAGAAAGGTCTGCCAGGTATCATGGGTCGCAAAGGCGGCGGCGAAGATCGGCGCCAGCGTCGAGACCGATCCATCCATCAGACCAGCCAGCCCGGGCTGCACGTAGGTCAGGATGAACTGACGCTGTTCGGCGGCGGCCTCTTCGTCCTTCACGTCGCCCGGTACGTGCGTCTGCTCCAGCGCATGAGCCGAGCTTTCATGGCCCTGTTCGGCCGCGGCCAGGTCGCCGAGCAGTTTGCGGGTCGAGGCGTCGGTGGTGCGCTTGGCCGCCTCGACATAAAACAGATAGGCCTGCCGCTCCATCGCCTCGGCCTGGCGGCGCACGGCCTCGACGCCGAGCGGCCGCACCAGCCAGTCGGGCTTGCGCTCATAATAGCCCTTCACATGTTCACGGCGGATCAACGGAATGCGCTCGCCGAAGCGCTTGCGGAAGAGTTCAATCAGCGAGTCGCGATGGCCATCCTCTTCCTCGGCCATCGCCTCGAACACCTTTGCCGATTGCGGGAAAGTCTCGGCCAGCCCGTCCGCATAGGCCCGGTAAATGCGCCCGTCATCTTCCTCCGATGAAATGGCCAGCGCCAGGATCTCCTGTTCGGAGAGCGATTCGAAGGGGCGGCGGCCGAAGCCGAAAACACGGGAAAGCATGAGAAAATCACCCTAGTTTAGAATGGTTCTAAACTAAGGTTTACGGCGTCCGTGGTCAATCGCGCGCTTGGCCGGCGGTTCAAGAATAGTTGAAGCCCCGGTCTGGGTATCGCTCTTCATTATCAGTGAATGTTCGCCTATATTTGGGAACCAAGTCATAAAAGGAACGAGCTGATGACGGCAAAGACGCCTCCGCACGCCTATGACCCGAAACCGGTCCTCGATCTCATCGCCAGCATCGAGGCCGACCTGCAGCGCCTGAAGGGCCTGGTCGAGCAGCAGGTCGAGAAATTCGACCCCGCCAATCCACACAACAAGGCGCCGGACGGCAAGCTGACCGAGGAAGGCGTCGAGTGCTGCTACCGCATGTTCGACGAAGGCAAGTCACGCTATACGGTGGCCCAGCAGATGAAGATCTCGTTCGCCGCCGCCACGCATCGGTTCAACGGCTGGCGCAAGCTGGGCGGGAGCAAACGGCAGCGGACGTTGCTGGGTTAGGATTGGGCTAAGGGCCCTTGGGGCAGGACGCGGCCAATTGCCAAGGCTAGCGCCACCCCTCATTGCCCTGCCGGGCATTTCTCCCCGTATAGTGACGGGGAGAAAACAGCTGTGTCCGAACCGGATAGATAGGTAACAGAATGGACCGATAGCATGGGTGACAGTTTTCTTGTCCGCCGGGAGGACCGGCGATGGTTTGGCGAGAAACTGGGATCATGGACGAGCGGCTACGGTTTGTT